>JBPOIW010000249.1:0-25760 GCA_052034165.1 Planctomycetota bacterium | reverse complement strand
GTCCGGATGGCTTCCGCGATTAGCTGCCGAGGTTCAGCAATCCGGAACCAAAGCACCGCGATCATGTATCCTCTTATGGATGTCCGGCGGACCAAGCCAGATGGAAACCTTTGATCCCAAAGAGGGTCAGGAGAATGGCGGTCCGACAAAGGCCATCGAGACCAGCGTGCCCGGAATTCGCATCGCCGAAAACCTGCCAAAGGTCGCGACAGTGATGGAGCATCTTGCGCCGATCCGTTCCATGTCGACGAAAGAAGGCGACCACACTCGAGCAACTTACTACATGCGAACCGGGTATCTTCCGCAAGGTCCGATTCAGTACCCGGCGATGGGTTCGTTCCTTGGGAAAGCTCTGAAAAAGCCGGAATGTGATCTGCCCTCATTTATCGCCGTGAATCCATTTCGAGCTTTCAGTCCGGCGGCATTCGGGCCTGGGTTCCTCGGACCGTCGTGGTCTCCGTTAGTTGTTGCTTCAGAAATGGATCAGCAACAGAATGTTTCGTTTGAAGTGAGAAATCTGAAGCCAGCCGATCGCCTGCCGACTGCTCAGGTGGATTCGCGGTTGAGTCTGCTAAGTACTCTGGAGCATTCATTTTTGTCAGAGCGTCCCGATGTCCCGGGACACAGTCATTTGCAGTCTTATGAGCAGGCCGTTCGCATGATGAAGTCGGAGGCGGTGGCAGCATTTGATCTGGAACAGGAAGAAGCTTCACTGCGAGATGCCTACGGTCGCAACCCGTTCGGTCAGGGCTGTTTGTTGGCTCGTCGGCTTGTTGAACGAGGCGTCTCGTTTGTCGAGGTTTCACTTAACGGCGTTGACGGACTCGGCGGCGCTGGTTGGGATACTCATCAGGATAACTTCAATGCCGTGAAGGGCCTTTGTGGAATCCTTGACCCTGCCTGGGCCACGCTGATGGCCGATCTGAAGCAGCGAGGATTGTTGGAGAATACGCTGGTCGTGTGGATGGGCGAATTCGGTCGAACACCACAGATCAACGAGAACACCGGCCGCGATCATTGGCCAGGAAGCTGGAGCACTGTGCTCGGGGGCGCCGGCATCAAAGGCGGACAAGCATACGGAGCGACGAGTGACGACGGCATGGAAATCAAGGATGGCTTACTCACCGTTCCCAATCTCATGGCCACAATCTGCCGAGCCCTCGCGTTGAATCCGGAATCCACCAATCTCAGCAACATCGGCCGCCCAATTCCTCTCGCTGACCACGGTTCAGCAGCGGTTGAGAGCCTGCTGAATTCTTAGATTACTGATGACAGGCTGCGAAACCCAAACCATCTCGAATTCCGCCGCCCGACCTGTCATACTACGAACTCCAGTCTGTGTCTCGGTTGAGTTCGCAGCCGAAAAACAGCCAAGTCTGTGTGAATTGGATCCGTACCGATTTGAGTTCGGCCAAAGTCAAAGAGTGATGTATGCAAGACCGCCAGCGTGCTTTCAGATGCCTTCTGCATCTCTTCCTGTTCAGCGGCATTTTTTCCGCGACAGTACTTCCGACACGTGCTGATGAGACAAGCGCAGTTTGGGGGCTGAAGGCTGGCGATCGGTTTGTAGTGAGCGTGCTTTCGGTCAAGCATACTGAGGTGACCATTGGTGATCAGCCAGCGACCAGCTCCGACACTCGGGATCGCTTCGAAATCGAATATCATGTCACGCAGGTCCGGAACTCCGGCGACGCAGTCATTGCAGCACGACTCAGAAAGGCTGTACGAGATGTCGAGGAATCATCTCAGGACTCATTGAAGGCCTCCGCGCGTTCAGCCAGAGCACTCGAAGATCTTCGCATTGGATTCGAGATCGATTCTACCGGGCAGATTCTGACTATTGCCGCACGGGACAGAGAGACAGTCCTTGCCGCACTTTCTGGCCTGGATGTTTCGGCTTCTCAACTGCTTCGTGATTCCTGCCCGGAAGATGTGATCGCGTCATGGCTAAGCCGTCCTTTCTGGACCGGGCTAACAGGCCAAGTTGACGACCTTCCACAAGGTAGTGACCAGAATGAGAAGCAAAAAACTCCGATGACCAGAAAAGATTCCATGGCTATCGGGCCGTTTGGAGTCATGCAGGTCACTTTGGAGCTTCAGCCAAAGGCAGCCGATGATGGAGAGGAGTCGATGACTGTGACTGGCCAGGGACGTTTCGTTCCGCTGGTCGTGCCGAACAGGGATTCTGTCTCTTCAAAAATCCCACTCCAGAATGTGGCGGCGGATCTGGATGAATACTCTGGAAAAATCCTTCTCTCCAGGGAGAAGCCGAGAGACGAAACTCCGGTGCCTGAAAACGATCTTCCGGACTTGCAACCAGAAGTGATTCCGCGTCAAAGAGATGTTCATTTTCAGTCGATGGAAATTAATGTCCGGCTACACGGAAGCGGAACTCTGAAAGGTGCTGTCGGGAGTGCCGATCAGAGTGTTACTTTTCGCCAGACTCAAATGCAGTCATGGATACTGACTGAGATGTCTTTCGCTCGGTCGGAGTATCTGTTCGACGTACCAGTCCCGGTTCCGGCAGCCCCTCGTTAATTGTCCCTTCTCTGTTTTCGGCAAGCGAACCATCCCTCGCTTTCGAATTTCCGAAGACTGAACGTTCGCGTGAAAATGTGGGATTGATCAGCCAACAACGGTCACTTTGGGTAAGAATTCACCGTTTCTGGCAACTGCAAAGTCGTTAGCGAATCAGGACACGTCTATGATTCGCCGCAGCGAAATGTGTTTGCGGACTTTGCGAATGAATTCTCAAACCTCACTGCAGGAGATCGTAGAACGATCCTCTCTGTTTATTTTCTCTGAATCGAATTGAAGGACTGTTATCGTCATGTCTGATCCGTCTCGCGCCACTCTGGAAACATTTGAGAACCCGTTTCCGCAGCGAAATTTTGTGATTGAAACGGTGGCTCCCGAGTTCACCTCGGTGTGCCCGAAAACTGGCCACCCGGATTTTGGAACGCTGACCATTACGTACATTGCGGATAAGGTTTGCTACGAACTGAAGTCACTGAAACTTTACTTGCAGGAATACAGAAATCATGGCGCGTTTTATGAACGCGTCACAAACATGATTCTGGATGACCTTGTGGCGGTGACTCAGCCACGCTGGATGAAGATTGAAGCGGCCTTCACGCCTCGCGGTGGCATTCGCACGACGGTGATTGTGGAACACGGCACGCGACCTTAGGCTCGAACTACACGAACTGGAGAATAACAAATGGCCAAGGCATGGGGCGGACGATTTCATCAGGCCACTGATCCGCGAGTAGAAGCTTTTACAGAGTCGATCAGTTTCGATAAGCGACTGTACGCGGTCGATATTCGCGGCTCGATGGCTCACGCCACCATGCTGGCTCATGCCGGGCTGATCACCGCCCTCGAACGAGATCGCATCTGTGACCATCTTGACCAGATCGGCGAAGAGATTGCGGCCGGACAATTCTCCTTCCGCACGGATCTCGAAGACATCCACATGCACATCGAAAACGCGCTGATTGCGCGGATCGGTGATGTGGGACGAAAGCTACACACGGGACGAAGTCGAAACGATCAGGTCTCCACAGATCTGAAGTTGTATACTCGCGATGCCATCGATGATCTCGACAAGCTGCTCGTGGAAATTCAGCAGGCCTTTGTTGCACGTTGTGAACAGGACGCTGATGTCGTTCTGCCCGGGTATACTCATCTCCAGCGAGCACAACCGGTACTGGCCGCACATTACTGGCTGGCTTATGTTGAGAAGTTTCAGCGTGACCGTGAACGTCTCGCTGACTGCCGAAAGCGGCTTAACGTTTGCCCGCTGGGAGCTGCGGCCCTGGCTGGAACAACCTTGCCAATCGATCGCCAGCTGACCGCAAAGTTGCTCGGGTTCGATTCTGTGGCGGCCAATAGTCTGGACGTCAGCAGCGATCGCGATTTCCTGGTTGAGTTCGTGTTTTGCCTGTCTCTGATTGCCGCGCACCTGAGCACCTGGGCCGAAGAGTGGATCATTTGGTTCACGACGGAATTCAACTTCCTGAAACTTCCGGATGCCTACACAACTGGCTCGTCAATCATGCCTCAGAAGCGGAACCCGGATGTTCTGGAACTGATTCGCGGCCGAACAGCTCGAGTGATGGCGACCGTGCCGCAGTTGCTGATTCTGATCAAGAGTCTTCCCATGGCCTACAACCGCGACCTGCAGGAAGACAAACTGGCGATGTTCTCCGCCTATGATGCGCTGCGAGCTTGTCTGGAATTGACTCCGGCGATCGTGGCCGGCGCTGAACTGAAGCGGGATCGCATTGAATCGCGGCTCGAAGACGGTTTTCTGGACGCGACGGCCCTGATGGAGTACCTGATCAAAAAGGGTGTTCCGATGAGGACGGGCCACGAGACTGTTGGAAAGCTGGTCGCCCATTGTGAATCTCGACAGTGTCGGCTGGCAGATTTGTCACTGGAAGACCTGAAAACGGCCTGCTCGGTGATTGAGGAAGACGTCCGAGGCATTCTGGGGGCTCGGAATGCAATGAAGGCGCTGCAGAGCTATGGGTCGGGCGGTGAAGAATCTGTCGCGGCAAGACTGGCCGAGTGGAAACAGCGACTGTCCTAATGGAGGGCGCAGTGCTGAGAAGCTATCGCCGGAATCGGACATAAGTTTGCTGTCCAGGGAAAAACTTCACGCAAAAACGCGGTCCGGTCAGACTCCTTCTGTGTTGAGAGAAATGTTGTCGGCGTCCCGCGGCAACTGAATGTACGGACACTGCAGTCTGGGTTGCTTGCCTGACTCAGAATTCCGGGCATACAGTTCCGGTGGCGAATTGAGCCGCCCCGGCGATACTCAGTTGAGGTTTTTGGCTCGTCGTCCGGGGGATAGAAGTCACTTAAACCAGATTGAGAACTCGACACCTCGCGATTCTGGCAGCCTTTTTTTGTTGAATCTGCACTGCGGAGTGCCCGTTTGGTCTCTCAGTCCCTGACAAACCAATACTTGTCTGACCCGGACGTTCAGTTAATGCTGAAAGTCGCTGCGGGTGACAACTCCGCGTTTGAAGAGTTGGTCGTGCGGTACCAGGATCGACTCGTGGGCTTCTTCTTCCATCTGGTTCACGACCGCACGACCGCAGAAGACCTGGCTCAGGAAGCGTTTCTCAGAGTCTTCCGGTCACGGGAGAGATATGAAGCCACCGCTCGATTCTCTACCTGGCTTTTCCGAATTGCCCATAACCTTGCGAGCAATCAGAAGCGTGGCGCCGCGCGCCGGCGAGAGATTCCATTGGCGTCCGGTTCTGGTTCTCATGACTTGCCGTCGTTAGGACAGAATCTGGCAGAAAAATCGGCTCTCATGCCAACGCGCCAGCTTGATTCCTCTGAACTGCGAGAGGTCGTACGAATCGCCATTGATGAACTCAGCGAACGACAGCGAACGGCCGTGGTCCTCCACAAGTTTGAAGAAATGAGTTACGAAGAAATCGGTGATGTGATGGGGCTTGGACCAGTCGCCGTAAAGTCTCTGATTTCCCGAGCACGCGGAAAGCTAAAGGAGGCACTCGAACGATTCGTCTGACAAACCATGTTGTTGAATGTTGCACAAACCACAGGCGAACTGCCGAATTGAACTTCGGCGAAGTCGAAAATAAACAGTATCCTGTTATTCCCTGAATTGTCCTTGCTCTGAATTCTACGGCTCTGAATTGCCCCCTGCTCTGACCACAAAGCTGACAGAAATGTCCCATCCCACCGACACAGAGATTTTCGACGAGCCTGAGGAAGCCAATGATCCTCAGCTGACCGAACTCGTTGCGTATCTGGATGGCGAACTGAACGAAGAAGAAAGTAACCGCCTCGAACGACAACTTGCCAACAATCCTCCGTTGCGAGGTTATGCCGAGACTCTGGATCGCACATGGCAGTTGCTGGATACACTGGGTGAAGCGACAGCAAGCGGGGAGTTTACACAGAAAACTCTTGCTTCACTGTCAGCAGTTTCTCATCAAGAATTCGCCGATCAGATGCCGTCGTCGAAACGACGCTCTGATTGGGTTCGAAGTATCCCGGTGACACGGATCGCACTGTGGACGCTGGCTGGCTTCCTTGGCAGTTCGATTGGGCTTCTTCTTGGCCGCTCGAGTCAGGCTTCGAAGACCGACTCAGAAGACGTGCAGTTGCTGCAACAATTAGACTTGCTGCTGCAGTTTCCTCGACTTCACGCGGCGCGAAGCGCGACGTTTCTTGAGCAGGTGACGGCGATCGATCATGACGCATCAGAGGACAGTTCGGACGCGGTGCCCGAAGAAGGAGATCGCAAGCCATGAATCACGTACGAACAGCTCAGGCCGTGTTGCTCCCTGTCGTATGCATGTTCGTGGGCACCTGCATGTCGGTCTTCATATGGGGACGAAGCAGCGATGAGCGAGCATTTCTGAGCAAGCAGCTTCAGGAGTTCAACAACCTCGAACCCGAGCAGAAAAATACCGTCCGAAAAAGTTACGCGCTGATGAAGTCTATGCCAGCGCGGAAGCAGACCGAGATCGTACAGATATATCAGCAGACCCAGGCGAATCCTGAACTCCTCGAAACCATGAATCGCTATTTCGAATGGTGGTCTTCTCTGTCTCAGACGGAATGGGACAGCTTTGAAGAATTGAGTGCCGAAGAACGTCTGGTATTCGTGAAGTCTCGCTGGAGAAAATCAACTGAATCCACACCCGAAGAGATTGTTGTTGAATTTACGGGTCCGTCATCGGTGCGTATGCCGACGTTGCGGATGAGCTTTGCTGACTACTGGTCCATCATCTCTGAAACCGTTCCCAATGAGGATCGCGATGATGCTCTGCGTATAGAACTGGAGCAACTGAAATCAGATAAACATCGCGCATTGTTGTTGACACTCTCGATATTTGAGCGATTCAGCAACCCGAACCAGCGCCGCGAGCTTGAACAACCGGGTGAGCTTTTGAAAACAGCGCTGCTCAGGCATATTGATGACGAGGCGTGGCTGGCGAGGTTTCGGACTATGGTTCACGATCTTGATCGTAAACCATTCGCCAGAGCGTGGATGTTTATGACAGCTTCGTCTGTACTCGACAGGGCCGCGATTGTTCTTGGCGATGATCTGCGAAAACAATTCCCTGTAACTTCAGAACAGATTGTGGAGGCGTTTGAATCACTTCCCAATAAAACAGATGCGGATAAATCGTTTCAACGCGCGTTGATGACAATGCCTTCGGATGAAGCGAGAAAGAGGTTGGAGTTGCTGGCTCAAACGACGGGCACCAAATCTCCCGAGCAGCTCCTGGTGAATCGATACAACAAATTCATTCGCGATCGACAGCTGTTTCTCCGGGGACAATTCGGTTTCGGAGGTCCCGGTATCGGACCGCCACCTGTCCCGGGACAAGGGCCGGGGCCAGGTCCGGATCGATCTCGTGGAGGAGACGGACCACTTCGTCGAGATCCCGGCCGCCGTCCTGAGAAATAGGCAGACACCTCGTCAAAGTTTCCAGGATGGCTGTCTGTTCACGCATCGTGAACTATTCGCTCAAGTGTCAGACTTTGACAAAAGTCACAAAGCGAATCGCTGGACTTGTCCTCATTGATTTCCGATTCTGATCACTCTCAGGGACCGCTCAACCGCAGATGCAGTCTTTCCAGTCCCGGCCTCAGAATTCTTTTTCGATCAGGAGATGGAAGCGATGGGCATCGCAGGCTGGCTCGTCATTGCCTTCTACGCAGGCCTAATGATCGGAGTAGGCATCTGGTATTCGAGAAAGAATCAAACTGCGGATGACTATCTGCTCGGCGGGCGTCGCATGTCGCCAATTGCGGTCGGTCTCTCCCTCTTTGCAACCCTTGTCAGTACGCTTTCGTATCTGGGTGGCCCGGGAGAAATGATTGCTCACGGCCCGATGATGATGACTCAGAGTGCCGCCCATCCGTTGATCTTCCTGATCGTCGGCTTTGGCTTAATTCCGCTGCTGATGCGACAACCCGTCACCAGTGCTTACGAGATTCTGGAAGCAAAACTGGGAACGAGTATCCGACTGGCGGGTGCTTCAGTTTTTCTCCTTTTGCGGCTGGGATGGATGTCCACGATTCTGTTCGCAACCAGTCAGAATGTTCTGGTGCCGCTGCTGGGGCTGAATATTTCATGGACCCCATGGCTTTGTATCCTGCTTGGTATTCTGACCGCGATCTATTCCTCCACCGGCGGTATGCGTGCCGTCGTCATGACGGACGCAATCCAGTCAATCACCATGCTGGCCGGAGCTGTGCTGACATTGTCAGTCATTACGATTCGGATGGGAGGCGTCAGTGCATGGTGGCCGGACACCTGGCCTCAACACTGGCAAACGCCAAACTGGGGTTTTGATCCTGATGCCCGAGTTTCCTTTGGAATGCTGTTTGTCTCGACAACACTCTGGTATGTCTGCACAAACGGTTCAGACCAGATGTCGATCCAACGTTTCCTTGCGACCCGTGACGCCAAGGCTGCACGACGCACATTAGCTGTTTCTCAGATCACTGATGTCTCTGTTTCAGTGCTGTTGTCGATCACTGGTCTGGCGATCCTTGGCTTTTATCAGGCTCACCCGCCACAGCTTGAGTCCAACGTCACAATTGTTGATATCGGAGACCAGTTGTTTCCGAAATTCATTATGTCAGAAATGCCCGACCTTCTGGCTGGATTGGTTCTCGCGGCAATTCTTTCTGCAGCACTGTCCAGCCTTTCCTCGGGAGTGAACTCCGCCTGTGCCGTCGTTGAGAAGGACTTCCTTTCAAGGAGTAAGGAGAGGGCCCCGGCTGAGAACACGTCGCTGCGGCGTCTGGTCCTGCTGACTTGGATCATTGCGGCAGTGTCCGTAGGTCTCAGCCTTGTCAACACGCTCATTGAAGGAAACATCATCGAACGATGTTATAAGGTCGTCAACCTGCTGACCGCTCCTCTGTTCGTGCTGTTCTTTTTGGCTCTGTTTGTTCGCTGGTCAAATGGATTCGGAGCCTGGTGCGGCCTCATTTCAAGTACTCTGGTTGCGATCGCGATTGCCTATGCAAAAGACCTTGGGCTTCCTCTGGGAATCAGTTTCGTCTGGATGACGCCCTGTTCATTGTTGACCGGTATACTCATCGGTGCAGTCGCCAGCGCTGCAGGGCCTCATAAAAGTCTGGCGCGATAACCAGGACTCGATCCAGAACGTGATGAAGTCGAAGTCTCCTCCTCACAACTCGACCACGACCATGCCTGCAACACCGCTCTCTCTCGTCTCGTTATTTGCCATCGTTTGCTGTTGTTCCGTCGCGCTGTCCGCAGACGGACAGACTCGTCCCACAGCGAACGACAAGGAACTGCAAACGTGGCTTGAAAACATGGTCTGGCACCATCGTTATTCGATCGACGAAGTCAGTCAGGTCACGGGACTGGACGATACTCAGGTCGTTGCAAAGCTGAAACAGTTCAATATTTCAGACGCGACGAAACCGCCACGATCCGATAAACAACTGCTGATGCTGCCATATCCCGGCGGACGACATCCCCGCATCGGGTTTCTTGACGGCGCGGTGGAGCCTCAGCGAGAAACAAAGCTGAGCGTGTTCTGTCCGTGGGACGATGAAAGCTATGTGGTAATGGACATTCCGGAAGCGATCTGGTCCAACCTTGGGCTCACGTATCTGGCCCATACACACGTCAAGACAATTTGGGATTTGCAGGGCGTCCATCTTGAACCGCAGGAGTGGGAACTTTCTGATGACGGTAGTTATCGCCTTCAGCGACAACTACCCAATGGCATTGAATTCGGCACCTCAGCAAAAGCCTTATCAGACCACATTGAAATGACTATGTGGCTGAAGAACGGAACGGCGGCAAAACTCAGTGACCTGCGAGTACAGAACTGCGTGATGCTCAAAGGCGCGAAAGGTTTCGAACAACAAACGAATGACAACAAACAGTTTATCTCTGGATACGCAATCGCGTCGTCTCCCGACAAAACGCGCTGGATCATCAGTGCCTGGGAGCCAATTCATCGTGCCTGGGCGAACCCTCCCTGTCCATGTCTGCACGCCGATCCCAAATTCCCCGACTGCAATCCCGGAGAGACGCAAACACTTCGCGGCTGGCAGTCCTTTTACGAAGGTCGTGATATCGATCAGGAAATCAAACGGATCGAAGCCACGGGCCGGCGACAGTCACAGTGAGTCGGATTGTACCCGCCCCGGGGCAACATCGGCCGTGTGAATTCCGTGTTGTCAAAGCCGTCGGCCCGCTTCAACTGTCTGCGTAATCAGTTGCTGGACTGCTCCTGCGACTTTGGAGAGTCCTCGATCAGTTCTTCTGTCGAACGTCCGACGCATGTCAGGATCGTGTTCTGCCCCAGTGCTCCGAAGACAGATGTGTTATAGATGTTCTCGCGCCAGAGCATCAAACCGCGGTTGGTATCAATGCGAATCGTTCCGCGAGGCGTTGCCTGAATCAATTGCCCCTTAACGATCGGACTGCGCACTCGGGACTGAACGGAGCATTGAAACGAGATGGTGGCAATACCGTCTTCAACAGAATCGAGCCGAAACGTCCTCAGGATCGGTACGTCGACATTAACATCCTCCTGAAGTCGGGCAGTGACCGTAATCTGCTCTTTCCATGTTTCCCCGACTCGTACTTCGTGTTCGGGAAGAGCTGCCAGAAACGAACCAGGATCTGCCTGTTCCTTCTCTGCAGCCGTCTGGCCCGAGGCAAGTTCTATGGAACTCGCAGTGGCTGCACTCGCGACCAGCGGCTCAGCAGGTGGCGCCGATGAAGGGTTTTCTCCCGAAGCACGTTCGACCTTCGCGGGAGTTTTATCCGGCTGTTTCGATAACCCCCGAGAAGTCAAAACATACCGCGGAGCGTTACCCTTCAACTGATGAGCCACCTGCTGATAGACCAGCGGTACTTCTCCGGGTTTCATTGACGAGTCAAACTCTACAGCCGGGAAATCATCACTCTGCTTCTGCATCCAGACATTTTCAAACTGCATGGTGAATGCAGCAGAGCTGTCTTCATTGACGGACGACACAGTGAACAATCGCCGCTGCCGCAATGCCGAGCGATCGATCGACTGACCTCGTTCGCCAAGATTGGCCTCAAGAGACATCTTTTGCTCCATCTGATAGCGGAGCCTTTGGCCTTCATGGAACTGATACCGCAGCGTCCATCCAGTACTCTCGGCGTCCGCAACCGGTTGGCTCGGCTCCGCAGCAGCAGAAGGCTCAGAAGGTTTCGCAGTGGCTTCCGTCGCCGTGGGCACATTTTCGGCCAGCGGCATTTCTTCAGAAGCGATCAGCTGCATGCCCATGACGGCCCACGCAGCGGCAAAAGCAGTGATTCGTGACGGAGCGATCATCCTTGATCCCCAACCAGCAGATTCAACAACAATGTTCACGCAGACGGTAAACTAACAGATCCGGAACTTTAGCCGCGAGTCCTTTTTTCAGGCAACTCCCTCAATCTCATACGAACGTTTGCGACAGTGCTCGGTCGTTTCTCACACTCAGGCTTCTCACCGGCAAATTCTGCCGGTGAGAGACGGACGGCTCAGTTCTCAGCCTGCGACTGCTCACAGGAACATGGGAATCCCAAACACACATCGGCTGGCGAGCGGCTATCGAATACAGCGAGGAGGAGAGACAACCGCCTCGCGCAACCTTATTCATCCGACTCTTCATCCGACTCTTCATCCGACTCTTCAGACATCTCCGCGTCCTCGGATTCCATGGTCTCTTCCTCCGCCGCATCGGTATCGTCCAGCCCATTGCTGACGAACTTGTCCTTACCACGAAACGCGATCGGCAGAATACCGCGATCTCGAGCCGCATCGATATCGATCAGCATGTATTCCGTTTCCGTCGTCGATGCCAGTTTCTCCTGATGTTCCTCGAGACTGGTCGTTCCGGCGACTACGGCACTCGAAAAGCTGGGCCAGGACTCATCAAAACGATTCTCTTCATCGACGGACTCTTCCAGCAGATCCATCGTGTCGTACTCGTCTTCGTCTTCGTAGGAATCGCCAAGCATCGTCGTTTCGACGGCCAGCATTCTCTCTTTCTCTTCATCAACATAGAAACCGACATAACAATGGCCGGGGACCAGGACAAGGAAAGGCTCGATTCCAATTTTCCTGAGGGCCGAAGCAAGCAGAACCGACCCATCCACGCAGTTCGCCTGAGAATTATTCAGACTCTCTTCAATCAATCTGACGTGCTGGCAGGCAACCGTTCGCGCTTTGACCGATGTTGCGGTAATACTGCTGTAGCGAACATCCCGCGTCACCAATGCATCCCAGATCGAATAGACCTGGCGAATGACCTCGGCCTCATCCTGCTGATAACCACTGAAGCTTTCTACCACTCCGATATCAAGCGCCTCACGCAGCAGCTTATCCAGAAACGGATGCTGTTCATTGACATAGGCGGCAAATGTAAAGCTGGTATTGAGGGCCAATTCGCCTTCCTGAACCAGGAAAGGGCAATCATGAATCGGACGAAGCATGACCGTCGCTGTCTGCTCACTTACATCATTTCCGATCTGCAATCGGAACGTCATCGATACAGGTGTTGCCTGAGTAACCTCGGCCAGTTTCGTAAAGCGATACTTGATCTTCGGGTAAATGTGGTGTTCCTTACCCTTATTCGTCAGCTTTCCGGAAAACTGACTTTCCTCCATCACTTCATCACAGGTGATCGTGACTTTGACCTGCGTATCCTTCTTCGGCGAAATGAATTTGATGCCCAGCAATCCATCGCGATCACCAACAATCACGGGAGCAGCCGGATCAACCTCCTGCCCTGCTTCCGGAGGTGCGGATTTCATGGACGCGGTGCAGATGATAAACGACGGGAACAACTGCTGATCAAAGGCAATCAGCGGAGTAAAGTCCTCAGCGAGCGCGACGGACGCCGTCATCAAAGTACTGAACAATGCCAAAACAGCCAGACATCTCCGCGTCATGTTGTCGTTAACTCCGCCGATATTGAACCTGATTTCGTCCGGATGTCTTTGCGAGATAGAGCATCTGGTCGGCCGATTCCAATAGTGCTGTCGCATCGCAGACCGTATCGGCGGGAAACTCTGCCACACCAATACTGACAGTGAGCGAAATTTGATCTCCGTCGAAGCAAACAGGACCATTTGACACTGCCGCTCGTATCTTCTCGGCAGTCTGCACGGCCTCTTCCGGAGTCGTATCGGCCATGACGAGAGTGAATTCTTCCCCTCCGTACCGTGCCAGCAGCTCATCTCCCTCCAGAACCGATGCGACACGTCGGGAAAACTCTACCAGGACGGCATCCCCTGCCAGATGACCATAACGGTCATTGACCGACTTGAAGTGATCGATGTCCATCATCAACACACACATCGGAGACTGACGGCGACGAACTCGAACCAGCTCACGCTCCAGTGTCTCCAGTAGAAATCGTTTATTGTGAACTTGTGTGAGCCCATCTGTCGTCATCATCTTGTAAACAGACTCATGGTACTGCGCCTCAATGGAGCTCGCCGACAAGTACGTAAAAATCTGATTTCCGAAGCGCACTCGGTCACCAGGCTCAAGCCGCTTTGCCAGCACTCTTTGCTCATTCACCCATGTGCCATTGGTACTTTCCAGATCCTGTACGATGTCGCCCTCAGACGTGCTTTCAATCAGCGCGTGGCGACGCGAAACAGACTCATCTTCAATACTCAACTGAGCCAGGGGATCGCGTCCGACCAAAACATGTCCACCAGTCAATGTGACTAACTGACCGAGGCCCTGTGATGGATAGATCCTGACCAGGCAGCCCGATGAATCCGGTTCGGTTTTCGGTGCCTGAGAAAATCTCGTTGGCAACAACTCTTCCAGCACTTGAACGGACATCATTCGTTTCCTTTCATCGGCCTTATTGGCTCTGCTGAACGTCCTTTTGGATCGCTGTTCACTGAATCAGAACCTCGCTTTCCGGTCATGAACTTGCTCGCCATTCGATTCAATACGCGTCCGGATTCAGCCGTTCGGAATGCTGTTGTTACGGTTTCAACCTTCGGCAATTCCTCGACACCGGTATCCAGTGCATCGTCTGAAGACTCGCCTGCCACTGGAGCCACGTCCTGTTTGGGCTCGATGGGTGCAGCGATTGAGGCTGTGACGTCAGGCAAGGGCGCCTTCGGCAAAGCTGGAGAAGCAGTCACTTCGGTTCTCTGCGTTCCAGATTGCCGCGAAATGCCAGCAGCGAATAACAACAACAGTGCACAAGCTCCCACAATGGAATACAGAGATCTCCGGGAAAGCCTCACCTTCTCGTTTTGATGCGAAACGTCCGGCACTCTCTCTGGATTGGATACACCAACCAAAGAGTTATCCGTGTTCAAAAACTCCACGACTTCATTGGCCGACTGAAACCGATCTTCCGGACGCTTCTGCAACAACCGGGCAAGCACCAACTGCATTCGAGACGAAACTCGCAGCGAACCATTCGACAACGCCGGAGGTTCAAGAAAAAGATGACCATGAATCCTGGCCGGCATACTACAAAACTGATCGCCGCTGTAAGGAACCTTCCCGGTCAACAGAAATAGAAGCGTGCAACCAAGGCTGTACAAGTCACTGCGATGATCGGCCATTCGCCCATCGGCTGCCTGCTCCGGCGATAGAAAATCGATCGTGCCCATCAAGAGGCCGGGACAAGTCATCTCCGTCGAATGTTGCTGATTGCGAACGAGACCAAAATCCAGAATTCGCACAACGCCATGTTCGTCCACAATCAGATTGGACGGTTTGATGTCTCTGTGAACAAAACCATGCGTGTGTGCGTGAGCAAGTCCGGCCGCCACTTGCCGCAGAATGTCACAGACCCGCTCTTCTTTTAGAGGACCATTTTCTGCGACAATTTGCGACAAGTCCTTCCCGGTAACGAGTTCCGTCACAAGATAATGAACACCGTTAACGCACCCCGCATCCACGGCACTCACAATGTTAGGATGACTTAGCCGTCCAAGGCTTTCGATCTCCAACTGAAATCGATGAGTCCCCTCGGAAGATGTCCGCGCCGACTCAGCCATGAATTTCATCGCGAACGGTTTGCCGAGCGTCTGATGTTTTCCAACGAAGACCTGCCCCATCCCTCCGGAACCGATCCTCGCTCCCAGAAGATAGTGACCCAAACGAAGTCCTGTCAGATCAATGCGGTTCAGATCAGCCGCGGTGAGAGTTTGATGAGAGCTCTGGCTCTCAGACGCCGTGCTATTCGCACGACGAGCGCCATCCAATTCAGTATCGCGTGGCGGCTTGAATGCTCGCGTCGATTCTGGAGTCCGTACACCACGAAGTTCGGACACGTTCACCGGCCCTGATCTGCCACAGCGTCGTCGTTTTTCAACGGCAATCACCGGATACCACGAGTCGCCGAGAGGAAGCGACGAGAATGAGCTCCGGGCAACCATAGAACGCAGCGACACCTCTGCTGCAGGTTTTCTGCTGTCGCAACCGTGAATCGAGTCAGTACAGTCGATACAACAAGCAGCATCCAACTTTCGCGATTCACCAGAGTCAGATCACACAGGCTCATCACCGCTCGACCATGGTGGACAACCCTTCGTCTGACGGTATTAACATCGCCAAACTGCGTTCAGAGTTCTCGATAAGATTGCATCAACAAGCCCACCGGATCCCGGCAAAACGATTGCTCTACTTCGCCGCGGTTTCAAGAAGTGCGGTCAAAGAGGCAACGCCCTCTGAGCTGCCGAACGCGAACAGATTGTCGCCGGGCTCGATCACCAGATGACCGGGCGGAGGAAATATCTTCTGTCCATTCGACTTCCGCACACCTAACAACATGATCCCGGAATCTCTCAAGCCTGATTCACTGAGCTTTCTTCCGACCAGCGCAGAATGGGCGGGAACCTGAACATCAGCAATCTCCCAGTCGACACCTTCCGACTCCGCCACCTCAACGAAGTTTTCAATGCTGGGCGACAACATAAATCGCGCCATTCGAATTGCACCGGAACTCAGTGGATTCATCACGCGAGTCGCCCCGGCCTGCATCATCTTCTGAGCCGCACGATCATCACTGGCTCGCGCGACAATCTGCAGCTTAGGACACAAGAGACGAGCAGAAAGCACCACATAGAGATTGTCGGCATCCGTAGGCAGAACCGTTGTGAGCCCTCGAGCCGTTTTAACACCGGCTCGGTTCAGAATCTCGTCATGAGACGCATCGCCGCAAATGTACTTCCAGTGTCGAGCCCGAAAGTCCTCGTTGAAGACAGACGGATTGTCGTCGACGACGACAAATGGCGTATGCCGTGTTTCGAGATACTCACACAGCGTCGCACCCATTCTTCCAAAACCACAAACGATAAAGTGATCCTTCAGCAGCCCAATGTCTTTTTCCATTTTTCGTCGCTCCAGCAGAGCCTGCAAATCCGTGTTCATCAGGATCTGACCAAACTGAACGGCTCCGTAGGTGACTACCCCGATGCCACAGATCAGATAGCCCATGATGAAGATTTTGGTGCCATCCGTCAGAGGAGACGGCTCACGACATCCGACAGTCGTCAGCAGGATGATGCACTCGTAGAAACAATCCAGAAGTTTCTGCCCGGTGAGCATATGCAGACCGATGCCGCCAATCAGCAGCAATGCCAGAATCAGCATCGGTATCTGCAGCAGTCGTCGCATGTCTCATCCCTGACAATTACACCGGGCCAATCCATGGCTCGGCATCCACCGGGAAAGTCGTTCTGTAAGCAGCAGCTTCACACCACCCGGACGCGCGGAGTTTGGCGACTGCCCTCTAAAATGGCCAGATCATTTTTGATGCTGGCGATGTTCAGCCCAGCCTGAGAAAACAGGAACATTGCAGCAGAATCTTAACGTGGCAACAGCCTATCGGCTGGACGGACGAGTCCGAGAAACCGCGGCCTGCATCTGCTGTGCGAATTGGAGCACTGCGGCGGCGGCCGACGTGACATCCGGCGCCTCGGCGATCTTTCGGACGATCGCCGAGCCCACAATCACTCCATCGGCGACGCCTTCCAGACCGGAAACCTGGTCAGGACTACCAATCCCAAAGCCAACAGCAAGTGGCAGCTTTGACTGACTTCGCAGACCACGAAGCTGCTCGATCAATTCACGAGGCAACTCCTGGCGTGCGCCGGTCGTTCCCGCAACGGAAATGCAGTAGAGAAAGCCCGTCGACGCGGCAAGGATCTGCTTCGTGCGACGCTCGGTCGTCGTCGGAGCAATCAGTTGAACAAGGTCCAACCCATGAGCCTTCGCAAGCGCTGAAACATCATCCGCTTCATCAGCCGGTAAGTCAGGGATGATCAATCCACTGAAGCCAGCCTTCGCAGCATCCGCAACGAACGCTGCTGAACCATGCCGAAAGATAATCGCGAACGACACCATCGCAAGCACAGGCGGCAGTCCCTGTGACTTCAGGGACTCCATCGTCCGGAAGATTCCTTCAACCGTGATGCCTTTATCAAGAGCTCGCGTGTAGGACGCCTGAATCACAGGACCATCTGCAATCGGGTCACTGTACGGAAACCCCAGTTCGATCAGGTCTACATGAGCATCTCGCAGGGCCAGCAGGACAGCGGCCGTTCCTTCAAGAGATGGATCACCTGCCGTGACAAATGGCATGAAGGCCATTCGGGATTCACCAGACGCGCGATTAAAGACTTCTGTGATACGAGACATTGTCATAGACGCCCAGGACGCTAAATCTTGAGAACTGAAAAGAACACCTGACAGGACTTCATCCGGCCGACACCATTTGCGGTCAACTTAGACAGGGCCGGACTACAAGATAACTTCAGGCAGAACAGACTAACGCGGACCGATCGAAACTCCAACTCCGCATGCCGGATCCTTGAAAGGTGTCCGGGAATTGGCTGATAAATCCCCGGTTTAACCCTGAATCTCGGCCCAATGCTGGCACTGGCGATCAGGTCACGCGAACCCCGTCGGAAAACCCAAAAGCAGGAGATCGGCCGTTAGTTATCCGCGTGAGATCAGAGACCTTGCAAAAAAATGGCCTCAGGGCCGGTTACCCTGATGCAAACAATTTCTCAGCCGATATCCTATACCATCGCAGGGGACAGACAACCCCCTCCACAAGTAGCGGACAATTGAACCTCGTATCGATTTTCATCTGCGTATGGCTCGAACCAGCAAACCTGACCGCAAAGAGATTTACCAAACGGTCGTCTCGCGGCTTTGTGGATATCCGGAATTCGCGATTGAAGAGATCCGTGAATCCAGCGGCGGCGAGCATACGAAGATCACAAGCCTGATCGTGCAAACCCTGGTCCGACAAGGCTCCCTGCAGCAAGTCGAGACCGACCACGGAACACGATTTCGCTGGAAGCAGGATCCCGAGAAATTTGACGTGACACCATGGGTCGACTCACAGGTCCACGGCACTCAAATTACAGAAGCACCTCTGGAAGAAAGACCGCGCGAAAGACTATTACAATACGGCGCATCAAATCTTAAGACCTCAGAGCTGCTGGCGATTCTTATCCGTACCGGACGCACAGGTGAGTCGGCTTTGCAGGCGGGCGAAAAGATCGCGACTCGCCTTGGGAAAGGGCTTGAAAACCTGCCGGGACTGGGCCCCAAAGAACTGAAGGGCTTCAGCATTGCGGTCAGCGAACCCGCCTACTGCCAAATCATGGCCGGCGTTGAACTCGGACGACGAGTCGCCGCGGCCATGGACGAAGGTTTTCGCGATCGCATTCGCATCACCAGTCCATCAACAGCCATGCAGTTCTGCCTGAATCGCTTTGGTCGGCTGGCCAGAGAGGCTCGGCAGGAAGAATTTCACATGGTGACTCTGGATACCAAGAACCAGCCAATTGCGTCACATCAGATTACCGTGGGGACATTGCGAAATAGCCTCGTGCATCCTCGCGAAGTCTTTCGACCAGCCATTCGAGACGCCGCTAACTGCATCATTGTCGTCCACAATCACCCGTCGGGAGATCCTACTCCCAGTGATCAGGACATCAGCGTGACGGAGCGACTGGAATCGGCCGCCGAAATCATCGGCATCCCACTGATCGATCACATTGTGGTCGCCGGGGAAAAAGCCATCAGCATTCAGGAATGGCGATCCGGAAATCGCTGGTGATTTTTCGCCCGATGGCCTGTTTGGGGGCGACACACAAATGAATTTCGGCTCTTGCACCGCGCAACCGCCGGCGTGCATTCATCAAGACGACGAGTTGCTTCACACTGGCTATAAGTCTCTGTGCCTCCGCGCCTCTGTGAGAGAAAGATTACTCTCACGAAGGCACATCGCACACAGAGGAATTCAATTAGGCGACAAGGGACGCCACGACGTTAGACAGCTGAAGTCACAGCAAAATGGCGACTCTCAAAATCATCGCGAATCTTGCCCGGAGATAACCTACTTCTTCTCAGGCACGGGTCGGAACGGCCACTCCGGGCTGCCCGCTGGATCTTCACGATGAGGCGCCTTGCCGAGATCGAAGTCTGCCGGTTTCCAGTTCAGCGTCTTGTAGTAATTCGGATCGTTGATGAATCCGTAGAATGTCGGATAGAACGGATCCACATAATCCACATCGGCCTTCTCGGGAACTTCTCCGCCCGTCAGATGAATCGCGGCGTTCACGACCAGACGTCGCAGATCTTCATCCACAAAATCCACGGCAGCACCCGCTGTGGTGCAGAACGAATGGCCTTCTTTGCCATTCGGGGCCTTATACGAATGCAACCAGGCCAGCGCCTGCATTGGCTTATTACGATCATCATCCGTTAGCGTCTTTGAAGACGGATCCAGCGTTTCCGTGATCGCTCCCCGCAGCAGAATCGTATCGGCATCTGTCAGGTGCTTAACGCCGTAAACATCGCTGGGAGCAAAGATCTCAGCCACACCTTTGAGAATCTCATGCTTCTCGGCGCCCGGCTCGACCACACTGCGAGCCCCCTCGACTTTGTGATGCCCGTGATGCGAAACCCATTCTTCTCCCAGAATCTTGCGGCCCCATTCGCCAAAGCCGATTGAGTCACCGAATTTTTCGCCACCGTTGAACGCATGAGTCGCTGTTCGCAGACCAATCACAGGCTTGCCAGCATTCATGAAGTCAGTGACATGCTTCGCTTCTTCGGCGGAGGGACGACGAAAACGAGTTGCGATGATCATCAAGTCCGCAGAATCCAATGCCGCAAGGCCTCGCAGACCCTGCTGATTGTTTGAGTCAATATAATCCGCACCATCGGGGCCCATCGCAAAGATGACCGTACACTTGAACCCATGCTTCTGGCTCAGGATCTTACCCAGCATCGGCAGAGCTTCTTCGGATCTGTACTCTTCGTCACCAGAGACCAGCACAATATGCTTGGCTTTATCGGCATTTGCCTTTGGCTCAAAAACCAGAGTGTCGCCAGCCACCAGATTAGGAGCCGTTGATCCGCCTACGATCATGAGGGCCAACGCCAAAGACGTCAGGACCGATATTTTCATCGAAGTTACCTTGCAAGAAGCGTGTCACAAACAGCGGCCGACCAACATCAAAGACGACCGCTGGTGAACAGTGTAACCGCCAACGAAGGGATCTCAACGCAATACTGAAGAAGACAACGGCGCCTCGGCGTGAAATCTTCGTTGAAAAAATGCTCTGCACGGTGCGAGGTGTGAACCAACGCCTTGTTGATTTAATCAGCCGGAACGCGTTAGCGTCCGGTTCTCGTCGCTCCAAGGAACGGTCCCGAAATAAATTCCTGTGGTAGCCGAACTCGTGAGAGTTCGGACTGAAGTCTCACGACTTCAGCTACGGAAGTTATTACGGGGCTGGTCCTAAACGGAACAGCGCAACATGTCCGGTGATGAAACGGATATTCCTTGCAGAAACCGGAGGGCTCGCGCCCTCACGCTTCAAACTGAAGGGGCCGCGAACAGAAACATTCTTCAATGCTGAACAACCTTGCGGAGCACAATCGTCCCGACGGTGCACAGGATCGCATTCGAGACCCAAACGGCCCACCACGGTTCAAGGCTTCCCGTCTTGCAAAGATTGACCATCAGAAACATCACTGGGTAATAGATGATCAAGATTGGCAGGAAGCACATAATGAAGGTCGTGATGAACTGTCGGCGCGCCTGCAACATGGCGAATGGACCGCCAACAAGGGTAAAGAAGAAACAACTGGCCGCCATCGAAAAGCGACTGTGGATCTCAGTCCGGTATCGTCTCTCATCACCAATCGCCTTTTTCTTTTCCGAAGCGATCGCTGCGATGGAATCACCCGCAAGCTGTTCAAAATCACCGGTCAGCATCAGCATGGCAGCTTCCTGATTCAGCTGCTGCTCACGAGCACGCTGGGCCACCTGACTGTCGATGATTCCCTGCTTCAGGGAGCTCAGAGTCATGTGACGAGCTTTAACCTTGCCGATCTCCAATGGCATCGGAAACGAAAGCTCCATGTTATCCATTTCGCCTTCGACATCGGATCCAGGCTGACTGCCGCTCCATTGTTTCAATTGCAGCTTGATAACATGATTGTCGAGATCAAACTTGATGCGCGCGGTTTTTGCTCGCACGGTGTACTGCTGATGATCTTTGCGGCGATACTGAAACGTCGCTTCCATCAACGTGCGATTACGCACTTCGTTAACCGTGATGGAGTAACCCTGATTGGGATCGTTATAGATCTGTTGTGATGCGAGCACTTCCAGGAAGATGTCTTCTATCGCCTGAGTCACAATCCGTTCAATGTTGGTGACCGCCCAGGGTATCGCATAGTTCGTCATTCCAAACGAACACACAGCCAGCACAGACGCCAATAGAAACGCCGGAGCCAGTAACTGAGTCGCACTGACGCCGGCAGCTTTGGCGGCAATCACTTCCAGGTCGCCCGAGATTCTTCCATACACCACACAAACCGACAGCAGCAAAGTCGCCGGAATCGTAAACGGCAACATGCTGGGGACAACGAAGGGCATGATCTGCAGGATCTGGACTGCTCCCAATCCTCGCTCGGTGGCTTCTCGAAACAGTCCGACAAACACCAGCATCACGGTCAGCACGATGACCAGAAGGCTGAAGACTCGCAACAGTTCACTGAAGATGTATCGCTGTAGCAGCTTCATATACGCCACTCCGACGAGTGGCTTACAAGCGTCTCAGCCTCTGCGGAAACCTGATCAGCGTCGCCTAAGTCGACAACACTTTCGCGCAGATGGTACCGCTCTCGACGATCGACTGGAATTCCAGTGATCGGACAGCAGAGACCTGTTCTTCCGTGAATGGTCATGTTTCGCTGACGACGGTGCAGAGTGAAAAAGTAAGGATTCAGTGTGTGGAGGGTATTGGACAGCCGAAAATGCGGCAATGTCAGTGTTCCACCACGCTCCTGCACGGCTCATCCTTCTTTTCTCTGCGTGGCCTGAGTTGAGAGTAGCCGGATTCGTGAGAATTCGGATGTCTGCCAAGGAGTCACACCGAATTCTCACGAATCCGGCTACACAGAAACAGATCACTCGGTCCCGCGCGAAGTATATTCCCTGCTGAACCGCGTGTTTTAAGCCCGTGTCGAAGCAGAGAGACCAATTTCACCGGTTGACCGGTTTCCCTCCGTCAGGTCCAATTCGCGCTGTCGACGCCCGAACAGCTGTATTTTGTCGATCGGAACGCTCAGAACATGACCCGTCAGATTCTCGTTACATCCGCCCTGCCCTACGCAAATGGCCATATTCATATTGGCCATCTCGTGGAATACATCCAGACAGACATCTGGGTGCGATTCCAAAAATTGCGCGGCCATCAGTGCCTTTACGTCTGCGCCGACGATACTCACGGCACAGCCATCATGATTCGAGCTCGCAAAGAGGGCCGCTCCGAAGAAGCCGTCATCGCGGACATGAGAGAAGCTCACGTCCGGGACTTCGGTGGTTTTCAGATCGAGTTCGACAACTACGGCAGCACCAACAGCCCTGAAAACCAGGCACTGTGCAACGAAATCTGGGCTTCCATCCGCAAAGCAGGGCTCGTCAAAGAAAAAGACGTCGCTCAGCTCTACGATCCTGTCGCCGGAACATTTCTGGCCGATCGATTCGTTCGCGGCAACTGTCCCAAGTGTGGCGCTGAAGATCAGCCAGGAGATAACTGCAGCGTCTGCGGAGCCGCTTACACTCCAGCAGACCTGAAGAATCCCAAAAGCACGCTGTCAGGAGCTGTCCCGGAAATTCGCACGGCCGAACATCTTTTTATCGAACTCGAACAGTTGCATGACTTCCTGAATCAGTGGACTCAGGATGGTTCTCATCTGCAGCCCGAGGTCGCTAATTATCTCAAAGGACATTTTCTGGGAGAGCCTCTGCGAGACTGGGACGTATCTCGGCCAGCACCGTATTTCGGATTTGAGATCCCTGATAAGAAGGGCCACTATTGGTACGTCTGGTTTGATGCTCCGATCGGCTACATGGCTTCCACGCACGAATGGTGCAAACGCAATAACCAGAATCTTGATGACTGGTGGAGCAGCAAGTCTTCGGCGGAGATTCATCATTTCATCGGCAAGGACATTACGTATTTCCATACGCTGTTCTGGCCCGGCATGTTGAAGACGGCAGGTTGCAATCTTCCCACGAAGGTTCATATCCACGGATTCCTCACCGTAAGCGGCGAGAAAATGTCCAAGTCGAAGGGCACGTTTGTGATGGGCCGAACCTATCTCAATCATCTGCCCTCTGCCGCACTTCGCTATTACTATGCGAGCAAGCTGGGAACAGGTCTCGATGACATCGATCTGAACCTTGACGAGTTTGTGTCCCGATTCAACTCTGACCTGGTCGGTAAAGTTGTCAATCTGGCCTCACGCTCGGCCGGGTTCCTCGCAGGACAAACGCTGAGCGATTCGTATCCTGACGACGGCGGGCTTTTTGCCGCTGCCGCCGAAAAGGGTGAACTGATTGCCGAGCATTTCGAGAACTGCAATTACAACGCGGCCACTCGCGAAATCATGGCTCTGGCGGATAAAGCCAATAAGTTTGTCGACGATCGTCAGCCGTGGGTGATTCGCAAGGATCCGACAAAGGCCGACGAACTCCGTGACGTCTGTTCGATCACTTTGAATCTCTTCCGACAGATCGTGACTTATCTGGCCCCGATTCTTCCAGGCTTGGCAAAGCAATCCGAAGAACTGCTCAATCGACCAATCACAAACTGGTCTGACGCACAAACTCCACTGACGGGAACACTCGTCAGCCCATTCACTCACTTAATGAAACGCATTGAAACGAAACAGGTTGAAGCGATGATCGAAGAAAGCAAAGAACAGATGGCCGCTGAACAGGGCGTTGCCGAACCAGCCGCGCCGGCTGCGGAAACTCCGGCCGTCAGCTTCCATCCGGCAGACTCATGGAAGGATGCAGGAGAGGCCTTGGCCAATGAGCCTCTGGCCACCGAATGCACCATCGATGATTTCGTCAAAATCGACCTGCGTGTCGCGCGAATCATTGAGGCGAATCATGTGCCCAGTGCCAACAAGCTGCTGCAACTGACTCTGTCACTAGGTGGCGGGGAAACTCGCAACGTCTTCGCGGGAATTAAAGCGGCCTACAAACCAGAGGATCTTGTCGGCCGACTGGTCATCTGCGTCGCCAATCTGAAGCCACGTCAGATGAAGTTCGGTCTCAGCCAGGGCATGGTCTGTGCCAGCGGCAGCGGTGGGCCGGAAGTGTTTCTGCTGTCTCCGGATACAGGCTCTGTTCCTGGGCAGCGAGTGCACTAAGCTGATTCTGCGTTCTATCTTTCGATTCTGTTTACCGCTCAGCCGAAGGCGCCGGCTCAGTTCAAAAGCCGGCGCCTCCGGCTGGGCGGTAAACGATTCAATTGATCACAGTCACTTAACCCGGTGAAACTTCAATGCGTCGTGGTTTGGCTCGTGCGGCTCGAGGCAAATCAACTCTCAGCACCCCGTTGGTCAGCTTCGCCTGAATGCGTTCATGATCAACTTCATCACTCAGGATGAACGATCGCAGAAAGTCACCCAGCTGATACTCCTGGTGGATCACTGAAATCGGCAGAGCATCCGTGCGCGAGATTCTTCCGAACAAAGTCAGCTTGTTGTCCTGAACCTGCAGATCCAATCCTTCCGCTGTCACTCCCGGCAAGTCCGCATAGAGAACCAGCCCATCGGGAGTTTCATAAATATCGATCGGCGGATTAAACAACAGTCGAGGCGCGGCGTTGGCGGCTGACTCCGCTGAAGGAGCCATCTCTGGCTTCGGCGAAGCCACAATCGGCTGCAGCTCTTCCGGTCGGCTGAGATCTCGAGATTCGTTCATGGGACTAACCTTCGTTCACTTTGATCTGACGAGGAGTCGTGGACGGCGCTTTGGGTAACGTCACTTTCAAAATCCCGGCGGAGTAATCAGCTCGCATCCCGTCTTCGTCAACTCGATCGGGAAGCTGAATCGTTCGCTGCCAAGGACCATGGAACCGTTCCTGCCGGCGGAACGTGTCTTCCCGCGCCTCTTCAGGAGGTAACCGGTTCCCTTTAATCGTCAGGTAACCCGAAGCTGTCGTGACCTCAAGTTGCTTCAAATCCACGCCCGGGATTTCAGCAACGAGCACATAGCTGTCTTCCATTTCCAGCAGATTAATCTGAGGAAACCGACGCCCAAACCGGACGCCGTGCAGAGTCAAATTGACGCCCTGCAACAGACGATCGACTTCTCGCTCAAGATCGCGGAACGGATCCCACGGCTGGCCCCAGCGAAAAATTGGCATTGCT
>JBPOIW010000160.1:0-10132 GCA_052034165.1 Planctomycetota bacterium | reverse complement strand
TTCTCCAGTCCGCGTGTTTGGCAGGAAAAATGGCTAAGAGTCGTCTCTCAATGCGTCGCGAGGTTGAAGCTGCGGAAGCCGCAGAAGCTGAAACCGGCGTCAAGAAAAAGGCATCTCGCAAGACTTCGGATGAGAAGGGCGAGGGTACCCCAAAGAAACGAGCCTCCAAGGCAGACAAAGACGGGGCTCCAAAAAAGAAGAAAGCTGCCAAACCACGTACTCGCCGCGCCAAAGAAGCGATGCAGCGTCGGAGGCTCGTTTGGGTCGTCTACAGCAGTACAATGCGTGAAGAAGGCCGATTTCTGTTTCACGAAAAAGAACGTGCCGACGAATTGCTCGCGACACTGCTGGGACGAGGCAAGCGTCGTTATTTCATGCAGCCGGTCAAGGAAGCATTGAATCCAGACGGCACTCCGATGATCACCGTGGTCGTTCCTCCTCCGGATGAAGATGTTGAAGAGGAAGTAAAAATTGACCCAGAGGTCGAAGTCGCCGAAGACATTGACATCGATGCAGATCTTGAGATCGAAGACGAAGTCGAAGAAGGTGAAGTCGAAGAGGCTGAAGAAGCCGCCCCGGACGTCTAGTTCCTTCTGACTATGATGGACCACTGGATAAGTGAAAGAAGCCCAGGCTGCTCACAGGCGCGGGCTTCTTTTTTCATTTTGAGTTCGCCCTATTTGACGTCAACAGCGGGCAGGTGCTAAGTGTTCTCCGGAATTCCACGCCTGTTGGTTTCTGTTCGCAACGCTGAAGAAGCTTTGCTGGCCGTTCGCGGCGGAGCGGATATCGTCGACGTCAAAGAACCGTCCCATGGTTCGCTCGGCCGTGCGTCACTCGAAGATTTGCAGGCGATCGCAGGCCTGCTGAAATGCCAGCAACAACTGGCTGGACGGCCGAGAATCGAAGCGGTTCCACTCAGCATTGCTTTAGGAGAAGTGCAGGAGTGGAGTGAGTCTTCTTCACTCGCCAAGTTCGGCATCGCGTGCGACTCGGCATCGTTACTCAGTCAAGCCCCCGACGCAATTTGCGATGCAATATCACAGCTGCAACCGCGCTACATGAAGCTCGGTCTCGCCGAGATCGCAGCAGCATCCGATGGGGCAGCATCCGGAAACTGGCGGAACTCCTGGATCGACGCGCGTTGTCGGTTCTCTGGCGATCATGAATGGGTTGCGGTCGCGTATGCAGACCACCAGCGGGCCCGTGCACCGCGCTTGGATGATGTCTTTGCAGCGGCCCTTGACACGAACTGCTCGGTGCTTCTGATTGACACGTTTGTCAAAGACGGAACCAATCTGCTCGACTGGGTTCCATTGGAAGACATCGCTTCGTTGCGGAGTGAGACCGCTGCCCACGGGCTGCAGCTTGCCCTGGCGGGCCGTGTTACGTTGGGTGATCTGCCATCGCTGCTGCCTCTGAAGCCTGACATCATTGCCGTCCGCGGCGCGGTCTGTGAGTCCGGGGAACGAACGGCGGAAGTCAGCGAGAGACTTGTGGCAGAATTTGTTGAGAAGCTGCAGGGCGTCGCCTAATGGCGTTTTGGGGTTCCCTGGATTTCGCGGGCTCGAGCCATCGCTTCTTCGGCCTCGAAGATCTTGCCGCAACGCTGATAGATGACTGACAGTTGCGTGAACGAGAACGCATCGGACGGTTCCAGTTCAGCTACCTTCCGGGCATGAAAGATCGCTTCTTCGAATCGCCCCAACTTCTGCTGATGGACGCCCAGCGCCATGTGAGTCTGCACATGGTTGGGGTCAATCGTAAGGATGTTCTTCAAAGCATCCACGCAGCCTTCGAGGTTTCCATCGGCTTTCAGCTTCATGGCCGCGTCGTATAGTTTTCCGGGAGTCTGCTCGGACATGGGATTGCTCATTCGGTAAATGGTCAGCCGTGAGAAGTTCGTCACGTCGTATGGTAAACCGCGATGCGGTGGACTCAACCAACCAACCCATGATTCCCACTTCAAAATTTCGAACCGGACAGTGGACGAATTCACAGATCGCCAATTCGCGCGGTAATCTCTGATGTGTGACTCGCCCACGGGCACAGAACCCCTTACGCTGCGTCCACCGTAAAATAAGTTGACCCACGGATTCATTTGATGCCCCAGCCCTCCCTCAAGACAGAAATCTCGCTTGTGGCGAGTTTCTTTGTGCTCGGTCTGCTGCTGCGTTGCTGGCATCTGGATCGTGAGACGGTTGAACATTTCGATGAAGGGATCTACGCATCAGTCTTATGGCACGACGGGATGTCAGGGATGCCTTATCCAGCCCGTGAGTTCTACGCTCCACCGATGCTGTCGGCGTTGATCGACCTCTGTCAGATCGCTCCAGGGATTAATCGATTTGCCCCATTTTTGCCGTCCCTGGTGTTCGGGTTACTTTCGATCATTGTCTTCTGGAAAATGGCGAGGGCGTGGTTTGGGGTCGCTGCAGGCATTTTCGCGGCCGCCGTGGTGTCGATGAGCGACTTTCACATTGTTTATTCGCGAATGGCCCTGACGGACGTCATGTGCCTGTTTTGGGTTGCATGTTCTGTCTACCTTGGCACGCTTGCGATCTCCCGATCTTCCCTTCGCATCGCCACATTCAGCGGAGTTGCCTGCGGACTTGCATGGTGGGCCAAATATACGGGCTGGCTGCCGCTGGCAATCCTCCTGAGCGGCACGTCGCTTTGGTGGATATGGCGCGGGCGGAAAGCCATCAGCGCGATTCGAGTCGTTCTGGTTCTGGCCACGATCATCGCTTCGACGTTTGTCACCTTCGCTCCGTGGTTATGGCGATTGCAGTCGGTCGGCGGGTATTCGGCCGTGACGAAGAATCACGCAGGATATGCGCAACCGTTGACCTGGGCGAGCGTGGAGGCGTGGACGGAGCACCTTGGGCAACACCTTGCCAGCCAGTTTTGGCACGACGGAATGTCTGGCGCGATTTCCTTGGGAATCGGGATGCTGGCGGCTGCGTGGTTTCGATGGAACTCGGCTGATCGTTCCACGGGGAACGGAAGTGCGGGGAACAGCGTTGAGGCCAACAGTTCCGTACAACTCGCCGCTGGCAGATTTCCGCCGCGGTGGCTGATGATACGCTTCGCGATCGCATCTGCCGCAATGATGGTCTTTGCCCTGCGAGTCTGGACGCCACTGGTGCTCTTCAGTTTGGCTTTGGGAGGTTTCGGGGGCATCTTTCTATGGCCAGTGCTGGACCGAGCATGGCTTCGCCGAACGACCCGCGATCTCTCGCCGACGTCAGAGGGGGCTTTCGCGTTGTCTCGAGGCGACCTGCTGGCGGCCCCACTGATCGACCCTGCACTCGGCTACTGCATAACTCTGGTGTGGTTCGGCGGTATGCTGCTGGTGACGCCGTTTTATCATCCTTATGCTCGACTCTTCTTCCCGCTGCTGGCGTCGGTTTGGTTGGCCGCGGCCGGGGGAGTCAGTTGGTGGCTGGAATCGAACCTGAGCGTTGCGCGACGCCCTGAATCGGCTTCCCCGCGGGTTGATGGAAGGGGCAACTGGGGGCAACGGTTATTGCAGTCATTGCTGATCGTGGCAGTGCTCACAGCCGTGCTGCAGCGCGATGAGGCCGATGAACTTGTGGTCGTGTCGCCTACCGAGCTGTTTCGTTCAGAACTCTACAAAGACCGCACCTCAATCAATCGGGCGGCCCGGCAGCTTGCAAATGCATGCGTGCAGAGTTCGCTTGGGGAATGGAGACCAGTCCGTCTGCCACTGTCGAAAGGTGAGACGATCAGCCCAAAGAAGGTTTTCGAATCAAGGTCTGATTCGAAACAGAATCGCGATTTTTCTCTCGAAGAGCGTTCCCGACAGAAGTTGATCGTCTACGGTTATGGCGAGCCAGCTTTACTGCTGCATTTAGCTCAGTCAGGTCTGGCGGTTGGTCCTGTGAGCCATCTCAGTCTTGCTGAGCCAGATGGAAGTTCGCCCGCCGTGCCGACATTCCTCGTCATTGGTCCCAACGCGAAGCGTACGCCCGGATTCTGGGAAGATTGGTTCCGGCAGGATCGCCACTTCGAACTCGTGACAGAAGTTCGTTACGAGCCGGGCGATGTCACGCTGCTGGACCTGTTTACTCCCAAATGGCTATCTCAGCACCCCGAGGTTTCGACACAGGTCTTTGAACTGTACCGCGTGCGGTAAGTCAAGCTGCGTCGCGGGGCGTTCGACTCGTTCGTTGATCGCCCAGACGAAGGCGCCGGCCTTTGAGA
Source organism: Planctomycetota bacterium (assembly GCA_052034165.1). Taxonomy (GTDB): domain Bacteria; phylum Planctomycetota; class Planctomycetia; order Planctomycetales; family Planctomycetaceae; genus SXXK01. Next base: position 5,905 of record JBPOIW010000160.1, on the reverse strand, counting down.
GCCTCGGTGACATTGGTGGTGTGTTCGAGTTCAGCGATGACTGTCGTGCATTTCTCCGGAAGGCCCCCGGCAGAAGCCAGCACTACGAGCCGCTCAGCGACCAACCAAGAGAGAACGCCAAGCCGGCGCCTGCGGCTGGGCGGTAAACGATCCATCGGTGCTCAAGGATGCCCCTTAACGCTAACCCTGAACACCTCGTCGACCTCACCGATTGATCGGTACCTCGCGTTCGAACGCGTCCTGTGGGTCAGGGTGACTCTAATGCACCTCGGCCGGAAATCGATGGCAGGCGCATCCTCGGGACGATCAACTTGGAACGAGGCATCCGACTCATGTATTCCGATAAGGCCAAAAGGCAACGTCCTGCATTTCAACCTTCACGAATGGAGGGCAGGGCGGTTGCTGCCGAAATCCGGAAAACTGGCCCATAGGTCGCACCGAAACCGGGATTCTGACAGAAAACGATTCCCCGAGATGAGACGGTGTGGTTTACTTGAACGGGGTTTGACTTGACGGCCTCAGGTTAGGCCGGTTAGACCACGTTCGCAGCAAGTCACTTTGAGCGACCTGCTTTGCAATGAAATCCCACCTGATATTGACTGGCTCGGGCACTGAACTCATTGGTGTCTGAGATTCTTCCTTCCTCAACTTCTTCCGATGATTGTCCACGTGGCCTGACTCAGCCCTGAGTCACCAAGGTCATCCTTCCTCGGGCAATTCAGACGAAGACCAACGGAGAAGCCGCGATGATCGCGAGACTCCGATCTGCTGCCTCTGCAGCGTTCCATGTGGAACGCGGGATGATCGTTCGCCTTCTGCTCGCCTGGATTGTGATCCCGGCCGCAGCACTCCATGCGGATGAGCCGCTGAGAGAACTCATCAACCGCGAGCTAGCCCCGCCTTCTGGGACCGCCTGGCCCAAAGCCAATGACGCCGAATTCCTGCGACGTGTCTCGCTGGACCTCAACGGCATGCCGCCCACCGCGGATGAGGCTCGAGCGTTCATCAATGATGCCGATCCGGCCAAGCGAGAGAAGCTGGTTGATCGACTTCTGGCATCACCGCTTTACGCCCGGCATGTTTCCACAACGATCGACGTCATGCTGATGGAGCGTCGTCCGAATACTCACGTGCCGCAGGAACAGTGGCAGGCCTTCCTGTTGAAGTCTGTCCGCGACAACAAGCCCTGGAACGTGCTGGCTCGTGAGATCATGACGGCCGACGGCGACACACCTGAAAACCGAGCTGCCGCACGGTTCTATCTGGACCGTAACTCCGAACCTCATGTGATCACTCGCGACCTTGGTCGTATGTTCTTTGGTCGCGACATGCAATGTAACCAGTGCCACGACTCGCCACTTGTCAGTGACTTCCTGCAGCGTGACTACCAGGGTCTGCTGGCCATTGCGTCGTCCGGATATGCCGTCACGAAAAAGGTCGCCGAGAAAGACGTGACCGTGTTTGCGGAGCGTGCTCCCACAGACATCTCTTTCGAATCTGTCTTTGAAAAAGGCAACACGCACCGCACGATCGCTCGCCTTCCCGGTGCTCCGTCATTCGCCGAGCCTGTCCTTTATCCCGGCGAAGATTACGCAGTGGCTCCCGCTGACGGAGTGCGAGCTGTCCCGAAATTCAGTCGTCGAGCCATGATGGCCGAACTGGCGACCAACGGCTCCAATCGCGCCTTCAACGAGAACATTGCCAATCGATTGTGGGCCATGATGCTGGGCCGCGGAATCGTGCATCCACTGGACATGATTCACCCGGACAATCCGGCCGCCAGTTCAGCTCTGCTGGCCCAGCTCGGCAGTCGCTTTGCTGCGATGAACTTCGACATGAAGATGTTCCTTCGAGAGATCGCTCTTAGCGATGTCTATCAGCGGCCGTTCGATCTGACTCCAGAGGCCGTTCCGTCACTTGCCGCCGCAAAGGCCGAGCATCAGCAGTTGGCAGCCCAGAAAGAACCTCTCGACGTATTGGCACGTGATGCTGGCTCAGCGTTTAGCGACGCCGAGACCTCCTTTGCCGCCGCAGAGACCGCAATGCTTCCCGTGGCCGTTGAAGTGGATGGTGTTCGCACTCAGTTCACTGACGCAAAGAAGAAGGTCGACGAAGCTCAGAAGGCTGCCAATGACGCTACAGCCGCGTTCAATACAAAGAAGAATTTTGCAGACACGCTGCTCCAGGCTGCCGCTCCACTTCAGGCTGCTTCAGCATCTCTGCCATCTGATGCAGAGTTGGCTGCGACGGCCGCTAAGCTGACTGAGAAATCGAACGCTGTTGCCGCCGAGTTGCCTGCCCTGGAGAAAGCTGCCGCCGACAAGACAGCCGCTTTGACGCCGCTGAATGAAGCCCTGGCAACTTTGCGTTCTTCGCTGGATGCCGCTGTCCAGAAGTTGCAGCCGCTTCAAGCTGCGGTCCGCGCTGAAGAAGTAAAGGTCGTCGCGGCTCGGCTTGCTATGCAGGAAGCTCAATTGAAAGCGGCCTCCGTCACAAGTCGCATCGCCGTGCTGGAACGAGTCACCTCAGCCTCTGATCTGAGCACATCTCTAACGGCTGTGACTCAAACGACTGCCGCTGCCGAGGCCGCGATGAACACCGCGGGTCAGCAGCTCAACGAATACATGCCCACCGTAACCGCGCGAACCGCTGCGATGACCGAGGCGGAAAAGACGATGGCCTCCGCCGTGGCGGCGGTCAATACAGCGCAGGAAGAAGTCAGCCGCAATCGAGTTGCTTCGACGACCTTGACCGAAGCGGCGGATGCCATGAAACGCGCGCAGTCCGCGTTGCCGTCTGACGAAACGTTGACAACCGGGCTCGCGACCATCAACACCAAAGTGTCCGCACTGGAAGCAGTTCTGAAGTCTTCTGAAGCCACTCTGGTTGTTGCCAGTCAGATGTCATCAGCCGCCGCCGAAGCGATGAAGACGGCGAAGTCTGCGATGGACGAAGGCAATGCAGAGCTTCAGCGACGCCAGCAGGTCGCGACTCAGGCGAGCACAACATTGGCTCAGTCAAAGGAGTCTCTGCAGACAACGACTGTGTCATACGAGAAGGCAATGGACGCTGTTCCAACGGATCTTTCTTCAACCTTTGCGTTGTCCCAATTGAAGCCGCTCAGCCCCGAACAAATGTGCTGGACCGTCTTCAAAGTCACGACCGTCTACGATCGCTACGTCGCTCAGGAAGCGGCCGAACGTGAGAAGGCCAGCCCGCTCAGTGAACAGGAGAAGCAGGATCCTGTTGTGCTGGCAGCACGTGCCGCAGAAGTTGAGCAGATGGCGTACGACAAGCTGAAGGGCAACATCGGAAGCTACGTTCAGATCTACGGTGGTGCTCCGGGGCAGCCTCAGAATGATTTCTACGCCAGCCCCGACCAGGCTCTGTTTACCGCCAATGGCGGAGCGATCAATAGCTGGGTTATCCCCGCAGGTGACAACGCGGCCGAGCGAATCGTTAAGACAAGCGATCCGAGAATCGCCGCTGAAGAGCTCTACCTCGGCATCCTGACTCGCATGCCAACGGAACAGGAAGCGTCCGAAGTTGCATCGTTCCTGGCGGCTCGGCCCGATCGAGCGAAGGCCGCCCAGGAACTTGTCTGGGGATTGGTTAGCAGTGCGGAGTTTCGTTTCAACAAGTAGTTGATTGTTTAACGCGTGGCCGCAGACCAGGCCTGCACCCCACCTCTCGACCATGGCGTTAGACGTGTCGTCGTTCAATCAAATCAGTAGGAGACCAACCATGAAACTCAATTACCCTTGCAACACTGTCGCCCACGGATTGGCTCGCCGACAGTTCCTGGGAACTCTGGCCGCTGGTGCCGGAGCCATGGTCGGTGGACTTGGTGCCTTTACCTCTCAGGCGATGGCCGCTCATCTGAAGTCGGACCAGAAACGAATCGTCGTGTTCAACATGCACGGTGGCCTGAGTCAGCTTGAGAGCTGGGATCCAAAACCGGGCACCGAGACTGGCGGACCGTTCCTGGCGATTCCAACGTCCGTCCCCGGGATTCACATCAGCGAGCTGCTGCCGCTGACCGCCATGCAGATGCATCATCTGTGTCTGGTCCGCGGAGTGAATACATCCGAAGACGACCACGGCAAAGGCGCGTACCTCATGATGACGGGACGCCGCCAAACTCCGGCCGGTGAATTCCCTCAGATTGGTGCGGTCGCTTCGAAGACATTGAACCCGGCCGACGGCTCACTGCCTGGCCACATCCTGATTACTCCCGGCGGTGGCGGTGGGCGAGGCAACGATTCGGCCTGGCTGGGACCAAAGTACTCCAGCGTGCAACTCGGTAACGGTAATCCTCCGCCGAACACCGTTCGTCCCGATTCCATAACCGAAGACTCTGACAAGGCTCGCAACGACTTCCGTCGCCAGGTTAGCGAGCGATTCCTGAACCGTCGACGCACCGCTGTGACGGAGGCGTTTACGTACTCATTCGAGCAGGCTGAGAAGCTCATGAGCCAGCGCGATGTGTTCGATGTCTCCAAAGAGCCCGCAAGCGAAATCGAACGCTACGGCAAGCATGACCTTGGACGCCATTGCCTCCTTGCTCGACGCCTGCTGGAAAGTGGTGTGTCGTTTGTGCAGTTGTCGCATTCGAACTATGACACTCACAATGAGAACTTCAATTTCCACATCGAACAGCTCGCGGAGTTCGACTTTGCGTTCTCAACCTTCGTCGCTGATCTGGCTCAGCGGGGGATGCTGGACAGCACGTTGATTGTCGTGCTCAGCGAGTTCGGCCGCACGCCGAACGTGAATCTGTACTATGGCCGTGATCATTGGTCGCGAGCATGGTCGGTCTGCATGGCTGGAACGCGAGTTCCGCGCGGTCATGTGTTTGGAGCGACGAACGACAAGGGCACCGAAGTAGTCGACCAGCAAGTTGACCACGGCAACCTGTTCCACACCTATCTGCAGGCAGTCGGAGTTGACTCGACGGGCAACTTCGACATCGACGGCCGCGAAATGCCGATCGCTGATCCGTCGTCACGGCCGATCGATGGATTCCTTGTGTAACGTTGTAGCGTATGGGCGCAAGCCGTCCGGTGACGCTCGTTCATTGTGTTTGGCAGTCCCTGCGGGAAACCCTCATCAGAGACACTCACCGGACGGCTCGCGCCGTTCCGCTATCAAGTGACGCCACTCACTTCCCCATCAACGCCACGAGCACCGAGGCCGTCAGCAAGGCGGCGCCGAAGAGACGCAGCAACATGACTCGGGCGGAGTGATGAGATTCCTGGCCTCCAAAGAACCGAGCCAGCGCCCAGGCCAAAGCAACCGCCCAGAGTCCTAGCAGGGCATACACGATGTTGATCCGCGTCGCATCGCCATAGGCCGACAACGACCACGACATGCTCAGCGCATTGGCGGCCATCAGCAAAGTTCCAATCACGATTGGCTTCGTCGTGCCAAGCGATGCCAGCCGAGAAGGCCGGTCGGCCCAGGGCAACACCGCGCAGGAGAAGAGTCCCGTCGCTACGAACACGGTTGGCAAGAACTTCGTCGCGAGCACAGCCGGATTCGGCTGTCGAAAAACCCAGGCCTGAAGTCCGACATCAAACAATGACATGCAGACGGCTGCTCCAAGGGCGAGCACGATGGTGAGGATAGTCTTTCTGAGATCGTGGTGAGTCGACGTGGCGGGTGTGCGAGTTCCCGACTGAACGAAACCAACGCCAATCGTCGCGAGTATCGCGCCGATCCAGACGCGTCCTGGAATTTCTTCGTTCGCCCAGGCCGACACCATCAACGCGACCATAATGACCTTCACACCGAAGATCGGTGTTGCTACCGAAACATCCCCGTGCTTGTAGGCCAGATAAGTCAGCACCTGACCGAGCACAAACGACCCAGCCACAAGAGCAGCCTGCCACCAAACGGCGACCGG
>JBPOIW010000070.1:0-2831 GCA_052034165.1 Planctomycetota bacterium | reverse complement strand
ACGATCGAAACTTTCAGGGACGGTAGAGAGCGAATCACGACGTTCGCTCTCTTTCACCGTCAGACTCTGAAAATCACGTTGGCTAATTACCGCACCTTACGCCAACCTGATCTCAGTTACAGCCACCGCATGGAGCTGCACAGGTTGGGTCGCAAGCTGCTGGTGCACAGCAAGAAGCTTCGACTGGTGCACAGCAAGATGGCTCGCAGCAGCTGTCGCCGCAAGATGAGCCGCAGCCCAGCTTAGGGAACTTCAGCTTTGGCAGACGAAGCTTTGGCAGCTTCAGCTTTGGCAACTTGAACTTAGGCATCTTGAAGCATGAGTCGCCACAACCATTTCCACAACCACAACCGTTGTCGCAGCAAGATTCTACTGGAGCACAGCAGGTTGGTTCGCAAGCTGTTCCGCAAGCAGCTGGAGCACAGCAGCTGGCTTCTACTGGTGCACAGCAAGATGGCTCGCAAGCTGTTCCGCAAGCGGCTGGAGCACAGCAGCTGGCTTCAACTGGAGCACAGCAGGTTGGCTCGCAAGCTGTACCGCAAGCAGCAGGTGCACAGCATGAAGCTTCAACAGGAGCACAGCACGTTGGCTCAACGCTGCATCCGCAGCCGTGATTGCTCTTGAATACGCCGAACAGCCCAGCCTGAGCGCTGCTCGCCATTGAACACACTACCAGAGCCGCAAACAATTTCATCGCCTTCATCTCAATTCTCCTACACATCGTTCTTGCTGAGTGAGCCTGGGAAACACCTTGAATGCACACGCCGCATTCAGAATTTCTGGTGAGTCTTTGACTCGCTCTCTTGGGTAACACTGCCAATGTTTTCGGACTACAAAGAATGGGCGGTCGAGGCAAAGCGCAACGATTGCCGGTCAGTCTGCGTTCTGCGCCCGGATGTGACGGCTGTATCGATTATGCAGTCTGACCCCTCCGGAAGGTGATCGTGTCAACCGGGAGATGTGGCATAACCCCTTTGTTTTCCGCAATCCAAACGTCGGTGTTCGAAGAGCTCACGCACAGTGGCCAGTTTGGCGGTCATTCCCGATTCGATTGGCAAAACTGTCGGGAGCGGGTTATGCTGTGGGCAACTGAACATGGTGGAAGGGACGCCGACCATGGAGAATCGCCTCCCACAATTTCTCCCGCCTGAACCCAGATGCCCTCGACTTCCCCCTCGCCTGAACACTCGGCACGCACCACGGTTGACGTCGATTTCTCCGTCGCGTTCCGTCATCGGCTCAGATTCACCCGCGATATGCTCGGCGCTGATTCTGAAATTCTGGTGCAACTCCTGGAATCTTCAGAGGGCCGGATTCCTCGAGTTCAATTCTGGCTTGATGAGCACGTCTCTAACGCCAACCCGGATCTCCGTCAGCGTCTGCATACGATCGCCCGCCGCAATACCGACAAGTTTCAGGTCGTTGGAAATCCGCAAATTGTTCCCGGTGGCGAAGCCGTCAAGAATGACATTCATATCCTCGAGCGGATGCTGAAGGTATTTCATGAAGCCGATTTGGATCGGCGAAGCTACGTTGTCGTGATTGGCGGCGGTGCTGTGCTGGATGCTGTTGGCTTCGCAGCGGCGATTGCCCATCGCGGCCTGCGACTGATTCGAATTCCAACGACGACATTGGCTCAGGCTGATTCGGGAATAGGCGTGAAGAACAGCGTCAATCTCTTTGGAAAGAAGAACTGGCTTGGTTCGTTTGCGGTTCCCTGGGCAGTTATCAATGACCGTTCTTTGCTGACGACACTCAGTGATCGTGACTTTCGCTGTGGGTTCTCTGAGGCTGTTAAGGTGTCGTTGTTGAAGGATCCGGAGTTCTTCGAACGAATCCTGAACAACGCCGAATCAATTGCGGCTCGTGGTGATGCCTGCTGGTCAGTAATTCAGGATTCGGCGAATTGGCACCTGAAGCACATTACGGCCGGTGGCGATCCGTTTGAGATGCTGGAGGCTCGACCGCTGGACTTTGGGCATTGGTCGGCTCACAAACTAGAGGCGATGAGCCAGTTCGAACTGCGTCATGGCGAAGCCGTTGGGATCGGCGTTGCGGTTGACACAGTCTATTCGAGCCTGGTCCACGGGCTACCTTCAACGCAGGCTGATCGAGTTTTGCTTTCGCTAGAGCGTCTTCAGTTGTTGAAGGACCACTCTACGTTGCGGCGAACAGACGAGCTTTTCCAGGGACTGGAAGAGTTCCGGCAGCATCTGGGAGGACGTCTGACGGTCACGATGTTGTCGGAAATCGGCCGACCGATTGACGTTCACGAAGTGGATCGCGCCCGCATGAAGGAGGCCATTCAGGCCGTTGTTGACCGAGTGGGGGCAATTTCCATAGCAGGGCCGCTTGGCTGATGCGCCATTTGGGTGCTGTCCAAACTGCCTCCGCAGACGTTCGATTTCGTTACGTAACGCCCCGCCGCAGGCTCCCGCCGTCAGAAAAACCGGCGCCTCCTGCTGGGCGGCAAACGACAGTCTGGCCGATGCGACTCAGTCAGAATTCAGGCCCGTGAAGGGGCGTAACGGCCTTCAAACGATCTTTTCTTCATCAAGGGTGGATTCCGGGACGGAACCCTGCTATTCTCCCGCCCTTCAAAGTCCCGGATTTTGCGCGTCGAAAGGATGTTTTGACGTGTTCCGGTTACAATTCTGATTCACATTGAGCCGTCGTTTTCCTGAACTCTTCGGGAAGGCGTTGGTTCTCCAGTCCGCGTGTTTGGCAGGAAAAATGGCTAAGAGTCGTCTCTCAATGCGTCGCGAGGTTGAAGCTGCGGAAGCCGCAGAAGCTGAAACCGGCGTCAAGAAAAAGGCATCTCGCAAGACTTC
>JBPOIW010000274.1:0-12013 GCA_052034165.1 Planctomycetota bacterium | reverse complement strand
ACTCGCTGGCGCTTCGGGCTTGTATTGTCAATAGTTTTCGTGAACATGGCGCTGTCCAGTTAGGCCCGGAGGGCCGACAAATCATCCGGACGATTCCGCCGCGAAGATTTCTGTGATGGCTTGAGGTTTGGTCGGGCGAATCAACTGCCAATGAGCACTCAGCCGACCTTCTGGCAGTTTTCTACCGGAACTCGTCGTGCCCGCGTGAGCGACCTGCATTCGGCTTGATGAGAAAGCCAAACTGCGGTTGACCCAGTTTTTGCCCAGAGTGACAATCAGTGGCCTATTGTTACTCCTTAATTTAGCAAACAGCTCACAACATGAATCTGTCTGGCATGGAAGTCAGCTCGCTCAGCCTTCGTGAGACGTTAGGCCCGGTTAGTTTCGTCAGCGCCGGGGACGTTGTTGCGTCTTCGTTTTGCTGCGACAGCCGTAACCTGCGCCCCGGGGAAGTCTTCGTGGCTGTCCCCGGGAAAACTCATGACGGCCATGGCTTTATCGAAGCTGCTGTCTCCGCGGGTGCGTCGGCGGTCATGGTGGAGAGACCTCACGCCAGGATCAACGTTCCTCAATGTGTGGTTCCCGACGTTCGCGCGGCGTTCGCAAAAATCTGCCTCGCACAACATGGGAATCCTCAGCGAAATGTGACCGTGGCTGGTGTGACCGGAACCAACGGCAAGACCACCGCGACGTGGTTATTGCGAGCCATCCTGGAATCCGCCGGTCGGACCACGGGCTTGCTGGGGACAATTGAATACAGCAACGGACGAACGCGTTCGGCCGCTGCGTTGACCACACCAGCTCCACCGCAGATTGCTCAACTGTTTGCCGACATGGCCAAACAGCGAGCTTCCCACTGCGTTATGGAGATCAGCAGTCATGCTCTGGATCAGCGTCGCTGCGCCGCTTTACCGCTGGCTGTTGCAGCGATTACCAACATAACGCGTGATCACTTCGATTATCATGGTGATGCTGGCCATTATCGAACTGCAAAATCTCGAATTGCCGATCTGCTTCAACCCAGCGCTCCCCTGTTGATTGGTATCGATGACCCTGGTTGTCGAACTGTTCTGGAGATGCTTCCATCCAGCGCAAACATCACCAGTTTTGGCTTCGCTGAAACTGCCCAAACTCGTGTCGAACTGGTGTTGGCCACTCCGCGATCTCAAACTCTGCGGATCCATCTTCGGTCGGGAACGATCGAATTCGTCTCGTCACTGGTCGGACGCCACAACGCTCTTAATCTTTTGACAGCAGCCGCGATGGCCGAGCAGCTCGGCGTGGATCTGCCGACCATTGCTGATTCGCTTTCAGCAGTGACTGAAATCCCTGGGCGCATGGAGCGTATTGATCTTGGGCAACCGTTCACAGTTCTTGTGGACTACGCCCACACTCCCGACGGTATTACTCATTGCCTTGCGACAGCTCGTGCATTGACTCGAGGACGCGTGATATTGGTCTTCGGTGCAGGCGGAGATCGTGATCGTGATAAACGCCCCCTGATGGCTCAGGCGGCCAGCCCTGCGGATTCGATTATTGTGACGTCGGACAATCCTCGCTCAGAATCTCCGTCAAAGATTATCGATGAAATCTGTCAGGGCTTTGATTCGCTGGAGCATGTTCAAACCTGTGTTGATCGCAACATGGCGATCCAGAAGGCCGTGAGTATGGCTCAGCCAGGCGATGTGGTCATCATCGCCGGGCGAGGTCACGAGTCGATTCAGCAAATTGGTTCTCGCTCGATCAGTTTTGATGACCGAAAAATCGCTCGTCGTATTCTGCGTGAGCTGCAAACCGTACGTTCTGATTCTGATCATCGAGTCCCAAACGCAGTCCCGGCCTGATTATTGGTTCCTTATCTCTGAGCACAATACTCAGGAGCAACCCGTTGTTGATAAGTGAATTTTCACAAACCGAAACGTTCGTGATGGAAGGGCATGTCGATGCTCATTGCCCGGCATCCCTCGCCGCTGCATCGGGTTTCGATTCGATCAACCGCCAGCCAATCTCCTGAACCCCAACGAACCTTGATCAGTCCTGATCAAGGTTCTGGAAACTCTCTCATGTTCCCCTGCAATATTACGCAGCTGATCAGGATCGTATCCGGGCAGACGACAGCCATATCGGCTGACGAACCTGTCACCGGCGTTTCCATCGACAGCCGCACGGTCAAACCGGGCGATGCGTTCTTTGCACTGCCTGGCTCGAAGAGTCATGGAGTTCTGTTCGCCGACGAAGCCGTGGCTCGCGGTGCCGCCTGTGTCGTGGCGGAATGTACCGCAGCAGAACAGGGCCTCTCCCGAGCTCCTATGGTGCGTTTTCATTCCACAGACAGCGTGGAAATCGACAGTCGTATCATCCGAGTCCCCTCAGCGCTGACCGCGTTGCAGCAACTGGGGAACTGGAACCGTCAGCAGTCTGCGGCCCTGGTGATTGGAATCACAGGGAGTGTTGGAAAAACCACGGCAAGGCAGATGATTGCTTCGGTACTGAATCGTGAATTTCATGGCGTACAAAGTCCGAAGAATTTCAACAACGAACTGGGCGTTCCGCTGAGTCTTCTGCAGCTCAAGGGCAATCATGATTTCGCCGCTCTGGAGATGGGAGCTGGGCGAATCGGCGACATTCGGAAACTCACCGTGATCGCTCAACCGGAATTCGGAGTGATCACGAGAGTCGCTCCGGCCCATGTGGAGACTTTCGGAAGTCTCGATCTGATCCGGCAGGCCAAGCAGGAACTTGCGGAAGCCATCGGCCCCGAAGGTACAGTTTTCCTGAACGCCGACGACGACGCAGTGCGGCAGATGGCAGGTTCTGTTCGCGGCAATATCGTGCTCTATGGGTTCAGCTCCGAGGCACATGTCCGCGCGACGAACGTCGTGACGAAGACAAACCGATCCGTGATCACAGTGGATGGCCGCGAGTTCCAGTTCCAGGGACCTCGCCATCTGGCCACGGCGGCACTCGCCGCGATCGCTGTCGGACGCATCGCAGGGATGGCAGACAGTCGAATCGCTGATGGCCTTGCCGGTTTCCAGCTTGACGCAGGTCGCGGTCGCATGGTGAATCGTGAACCATGGACGGTGATCGACGATTCATACAACGCCAGCCCGGCCAGCGTTGTGGGAGCCATTGAGGGACTCGCTGACTGGCCGAATTCGAAACATCGAATTCTGGTGCTCGGCGACATGCTGGAGCTCGGCCCGGATTCAGCCTCCGCGCATTTTGAGATTGGCCGACATCTGGCGTCTTCCAAAGTGGATCACACGCTGGTCTATGGGAAGTTCGCCGAAAGCGTTGTGGACGGAGCCCGGTCGACCGGAGTCACTCAGAATCACATCTCCGTCTTTCATGATCTCGACACGCTGCAGGTGATGCTCGACTGCATCATGACGCCCGGTGACGTTGTTCTCGTGAAGGGCTCACGAGGCATGCAGATGGAACATGTCGTGCATTGGCTGCAGCAACAAGCCGCAGCCTGCTCCACTCGGGCCGCCGCGTAGTTCGTCAATGATTGCTCGGCTTCTGCGAGAATTGAAACATTCCGGAAGAACTCTTCATGAAAATTCGATACCGCCTCACCCTGGCGATGCTGTTTATATGGCTCGTCTGCATCAATGCCGCTCACGCTGATGAAGTGCCGACAGCTGCCGCCAGTCCAGTGGAAGCACGTCCCACTCTGTCGTTGTTTCAGGCTCTGGTACTGGGCATCGTGGAAGGGGCGACCGAGTATCTTCCGGTCAGCTCCACGGGCCACCTGCTCATTGCCGAACATCTGATGGGAATGGACGCCGACGAACGACAAAAAGAAGCCGCCGACTCGCTGGCTATCTGCATTCAGTCCGGCGCGATTCTGGCTGTGGTCATGTTGTACTTTGGACGCATCCGCCAGATCATCGTTGGAGTGCTGGGAAAAGATCCCGATGGGTTGAAATTGTTGATCAATCTTGTGATCGCGTTCTTTCCCGCAGCCGTTCTGGCGCTCGTACTGAAAGACTGGGTGAAGCAGCATCTCTTCGGAGTCATGCCCGTCGCCGCCGCACAGTTGGTCGGTGGTCTCATCATTATTGCTTACGGCTGGATGACACGAAAAAGCAATCCTGATGAAGGCAAAGAGATCTCTGAGATGTCGCGGCCTGACGCATTGCTGATCGGTACTCTGCAGTGTCTGGCGTTCTGGCCCGGATTCAGCCGTAGCCTCGCGACAATTCTGGGTTGTCGATTTGCGAGAATGAAAATGATGGCGTCCGTTGAGTTCAGCTTCCTGCTGGGCCTGGTCACTCTGACCGCCGCCACGGGATATGAAGGTCTGAAGCATGGCAAAGAAATGATCGCCGATTACGGACTCGCAATGCCGTTGGTGTCACTTGTCACTGCCTTCGTCGCGGCCGTCCTGAGCGTTCGCTTTATGGTCGGAGCCCTGGGGAAGTACGGACTCACGCCATTTGGCTACTACCGAATTCTGCTGGCCATCGCATGTGTTGTTTGGCTGCAGCACTAGATGTGCTTAACGGCGATGCCGTTCAAAAGGTCGCAGGCATACTCCGGATCCCGTTCACTAAGGAACCGTCCCGAAATGAGTTCCTGTGGTAGCCGAACTCTCGAGAGTTCTGACTGAAGTCTCACGACTTCAGCTACGGAACTTATTCCGGGGCCGTCCCTAAGCCCCAAAACCCACAGCTGCTCGCAGACTGAGGCCCATGGAATATGCCTCGTCATTTGCCTCATGGAACGGTACTGGGTTTGAAAGGCAAGCCGAAGGTGTCGATCACGGTCTGCGGCGACAGATCGCAAAATACGTCACGATAGAGTGATCCATGCAATCAGTGACTGACCGCCATTCATGGCTGCGATGAACGGCGGGATCGTGACAAGAGGCCCGATCCCGAGCATGTCGGAAATGTTCCGCGCAATCGACTGAGGCAGCCCGAGTGCTCGCGTGAGCTTTTACTCCAGCTCCAGGCTTTTCAACAGCAACCCGGGCTGGAGGCTTCTGATCACTCAACCTTGAACACACAACCTTGATCACTCCGGCAGAACGGCGTTGTGATAAATCTCCTGAACGTCATCGCAATCGTTCAGCAGATTGATGAACTTCTCAAACATTGCCACATCATCAGCACTCAGCGCTTTGTTGGCCTGAGGATGGAACGTGATTTCCTGGACTTCCAGATCAATCTTCGGGAAGGCTTCCAGCAACGCGGTCTTGGCTTTGTAGAATTCACTGGCCGGAGCAAACACCGTCACCTGACCGTCTTTGCTTTCGACATCATCAACGTTGATGTCGGCGTTCAGGAGGGCTTCCAGAACGGAATCTCCGTCGTCGCCTTTGAATGAGAAGACGGCCAGATGGTCAAACATGTGAGCCACGGATCCGGACGGACCAAGCTTGGCTCCTGTGCGAGTAAAACAGGTACGTACGTCCGTGATGGTGCGGTTGTTGTTGTCCGTCAGACAATCCACGATCACAGTGCAGCCGCCAGGTCCAAAACCTTCATAGCGGACAGTGGCAAAGTCTTCGCCGCTGCCGCCTTTGGCTTTTTCAATGGCCTTCTCAATCACGTGGCTCGGCACCTGTTCACGCTTGGCACGCTCGATCATGCTTCGCAAGGCGGGATTGTTTTCCGGGTCCGGCACACCGTTCTTGGCTGCAACATAAAGCTGCTTGCCGTACTTCGAATAAAGCTTGGATTTCTGACCTGCGGTCTTGAAGATCGAGGCCTTACGATTTTCGAAACTTCTTCCCATGGCGATCGTCACTTGCGTTGTTACAAACTGGCGGGTGTCACAGAACCTGTTTCTGCTGACACGAGCATCCTAGCAAAAGCCGAAACATCTGCCTCTGCCAACGCAAAGATTTACGAACTCCGATTTTCGCCGCATTTCACGCACAATTGTGGGCCGTTGAATACGGCTTCCATAATCCGTTCTTGCACCCACTGATCAAGAGCCGTCCGTCATACGCGCCTTCACAGTTGAATGACACACGATTGGCGCAAGGCCTGGTTGTTGTTTAAGGGCGATTAGCTGGACAACGCCATGTTCAAGAAAACCATTGAGAATACAAGCCCGACGCTCCAGCGAGTGAATAAGTCGCAAAGGGTTCACTCGATAGCGATTCCGGCTTGTAAGGGAGCCGAACATGGCGCTGTCCAGTTAGTCAGCAGAAGCAACCCACGGTCAATGCATCGAAAGCCCTGTGTCAGGATAGCCCGGCATGCGGCAGTTCGACATTGCGGAGAGTTCAAACCACCGTCAGATAAAAGAAGAGTCCGACCTGATAGGACGCAACTGACGTTGTGACGGGGAACACGATTCGACTTCGCAATCGCCACATCATTAGCAGTGTGGAGAGGACACAAATGGTTCCGGCGAGTTTCGTGCGTACGAAAATTCCGATTTGCCCATTGTCTATTTCCAGCAGCCAATAGCCAATCGGGTTTTCTTCCATGGTCAACATCTCCTCTTCAAAATGCCAGATCAGATACGTGTCGAAGAGTGACACGAATGCAATCACCATCATGGCCAGAGGAAACCAGTTGTCTCGAATCTTTCGGAACACAAGTTTGTTCAGCACGGCATAATCTCCTTTGACTTGAATGCTTAACAGAACCAGCACTGGTGCCTGACAGGACTCCGAGTTCGCTTAGCGAAGTCGAACGGAATAGAAACCTGTCGCGATTCTGTTAATGCCTCTTAAACTATCTTCCATGGAGTCATTGGGGGACTTGCGGAAACCTCAAGGCAAACCTCAGACCAATGAAGTTGGCTCCGGGAGATTTGTCACCCGTTTTTCGAATTCCAGACTGAGGAACCTGTTCATCCGGCAATTCCTGGCAGTTCTATCACCTCGATCGCGCGCTGCGAGTGCAACGCTGCTCAAGCACAGCGCTGAGGGTGGTCATCGATTTTCCCTCGATCCAAAGTTGCGGTGCTGAGCAGACTTCATCGTGACTTCGGCTTTCGCTGCTTCAAACAGCATGGTGCAGGATTGCTGGGCGTTGAACCGGGCCTGACGCTGAACATCCATCAGTGGGAGTTTTCCATGCCTCAGTTAAGCCCTGGTTAAACGCCTGTTAACTTCAGCCATTCCGACATGGGTGGCCTCAGAATCCAGCCAGCTCACACGATGATGCCCTCGACCGACCACAACTTTCTCGATGCGTGCTGTGATCGATCCTGACAGGTTGCCAGCGCCGATGGTGCAGTTTGGCCACTCCTGTCCGACCGGGTTTTCACGGGCCGGAATGCTCGTCCTGCGAGAAAATCAGGTCCCGGCACAGCGATGGCCCTTTGAGCCGCCGTTTTTTGCTTCAACTCCGGTTTTCTTCTCTCGATGCCTCCATCGGGGGATTTCACTTCGCCAATCTCGGCCAGTTTTGCTATGAAACACCTCTTCCACAATTTATCGAACCCAAAATGCCTCCGAACAAATGTTCGGGGCATTTCTGGATCGTTGACGTTTCTTGAGAAAGGTTGATTCCCACATGGCCATATTTTCTGACAATTCTGAATCCATCGGACGGACACCTTTGGTGCGAGTCAACCGGCTCACTAACGGGCTTCAGGCCACCGTCCTCGCCAAAATCGAAGGTCGCAATCCGGCTTATAGTGTCAAGTGCCGCATCGGTGCAGCGATGATTTGGGACGCCGAGAAAACCGGCAAGCTGAAACCCGGAATGGAAGTTGTCGAACCCACCAGCGGCAACACCGGGATTGCATTGGCTTACGTCTGTGCAGCTCGAGGATACAAGCTGACGCTGACAATGCCTGAAACCATGTCTGTTGAACGCCGAATGATTTTGCGAGCTTTCGGAGCTAACCTGATTTTGACACCAGGAGCCGAAGGAATGAAAGGCGCGATCTCCCGCGCGGAAGAGCTGGCTCAGAAGTCCAACTGTTTCATTCCTCAGCAGTTTAAGAATCCTGCGAATCCCGAAATTCACTTTCGCACGACCGGCCCTGAAATCTTCGCAGACACCGGCGGTAAGGTCGACTACTTCGTATCGGGCGTCGGCACTGGTGGTACGATCACCGGGGTGACACGTTATCTGCGAAACGAGAAGAAGCTTTCCTTCAAGTCGATCGCGGTTGAGCCGGCCTCAAGCCCGGTTCTCTCTGGCGGTGCACCGGGCAAGCATCGAATTCAGGGAATTGGTGCGGGCTTCAAGCCAGATGTCCTGGACATGTCACTGGTGGATGAAGTTGTGCAGGTGACTGATGAAGAATCGATGGAGATGGCTCCAAGGATTGCACGAGAAGAAGGCATTATCTGCGGCATCAGCTGCGGAGCGGCCATGAGCGCAGCATTGAAAATTGCTGCTCGTCCTGAAGCCGCTGGCAAGACGATTGTCGTGATTCTGCCAGACTCCGGAGAACGCTACTTGTCATCTCCAATGTTCGACTACGCCCGAGAAATGCCAACGGCGTGATTTTAGAAAGAGTTCGAAGGCCGTTCGCATTATCAGCCCCCCGGTTGATCTCTGTGTGGTAGCCGAATTCGTAAGAATTCGGTGCAACTCCGTGGAAGGCATCCGAATTCTCACGAATCCGGCTACTTTCTGGTCCTGCGTGCGAACGCCCCCAGTTCTTCAAACCCACCAGCCGGAGTCAGCTTTACCGCTGATTCCGGCTGTACGGTCTGGCGAAATTCTTCATCTCGGCAGCACCTCGGATTTCCGGAATCGGCAGTTTGCTTTTCTCCCCGCCGCACGATAAATTCCCCGCCACACGGACGATTAGCTCAGTTGGTTAGAGCGCCACGTTGACATCGTGGAGGTCGTTGGTTCGAGTCCAATATCGTCCACTTGGTTTTTCTTGACTTTTTGATTCCCGCTTCCCAATACTTCCCTTTTCAGTTCCCTTTTCAGGAGCAAAAGGATGCCACGGGAAGCAAAACCGTACTGGAAGGCACAGCAACAACGCTGGGTCTGTACCATCAACGGAAAGCGCATTACGCTCGGGGCGGATAAGAAGGAAGCCTTCGCCAAATTCCGCTCCCTGATGCAGCGTCCAGAGTCCATCGGTGACCACGTCGTAACGCTCTACGAACTGTCTCAGGTCTATCTGGACTGGTGCCAAAAACATCGGGCCAGCGGCACCTACGATAATCACAAACGGTATCTCAAGAGCTTCATTGAGTCCTGCGGCCGAAAGCTTGCGGTCGCTAAACTGCAGCAAAAGCACCTCACTGCCTGGCTCGATTCGTTCGACTGCACTTCAACCAGCCAGAATGATGCGATTTCCATCGTGCAGCGAATGATCAACTGGGCGGTGAAGGAAGGGCACATTTCACACAGTCCCATTTCGAAAGTGGACAAACCGCGTCGCACCCGCCGCGAGGTGTTTTATTCGCCCGAGCAATGGGATCAGATCAAGAGCCATGCAAAAGGGCCTCTGCTCGACCTGCTGGATTTTCTCTGGATCACAGGCTGCCGACCAATTGAACTAAGAACGATGACCGCAGCTCACGTCCATGGATCGCTGGTGCTGTTTAAAACTGATGAGTCAAAAGGCAAAAAGGACGCTCGGGTGATTCACCTGATCCCCGAGGCAAAAGCGATCCTTGACCGACTTTGCAAGGAGTATCCGACAGGGCCGTTGTTTCGGAACTCCAAAGGCCAGCCGTGGTCGAAAAACGCAATCAAATGCAGGTTGACTCGCATCAGCACAAAAGTGGGATTTCGAGTCATCGCCTACGGAGCGAGACATTCATTTGCAACGAATGCCCTGATCCGCAGTGTCGATGCGGTTTCGTTGTCGCATCTCATGGGGCATAAGTCCACGCGAATGATCGACAACTACGCCCACCTGGCACAGAACCATGAGTTTCTTCAGCAGCAGGCTAGAAATGCCGCAGGCCGTTCCGTTCAGGAAGCCCCCGGTGTTCCATCTTCTGCTTCGACAGGAACCGACTGAGCTGCTCCTCGCTCACGCGGTAGGCCGTACCGAAGCGATAGCATTCGATTTCGCCGTTGCCGAGCATTCTGTAAACCATCGACAATGAGAGCGATAGACGTTCAGCAAGTTGTTTCGGTGTCAGCATCTCTATTCTCCGCCCGCCGGGATTTGCACTGAGCCTGAATATGTTGTGAAGACGACTGGAAGTTTCGCGAACAAGAAGGGACGGTCGATCACGAGCATGATCGACCATCTCCTCAAACGACTGCTCAGCCTTCAGAATCGAGGCTGGCTTCCTGCTGTTCGACCCATTGGGCCGCGAGTTTGAGTGCCCGGATTGCCTGAGGCAATTCGGCGAGACCGAACGAGGACGTGTACTTGGTCTCGTTGCCTTCGACGTACCTCCTCTGGATGTTCACAGAACGTACCGTTCGCGACTTGCCATCGTCGTTGCTGATCTCTCGAACAAAGACAGAAGCGGACACAAATCCAATACGAAACGTCTTTTCGGGCCTGCGACTTGTGGACATAGAGCAACCTCTTTCTGATGAACCTGAAGCAGAGTGATCCCTGCTGCACAGCGCAGCAGGGACGGTGATTACAATGCCGCTGAGCGGCAAACAGCCAAGCAGCCTATCAAGGAGCTTTGCGCTGCTCAGGTGGAACTGCACCAGGCTCTTCTTCCGAGCGCTGTCGCACGCGAACGCTGGTTTCGAGGCACTTCCAGCACATTGGCGCTTCCTTCAGGAAGCCGTCAGAGAATGACGTCGTTACGCAGGGACGTGTCTTCTGGCACCACCGGCAAGTCGCACTGTCATGCCACACGGTCAACAAAACTTTCATCGAAACTCTCCATAGAAACATCTCAACACGAAGGCGGCTTCACAGTAAAGCCGCGCTGAACAAAGGAGATGGAGATGCCTGGAAAAAGCATCTCGGAGAGTCGATCACAACGTGATCGAAGAGGTCGCCGGTGAAGCAACAGGGAACGCCACAGGGCGTCACATGCTGATCCTCCCGGTTCAGCGTCACTGAATGTCAGCAGTTGCGGCTGCTGAGCGATTCAATGAACATGTCTCAAAATGAACTGACGTATGGCAGCGGAGAGAACTTCGTGAATTCCTCGCCGTCATTCAAACCAAAGAACTGCGGACCACGTTCCGCATACCACCACCCGTTGAACTGAAACAGGTACACAAACTCACAACCTCGGTCTGCCGCATGCTTCAGCATCCCTTTCTGAGTTCGGAACCTTCGAGACTCCGTGCCTGTCTCACCGCGATCACGTCCATAGAACGTCGTGGATGATAAAGGCCCCCGATCAAGGAAATCATGCGGATCGCCAATTTCAGGACCAAGGCTCGAAATGTCGCCAAGCGACAGAAGTTGTGCGACCTTTTCAGGATCGCGGTAGTGACGCAGCAGTATCTGTCCGTTGCCACGGACATAACCATCCCAGTGGCAGTAGACACCTTCCAGAAGACCTTTCGATTTCTGCAAGGCAATGAAGGAACGAGTCGCCATAAAAAGAGGGGGGAAAGAAATGAAACACTGCTTGTTGAGAAGCAGTACAGACCAGACGAATCGAACGCAGGCAACCCAGCCGCAACTGGGTGAACACGAATCGAACCGTCTGGTGTATCAGGAACCGAGCCTGCACAATCATCGCGAAAAGACGTACGTGCGGCCGGACATTCGAGAGAGAGAGCAGCGAGCGGAGGCAGGCTCGATGCAGAAGAAGATCGCAACTGGTGCGACCGGATCGTCGGTGAAGTGACGTGGCATGCCAGGCTGGCACCGCAGGTCAATCCGCCCGAGTCTGTTCGTTTCCGAACAGTAGTTTCGACACTGAGGACCTTCAGGGAGGCCCTCATATTTCAGACTAATCATCCTTGCTGGATGACTGGTCTGATTCAAATTTCATGATCGACAACCATGCCTGTCGCGCGAGCTCAGCCACAAGTGGCAAATCATCACGAGAGAAGTTGTTGGTCGTCTTGAACTCCCCATCGGCTTCCCGATAGGTGCGAGTGATACTGACTTTGTGGAACGGCACTCCTTTATCAGTGGTGTTCTCAAACACACTTGCTGAGATACCACGTAGTGAAAGCCG
>JBPOIW010000354.1:0-23905 GCA_052034165.1 Planctomycetota bacterium | reverse complement strand
CCGGAGGTCTCACTGAAGTCCACCATCAACGTCCTGAATGATGCGGGGGACGATGACGTTCTCGTCGGCGGAACGGAGACTGACTGGTTCTTCCGAGCACTCGACGATGTCATTGCTGACCTGCTCACGGGAGAAGTGTTCGATGTCTTGTAATCATTCCCGGCGAGCGGCAGCGCGTCGTCCCATCACCCTGACTTGTGGTCGTTTGTTTCCCGCTTCAAAGATTCTCATGACACGGATCCCTGACGCTGGATCACTCGGCGAAATCGATCGGCATCCTTTTTTTAAAAGGCGTTGCATGAGGCGTCCTGTGCCGATATTCGCGCGACACGAAGGCGGAATTGGCGGGAAAGTCGATTCAAAACGTTCCTTTCTCTTGCGGTAGGTCACACCTCGCAAGAGCATCCCGCGTTCTACTGATAATTCTCTGTGATGTTCTGAAAATTTCCACACTGTTTTTTGGATGAGTCATGCTGCGAAGAAGATCCCTGAGGAATTGGATTTCGAAAGCCATCGGTCAAATTTCGCAGATGCGAAGAACCAAACGCAGCAAAGCAGGGGTAATACTGGAGTCGCTGGAATCTCGAGCGATGTTGGCGGCGACAACATTCTCCGGTGGCACGCTGACCATCGACTTCAGCGCCGCAGACGAAACGGTCACGCTCACGAACAACGGTACGAACATCACGGTCATCAGTGATGCGGGTACTGTCACGGGAGACGGTGGCACGTTCACGATGAGCAATGTGACGGGTCTAGTGGTTACAGACTCGGGGGATTTTACGAACCAGAGGTTGAGCATCCAGGGGAGCAACGCTTATTCGCTCACTGGCGGGGTAGACGTCAGTGGTGCTGAAATTGTGTCTGTGATTGGCAATATCAGCACGGGCGCCGCCAACCTGTCCATCGACGCCAATTGGAATCTTTCCGTCCGGGCACAGCTTTCCGCCAGTGACGGTAACATTCTGCTCAAGGGGAATGAGCAGGCGACTTCGACACTCCAGTCCATTGGGGTTGACGTCTTCGGTGGATCAGTCACCACCTCTGGCACGGGTACGGTCACGATGATCGGACAGGGCGGTCAGGGCACGACAAATATCAACGTGGGTGTTCGTGTCGATAACAATGCGACAGTCTCCGGCTCATCCGTGGATATCACTGGTGTGGGCGGTGCCACGACCTTTGTTGCGGCGTACGGCGTGTACGTCTCCGGAACAAGCAGCCAAATCACATCGACCGGAGGGGCAGTAGTTGTCGATGGTACCGGAGGAGGCCTGGGGAGCAGTACTCAGAACTTTGGTGTCTACGTGACGAACGGCGGCACGATTGCGTCCGGCGGGACGGGGGCATTGACTGTTCGCGGTACCGGCGGCAACGCGGGTGGATCAGGCTCGGTGAATTCAGGAGTCTTTGTGAATACTGGCGGAGCCAGAATTGCCACCACCGGTGGCCCTCTATCGATTACGGCCACCGGAACCAATAATAGTGTCGGGTTGAATCTTGCAGGATCTGGGCAGATCCTCTCCGGAGGTGGTGCCCTGACGCTGACGGCTGACAGTATGACCCTTTCCGGAGGCATCAGTTCAGGCTCAGGCCAAACGTCGCTGCAGACAAAATCAAGCGGAACACTGATCAACCTTGGCGGCACAGATGCGCTGAGTGGAACGCTGCGACTCGGCCTGACCAGCACGGAACTCAACAATATTCTTGCTGGCACCCTGGTCGTGGGGAACTCGACCTCCGGCGACATCACAGTCTCCGCCGCGACCAGCCTGCCCAGTGTCAGCCAACTGGAATTGATCACCGGCGGACAAATCATTGACAGCAATGCTGCAGGCAATGACATCACCGTGGTGCGGCTGGGAATGACCGCGGGGACTGGTATTGGTGTCAGCAACAGGCTTGAAACGGCGGTGAGCGTCCTCGAAGCCACGACGGCGACGGGTGGCATTGTCATCGGCAACACCGGCAACTTGAACATCGGCGGTGTTAACAACACTCTCGCCGGACTGCGGGTGACGGGCGCCTCCGGCGGAATCGACTTGATCAACACGGCTGGCGATGTCCGAGTCACAACTTCTGGCGACATCGTGATTACTCCCGGCAATGTCAGCATTCAGACGCTAACGAGCGGCAACATCATCACGGCGAACAATAATGGTTTCTTCTTCTCCTCCTTCACTGGCTCGGTGAACTCGACCGGCGGGAGCCTGACATTGAATGCAGCGGGCGACATTGACCTGGGAGAAACTGCAGCCACGAATTCAAACGGTGACGTGAAGAGCCTGGGAAACCTGACACTGACGGCCGGCGGGAACATCTTTCTGGATGATCAGGCGTCGGCACAAACGCTGGATGCGGGCGCAACGCTGACGATCACGGCCGGCGGGGACTTTTCCATGCGGAGCACGCACAGTGCGGGATCGCTGGTCGGCACGTTAAACGGAAGCGGGGGTCTGATCTCCATCAGCACCGGGGCCGGTGGCACGTTCACGATTAACGGAGGAACAGGCAATCCCGGCATTTTTAGTGGGTCTGGTGGTGTCCGGATCGCCGCCGACAACATGACGCTGCTGGACGATATCAGGAGCCAGGGCGGCGGAAGCACCACGCTCGTTACGGTCACTGCTGCGCGGCCGATCGATCTGGGGACAGAGACCACCGGTGCGTTGAGTCTGACGAACGCCGAGATCAGCCAAGTAGCGCAGGGCAACGCCCTGAACATTGGCGACAGCCAAAGCGGCACGATTACGGTGAGTCAGGCAATCAGTTACTCCAGCAATCTGACGCTGACTACCGGGGCCAATGTGACATTCAACCAGTCTGTCACCCTCGGCAGCGGGAAGAACCTGACGGTTGATGCTGTCAGTACGATCCTTTTCAGTTCATCCAATGCCGATCTCGTCGCTGCGGGCTCAGGCGGCATCTCGCTAACCACCCAGCGAAATGTCAATATGGCCGCCACCGGCTCCAGCATTTTGGCGGTGAACGGCAACATCCTGATATCCGCCAATCAGCAACCCGTAGCATCGTCAGGGCAGTTTATAGGTATTGATATCTTTGGCGGATCGGTGACGACGAGCGGAACAGGTACGGTCGAACTCCGCGGACGAGGTGGAGACACGAACTCCGGCCAGATTGGAGTTCGTGTGGACTTTGGTGGCTTCGTATCTGGGGCGAGTACTATCGTTACCGGCAACGGAGGGACGTCAACGGGGCTCAGCAACTGGGGCGTGTATGTCAGCGGCACACCGAACGCCAGCACCATCACCTCTTCGGGTGGTACCGTTACCATTAATGCAACAGGCGGCGGAACCGGTGGCTCGACCGTAAACACTGGGCTGCGAGTTGTCAATGGCGGAACGCTGATGGCGGGTGGAGCCGGCACGTTGGCCATTACGGCCGTCGGCGGCAACGGGGAATCAAGCGACGCCATAGTCGTCGCTGCAACCTCGCCGCTGGTGGGGCGGATCACCACGACGACTGGGGCACTCACCATCGACGCCACGGTCACTGATTCCAGCAATACGGCCGTCAATGTCGGAGGCTACGGCGAATTGTCCACCGGAGGTGATGCAAATCTGACTATTACTGCAGACAGCGTCGTCATTGACACGGCAAACGGAGTCGTGGACTCCGGGGCAGGGACTACTACCTTCCAGACGCGAACCGCCGGATTTGGGATCACTCTCGGTGGCACCCCTGTGCCAGGGGCTGCCTTGGGTCTAACCGCGGCCCACTTGAACCGGATAACCGCCGGTAACCTGGTCATCGGCAATGCTGCGGGCGGCAACGTTTCCCTGACGGCGCCCATCGCTCCCTCAGGCACCAGTCAGTTGGAACTCGTGTCGGGCGGGCAGATTGTGGACTCCAACGCCATCGGCAGTGACATCACCGTGGCCCGGCTGGGGTTAACTGCGGCATCTGGTGTCGGTGCAGGCAATGCTCTGGACACCGCCGTCGGCAGTCTCGAAGCGACTTCGGCCACTGGTGGCATTGCCATCAGCAACACCGGGGCGTTGAGCATAGGCGGCGTGAACAGCACACTGAGCGGGGTTCAAGCCACCACTTCAGGAGTCATCGACCTACAGAGCACTTCTGGCAACATCAGAATCACGACAGCCGGCGACATTGTGAAATCGTCTGGCAATGTCAGCATCAAGACATTGACCAGCGGCAACATCATCACGGCGAACAACAATGGAATCAGCAGCTTTAACGGCTCTGTGAATTCTACTGGTGGCTCTGTCACTCTGGAAGCGGCTGGAAACCTGGATATCGGCGAGACCGGAGATGGCAATTTTCGGGGCGATGTTCGCAGTCAGGGAAATATCGTGCTGATAGCGGGCGGGAGCATCACAGTCGACGATGTGGCGACTGTGCAGACCCCGACAAGTGGGTCGACCATTAGCCTGACTGCCGGCACGGATATCTCGATTCTGAGCACGAACTCTGGTGGCTCATTAGTTGGAAATAGCTCCAGCACGGCGGGACTGGTCTCAATCCGCACGGGAGCTGGGGGCCGGTTCACCGTCAACGGAAACTCCTCGAATCCGGGAATATTGGGTGGCAGTGGTGGTGTTTTAGTGACCGCTGATGACATGTCCCTGCTGGACGACATCCGCGCCATCGGGGGACAGGTAAATCTTGTCCCGGTCACTGCCGGACGAGAGATTGATTTGGGAACCGACACCACAGGAACACTTGGGCTGACGAATGCCGAAATCAATAACGTCAAAGTCGCCGTTGGGCTCACGATCGGCGCAAGTTCCAGCGGCACGATGACCTTCAGTGGGGCGATTGCGCCGCTGATTTCCACTGTCAGCTTCATCACCGGCGGCAATGTCGTCAGCACTACTTCCAGTGGCAACGACATCACCAACTCAAACTTTCTTCAAATCGTCGGCTCCCAAATCGGCACATTGGCGAATCCGCTTAAGATCGCAGCGTCCGGGTTGGCCACCAACACTTCCGGCTCGAACGGAGCACAGTACATCGCTGAGGCCGACTCTTTGCTGGTGACCTCTCTGGACTTGAAAGCTGGCACCGGGACAGTCACGTTGACGTCGGGGACAATCCTGACCGGCACCAATAACGATATCCTCGGCAATGTGGTCGTGGGCACCGGTGCTACATTGGGTGGCTCGGGAATTGTCACAGGCAATGTCAGCGGAGCTGGTACGGTCGCGGCGGGCAGCAGCCCGGGTAAGCTGACCATCAATGGCGACTTCACGCCGACCGGCACCGTCGCATTCGAAGTCAATCCTCCTGCAACGATAGCCGGCACGAATTACGACCAGATTGTGGTGGGTGGCACTGTCGATCTCAGCGGAGCTACGCTGACGTTCACCGGCACGACCGGGGCCGTGGCGGCCAATCAATTGCTCACTCCGATTCTGAACAACGGATCAAATGCCATTGTCCCAGCTGCGGGCTTCGCCGACGGCACCACGGTTACAATCAACGGGAATAACTACCGACTGTTCAACAACGGTGGCGATGGTAATGATCTCGTCCTTGTCGAAGCCAGCACTCCAACGACCGTGTATGTCGATGACAGCTTCACCGGCAATTCTGGCCAGGTGATCGCCGATGCTGACCTCGGCACCAGCGGCGATCAGGCGGCTATATTTGGCATTAATGCTTTCACATCCGTCGCGTCCGCACTGGCCGCAGTCAGCACCAGTGGGACAGTCATCGTCAACGCCGGCACCTATGCTGAGACGGTGTCAATGAGCGGCACACAGACATTGAAGATCGGCGGCGCAAACTCCGCGCAGGCGGTGACGGTCAACAGCCTGGCGACGGTTTCGGGGTCAACCCTCAATCTGGCGGGAACCTCCAGTTTGACATTTGGTGACAGCACGAATGTCACGATGGCTGGTTTAATCACCGGCAGTGGGAGTCTGGTGAAGCAAGGTTCGAGCATCGTCACTGTCTCTGGAGATAACGACTACTCGGGCGACACTACCGTCAGCGTCGGCGTTCTGCGAGTCACCGCGAACAACGGCCTGGGAACTACTGCGGCTGGGACGACCGTCGCATCGGGAGCCACGCTCGACTTGCGGAATGTGACCTACAGCACCGCCGAAGCGGTCTCACTCCAGGGCGGCACGCTGTCCAACACAAATGGGACGACAAGCTTCAGCGGCATTGTCACCATGACGGCCGACAGTCTAGTCACCACGAACAGCAGCACGCTTGTGCTGGCGGGGGCGGTCCAGGGGGCGTTCCGCCTGAACAAATCCGGTGCCGGCACAGTGCGGCTCAGCAACACCGGGAACTCGTTCAGCAACATCAGCATCGGCGGCGGCACTTTGCAATTGGGTGCGTCCGGGGTTATTCCTGATACGGTTAACATTATCAACTCCAGCGTCTTTGACCTGAATGGATTCGATGAGGCGATCGACTCGATCATGGGCAATGGTTCCATAGGCAATTCGCAGGTCACCACTGCCACATTGACCCTTGGGGCCAACAACAACTCCGGCGACAGCCGTTTGAACGGCCCGATCACTGGGGCAATCAATCTCGTGAAAACCGGGACAGGCCGGCAGACGCTGGGAGCGGGATCCAGTTCCTACACCGGCACGACGACGGTCAACGCCGGGATCCTCGCCGTGACCACAGAGAATGGCGGTGCGGCGACGCAAGCGCTGGGAGCTGCCTCTGGCGGTACCATCGTCAATGCCGGCGGAATCCTGGAGTTTCAAAACGTCACCTACGCCCTGGCGGAACCGATTACGGTCAATGGCGGGACCATTCGCGCGACCGCAGGCGGCAATAATCCGACATTCGGCGCCACCAGCTTTGGCGGAATCATCACTCTGTCCACCGGCACCGCCACGTTCAATACGACAACAGCCGCCACGCTGACATTGAACGGCATCATCGACGGTGATCAGGCCCTGACGAAGACCGGCGTTGGCACGCTCATCCTCGCCAATGACAATAGCTATTCTGGCAACACCACTGTGAGCGCCGGTAAACTGTTCGTTAATGGATCATTGGCCTCCAGCAGCTCCGTTGCGGTCAGCAGCAGCGGCACACTCGGCGGCTCAGGAACCATCAACGGTACTGTAACAGTTTCCAGCGGTGGCATTGTCAGCCCGGGCACTTCTCCCGGGGTCCTTGACACGGGCAACGTATCCTTCGCCAGCGGCTCAACCTATGTCGTGGAAGTCAATGGCAGCTCTGACGGAAGCTTTGACCAGCTGAACGTCACCGGAACAGTCAGTCTCGGCAACGCCACACTCAGTCTGAGTGGTTCAATCACCTCCAGTGTCAACCAGCAGATTATCATCATCAATAATGACGGTCAGGATTCCGTCACGGGCACTTTCAATGGTCTCGACGAGGGAGCGATCGTCGCGATCAACGGCGTTCCATTCCGAATCACATATCAGGGCGGGACTGATAACAACGACGTTGTCCTGACCGAAGTCGCCAACTTCAACGTCTCTCTGGACAGCGGAAACCTGACCTTCACGGACCTGTTGGGAAACATCAGCGATAGCCTGACTTTGTCGTTTGATGGCACGCACTACATCCTTACCAACAGCAGTCAGTTGCTGTTCACGCAAATCGCCGGAGCCACGGGCAGCGGAACGGGAACTGTGCGTGTGCCAGCGACCGCCGTCACGGGATCATCGATCCTTCTCAATGGCGCAGGCGGTGCAGACACGTTGACGGTCAGTTATGGATCCAGCAACTTTGCTGACACGGTGACGCTCAATGGCGGCGCTGGGAATGACATCCTGCAAACAACCGGGACCGCAACAACCGCAACCGCATTGACGATCAATGGAGATGCGGATGACGACACGATCAACCTGAATGCGGACCTGACGTTCGTTGCGGGTTCGTCGATGAATGTGGACCTGCAGGACGACACAGCTGTTCCAGGGACAGACAATATCAGTGTTGGAAGCAACGCGAATATGGTCCTCAGTGGCTCCGGGGCCGTGAAGCTCACAGCCAGCAGTATCGTGTTTGCGACCGGTTCCAGTATCGCCACGGCCAGCGGGAATGTCGTGGTCGAGACAGCGTCACTGACTCTGGATGGCAGCATTGCAACCAGCGGGGCGTCACTGACATTGATTGCCGACAGCCTGACGATTTCGGCCAATGGAATTATTGACGGCGACGCGAATACCGTGACCATCCGACCGCAATCCGCAGGCACCGCCGTCAATTTGGGATCGGACGACGCCTCTGGAATTCTCGGTTTGACGTTGAGTGAACTTAACCGCGTGACGGCAGGCACGCTCGTCATCGGTGGCTTCACCAGCGGATCGGTCACAATCAGCGCCGACATTAGTCGCACGGTTAACACCAGCGTGCAGTTGATGAGCGGTGACAGCATCATTCAGAACAGTGCTGCGGGTTCCTTCGACACGAATGGCGGTACACTTCTGCTGACACCGGATAGTTCCGGCAGCCACAAGCCGAACCGCAGCGGCATCGACGTAACAGCCAGCACCGTGAGTTACACGCCTGGCAGCAGCGTGACGATTGACATCGCGGGCAATGCCGTCGATTCCGAATACACTCAACTGAATGTGAGCGGTACGGTCAATCTGGCCGATGTGGATCTGATCCTGACAGGGAGCTTCATCCCTGCGTTTGGTGACGCATTCGTGATCGTGTCAGCGACCAGTGTCACAGGAGAGTTCTCCAATTACGCGGACGGCAGCACGTTCAGCCTCCATGGCCGCACAATGCGGATTGATTACACGGCCACAAACGTAACACTGAAGGATGCGACGGCTCAGGCCCCGGTGCTGAGCATATCGGGCAATATTTCCTACACCGAGAATGATGGCGCGACGGCCATTGCTTCCGGAGTCGTGGTTTCTGATGCCGACAACGCCACGCTGGCCAGTGCGACCGTGACCATCACGAATTTCGTGACCGGCGAAGACGTGCTCTCGTTCACAAACGATGGCTCGACGATGGGCAACATTGCCGTCTCAACCAACATCGGCGGCGTATTGACGCTGACATCTGTGTTAAACACGGCCACAAAGGCCCAGTGGCAGTCGGCGTTGCGGTCCGTGAAGTATTCGAACCTCAGCGAGAATCCCACGACAACAAGTCGATCTGTTGATTTTGTCATCAGCGACGGATCCCTGAGCAGCAATACGCTGACAAGTTCCATCAGTATCACCCGTGTGAATGACGCACCGAATCTTGTCACACTTTCACCGACCACGGCTAGTCTTCCTGAAAACTCCAGCACTGTCAGCCCGACACTAATTGCCACGATCACGGTGTCAGATGAGGATTCGGGCACGAACGTGCTGTCACTCAGTGGAACCGATGCGGCGTTCTTCGAAATCGTGAGCAACGAATTGCGACTCAAAGCGGGCACGGTGCTCAACTTCGAAGCGAAGGCGGCTTACAACGTCACCGTCGAAGTCAATGACGCGACCGTCGGCGGAGCCGTTGATGCGTCTCAAGCCTTCACTTTGACGGTGACGGATGTCAATGAAGCTCCGACAGCGCTGAGTCTGCAGAACACGACCACGTCCCTTGCAGAGAACACCAGCACCGTTACGGCAATCAAACTGGCCGACATTTCTGTCACTGATGATGCTCTTGGCACAAATGATCTGTCCCTGACTGGCACTGATGCGGCGTTTTTTGAAATCGTCGGCAGTGAATTGCGACTCAAGGCGGGCACGGTGCTCAACTTCGAAGCGAAGGCTATCTACAACGTCACGGTCGAAGTCAATGACGCGACTGTCGGCGGAGCCATTGATGGGTCGCAGAGTTTCACACTGACTCTCACCGACGTCAACGAAGCCCCGACAGTGGTGACGTTGACGAACACGACCACGTCCCTCGTGGAAAACTCCAGCACCGTCACTGCCATCAAACTGGCCGACATTTCTGTCACCGATGATGCGTTAGGCACCAACGTGCTGTCCGTTGGTGGCTCCGATGCGGCGTTCTTTGAGATTGTTGGCAATGAACTGAGACTGGTAGCCGGCACCATTCTGGACTTTGAAGCCAAGTCAACCTATGACATCACGGTCGATGTGAATGACTCGGCTGTTGGCGGTGCGGTTGACGCCTTCCAGGCCTTCACTCTGACGCTCCAGAATGTGCTGGACACGACCTCTGGCGCTGATGCGTTTGTGCTGACCTTTTCCACGCTGGACGTGACGATCACGCACTCGGTCAACGGCGGAATTGCGATGCTGGTGGGGAAATTTCTCACGAGCGCCCCGATCGTGCTGGATGGGCTCGCAGCGAATGACAGCGTCCGAGTCGTCGGAACTTCCGGACAGGATCTTATTATCCTCTCTTCCGCGGGCATTGTGGTCAACGGCACCACTGTGACACTGAATGGTCCGGCCGCAAGAACGCTGGCCGGGGCGGGCGGGAATGACACCTATCGTTTCGACGCCGATGAGATCCTCGGACAATACACTCTCGACGAATCGGGCGGCGGCGTGGATACGATTGATTTTTCACTGACAACAACAGTGGATCTCGTGCTGAATATGGCCACCGCGGGAAATCAGGTGGTCCATGCCACGAATCTGAGCCTGACTCTGAGCTCGGCTGTGACGTTCGAGAACGTCATCGGTGGCAGTGGGGCGGATACGCTGTTCGGCAATAGTCTGAACAACACGTTGACTGGCGGTGCCGGGAACGACAAGCTTATTGGTGCTGGTGGCGACGACCTGCTGATTGGCGGAGCCGACAATGACACCTATGTTTTTGTGACGGCTTCAACGCCCGAGGCCGATCAGGTGGTTGAGAATCCGAACGAAGGCATCGACACGCTGAGCTTTGCATTTCTGACAACCGACGTCGTGATCAATCTCGGATCGACTTCGCTTCAACAACTGCATACGAATCGCACATTGACGCTTAATTCTGCTGTGGTCTTTGAGAACATCCTTGGCGGTTCCGGTGCCGACACGCTGTTCGGCAACAGTCTCGATAACTCCATCAGCGGAGGAGCCGGGGACGACAAGCTGCTTGGCGCCGCCGGAAACGATTTACTGATCGGGGGAGTCGACAACGACACTTACATTTTTGTCCCTTCCTCCGGCCCTGAATTCGATCAGGTGACTGAGAAAATCGGCGAAGGCAACGACACGTTGAGCTTTGCATATCTGACCACAGACATCGTGCTGAATCTCGGATCGTCGTTCGTTCAGCCCGTGCATACGGATCGCACGTTGAAGCTCAATTCGGCGGTCGTGTTTGAGAACCTCGTCGGAGGAACAGGTGCTGACACGCTGTTTGGCAACAGTCTGGACAATACGATCAGTGGAGGAGCCGGGGACGACAAACTGATTGGTGCCGCCGGAAACGACGTGCTGATTGGGGGAGCGAACAACGACACTTACATCTTTGTTCCTTCCTCCGGCCCTGAATTCGATCAGGTGACTGAGAAAATCGGCGAAGGCAACGACACGCTGAGCTTTGCTTATCTGACCACAGACATCGTGCTGAATCTCGCATCGTCGTTCGTTCAGCCCGTGCCTACGGATCGCACGTTGAAGCTCAATTCCGCGTTGGTGTTTGAGAATGTCGTGGGAGGAACCGGTGCTGACAGGCTGTTCGGCAACAGTCTGGACAATACGATCAGTGGAGGAGCCGGGGACGACAAACTGATTGGTGCCGCCGGAAACGACGTGCTGATTGGGGGTGCGAACAACGACACTTACGTCTTTGTTCCTTCGTCCGGGCTTGAAGCCGATCAGGTGGTTGAGAATGCCAATGAAGGCATCGACACACTGCTGTTCGCGTATCTGAGTACCGACGTCACGCTGAATCTCGGATCAACTTCCCTCCAGACGGTGCACACCGATCGTACGTTGAAACTCAATTCCGTCAGCACATTTGAGAACGCCGTCGGCGGCACGGGCAACGATACACTGCTGGGGAATGCTCTGGCCAACCGACTCACGGGCGGCGAAGGCAATAACATCCTGGTCGGCCTCGAGGCGGGCGATATTCTGGAAGCCGGCAGCGGTCGAGACATCCTGATCGGTGGCCTGGGACTCGACATCCTGATTGGCGGAGCTGGCGATGACATTCTGATTGCCGGACTCACCACAAGCGACACCAGTCTGACCAATCTAAGCACTCTTCGGACGGCATGGATTTCTCCCGACGCCTATGAAACACGCGTGGCCAGTCTCAGAGCTGGAGCGGGAAGTCCGGAGGTCTCACTGAAGTCCACCATCAACGTCCTGAATGATGCGGGGGACGATGACAACCTCGTCGGCGGAACGGAGACTGACTGGTTCTTCCGAGCACTCGACGATGTCATTGCCGACCTGCTCACGGGAGAAGTGTTCGATGTCTTGTAGTGTTCAGCATCTCTCGGCGTGTTGTTGAACTGATCGCCATCAGTGAGTGCCGGTATCGTCTGGTCGTCCGTTGTTAGTTTCAGCAACATGACCAGCCGAAGCCGGCCCCTCGAAACAAATCAACAACCCGCCAGCAGAGAACATATCCTGCCGCTGGTCTTCCGGTGAAAGAACGATAAGCTCTCCCGGATCATCTAATTTTTGCACGCGATTTTCTCCGCCCAGTGTGATGAGAATGATTCACATCCGGGTTGGGTCTGCGCTGCTGACGTTGACTGGCGAGGTGTAGGATTATGGCTGAGGCGGCTTCGAATTCGACAGACACGACGGCCGCTCAGGACTTATTGGGCACTCCTGCGCCGGAAGTGCGGGATCATGGATGTCTGCCGAACTGGGAAACTGGTGACCTCCCGGAACCATTGCCGTTTACGATTCGCAATATCTTTCGCACGATCGGTCCGGGAGCAATCCTGCTGGCGGGCTCGATTGGCGGGGGCGAATGGATCGTGGGACCTCTGACCACCGTGCGGTACGGGACAGAGATTTTGTGGGTCGCCACGGCCGGTATCTTTCTGCAGATGATTTTTAATCTGGAAGCGGTGCGATACACGCTGTATTCCGGAGAACCAGTGCTCACAGGAATCATGCGGCTCAATCCGGGCTCAAAATTCTGGGGCGCGTTTTACATTCTGATCGGCATCATCCAGTTGGCGACTCCTGCCCTGGCGCTTGGATGCGCGAATGTTTTGTTCACGGCGTACTCCAACGAGATGCCCAACTCAAACGGCAGCGATGGCAGTACCGTGATGTGGATCGCTTATGGAGTGCTGGCACTCACGATCATTCTGCTGTTGTCAGGCAAGTCGATTGAACGAGTGCTTGAGAGGCTCTCGTGGGCCATGATCATTTTCATCTTTGTCTTCCTGACCACGGTCAATGTCCTTTTTGTTCCGCTCGAAATCTGGATCCGCACAGCCAGGGGCTTTGTCACTCCTGGACAATTGCCACCGAATATGGACTGGGCTTTGTTAGGTGTTTTCGCGGCGACGGCCGGATCAGGTGGACTTGGAAATCTTGCCATCTCCAACTGGTGCCGCGACAAGGGTTTCGGCATGGCTGCCTGGACGGGATCGATTGGCGGAGTCCTGGCAGACGGGCATACGGAAGTGTCGGCGATTGGGCGAGTTTTCCGGCCGACGGCAGACAATATTCGTCGTTGGGGAACCTGGTGGAAATACACGCTGCTCGATCAGTCGGTCTTGTGGGCCATGGGCTGCGTCGTCGGGATGTTTCTGAATGTGAACCTGGCCCTGGCGATTGTTCCGGCCGACAACATTCCAGCAGACAATGCGGCCGGCGCGTTTCAGGCTCGGTTTATGGCCGAACAGCTTTGGCACGGTTTCTGGGCGTTGACGCTGATCAATGGTTTCTGGATTCTGTTTTCTACACAACTGGGCAACACGGACTGCCTGACTCGAGTTGTATTTGATGCACTTTGGGCGGGGTGGCCGAAACTGCGACGCTACTCATCAAAGGTAATTTACGCCGCACTGTTGGCCGTTTTCGTCTCATGGGGAGTGGTCGCATTGGCGATTGGCGACAGCGTTGTCAGCCTGTTTAAGATCCTTGGCCTTGTGGCGACGCCCATTCTGGCGATCGGGGCATTTCAGATTTTTCGAGTCAACATGCGGTTTCTTCCGGCGGAGATCCGTCCCCCGTTCTGGCGACGAGGCTGCCTGCTGCTGTGCGGAGTGGTTTACGCGATTCTGGCGATTGTGTGCATTCCCATGCAAATAATGACCATGCTGGGTTACAAGTAATTGCGAAACCGAAAGTGAGGATCCATCCACCATTGGCGTCTCAACGGCGGAAAAACGGGGTGTCACCGGGCCGCACGACGTGGATAATCCTGTTCCCGAACTGAATTCGGGCTAAAATTGCTCGGCGGATCGCATGTTCTTCCGGTTCGATGAACCTGTCGTCCGGCATAATCAGTTGCGGTCGATGAATGAGCCGGATGTTGACCAAGGTTAATCAGCGACGACACGTGGACAAGGAAACTATGAAGCCTTCATTTCGCTGTCCGTCCTGTGACACAAAATTCCGTGCTGACGAAAAATACGTCGGCCGACGGGTTCGGTGTCCCAATGCAGAATGCGGTCAGCCCGTCCTGCTGACTCTGGAAACGCCGGACGCTGCACCGTCATCACCCGCTCCTAAGGCAACGCCGAGCGCGGAGAAAAGGTCGATCCCGAAACCGTCGATCGCCGCACGAACGACACCGAACGCGGACGAGAAACCTCGCACATCTGATGTCGCTGCTGCTGCTCCGCCCGGCCGTCCGACGGCTTCGAGAGTGAGCAGCAGAGGCAGGTCTCGAACGAGTGATCGAACGACGTCGAAGTCCCGGTACGAATCGCCAGGTTCTCTGAAGCCGCTGTTCACGGGATTGATCGCCACAACACTCGTCGGCGGAGCGATTCTTGCCGGTTATTCCTTCTGGACGAAGCCTTCCGATACCTCTGACCTCGTCGCGCAGACGGTTGCGGAGTCCGAGCCATCACAACGCTCGGCGGCCACAGCCACAGCATTGAACAACGAGTCCTCTTCTGCGGCAGACAATTCTACCGCGGCTCCCGGAGCATCATTGGCCCTCGGGGCTGCTCAGCCAACGTCTGTTGTCACTGGAGCTGCCTTGCGGAAGAACGCCGCGCGGCAGCAGAAGCTGGAAGAGAAAGTCATTCCGTTTCTGACGAAGCACTGCGCTGATTGCCACAATGCCACCGAACAGGAAGGCGGCATTGCGCTGCATGATCTGGAGTCGGTCGATCAACTGCTGAAGGACCGAAAAAAATGGGAACGCGTCTACCGCATGATCAACGCTGGAGCAATGCCTCCAGCCAGTTACGATCCGAAGCCGGAGGAGTCTGTTCGCAAAGACGTTGTGGATGCTCTGTATGACGAGCTTTACAACTTCGACTGCAGTCTTGTGCATCATGCCGGACGGTCAACTCTGCATCGCCTGAACCGGGCCGAGTACAACAACACGATTCGAGATCTTTTTGGGCTCAAGCTGACTCCGGCAGACAAGTTTCCGCAGGATGACGTCGGTGAAGGTTTCGACAACATCGGCGATGTGCTCAGTCTGCCGCCGCTGTTGATGGAGAAGTATCTGGATGCGGCGGAAGAGGTTGCCGCAGCCGTGATTGATACGCGGGACTTTTCAAAAGGAAGTACCCAGAAATTTGATGCCACTCAATTCAAGTCGACTCTTGACGGCAGCATCGGTGAGCAGGGCTTTTATATTCTCCATACTCGAGGCACCGTGTCCGTCGTGTATGACGCCATCGCCGATGGAACGTACAAAGTGCGGATCGATGCGGTTCAGACGGAAGCCGGTCCGGATCCGTCCAAAATGGAACTGCTGATCGATGATAAGCCGGTGAAGGAGTTCGAAGTCAAAGGGCATCGCAAACCGGTCGTGGTCGAACATGATGTGCGAATTGCGGGGGGCAAGCGAACGATAGGCGTGGCGTTTACGAATGACTTTTACGACGAGAAAGCTCCTGAGAACCGCCGCGACAGGAATCTTGGAATTCGATCTGTCGAAATCATTGGCCCGGAAGGCGGAGGTACTCCACAGTGGCACGAGACGCATCGACGGTTTGTCACCGCCGTGCCTTCAGAGACGGTGTCGGTCAAATCGGCCGCAGCCACTGTTTTGCGACCAATGCTGTATCGAGCATTCCGTCGGCCGGTCACTGATGCCGAAGTCGATCGCTTTGCGTCTCTGGTGGAACAGACCGTCGCTCAACACAAAGAAACTTATGAGTATGGTCTCTTCGTGGCTGTGCAGGCGATTCTGGTTTCTCCCGAGTTTCTCTTTCGCAAAGAGGCGGACCCGGAACCAAATCAGACGGAACGAGTTCTGAATGAGTACGAAGTCGCGACTCGACTGAGTTATTTTCTGTGGAGCAGCATGCCGGATGATACGTTGTTTCAACTGGCCGAAAATAAGAGGCTGCTGGATCGTTCGGTGCTGCGTGAACAAATTGAACGCATGTTGCGTGATGAAAAATCCGCCTCGCTGGCGCAGAATTTTGCTTCGCAATGGCTGAACCTTCGCAACCTGGCGGATGTGCGACCAAATCCGGAAGTGTTCCCGGAATTTGACGACTCACTGCGAGCGGCGATGGGGCAGGAAACATTGATGCTGTTCAACACGATCGTTCGGGAAGATCGCAGTGTTGATGAGTTTTTGGCGGCCGATTACACGTTCGTCAATGAGCGTCTGGCCAAACATTATGGAATCAATGGTGTGACCGGCGATCAGTACGTCAAAGTGTCACTGCAGGGAACGAATCGTCTGGGCGTGCTGACGCATGCCAGCATTCTGACACTGACATCAAACCCCG
Source organism: Planctomycetota bacterium (assembly GCA_052034165.1). GTDB lineage: Bacteria > Planctomycetota > Planctomycetia > Planctomycetales > Planctomycetaceae > SXXK01. The sequence continues at coordinate 7,152 of JBPOIW010000354.1, read as the reverse complement.
GACGAACGAGCCCGGTTAAACGCGGGAAGTGGATTCTGGAGAACATTCTTGGCGATGCACCACCGCCAGCGCCACCGGGAGTTCCGCCGCTCGAGGAAACAACAAAAGATGTGACCGGTCTGAGTCTTCGTGAACGCCTGGAGCTGCATCGCAAAGATCCCGGTTGCGCGTCATGCCATAAAGCGATGGATCCGCTTGGAATGGGGCTGGAAAACTTTGACGCTGTGGGCCGATGGCGTGAAAAAGACGGTGATAAGCCTGTCGATGCATCCGGAGATTTGCCGTCCGGGGATAAGTTCTCGGGGCCTGGCGAACTCATCACGATCATTCGGAGCCGACAGGAAAAATTCTCGCGAACGCTGATTGAGCGTCTGCTGGTCTATTCCCTGGGACGTGGCCTTGAGTACTATGACAAGTGTGCGGTTGATCAGACTCTGGATCTTATGAAAGAGCGAGGGAATCGGTTTTCTGCACTTGTCGAAGGAATCGTGACATCCGATGCTTTCCTGAAGAAGAGTTTGAACCGAGAATCTACTGTCGGACTCGCACAGTAAGTCCTCTGCTTGCCCACCTGAATTTCCCCGCTGATTGCTCACCTTTCAAGTTGTAACGCTGGCCGTGGCCGGCATTGCTGTTGAAAACGAAACCGCCGCCGATTGAAGTCGGCACTACGAACTGGATGATCGCCCTGATCTTTACAGGAGTTTGAACATGAGCCTACGACATCTTCACCGCCGTACTGTACTCCGTGGGATTGGCACTGGTCTCGCTCTGCCATTGATGGAAATCATGCAGCCGACGAAGGCTGCTCTGGCTGCTGGAGCCGTGGCAAATGCTCCGGTTCGTATGGCGTGCTTATTCTTCGCGAACGGTGCCATCATGGACAAGTGGCGTCCAACCGGCGAAGGCAGGAACTACGAATTGTCTCAGACGCTCGCTCCATTGGCTGAGATGAAGGACGATTTTCTGGTTCTGGAAGGATTGACTCAGCACCATGCCCGGGCCAATGGCGACGGTGGTGGTGACCATGCTCGCAACGCCAGCGCGTATCTGACGGGAGCTCAGCCCAAGAAAACTTCGGGAGCCGACATCACGGTTGGGCAATCCATCGATCAGGCGATTGCTCAGCGCATTGGCTCTCAGACTAATCTGTCGTCGATCGAGCTGGGGATTGATCGCGGTCGCAACGCCGGGAACTGTGACTCCGGCTATAGTTGTGCTTATTCATCGAACATTTCATGGAAGACCGCGACAACTCCTTGCGCAAAGGAAGTCAATCCGCGTGCGGCGTTCGAGCGATTGTTCGGCAGTCCGCAAACGGCCGCCGATCAGGAACGTCGCAATCGGAATCGGAAGAGCATTCTGGATTTCGTGAGCTCCGACGCCAAACGCATCGAAGCCAAACTGGGCGGGGCTGATCGACGTAAACTGGACGAATACTTGTCCAGTGTGCGCGATCTGGAAATGCGAGTCGCTCGGGCTGAGAAGAGTTCCAAGGAGATTCCGGAACTGGCCTTACCGGATGGCGTTCCGTCTGATCTGAAAGAGCATATCAACCTGATGTTTGATATTCTGACATTGGCGTTCCAGACAGATACGACTCGCATCGCCACAATGATGCTGGCCGATGCCGGCAGCAATCGCACTTACCCGGAAGTCGACGTCAAGGATGGGCATCACGAGCTGTCTCATCATGAAAAAGATGAATCCAAGATGGAGCGAATTTCTCGCATCGACAAGTATCTGGTAGAACGTTTCGCTTACTTCCTGAAGACGCTGAAGAACACGAAGGAAGGCGAGTCGAACTTGCTGGACAACAGCATGATTCTGTACGGAAGTGCGATCTCCGATGGCAATCGCCATAACCACGATGACCTGCCAATTATTCTGGCGGGACGCGGTGGCAACACGATTGAGTCCGGACGTTACCTGAAGTTCGAAAACGAAACGCCGCTGAATAATCTCTACATCGCCATGGCCGAACGCATGGGAGCACCGATCGAAAAGCACGGCGACAGCAAGGGCAAGTTGAATCTGGCGTGAGCTGCATCGCAGTGGCTCAGTAAGTCAACGCGAGGTCCTGAACACAATAATTTGGGCCGGTGCAGTCGGATGACTGCACCGGCCCTGTTCTTTTGAACTCTTCGTTTCGATCCGTTCGACGGAGACGTCTTCGAGACTCGCGAATGTATTCTGGCTGAAGCCAGCACTTCGCAGTGAAACCAGAAAACCGGATCCTCAACTCAATCCCGTATCGCTCCGACGGCAATGCGTTGCAGGTCGGCTCGCAGTTCCGACGAGTCACCGCCACCGAAGTTCTGGCGAGCGACCAGCAGAATGAAGATCATCTCCTGCCGCGGATCAATCCAGCCCTGAGTTCCGAATGCTCCGCCATGGCCGAAGGTTCCTTGTGACAGCATCTCAGTAACTCCAACAGGTTCTCGCACAAGACAGAATCCCAGTCCCCAGCCGTTGCCCGGCGTGAACCCGGTCGAAAGCTCTCCCGACTGCAACGATGTCATTTCCCTGACCGCATCCGCGCTGAGGATTCGTTTGCCGTTCAGGTCACCGCCGTTCAGAACCATCTGATAGAAGCGAACCAGATCGCTCGCGACTGAATACAGTCCCCCGGATGGATTGGGTGATGTTTCCGGCGTCACTTCGTACAGCCAGTGATGACCTCGTTCCAGATCTTTCTTATCAGCTGTAGGCTGATACAGCAGAGCCAGCCGTTCACGCTGTTCCGCAGACGGATGAAACGTTGTCTGTTTCATTTCCAGGGGTTCAAAGATGCGTTCGGTCAGGAATGCGTCAAATGACTTCCCGGAAACCACTTCGACGACTCGTCCTGCCACACTCAGGCCGGGACCGTATTGCCATTTCGAACCGGGCTCGAAGGCCAGTTCTGATTTCGCAAGAACGTCGGCAGTGTTCTCCAGAGACCCCACGTTGCGCTGATCGCTGACGAGACCATTGGTATGCATCAGGCAATCGCGAATTGTGATTTCTCTTGCAGGCGACTTGCCGCCGGTGACTTTCGTGTTCTTGAAGGCGGGGATGTATTTCGAAACCGGATCATCCAGCCTCAACTTGCCCTCATCCTGCAGAATCATCACGCTGGCCGCCGTGATCGGCTTGGTCATCGAAGCAATCGCAAACACGGTGTCCGTCTTCATGGCTCGATCGGCCGCGATGTCCGCCTTTCCAACCGCGCCCAGATGAACCACGCGGCCGCGGCGAGCCACCAGCGTGACGACACCGGACGTCTGTTTCGTGTCGACGAAGTGCTGCATGCGAGCGTCGATCGTCCTGAGTTCTGTGGTATCAAGACCTGACTCGGCAGGATTGCCGTCCACGATCAGACCAGTATCGCGACTGTCGGCCGTCACGAGTTGGTCGGTCGGATTCTCCGTGAGAATCAGTCCTCGCCACTGAACTTCCTGAGCAACCTTGTTCGAATGCAGTTGAAGGCCGATGGGACCAGCCACGCAGGTTTCTGGCTGAGGATCAGACCAGTCTGCCACAAGCTGACCATTGACCACGTGACGAATGCGATGACCTGTGGCCAGAATCTCCATCCGATTCCAATCATGCTGCTGGCCAGCTTTCTGTGCCACACCCTGCGTGTCTTTGAATACGCTGTTGCGGCCGAACAGGTCATAGTATCCGTAGGCAGACGGATACATCACAAGGTGTCCCTGAAACGTGAATGGTCCCTCATCTTTGGTCACGGTCTTTCCCCAGAACGCGATTCCGGAGTGCATCTCACTGGTAACCAGACGACTTTCAAAGATCAGTCGAAAGTTCTTGTACGACTGCTTCGTCAGTAGATACGTACTGGACTTCGGAGCGTTGTCCTGCCCGTTGCGGCCGATAATGACGCCATTCTCGACGGAAAAGTATTTGTCAGTGAATCCTTCCCAGCCATCGAGATCTTTGCCGTTGAACAGCGCGACCGGGACCTCGCTCCCCGGAATTTTGAAGACTTGCTCCTGGCTCCAGTCATCTGCATTGGAGACGTGCGCCAGCAGCATGGCCGCGGCGAAACAAACGATTTGACGTTTCATAAATGTACTCTGGTGGGGGAGGGTAAGGACAACGGTTGGCTGCGAGTTGTGGAGAGGTTTATCGAATCGTCTCTACTCACTTACCGCCCTGCCGAAGGCGCCGGCATAAACATAAGCCGGCGCCTCCGGCTGGGCGGTAAACGTAGCGACGATTTAGTCGATAGCCACTCGGGCTCACTCATGACTTGACAACAAACACCGTCCGCATGCTAATCCCGGTTCAACGGCGACGCGAGTCATGCGGAGCCACGTAGCGACGATGCAGGGGAATCATTGATGTCAGAAGAACTATTTTCGGTGGCCGGTCAGAATGTTGTCGTCACTGGTGGAAGTCGAGGGATTGGGCGAGCCATCGCGGAAGGCTTTGCGGCGCGCGGAGCCAACGTCTTGATCTGCAGTCGCTCACAGGAGTCCGTCGAGACGGCTTTGAAAGAAATGCAGGATGCCGGGCTCAAGGCTGAAGGAGTTGCCTGCGATGTCAGTGACGAACAGCAGATTCTCACGACAGTCCAGACCGCCATCAGTCGCCTCGGTCATATCGATACGCTTGTCAACGTCGCCGGAGTGAATCGCCGTAAGCGAGCCGAGACAGTTACTGCGGATGATTACGATTTCATTCTTGACACCAACCTTCGCGGCGCGTTTTTGATGTCGCGGGAGGTTGGTAAGCATATGATTGAACGCAAATCGGGAGCACAAATCAATATTGAGTCGCTGAATACCTGGATGCCTTTAAAAGGCGTGCTGCCTTATGCGATGAGCAAGTTTGGCATGCAGGGGATGACTCGCGGCCTGGCTCTGGAATGGGGCCGACATGGCGTTCGAGTCAACAGCCTGGCTCCGGGATTCATCCTGACCGATCTGACTCGCAAGCTGTGGTCGGATCCGGAAATGCACGCCTGGAACCAGACCAACGCACCGCTGGGAAGACTGGGCCAGCCGGAGGACATGGTCGGCACCGCGATTTTCCTGGCATCCAAAGCGTCGGCCTTTATGACTGGCCAGACGTTATATGTAGACGGAGGATTCTCTGCCGGTTGGAGCTGGCCGATCCCTTTGACATAGATGCGCCATGACTCGAGACGGCACGATCCCGATGCGGGTAAGAAGCAACACAACCGGACCTTGATTCGGCTGATTGACCGGCAGATAAGATTTCCGGTTCAAGTTGTTGAGTCGCCCGCCCGAAACCGATAGTGCGTCATCAGATCGGCAGAAACTGCCGCTGCGCGCTGAAATGGGACTCTGTACTGATCGGTATTCCGCCAGCCATGCATACAGACCGCAAAATCGGGTTTGCGATGGGCATCCTGTTAATCGGGATCGTGGCTGCTTTGTTTTTCCGCAACGAGCCGCTGGTGGATGGCTCCGTCCCAACTGTCCGCCGAGAGCGTGAATTGAATCAGCGTTTGCGAGAACGTGACGTCGCTGTGTATCTGAAGGACGACGCGAAGGATCCTTCAAAAACTGAGGCCGCGAAGTCGGATGCCGAAACCGAGCCGGCGTGGACTCTGCGAGATGTCCTGAAGAACATGGATGCTCGCAACAAGTCGATTCCGTCACCGGTCGTTCGCAGCGAAAAGGGGCTCGGGAAGCCTCGACGTAAAGGCGAAAGCGCAGGCGTGTCATCGGACGTTGAAGTGATTCCACGGGGCCGCGAGGAACTGCCGGACCGAACCCTGATTGCAGATCGATCACTGACCGAGGACTCAGGAGTCGTCAACGATACTCCTCGAACAAAACTGCCTCCGCTCATGCCCGTCGTGGAACCGATCCCGGAGGAGAAGCCGAAGACACAACAGCCTGCACCGACAGATCCGGAAGTGCGACCAGCAACGCCTCCTGCTCCGGAGATAAAGCCGGAGTTTCAGCCGCCGGCCGAGTTTGACGAATACGTCGTTAAGTACGGCGACACCCTTTCCGGTATCGCGCAGAAGATGCTTGGGTCACAGTCACGATATCAGGAGATTTTCGAAGCCAATCGCGATCGAATGGCGAGTCCTGATCGGCTGGACGTGGGTAAACCCATTCGCATTCCGCGGACAACAAATAAGCCGCTGTAACCTGATGAGCGGCTGAATGATCTCGGACGATGCGTGACGGGAACGCCGGTCGGAAGAGTTCGCCCGATCGACATGTTCAACCACTCGGAGCCAAACTGCTCCTCCACTTCGAGATTCTTCTTTTCAGGGGCGACCGCGTCGTCGACACTGAGGCCTTGTTTGTCATCCCCTGTCTGATTGTCTCCAGGAGTTTGCTTCCCCATGGGTCTGATCAAAGAGTTCAAAGAGTTTGCCATGAAGGGCAATGTTGTCGACATGGCCGTCGGTATTATTATCGGTGGAGCGTTTGGAAAAATCGTCACATCCATGGTGGGCGACATCGTCATGCCATTGGTGGGTGCTCTGCAGAAAAAAGGCGGGAGCATGGGAGCGCAGTTCCTGTGGCTTGGAAGCGGTGAAAAGCCAGCGTCGCTGGAAGCTGCGAAGGCCAGCGGCGAAGCGTATATTGCCTGGGGGCCGTTCGCTCAAACAACGCTCGATTTTATCATCGTCGCGTTCGCGATTTTCATGTTGCTGAAAATTATGAACACAGCCAAAGCCCGATTCGAACGGAAAGCGGCCGAGGCCCCCGCACCGCCCGCTGCACCAGCGGAAGACGTCCTGTTGCTGCGTGAAATTCGAGACGCATTGAAAGCTCGGTGAATGTTGAGCGCCAGTTTCTTCATGCGGGCAGTCAATTCAACCCGGCGTGCAATGCCCGGATTGAATGGCAATACCGTTAGCTGGACAGCGCCATATTCGGCTCCCTTACAAGCCCGAAGCGCCAGCGAGTGAACACTTTGCGACTCATTCCCTCGCCGGCGCTTTCTGAAGTTGCGCTATTCGACAATTGGGGAGATCAACGGGGCGAAAGCATAGGGAATTCTCATAACCCGACGCGTCACAGCGTGTTGATTTAATCAGCCGGAACGCGTTAGCGTCCGGTTTTCGCTCCTGAAACCCAGGAAAAACAACCGGGGGCTAACGCTTAGGTTTAACCACATTTATTCATTATTTTCATGGCATCAGCGCCGCAGAGCATT
>JBPOIW010000262.1:0-11870 GCA_052034165.1 Planctomycetota bacterium | reverse complement strand
ATGCGGCGAAGACGGATGGCGAGTTCTTCGTGGTTCCGAAGATCCTGGAAGAAAAAGGCGCGTAATAGTTCCGGAGAACGATCCGGCGTTTGCGTTTTCTGAAGCCGTGAGCACATGCTTTCTTGTGGGAGGTTCGAGGGATGACTCAGGCCATTGTGGATCCGGGCGAACTTCGCCGATTTGCTCAAATGCTCCGCCGCTTTAACGAAGAGATCAATGAAAAGACCGCTGCAGTTGCGGGACAGCTCAATCATCTGGGACAGACCTGGAGGGATCAGGAACAGCTGCGGTTTTCTGAAGAGTTTGTTTCGAACATGAAGTCGCTGGGACGATTTGTAGAATCGAACGAACAGTTTATTCCCTATCTGCTGCGAAAAGCGCAGCTGGTAGAAGAGTATCTCCAGCAGCAATAGCGATTTGAACTTGCAGGAGAATGCGCGATGGGTCAATCAGCCAATGTCTCATCGGTGGATGCGATCCGACAGTTTGCCGCCGCCGTCGTTGTCTTTCAGGAGGAGGCGCGTCTGTGCCTCACGTCGCTCGATAGTCAGCTGCGGCAGATCCTGTTCTGGCTGGAGCGTGATCGTCCGACCTTCTGGAAACGGGAGATTGAAAACTGCATCCGTGATATCGCGGATGCTCGTGTGCGGCTGCACCAATGTCGCATGCGACGCATGGGAGATTTTCGGCCGTCTTGCATCGAAGAAGTGAAGGACCTGGAGGCCGCTCAGAAGGCCATGGAGTTCGGCCAAAAGCAGATCCCGAACGTGAAACGCTGGAACATCGAAGCGTCCCACGAGGGCAATGAGTACCACGGTCGAGCAGCGCAGTTGGTGCAGTCGATTGAGAGAGAAATCCCGAGACTGCTGGCGATCCTTGCGTTTACGATTGATCGGCTGGAAGCGTATGCCGCCGTGACGACTCCGGGCGGTGCACCTGATCTGTCGTTCTTCCAGAAAGTCTCGGGGGAGTTGGAAGCGATGCTGGCTGGAATGCCGCAAGTTGCGGTGGAAGAGCAGTCACCGGTTGACCCAACTTCTGAAACATAGCGGCAGAGCGGGTGTAACCGATCGCCATTTATGTTTCGTCCATAGACTGGCAGCTCAAGAGACTGGCAGCTCAAGATTCCTGCAGAAAAAAAAGCAGGATGGGCAAGAATGCCCATCCTACTCGAAAATCAGCATTGATAGAGGCTACCGGCTGCCGTAATCGATCAGGCGAGCCAGTTCGGATCGCATTTCGGAGCGATGGATGATGCGATCGACAAAGCCGTGCTTCAGCAGGAATTCGCTGGTCTGGAAACCTTCCGGCAGGTCGATCTTGCAGGTCGCCTGAACAACTCGAGGTCCAGCGAAGCCCACCAGGGCCTGAGGTTCCGCGACGATGATGTCTCCGAGTGAAGCGAAGCTGGCCGCGACTCCTCCCATGGTGGGATTTGTCAGAACCGAAATGAAAAGTCCGTTCGCGCGACGGAAGCGAGCCAGTGCGGCGGAGACTTTTCCCATCTGCATGAGGGAGATGATCCCTTCATGCATGCGAGCTCCACCACCGGAACCGCTGACAATAATCAGAGGCAGTGACAGCTCAGTTGCTTTCTCTACTGCGCGAGTCAATTTTTCGCCGACCACGGAGCCCATGCTTCCCATGATGAAAGCAGAGTCAGTCGTTGCAAAGACCAACGGTCGTCCTCGCATGTATCCGCGACCCACGGTACAGGCATCCTTCATGCCGGTCTTTTTCTGCTCGTCGATGATGCGTTCTCTGTACGGTTTGCGATCAGCAAAACCGAGCGGATCTCCGGACGACATTTCGGAGTACCATTCTTCGAAGCTGTCCGGGTCGAGCAGCTGACGAATTCGCATTGATGTCGGAACGTAGAAATGGTGTTCGCATTCGGGGCAAACGTTCAGGTTCTGTTCAACCTGTTTGCGAAAAACCGTCGCGCCGCAGCCATCACAACGCAGCCAGAGACCTTCGGGGACTCCGCGTTTGGGGCGTTTGAGGGCGGACTTCGCTGAGGTATCAGTGTTTTCCAGAGTACTCATCGATCATTCTCCATTTCGCCGACGGAATGAGCAGCACCGACTGGTTGTGGTTCTTCGGCCGCCACAAAGTGGGCTGCTTCAAATGTAGTCGACTCAAGAATCTGAACAAGCTCGTTGGACTCTTCTCCGCACAGGCAAGCCGTTACATGAGGCCGTCTGTGCTGAAGCGTGCAGCGAATTACCGTTGCCAGTGGCTCCGGTGCCACAACCGCCAGGACGTCATATTTACGCATGGCTTTGCTGAGGACTCGCTCCAGACGCTGGCAAGCATCCGAGAGTGTCTCACCTTCCGGCGGACAAATCGCGGTCACATCCTCTTTTCCGGACTTAAAAAGTCGAGGAAATCTCTTGCGGATATCAGACTCCGGCAAACCCTGCCACAGTCCCTGGTTGACGTTCCGCAATTCGTCCATTTCTTTGACTTTGACGCCACCCTGAACCTCCGCGACGGCGTGGGCCGTGCCACAGGCCGGATCCTCCGGCGAGGTCAGTATGGCCTGCAGGCGAATGCCTTTCGAAGCCAATTGCCCATTGATTTCGCGGATCTGTTCGACCCCACGATTGTTCACAGGCATATCGAGCGTTCCAAGGACCCGATGTTGCTCATCGTAATCCGTTGATCCAGCACGAATTAAAATCACCGTTGACATAAGGATTCATTCCTCAACAAGCAGACCGCGGTCCAGTTGCTGTCTGCTCAAGCTCGGCAATCGCTGCCGCATAACAGGGTTCATCAAAGACGGAACTTCCTGCCACAAACACGTCGCATCCTGCGTCCGCACACTGTTTAATCGTGGAGCGACCAATTCCGCCGTCCACAGAGATAATTAGATCGTTGCCGGCCAAAGCCCTCGCCGCAGCAATCTTTGGCACAACTTCCGGCATAAACTTTTGACCACCGAAGCCCGGATTGACGCTCATTACCAGAAACAGATCGCATTCCCGTAGAAATGGCTCGGCCGCTGAAAATGGAGTTCCCGGGTTGATCGCCAAGCCCGCGACAAGATTCCTTTTCCGAATTTCACGCAACAAAGAGACCGGTTGCGGAACCGCCTCCAGATGGAAGGTAATGGCTTCGCATCCGGCTTTGACGTATTCATCCAGATATTTCGCGGGGTCGGAAATCATCAGGTGAGCGTCGAATGGCGTTTTTGTCAGGGGACGGACGCGATCAATCACCATCGGTCCATACGAGAGATTCGGCACAAAATGGCCGTCCATGACGTCCCAGTGGAGCAACGACGAACCCGCCGAGTCCAGCAGTTCTGTCTCCCGCCGCAGGTTTCCGAAATCGCATTTAAGCATCGATGGAGCGACTACAGGCCGTTTGGCCTTGAGGTGGCTCAGCATCTCATCACGAGTCAGCATCAAGCTCTGCCGCTAACACAATTCAGGGGCGTCGTAATAAAGAAAGGTTCTGATCAGCAACCCGAAGTCACAACACTCCGGGCGACACCCCTGCATCAGAATTGACACTTGCATTCTCCGGTTCTTCCGAATCGATGTCCAGCCTAACGTCTGCGATCCTGAAATGTTCGGGGGATGAGTGTGTACATTTGAATCGTATTCTGATTGGCTGGAGTTGTCGCTGAGCACTCGCTGCACGCAGTGGAGCGACGACCGGCGAGAGACTGGTCAAGTTTCGATGCGGCTTCCTGGTCAACGGCGTTGCAGTTCCCGCTGAAGTCAATTTGGGCGAACTGGCTTCATGTTTTCTGGCGCAGCCGTTTTCTCGATGAAGCTGTTAAGGTGGCCGAGGTAATCGTCGGTTATCCAGTTATTGTGGTCAGCACGCGGAATTCTTATGAACTGCTTTGGTTCCTTTCCGGCAGCAAAAAGTTTCTCAGCCAGCGGCAGAGGAATCGTGCGATCCGCTGTTCCGTGGCTCTGGAGCAATGGTCCTGAATAGCGTTGGATAGCGCTGCATGAGTTCAGCTTGTCTTCTGGCACGAGCCATGACAGTGCCGGGAAGTGAACATTGGCCACATCACGCAGCGATGAAAATGTGCTTTGGAGAATGAGACCGCGTGGGTCCGATTCGGCAGCAAGTTGTACGGCAATGGCTCCTCCCAAAGATTCTCCCATCAACAGCATTTCGGAGTCTTTGATCGACGCCATCCATTGCAACTGAGAACGAGCAGCTCGGGCATCGTCGAGAACTCCTTCCACGGTCGGAGTTCCTTCACTCTTTCCGTAGCCTCGATAATCGAAGATAAAGACAGCAACCCTGGCTTTCGACTGCAGATATCGCAGTAATGGAGCTCGATCTGCGACATGTCCTGCATTGCCATGAGTCATCAACACTACGGCGCGGCGATCTTCGCAGGGGCAATACCAACCATGGAGGCGAGTCTTATCTTTGGATTCAAAAGCGACATCATCGAACTGAAGATTGTTGGGCTTCCAGTTCCCGGCTGGATACTTTGAGGGGAAGAAGAGGACACGTTCGTCGAGCGTCTGATGTGGTGGAGGCTCCGTTTTCTTTTCATCTGATTTTGTCGCAGGCGGCACCTGCTGCGACACAGGAATGAGCATCGTCGACGTGCAAACTGCGATCAGAAGGATGAACCGTTGTGGCATGGGCTTTCTCCTGCAGTCGCCGTGCATCCAAAGATGATGGTTTTCTTCGCTGAGCCTCGTTAAGGATATTGTGTTAGTCCTTGAACAGCGGACGCCACGGGGGGTTATTCCCAAAGGTGTGAATTCAGTGAGCGGACTGGCGCTAGCCACCGATGATTGTGGTCACAACGACTGGAAAACACCGGCGGATAGCGCCGCTCACATAAAAGTCCTTAAGCTCAGGCCATTGGCTTTCAACTGAGAGGTGCGTGGTGCAAAGGCCGGTAAACCACCGGGGTAAACCCGGTGGCGGAGGAAAGGTCGCTTTTTTGAGGTTCAATACTCCGCCAGAATTGCGACAACGGCCGTCTGAATTGGGCCTCCGGTGACTTCAATCTGTCCGTCGGCGTGAACATAAACATCAACTTCGCTGCGGACGCCGAAATCAGGCAGGTAGATTCCCGGCTCGATCGTGAACATTGTCCTCGGGAGAATTCTTCGGGACTCGATCGTTTCCAGATTATCCATGTGCGTGCCGTTGCCATGGACTTCCTGAGAGAGGTTATGTCCGGTGCGATGGCAGAAGTATTCTCCGTAGCCAGCCTTTTCGATGACAGCTCGAACGGCGTCGTCGACTTCCCCGCCCACGATCGGACGCTTCGCAGCAAAGGCTGATTTCACGCAGGCGATTCCTGCATCTCGAGCCGCAGCAACCACGTTGAAGACCTTTGTGTACTTCTCAGGTACCGATGTTCCGACATAGCCGGTGCGAGTCAGGTCGCTGTAGCAGGCTCCGGGAGTTTTCTTTTTGGCCCAGAGGTCGATCAGAACGAATCGACCTTCTCGAATCGTGGTGTCGGACCCTGTACCGGTTGAATAGTGAGGATTGCCGCCGTTCGCGTCGACACCCACAATCGGTGGGCTGTAAGTGGTCAGATCGTGCTCGGCAAAATGTCGCATGATTTCATCGCTGACTTCGGATTCTTCCACCGACCCGGTCGCCCGAATCCGATCGGCGATAAACTTCCAGGCTCGTGCGTAAGCTGCGTTCGTAACATTTGAGGCTTCCAGATGGCTCTGCAGTTGCTCTTCGGACATCACCGATTCGAACATCGAAATCAGGTCACCGGAAGAAACAACCTCCGAGCCGAAGCTGCGGACCAGTTCTACGGTTCCAGCATCAACACGCGAAATGTACGGGTTGCCGTTGCGAGGTGAGTATTCCATGGCAACCGTCGAACAGCCCTTCACCATCGCCTCAATGCCAGCTTCCAGTTCCTGCCAGCGCAGATAAATGGTTTTTTCGCCGGGCAAATGGTCGAGCACATCGGTTTCGATTCGATGGACCAGCTTCTGCGGAGTTCCAGTGGCCGGGATGAAATAGAGATACCGCCGAGACGCATGAAAGCCATGCGGCATCTTCAGGACTCGTTGAGCCAGGATGTTGTTTCCGCGAAAGTCGTAGAGCAACCAGCCGTCGATCCCAAACTCACATAAGGCTGACTGAATCGCGGACACATCAAACATCGTAAATCTCTTGCTGCAAAAGGAATGAAGAACGGTGCCGGGGCACAAGTGGGGTGTAGTCGCGGACTTTGGTAGGTCCTCCTTGCCGAGGAGGACTTCGCGGCTTGCCGCGACCTGTGTGCACTTGAACCAAAGTTCTCGGCCGATATCCAGATACCGGTTGCACACTCGGTTCGCCTTGCGGCGAAAATCCTTTCCGGCAGAAAGGACCTACCATAACAACCAATCGCGACGACACCCGCACAAGTCACGGGTGGCCGGATTGTGTGTTTGCGACAAGGACCTGGTCAAGGTATTCGAGGTTGTGAATGCTGTGGATTCGCTTGCAAGTCGGACGCAAATGCGTTTCCATGTGCGAAGCCGACAGAACGCGGCGCCAGAACCCTTCAGGCGCAGAAACGTCCGGTGACTTCACCCTTCCAAAAATTCCCTCCCGGAGGCAATCTCATGAGCCAACTCAATCGACGTCGATTTTTGAAAACTTCAGCAGCCGCAGCATCTGCTGTCATGGCTGCTCCTGCGATTGGCCGAGCCGGTCAGTCAGCCAATGATAAGCTGGGTGTGGCCATCGTCGGCGTGAATGGCCGTGGCGGAGAGCATATCAACGAATTCCTGAATGATGAGCGTACCGAAATTCGCGTCATCGTTGATGTGGATGAAGCTGTCGCCAACAATCGTTGCGACGCAATCGAAAAGAAACAGGGCCTTCGTCCAAAACCGGTCAGCGACATGCGACGAGCGTTCGAAGACAGCTCGATCGATCTGGTCAGCACCGCGACACCGAATCACTGGCATGCTCTGACTGGTATCTGGGCGATGCAAGCGGGCAAAGATGCCTATGTCGAAAAGCCAGTGTGCCACAACGTCTACGAAGGAACCGCGCTGATCGCGGCCGCTCGAAAGTATGGTCGCATGTGCCAGGTGGGAACTCAGTGTCGCTCCAGCAAAGCGGTCATCGAAGCGGTTGCCTTCATGCGGAACGGCGGCATCGGTGAGGTGAAGTTTGCTCGCGGACTTTGTTATAAGCGACGCAAGAGCATTGGGGCTCGTGGGGATTATGCGATTCCTGCGACTGTGAACTTTGATCTGTGGAGTGGTCCGGCAACCTTCACAGAGCCGAAGTGTACTCGTGAAAAGTTCCATTATGACTGGCACTGGCAACGACATTACGGAAACGGAGACCTTGGAAATCAAGGGCCGCACCAGACCGATGTTGCTCGCTGGGGTCTGGGCATCGATACTCACCCATCCACGATTCTGACTTACGGCGGTCGTTTGGGATATCAGGCTGAGCGTAAGGATCCGAGCTATATCGACGGTGGCGACACCGGCAACACTGAAGTCTCGATCTATGACTACGGTGACAAGTGCATGGTCTTTGAAACTCGTGGTTTGTCGGTTGATGACAGTGACGACGAAGAACTGAACACTTTGTTCCAAAGCAAGAGCGGAAACAAAGTCGGCGTTGTGTTTTACGGCACCGAAGGAACTCTGGTTCAGGTCAGCTACGAGCACTGCATTGTGTTCGACAAGGACATGAAGATTGCGAAAGAGTTCAAGGGTGGCGGTGAGCATTTCAAGAACTTTGTGTCGGCCTGTCAGTCACGCAAAGTCGAAGATCTGAATGCTGACGTTCGTGAAGGACATCTCTCTGCGGCGGTGAGCCACCTCGGCAACATTTCCTACTATATGGGCGAAGAAAACCGAGTTGATGTGAGCGACATCTCAGCGTACCTGAAAGACGTGAAGAGTCTGGATGACAATGAGGTGACATTGCAGCGAACGGTGAAGCATCTTGTGAAGAATGGCGTCGAACTCGACAAGTACAAGATGTCGCTTGGAGCTCTGTTGAAGTTCGATCCCGAGAAGGAAGTCTTCACGAATAACGATGCGGCTAATGCGATGCTGACTCGTGAGTACCGTGAGCCGTACGTATGTCCGAGAGCCGACAAGGTCTGATTCGAAACAGAAAACTGGCTCCAACAAACTGGTTCGAACTGAGAAGCCCGGCAAGGCAAACAGGCCGGGCTTCTTCCTTTTGACGAGATCAATTTCTGAAGTTCCACCTGAGGATAATGGTCATGGCTAAGAGTATATTGCTGGTCGCAGTTGCGTGGATGGTCGCTCAGGTCGTCGGGCAGGCCGATGAAAAGCCGCGTCCGAACATCTTGTTTGTGCTTGTTGATGATCAGTCGCCGTTTGATCTGAAGATCTACAATCCTCGTTCGGAGTTGCAAACGCCAACTCTCGACAAGTTGGCAGCAGAGGGCATGGTTTTCGACGGGGCCTACCACATGGGCTCGTTTATGGGAGCCGTCTGCACGCCATCACGGCACATGATTATGTCGGGGCGAACGGTGTGGCATCTGCCGATATCACCGAGAGCCAAAGAAGACGGGCTTTGCCCGGACGATCTTGAGCAACACACCATTCCGGCGATCTTCAATCGAGCCGGCTATGACACGATGCGAACCTGTAAACTGGGCAACAGTTACGAAGCTGCCAATAAGTTATTCACTGTGCGACGTGATGAAACGAAACGCGGGCCCACGGATGAAACCGGTAGCGCATGGCATGCGGAGCAAGTTCTGGATTACCTGCAGAATCGTCAGCAAACAAAAGACAAAGATCCGTTCCTGATCTATTTCGGTTTTTCACATCCGCATGATACGCGAGACGGCAAGCCGGATTTGCTCGCGAAGTACGGTGCCGTCAATCACAGCGATCCGACCGCTTTGCCTCCCGCGAATCCATTAGCTCCGAAGTTGCCGATGAATTATCTGCCTGCGCATCCATTTCCGGATGGGCATCCTGGGCTGCGAGACGAAGTTGACGTCAGCGGTGTCTGGAAGAATCGCGATGAACGAACAATCCGCAATGAGCTTGGACGCGAGTTCGCCTGCAGTGAGAATATCGATACTCAGATTGGTCGAGTCCTGGAGAAGCTCGAAGCCATGGGAGAGCTCGACAACACTTACGTGATTTACACTGCAGATCACGGAATGGCGATCGGGCGGCACGGGCTGCAAGGCAAGCAGAATCTCTATGAGCACACGTGGCGAGTCCCCTTCATCGTGAAGGGGCCCGGCATCAAGGCTGGCTCACGAGCCATCGGAAACATTTACTTGCTGGATCTTTTGCCAACCTTCTGTGACTTGGCAGGCTTGCGGCGACCCGACTTTGTTGAGGGAGCTTCGTTCAAGCCCATACTTGAAGGGAACAAGGAGATTGTTCGCGATGTGATGTACGGTGTGTACAACGGAGGAACAAAGCCAGGCATGAGATGTGTAAAGAGGGGCGACTGGAAGCTCATAAAGTACGACGTTCTGGATGGAAAGGTGCGTGAAACACAACTGTTTAATTTGAAAGACAATCCGGACGAATTCTTGCCCGAACATCGGAGCGAACAACTCGCGGCACTCACCGGCGTTGCTCCGGAACCACATCAGACCAATCTTGCGTCTGATCCTGCGTATGCGGACCGTCTCAGGGAGATGGAAGACCTGCTGCTTGCAGAAATGCGACGGCTGGATGATCCAGGGAGATTGTGGTGTCAACCAGATGAAGGGAAGGCAATTCCCGACAATAGAAAGCAATCTCGAAGAAAGTAGCAATTTCGAGACGACACGGGGGTTGTCGCCCGGAGCAGATCCGGCATGCATTTGAGCTCCTGGGTGCTGGCCATCATCCAACGAAAAAACGGCGGCCTCTAAATGAGTTTCGCGGCCGCCGTCGTCGTCAAGCATTAGAAGGTGGCTGGCTAATGGCGTGATCACCGCCCATCGCCCCGCAAGGCTCTCAGCCGATTCGCTCTGTGCTGCGGACGCCGAAGCGAACCGACTTGATGTGTTCTTCAATCTCATCTTCATCGTTGGCATCAACGTCGGCCATGAATTCCCGGCGGTGGAATTCGACCTGCTCGTTGGGAGTATTGTTTCTCATTCGCTCGTCGGTCAGCAGGAAAGTCTCATCCGGCTGGCGAACAAAGAACATGCGGAACCAGAGCATCTGTTCCACGTTCTTCTGAGGTGCATCGAGTCGAATCCGCATCCCCTGTTCGTACCATTCGAACAGCATGCCGAAGAAGCCGCTGGGGATGTACTTCACCGCTGACAGGTCGACGCCGATCGCGCGGTAGCCATCCCTTTCGATCAGGGCGGTGAGTGCTTCCCGCAACAGAGCCAGGTCGGCTCCGTCCCAGATTTCCATGTCTTCCAGCGAGACGACCGCAAAGTCATTTTCAACGCGAACGGTCAGACGCTGCTTCTTTCTTGAACTCATCGCCATCTTTCCCAGAATGGATTGTTCACTTTCACCACCATGTTCGTCGGGGCGAGATTTGGTGATGCAAAGGGTGAACCGAACGAAGACGAATTCGCAGGGTAGAAGCTAACTGAGTTGCAAGTGAAATTCTGGAAGAAGGTTACGTCGAATTCATCATTCCGGAGCTGTGCCAGGCGAGCGGATTCGCCGTTGCTTCGTTGCAACATGTGGGCCTCAGATTGAGGTTAATCGTCAACAAATTGATGATTCACGTGTTCATTCAGTTCGGGAAGAGCAAACAATTCCGCGACTCAGGTTTACGGCAAGGAGTTACGCGGGGGAGCAGCTCTGACTTGCTTAAAACCGACGCGTGGGAAACTCCGTAAGCAACTGTTGAGGGGCAGCTCAGGAGACGTTGAGTTTGGACTCCCATTCCGGCCGGCCAGCCTCGCGCTCCCTGTGGGAACTGGAAACGCATCAGCAAAACCAAGGCGCATTCGACTATTTGATTTGCCCTCGGCTGTCGACTTGAGATCGCGTCTCACTTTTATGCATTTTTGGCATAGTTAATTGCCAGAATGTGTTTGCTCGATAATATCCAGAGGAAAGCAACAGTTCCGCCGCTTCGAATCGTCTCTGGGTTCCCCAATGTCTTCCCCTTTGGATGCACGTGATCGCGAGATTCTTGAGCATCTTCATCAGTCCGCTGGTGGGGATATTCAGGCGTTGTGTGATTTGCTGGGAGTCACTCGGACAGCAATTCGGCAGCGAATTGCTCGCCTTGAGGGGGCAGGGCTGATTTCATCTGAGCTTCAGGGGCAGACTCGCGGCAGACCTCGTCTGATGTATCGAGTGACTGCCGAGGGCATGCACGAATTAGGCGAGAATTACCGCGAATTAGCTGTGGTTTTGTGGGAAGCCATCGCGGGTTACGAGGATGAAACTGTCCGTTCGGCGCTTTTGGGGCGAGTTCGCAACTCGCTGGCGGAGCGGTTTCGTCGTCAGTTGGTCGGGTGTGATTCGGTCGATGAGCGGTTGGATCAGCTTGCCAGCGAGATGAAGTCCAGCGGCTTTAATATTGAGAGTGATCATTCTGGAGGATTGCGGATTCTGCGTGAAACTTCGTGTCCGTTTCCAATGCTGGCAGATGTTGATGAGGCGATTTGTCAGGTGGAACGGGAGGTCTTGCAGCAGGTTCTGGGGGCTCCGGTTGAGTTTCGTTCACGCTGCCGTGATGGTCAGGGATGCTGCGAGTTTCAGGTAATGGGCAGCTCCGAGTTGCTCGGGGCGGCTTCGGGCGGTGTAAGTATTCAGTCCCTGGAAACTTCCGGGGGCGATTGCAAGACAGGGGCGTGCTGATAGAGTGCCGACTGCACTTCCGGCGATGTGGCAGTCGCGGGATTCAGTCAGTGCTTTTCAGTTAAAAGATGTTCTGGCAAGAGGTTTGGGCGTCATGACATGGATTGAAGGTCGATT
>JBPOIW010000067.1:0-92373 GCA_052034165.1 Planctomycetota bacterium | reverse complement strand
AGAACAGCATAGACACCAATCCGAGTCCGTGGATAAGCAGTCATCAGCGACCTTTTTCCTTGATCCTTTCACACTCGACACAATTCCGAGCGTGGGGAATCGCCTGCAGGCGAGCCTTGGGGATACGCGCCTTTGCTTCCGGTTTACCCTGCTCGGTGCAGGCTTCGCAAAGTCCGTAAGTACCATTATCAAACTTTTTCAAAGCGTGCGAGATCTCTTCGAGCACGCCCTGATCACTTTCCACAAGCTGCAGAGAAAACTCCAGATCCCAGGCGTCGGAGCCCATTTCTGCCATGTGATTGGACGATCGAGACTCATTTCCCGCTTCTGAACCGGAAAACGCCTCTTCCTGAAGCTGCTCGACGTCTCCACGCAGACGTGCCTGCAGAAGTTTGAGCATCTTCCGAAATTCAATCAGTTCTTCCGGCTTCATTTTGGCAGAGCCCCGCGAGGAAAGTGTTGATGCGGCAGGGACATCGGACGAAGTCCCAATGAGGGGCCGGATTATTGAGAAGCCCGTTTTCCCGGTCAAGGAACCCGCGACAGGCGATCAGGAAACTCGCTCAACAATCCACATCCTCACCGGATAAACGTACTTTTCCGGTACGAAACGCTGCAGAATTGCCGAAACTGCAGCTGTCAGTCGTCAGTCTCCGGCAACGCGGGGATGCCGAGTTGAAGTCATTTTACCAACGAGATTCCTCTACTTTACGTACAGAAACTCATTCGAGTTCAGAATGACGTGGCAGAGGTCGGCGAGTGCGGCCTGTTCTGGCGAAACGGCCGATGAGTCCTGGCGAAGGAGGGACAGTCGACGCGAATGAGAACTGGAGTCTTCCAGAAGTCCCGGGACGGGCTCGAATTTCCAGAGGGCCAGTGTCGACGGTCCGGGGCCTTCGGAGTTGAGCAGTAACTGATCAACTCCCAGAGCCGTGGCCGACAAGCGAACGTCGTCGATCAACCCATCAAAACTGCTTTCGGCCGCTCCCTGTCGGAATCCCAGCGTCAGCGGCAGATCATTGTGCAATCCATCAATCAAATTGTGCGGAACAGAAACTGACCCCATTAACTCATCCGCGTTCGCCAGATTCTTCAGGTGAAACGTTACGACGCCGGATTCGGAAGCAGTGCTCGCCGGTTTGAATGTTACGGCCACAAAGTACGGTGTGTTCAGCTCGATATTCTGATCAGAGAACAACGCCGCCTCCTTAAGACTTCCGTCCTGTGACTTTCCAAAGAGTTGCATGACCAGCGTCTGCGGTTTTCGTCGCGAACCTTTCCCGGTGACTCCCAACATCCAACCCACTTGTTTTGAGTCTCCATTCCACTTCGCCGCAATCGTACGCACAGCGCCCGTGTCGTAGATCGACCGAACCTGGAAACAGGCTTCGATGGTGAACTCGGTGGAATTCATCGCGTCCGTGGAGTCAGTCGCCATTCTCAGCGGTCTGTCTTCCGGATTCACGATCACAGCCTGGCCATCTCGATAAGGCAACCGACCAATTGGAATCGATGCCGTATCAATCTTGCCTCGCTCCGCCACGATTCGCTGCTGCTGCTCATTCAGGAATTGTTCGGCATCGCGAAGTTCTGATTCGGAAGGTTCACGGCCAAAAGCTCGTTCCCACAGTGCGATGATTTGCGAAGCGGTCGTTTGCGATGATGACGCTCCACTCTGCTTGCTTAGCAACGACGCCGCAAACTTTGCTCCGTGGTTCATCATGATCTGACTGTTGAACAGCAACAGCGACTGCACAGGCGATGTCGTTGTGTCTCGAGATGAAGTGCTGGAGAAAAACAACGGCAGATCAAACACATCCAACAAAGAATCCCGTTCATTCCTCATAACACGCATATAGATCGAGCGTCGAGGAACATCCGACTGAACTCCGGGACCTCCGGCTGTCAGATCCAGTTGGCCTGAAGCTGCAAGAATCGCATCACGAATTTGCTCCGCATCCAGTCGACGAGTTGAGAATCGCCAGTATTCGCGATTCAACGGATCCTTCACCTGGTAATCCGCCATTTGAGGATGCTCGGCCGCCTGCCGATAGGTGGCCGATGTGACGATCATGCGATGGAGATTTTTCATGCTCCAGCCGCCGCGTACAAAGTTCAGTGTCAACCAGTCGAGCAATTCCGGGTGTGTAGGAGGTCCACCCAGAGTTCCGAAATCGCTGGCGTTCTGAGCCAGCCCGCGTCCAAAATGGCCGTGCCAGATCCGATTGACGATCACTCGTGTTGAAAGAGGATTATCCGGCTGGGTCACCCATCGAGCCAACGCTGCACGCCGTCCGGTCGTCGTTTGCTGGGGCGACAGAGCAGGGATCTCCATTTCACCGGGATTCAGAATGCTCAAAATTCCCGGCCCGACTTCTGTCTTCCGCTTCGGAATCTTTGTTGTTGGTGCCTCTTTTGAAACATCAGTCACGACAAGGGCCGTGGGAAGGGCTCTTGGCTTCAAGCTGTCATGCTTCGCCAGTTCTCGTCGCAACGCCAGCAGCTTTTCTTTGTCATCGCCTTTGATGCGATTGTCGAGCCCATCGTATTCGTAATCGACCTGCCGCCAGGCGATTTCAAAAACCTGTTGTTCATGCGGAGTCCGTTTCGCGCGTTCTGCCTTCAGCAGTTCCTGAATGTCGGCCGGAAATTTCTCGATAGCATCCTGTTTCGCTTTGACTCGGTAAGGTGCTTCCAAGGCGGCAATCTGTTCCCGGATCTCAGCAGTCGCCTGTTCCCACTGTTTCAGTTGTTCTGCATGGCTGCTTTGCTCTGCGGTAGAAGCCACGACTCGCTTATCGTCCGGCCGGATGGCTTCGAAGAACGCACGCAGACGATAATAGTCCCTTTGCAGTATCGGATCGTACTTGTGATCATGACACTTGGCACATTGCAGGCCAACGCCCAGAAACACGTCGCCCGTGGTATCTGTGACTTCATTCAAAATCAGATCCCACTGACCGCGAGCATCCCGGTTGTTGTATTCATAAATCCAGTGACGAAGGTAACCGGTGGCCACCAGTGCATCCGGGCTGTCGGGAAAAAGTTCATCGCCAGCCAGTTGTTCCTGCACAAATCGATCGTAGGGCTTGTCGCTATTCATCGACTGAATCACATAATCACGATATCGCCATGAGTCCGGGCGATAGTGATCGATGCGGTAGCCGTCTGAGTCGGCATAACGGACGACATCAAGCCAATGCCGAGCCCATCGTTCGCCGTATTGAGGCCGTTCCAGCAATCGATCAACCAGCTTTTCATAGGCACGAGGATCAGAGTCCGCCTCAAATTCCGCAACCTCTGCAGGAGTCGGTGGCAGCCCGATCAAGTCAAAAGAGAGTCGACGAATCAAGGTCGCTCGATCAGCCTCCGGCGCTGGGGTCAACCGTTGAGTCGTCATCTGTTTCAGAATGAATCGATCGATCTCGTTTCGACTCCAAGCATCGTTCTCAATCTCCGGCGGGGCATGATCCTGCAAAGGCTGCAAAGCCCACCAGGCTCGATCTTCGTCCGTGAAACCCTTGTCGCCATGTGATATTGCAACCGGCTTCCCGTCAGACTTTGGCCACGGAGCTCCACGGCGAATCCATTCTTCAAAGATTGCAATTTCAGCATCCGGAAGCTTACCGCTCGGCGGCATTTGAAAGGACTCAAAGCGAACGGCCTGTAACAGCAGACTCTCGGCGGGATTGTTGGGCACAACCGCCGCCCCGGATTCGCCACCGGCCAAAATTAATTCTCTCGCATCAAGTCGAAGTTGTCCCTTTTGCTTCGCTTCGCTGTGACATTCATAACAGCGATCTACCAGCAACGGTCGAACTTTGGATTCAAAAAACGTGAGATCTTCAGCAGAGAACTCCGACGGAGGCCCCTGTTCCTGCGCGGCGGCCAACTCAGCTCGGAATAGCACTGAAGCAAGGCAAAGCAACGAGGCAAAACCGGAGATTTTGATTAGTCGCATAACGACTTGCTTAACGGCAGTAGCAAATTTCATCTCAACTATTCTCCGCACTGTGTACATTGAGGCCGAGTGTTCGCGGGATACCTTAAGCGGCCAGTGCTCTGTCAGTCCTCAACTGCTGGATCTTATTTCGGAGGCCGGACCAAGCGCCAGCGAGTTCCGGCAATTCAGCGCCACTTTTAAGCCGGAACTCGCTCCGCTCGGCCCGGCCTACAGTTGCTAATTTCAATTGAGTCAACCTCTCACCACGACTTATGCGAACAGTTCCTTCACCGCCTGACCTTTGCCGTCCTGAGTCACGTAGAACGGGCGACCTTCGATATCGAATCCAGCCTGTGGACTGATACCCATCGCGGTCATAATCGTCGCGTGGAGGTCCGCGATCGAAACGGGATTCTCAACAGCAATCAGAGGTCTCTGATCAGCCGTCTTGCCATACACGAAACCACGCTTCATCCCGCCGCCGAACATCACAACACTCGTGCCGCCAGTGAAGTGGCGATGCAAGCCATAGTGTTTCATTTCCTGCACGGCTTCAACTCGCTCTGTCGCCTGGTCAGCCGCATTGGAGCCTGGCACTCCCTCAATCAACGCATCTCGACTGAACTCTGAAGCGATAATCACCAGAGTTCGATCCAACAGTCCTCGGAGTTCCAAATCTCTGATCAACTGGGCGATGGGCTGATCCATTTCTGAATGCATGCGTGCCACGGTTTCATGCCCATTCGCGTGAGTATCCCAGTGCAGAAACGGAACGTACTCCGTCGTGACTTCGACAAATCGAGTCCCGGCTTCTACAAGTCTGCGAGCCAACAAGCAGCCACGGCCGAAGCGACTGTTGTCATAGATCTTGCGGCTTTCTTCGGGTTCGAGGCTGATGTCGAAGGCTTCGCGATCTTTTGAACTTAGCAATCGATAAGCATTGTCAAGAGACCTCAGCATCGACTCCTGCTGATAGTCGCTCATGAATTCACGCTGAGGACTCTGATCCACGAGTCGGCGGAACAGTTTGTTTCGATTGGAGAATCGATCGCTGGTCATCGTACCGGGCGGACGAACTGACTGAGCTGCATCTTCTGGAAACGGAAGATTCATCGGACCAAATTCAGATCCAAAGAATCCGGCCGTCGTGAACGCTTTCAGCTCTTCACTTTCACCGACACCTTCCAATCGCTGCCCCACATTAACGAATGCCGGCATGACAGGATTCACTGGGCCCAAAATGCGAGCCATCCAGGAACCAATATGAGGACAGGCAACGGTCTGCGGAGGAACATAACCTGTGTGCCAGTGATATTGGTGCCGAGAATGCAGGATGCTTCCCAGATCCGGCTGCACAGCTGAGCGAATCAGGGTCGCTCGATCCATCATTGAAGCGATCTTCTCCAGTCCTCGACAAATCTTCACGCCGCTGACCGCAGTGTCGATCGCCGGAAATGTACTCAACATATCCTTAACGGGCAGGCCGACTCGAAACGGTTCATAGTGTTTCGGATCGAACGTATCCGGAGCCGCCATGCCTCCACCCATCCAGATCAGGATGCAGGCATCCGCAGTTGACCGAGGATGAACTGCGTTGAGATTCACTTCTCCGCGAAGTTGCCGAGGAGCGGAAGCTGCAAAAGCAGCGGTCGAAGCCGCCGCCATGGTCCGCAAGAACTCACGTCGCTGGACAAACTCGGGAATACTTGAGTCATTCAGGAACTGCACGATGAACACTCCGCTTAATGTCGGACCCGAAAAAGCATCTCTCAACACAGCGCAAATCGCTTTTCGAGCTGGAATACTATAGCCCAACCCCAATTCAGGTCACATCCGGCAAACTGGCTTTTCAGACCAACAGAGTGATTTGCTCCCGCCCCACCAGAACCACCCAGACCCCCAACAACGTTACTGAAAGGCCTGCAATCACGGGCAGGATTTGTAAAACCTGCAATGCACCGGCGTTGTAAGAATTGCAAATCGGGACCCGATCCGTGTCGCAAAAACGCCTCAGCAATACACAATCAGAATCACAACCATCGCCATAAAACAAATGAGTGAAATGACTTACGAAAAACAATGCCCCACATTTCGGCTGCGTATTGGTCACGACAACACCTGTTTGGCATGGGCTGTGCTATCTAATTCTTTCGAGAGAGACGTGGGCTCGGAGTGAGATCCTTGAGCCCAAAACGTAGCCTTGAGAAAGCTGCGTGTTTTTGAGAGAGACGGGGGCTCGCCTGAGAAACGAGCCCACAAATTTGAGCGAGTGCCTGAGAAACCTCGCTCCCTGAAAAAGGCCATCGGAATCAGATTGATCCGATCGGCCTTTTTTCTTTTTGCGCCCTGAGGGAAACTGCTCTGCCCTATGCGATGACGGTCTAATCGTCCCACGAGAACTCGGCAGCGTTTTTGTGTTGTACGTGTTCTTCCTTCAGATCCCAAGACGTGAGGGATTGACCTCTCGCAATGCGGCCACGAAAACCCTCGCTGACGCGTATTGAAGTTGCGAATTCGGCAACACGAACGGATCGAAACATGCGAAGACAGAGGACTCTATCACAACCCAAAGCGTGAGTTATACAGTTGCCCATTTTTAGGCCCGGAGGGCCGACAAATCCAGTGCCGGTGGCGTAAGCCACCGGTTTGGGAACACTACAAATCCCAGGCCCGGAGGGTCGACACAATGGCGAATGTGTCGGCCCTTCAGGCCTGAAACACGTGTTTTTTGAAGTCCGGTGGCTCACGCCACCGGCAGAGGTTGTGCCGGGCTTCCAGCCCTAACTAAAACGCGCCATTTCAAACCTGCCGCATCAAGTGGTTACACCTGCTCAAACAATAATCCCGGAAATCAGCAAACCGCATGAACACATCCCCCTCATCAAATCAATCTCGCCGCAGGTTTCTGTCGAACGGAACTCTCGTCCTTGCGGCCGCTGCTGGATTAGGCTTACAGAAATCAATCACTGCAGCGAATGTGTCGCCATCAATCTCATTGCGAATCGGACTTATCACCGATTTGCATCACGCCGACAAACCGGCAGCGGGAAGCCGCTTCTATCGTGAGACGATTCCGAAGCTGAATGCGGCCGCCGAAGAGTTCCAGAAGACCGGGCTGGACTTTATCGTGGAATTGGGAGATCTGATCGACGCGGCTGACAGTGTTGAAACAGAACTCAGCTATCTCCGCACGATCAATCGTGAGTTCTCAGAACTCTCACCCGATCGACATTATGTTCTGGGAAATCATTGTGTCGACACATTGACCAAGAACGAGTTCCTTCAGGAAGTCGGACAGAAAGAATCCTATTACTCGTTCGATAGAGCTGGTTTTCACTTTATCGTGCTCGACTCATGCTTTCGCGATGACGGTGTTCCCTACAGTCGAAAGAATTCGAAATGGAACGACGCCAACATTCCGCTGGCTGAGCTGGCATGGCTGCGTGAAGACCTGAAGTCAACGAGACTTCCGACGATCGTTTTTGCTCATCAACGGTTGGATGTCGCGACCGATCACGGCATCAAGAACTGCATCGAAGTACGCAGCATTCTGAAGGACTCCGGCCGTGTACTGGCTGTGTTCCAGGGACACAGTCACCAGAATGATCTGAAAGACATTGATGGCATCCATTACTGCACGCTGGTCGCGATGGTCGAAGGCAGCGGACTCGAAAACAGCGGGGCCTCTGTGCTTCAACTGCACGACGACGGCACGATTCACGTGTCCGGCTTTAGGAAGCAGAAGTCATACGACTGGTGATTGCTCGCGAGACGTCTTCAATCAACAGCTCAAGGCTGCCCGGTGAAGTTGCAGCGATGACTTCCTGATAAATGCCATACCCAAACGAAGCCGCAGGCGGAATATAACCAGGCTGCCAGTCCCCGGTGAGCGTTGCGACCAGCACGGGCTTCGGTGCGAATCGTTGCCGCAGCACTAGCTGAAACACCTGATAAAGTTCTCCGGGAACAAGTACCCAGACGGCATCGCCGACAAACGCCAGAGTCACCGGCAGAGGACATGATTTCCCCGGAGCAAGTGCATTCAATCTCGCTAATTGGCGAGTCATCTGCTCCCCATTGGCGCGGCATTCACGAATCCGATCGACATTGCCGGCAGCGCGAGCACCCTCTTCCTCCGCGAACCAGTGTTCTCGTTTCGCGGTTGTCTCGGCAATCGTCGGCAGATCATGTCGATAGGGCAGTTCAGCAGTGATCGTTGACCACTTCCATTGTTGATGACTCCGCTTCTCATCGGTAGTGCAGGGCACATGCTTCCAGGTTCCGATCCATGTTCCTGACAGCGTCGGCCACGAGTAAACATATTCGGTACCTGCCGGAGCAAGCTGTTCCAGCGCGGCAAGCACTGAGTATCCAAGGATGCGACCATTGCGATCTGCAACGGCCGTATCACCGACAAAGCCCTCACGAGGCCCCAGATCACCCGAAGCTCCCTGCATAAAGAAGCAGAGTCCTCCGACTTGTTGCTCGACCGTTTCTCGCATCGCTCCAATCCAGTCCGGACTGAGCAGTGTGTTGTCCCAGGCCAAAGTCGTCGGATGACAGGCATAGTTAATAATCGTCCCGATCATCTGACCGCCCGGAGTCGCAATGCGTCCCACGATCACGGTGTCGTCGGCTGATCCCGCCGGATTAAATCCGCAGACCGCATGTCCTCGTTCCGAATCATAGAAGTCTCGATGAGCAGCCAGCGAGCATCGACCTGTTCCATAGACAATCGTGGCTGGCTGCAACTTCGGCTGAGCCTCGGCGGCAAGTCCCGCAAGCTTGTCGCACAGGCTATCCAGATAAGGACCGATCAAGTCACCGCCGGGGAACTCACTCCGCTTGCGAGACATCCAGCCGGAACCATGCGTGTGTGTCACCATCACATGAATATGCTCCGCAGCCACCGACGTCACTGCAGCCACAGCATTCCGAATGCTGACGAGTTCCGGAGTGTCGAGAATGCAATGATCCATAGAAATCAGAATCTGATGGTCCGCACCCAATTCTTCTGCCGAAGCCAGCCACAACAACGTGGCCGTCAGCGGACGATGAATGCCTGTCGCTTTATCATGCAACGCCGCACCCCACATCCGATGATAGATTCCAACCGGCGGAGTAATATCGCAGCGAACAATAGCCGCCCGGACAAGTGCCTGAGGAGTCGCAACGCGGGTTACAGATTTCTGACTCGAAAACGTCATAACTTGAGCTTATTCGAAGAGAGGTCTTTTGGGATTGAGGACTGACCAGCAAACTGCGTCAATCGCCATAATGATCGCAAAGAAATAGAGAATCTGATTCCAGTTGCCCGTAACGTCGACTAACCAACCAGCGGTAATCGGAAAAAGCGTCGCACCGATGTTACCACACATGTTCATAGTACTGAAAACAGTGCCCGCGCGCTTGCCGCCAAATTCAATGGCAACGGTGTATCCACTGACGCCGCCAAACGCCGCACAGAACACGCCCAGAGAGACAATGGCGATACTGACATTCACGTCGGCAACGAACCCAGACACGGTGATGAGAACCGCACAACTGGCCATTCCAAGGACCGCAATTCCCTGACGACTAAGACGTTTGTTTCCCGTCTTCAAAAACAACCAGTCGGAGATGACTCCACCCAGCAGACTTCCCACGACTCCGCCAATGCCAGCGTAGGTTGTCAACAGCCCGGATTCCTTCAACGACACTCCGCGAGTTTCCTGCAGGAACGTCGGAAACCAGGTCAGAAAAAAAACCATCGCGGCGGCTCGAAAAAACTGCTGAGCACACAGCAGAGCCAGAGAAGGACTGGTCAACAGTCGTTCCCAGATTTCGCCGCTCCCCTCAGTCGTCTCGGAACTCTCACGACGAATCAGCGGTAACGCGTGACTTTTGATGGACAGCAGAAAGACAATCGACCAGACAATTCCCGGAACGGCAAACAGCCAAAGCAGCAATTGCCAACGGTACACATGCAGCGATGTCGCCACAGGATCAAGTTTTACCAGTATGTTTCCGGCGATCACCGGGGCAATCGCCCCGCCGATGAGCATACCGCCGGCCAGAATTCCCGACGCTCGAGCACGCTCGGACTCCGGAAACGTCTGGCCAATAGCTTTAGCAGCACAGGGAAATGCCCCGGCCTGGGCAGCGCCCATCAGAAACCAAATCACGGCCAGCGAGACAATTCCAAAGCTCAAGCCGGTCAGAAACGTGAGCACTGACCAGAGCACACAAAGGCCCGCCAGGGTAATCCGGCTGCCGTAGCGATCGGCCAGCCATCCGCTCGGCATCTGCAGCAATGCATAGCCCAGATACCAGACCGATTGCACCCACCCCATGACTGTTGCACGAGACTCTTCCGGAACCCCAAAATCTCTCGCCACCTCCAATGCAGGTACACTCAACGCTGCTCGCTGAATGTAGGCAACGGCTGCGACAAGACAGAGAAAACTCAGAATCACATGTCGCATGAGGTCGGGTCCGATCAAACAACGCGAATACAAACTTCTCCACGCATGCTAGTGACCAGACAAAGAATCCAGAAGCGCCAGCAGGAAGATGTCTCATCCATCGCTGGTGTCGTTACTCCTGTTCAATTCGAACCAGCTTCATTCGCCCTGACGCTCCGCTCTTGATCGACACATCAGCCTTGCGACATCCAAAATGCTTTGCCAGCAACGCGATCAGTTCCTCATTCGCCTTGCCATCAACGGGCGGAGATTTCAATTTGGCAAGCCACGTACCGTCCTCCGCCTGTTCGAATGAACTGACTCGTGAGTTCGGCTTGACTTTGACCTGAATGACCTTGGTTTCCACCGCTGACCTTCAGCATGAACAGTTGTTCCGAACAATCAACACCGACCGTCGGGTATCTAAGCGTAACGGAAGACGAGGAGAAAGTCGTTATCGCCGACAGGATCAACCCTTTTCGGCGAGTGGCAGGGCGTCAACCCTCCGAGAAATTCTCCCTCTCTAACAACACGCCTATGCTCGATTAGCATCTCAAATCCCTGGAAGATGCGAAGTATTCAGTGGCTTAACTCGGAGGGCTGACGCCCTGCCGCTCGCCGATGTAGGGACTGTTGCCGCCGGTATTTGCCATTTCTGTCCCTCCCACCAACCAACCATGAACGATTCCTGCCTCGTAAGGTCGAGAATATTAATTCATTCGCATCTGACAGACGCTGGCTCTAAAATGTGGCTCTTCAACATCCGGCCCCAGTCGCACAGAGACAATTCTGATGTGAAGATGGTCGCCAGATCTCACCGAAAACCAACCCACCCAGAACCGTCATGCCCGCATCTCGTAACCTCGATCCCAGTCTATTCATTCCTCTAGTCCTGGCCGTGGTCACAAGTCTGTTCTGCGATCGAATCGCTGCAGCCGATGAATCGCCAATAGACCAAAGTCGGTTCGAAGCCACCGTTCTGGCCACAGGTCTGATTCAACCGATGGAACTCGCCGTCGCTCCGGACGGAACGATCTACTTTATTGAACTGAACGGTAAGCTGAAGTCTCTGCACCCCGTGACACATCAAGTGTCGCTTGTGGGTGAACTGACAATTACAACGGAACAGGAGAATGGTCTGCTGGGCCTGGCACTGGATCCAAACTTCGCCGACACACAATGGATCTATCTTCAATACTCCCCGCCGACTTTTTCCGGACAACATATCAGCCGCTTCACGCTGCGTGACGCTAAGCTCGACATGGAGTCAGAAAAGCTGTTGCTGAAGTTTGAAGAGCAGCGTAAAGAATGTTGCCATCACGCCGGGTCACTGCACTTCGGACCTCGTGGCGAACTCTTTATTGCGACCGGCGACAACACTCATCCTCATGGCGATTCGCAAGGTTATGCACCCATCGATGAACGCCCCGATCGTTCACCGTGGGATGCTCAGAAATCATCTGCGAACACGAACAGCTACAACGGCAAGATCCTGCGAATCCGTCCAACGCCAGAAGGCGGCTACGAAATTCCCGATGGCAATCTGTTTCCCAAAGACGGCTCCAAAGGCCGACCAGAAATCTACGCGATGGGTTGCCGCAACCCGTGGCGAATGACGGTCGATTCGGAATCGGGATTCGTTTATTGGGGCGAAGTCGGCCCCGACGCCAATGGCGAAAATGAACGAGGTCCCCGAGGCTACGACGAAATCAATCAGGCTCGCCAGGCAGGCAACTTTGGTTGGCCCTATTTCATCGCCAACAACCTTCCATACTCTGACTACGACTTTGCAACGAACAAGGCCGGACCGCTGTACGACCTGTCTGGCCCAAAGAATGAATCTCCCAACAACACTGGCGAAGAGATTCTGCCGCCGCCGGTTTCGGCTCTCATCTATTATCCGTACGGCGCGTCTGAAAAGTTCCCGGAACTCGGCGCCGGAGGACGCTCGGCGTGTGCAGGCCCCGTTTATCATTACGATGAATCGCTGAAATCGGCCGTCAAATTTCCAGCTGGCTGCGACCGTTGCCTGTTCATTTACGAATGGACTCGACACTGGATCAAGCTGGTTCATCTGGACGAGCAGGGCGATGTTCAGTCGATCGAACCTTTCATGCCACAACACAAATTTGTGCGTCCCGTCGATATGACTTTTGGTCCCGAAGGCACTCTCTATGGGATGGAATATGGAGAAACCTGGGGCGTGAATGCGGACGCTCGTCTTGTGCGGATTGACTATGTGCGAGGCAACCGGCCGCCAATTGCAGTCGCCTCCGTCGAAAACAACATCGGCCGTGCACCTCTGGAGGTTTCTCTGTCGAGCAAAGGAACGTTCGATAAAGACACCGGAGACAACTTGAAGTACGAATGGCGATTGATCAACACGGCAGACCCGGCTGCGGCCCCACAAACACTGTCGACTGAATCCGACCCGAAGATCACGATCGACGAAACGGGTGTCTTCAACGTTGAACTCGTTGTGACGGATTCACAGGGAGCCAGCCAGTCCTCGACAGTCCCGGTTCTTGTCGGCAACGAACGTCCGACGATTCGATTTGCAAAACCTCTGCCTGGTGACTTCTTCGATCCTCAACAATCGATTCGCTACGAGTTAGTTGTAGCCGACGTCGAAGACGGAACTAACGACGACGAACAGATCGATCAAGGACATGCCGAGCCTATTGATCCGGAATCGCCTGGACGGGTTTCGGTCAATGCTGTCTTCTCTCCGGGGCCTGTGCCTTCCGCTAACGGCAGTCCGGAAACCGCTGATCAAGGCCCGATGGGCATGCGGCGCATGAAGGGCAGCGACTGTTTTAATTGTCACGCCGTGGATCAAAAGCGAGTTGGTCCTCCGCTGCTGGACGTTGCCAATAAGTATCGTGGCAAAGAAGGAGCACTTGAAGCGTCCGTTCAACGAGTTATCAAAGGCTCAACTGGAGTTTGGGGCAAGGTCCCGATGATTCCTCATTCGCATCATACGATTGAAGAGATTCGGGAGATGGTGGGCTGGATTTATAGTCTCGAACCAACAGGACTTGTCCGAGTCTTCCCCGGGTTCAACAATGAAATTCCGGTCTCGGCCGAAGAAACTGCGAAGCCCGGTCATTATAAGCTGGAGGCCAATTATTCCGATCGTGGAGCAGGAACGATTCCGGCCCTCAATGCTTCAACCGTTCTTTACCTTCGACAACGACTTGTCGAAGCCGAGACGGCCGATGAAATCCAGGGACCACAAATTCTGGGATCCGGCAATGCCGGCGGCGGAAAGTTTATCGGAGCGATCAATCATGGTCACTACCTGCGATTCTCTCACATGTCGCTGGATCAGATTCATGGAGTGACCTTGAAGATTGCCTCCGCAGGCTCCGGCGGATCCATCGAAGTGCGACTCGATCAACCGGACGGACCGTTGCTGGCGTCAACTGAGATCGAAGTGAACGGCCAGTGGGAACAGTTTTACGAACGAACAATTGATCTCGTGCCGGCAGAAGGTCGACATGATTTGATAGTCCGGTTTACTCACCCGAATCAGGCGGGCGGCCTGATGAATCTGGATTCTGTGAATTTTTTGCCGTAGGATGTGCTCCGTCCGACCAATTTACACACGACCTGGAGATCGCCCATGCTCAATCTTTCCGGCAGCCGGAAAACGCTCTGCAATGGCATCACGCGTCGCGACCTGCTTCATATCGGCGGGATCGGTGCTCTCGGACTGAATGCCGGAATGCCGGTTTCCGCTTCGCCAATTTCACCGGCCACTGGAATTCCCGGAAGCAAAGCCAAAGCCTGCATCTTTGTCTTCCTGTTCGGATCTCCACCACAACACGAAACATTCGACCCCAAACCACAGGCGGCCTCCGAAATTCAGGGAGAAATGAAGGCCATCGACACGGTGGTCCCGGGACTACAGATCTGCGAAGGCTTACCGCAGATCGCCAGCATGGCCGACAAACTGACCATCGTGCGGTCGATGACTCATGAGTATCCCATTCACTGCTGTGCTTATGTCATGACCGGAATGCCAACCTACAGCATTCCTCTGGAAACCAGCCCGCGGGATCCTCAACAATGGCCTTTCATGGGATCGATCGTGGACTATCTCGACGGCCGCCGTTTGGGCGAACGATCGCCAACTTTGCCGCGTAACATCGGCTTGCCTTGGCGATTCTGTTCCAAGGGCAGTTCGACCACTCAAGCTGGTCCCTACGGTGCGTTCCTCGGTAACGGCATGGATCCGTTCTGGACCGACTTCGATGGTCAGGGAACGGTCGTCGTTCCCAAACTCAATGCCGACGGTCAGACCGAGAACGTGCTGGACCCTCATGCCGGAATTCAAAGCGTCTCTCGTTTTCAGCTTTCAGAAGGCTGCCAACTGCCAGCCGAATTGTCAGCGAATCGTTTCGATGCACGCGTCCATCTGCTGCAACAATTCGATGCCTCGCGTCCGATGATGGATCGAGCGTTGGAGATCGGGAACTACAACGATCATCAGCAGCGAGCTTTATCGCTCATCGGCTCCAATCGCATTCGTCAGGCGCTCGATGTGGGCAAGGAATCAGACTCGTTGCGTAGCCGCTATGGCATGACGTTGTTTGGTCAATCAATGCTCGCCGCGCGGCGTCTGGTAGAAGCAGGGGCAAGGTTTGTGTCCGTCTTCTGGGATCCCTTCGGACCACACGGCGCATCCGTCTGGGATACTCATTCGAATCATTTTCCTCGTCTGAAAAATTATCTGCTGCCCGTGTTCGATCAAAGCTATTCGGCATTGATCAATGATCTGGATGAACGAGGCTTGCTGGATGAAACGCTGGTTCTGTGTACCAGCGAGCATGGTCGTACGCCGCAAATCGACTCCAAACCAACCGGTGGTGCTCGCCATCACTGGTCCCGCGCTTACTCATCGGTCTTCGCCGGCGGAGGCATGGCTCGTGGCCGAGTTGTCGGCGCGACAGACTCAATCGGTGGCGATGTCGCAGACGTGCCGATTTCACCTAAAGACATGCAGGCCACAGCCTATCACCTTTTAGGCTACGACGAATCAACCACCGTCCCCGACCAACAAGGCCGTCCACATCCCATCGCCGGCACTGGCCGAGTTCGGGATGAACTGCTGGCATGATCTCGGCTGGAAGTATTGGCATTTGTCATCCACAATTTTCGCAGTCGTTCCAGGAAAGACAGAGTGCAGGAGCAAGACGCCATTCAACCGTGCGTCAGTTTCCATGACTGCGATCCCGCAGCTAACGGTATGCTCGCTTAGACAAGTATCCCATCAATCACCTTGCCATGATCAATCTCCAGCCGTTTACGGCCAGGAATTTTAAGACGACGATTATCAAGTCCCAGCAAGTGCAGCACGGTCGCGTGAAGATCCGTGACGTAGTGACCTTCGCCCAGCGCGTGGTAGCCGAGTTCATCTGTTTCGCCATGAACGTGGCCTTTCTTCAGACCTGCTCCAGCCAGCCAGACCGTGAATCCGTTCGGATGATGATCACGTCCTGTACTGCCGCCGCCTCTTAATTCAAGTCCGGGCGTGCGTCCGAACTCCGTGCCAAACACCACAACGACATCTTCCACAAGTCCACGCTGTTTCAAATCCTGCAACAACCCGGCAACCGGAAGATCGACCGAAGCACACAATCGTGTGTGATTGGTCTTCAACTGCTGATGGGAATCCCATGATCCGTACGGCGATGGAAAGACCTGCACAAAACGAACGCCTCGTTCCACCAGCCTCCGTGCAGCAAGCAGACGCTGACCAGCGACTTTTGTCGCGTCATTATCGAGCCCGTAAAGCTTTGATGTGGCTTCCGTTTCCTGAGTCAGATCGACTGCTTCCGGCACGGCCGCCTGCATGCGAAACGCCAGCTCATAGGCCCGAATGCGAGCTCGCAGTGACTGATCATCGGGATATTCCACCGCCGTCAATTCATTCAGTTGATTGATGGCTTCATATTCCTGCTGCTGTTGTTCGAATGTCTGCCCGGCGTTGCGCTGCGCGAACGGCAGTGGATTCTTCGGGTCCAGAGCCAGCGGGATGCCAGAATACTGTGGTCCCAGATAAAGTGAGTCGATGGATTCGCGAGTGTCCGATCGAGTCGGCCCGCCTAGTACAACGAATTTGGGGAGATTCTCATTCAATGCTCCCAGACCATAGTGAGCCCACGCTCCAATGCTCGGTTGCGATTCATCCAGCTTGTGGCGACCGGTGTGAAACTGATTCTCCGCAGCGTGATCATTGTCCGTCGTCCACATATTGCGGACAAAGCTGATGTCATCAACATGCTTCGCCAGATGCGGCCACCAGTCCGTCACTTCGATGCCGCTCGCGCCACGCTTTTTCCAATCAACCTGCATCGGAAAGATTGTCGGGTAGACATCTCGGACATTGATCTCCTCCGAGGGCACCGAACGAAACCGCTTGCGATGCAACGGTGAGTTGACCGGATTGTCAAACGGCGTCTTATCAAACGTCATGCCCGCATACTTATTGAGTGCAGGCTTGGGATCGAATGTCTCCATATGGCTGTAACCGCCGGAGAGAAAAATCCAGATGACGGACCTGGCTCGCGGCGCAAAGTGAGTTGCCTCATTGCCCTTCGCCGCCTCAGCCATCATCGCTCCCAGCGCCATGCCGGTGACGCCCATACCCAGATCTGCCAGAAACGGCCTTCTTCGGATGTGCATTCGAATCTCTTTCCGGTTACCGCTAATGCCGCACAGTGAACGTTGATTGAAGTAGCGGAATCGGCGCAAGCCGTCCGGTGAGTATGTGTGCTTTCACTGACACTCACCGGGCAGCTCGCGCTGCTCCGCTACTTTTTTATGGTGTTTCGATCATCTTATCGTCACAAAATCATTATGGTTGAGCAGGATTCGCGCGAGGCTTTCGTGGGCTCGTGCGTTCGATTCGGGCGAATCGGGGGAAGTGGCCAGTTGCTGCTGTTTCTGCAACGCACTCAGACAAACCTGAATCTCGGCCTGGGTGGGTTGCCGCGAAAGAATCTGCTCAAACAGATAGGAAACGAACTGCTCCGCCGAACCGCCTCCGGAATCGTGCCAAGCTTTCACAATGGCAATGCTCGATTCATGCACCAGTTCGCTGTTTGTCAAAGCCAGCGCCTGCTGAGGCACAATGCTGCTGGCTCGCCGATAGCAGTCGAGCGGATCCGGAGCATCAAACAATTCCCCCAACGAGCTCTTGCCGCCAGCTTCAGGATGCACACTGTAATAAAGACTGCGACGGGTCGTCGTGAGCGCGTCCTTGTTCTCGATTTCCACGCCGCCCATCGTGAGATCCAGCCGACCCGCGACATACAGCAGACTGTCACGGACAACTTCGGCTTCCATGCGGGATGAATTCATGCGCCAAAGAAGCTTGTTCTCCGGATCTTTTTCCCTGTTTACCGCCCAGCCGGAGACGCCGGCTTTCTCATTTTCGTTCACCGCTGGAGCCGGCGCCTTCGGCTGGGCGGTAAACGAATCGCGACGATAGGCTGCGCTGGTGACGATCAGCCGGTGCAGTTGCTTCATGTCCCAGCCGGATTCCATCAACTCCACCGCCAGCCAGTCGAGCAGTTCCGGATGAGTAGGCTTGTCGCCGTTGCGACCGAAGTCATTCATACTGGCCACCAGCGGCGATTGAAAATGCCGCGCCCAAATATGATTGACCGCCACACGAGCCGTCAGCGGGTTGTCTCTGCTGGTCATCCATTCCGCCAACGCGCGACGACGTCCGGTGCTCTGCTGAGGATACGATGGTGTCAGTGGAGAATAGGTTTCCGACAACTGCTCACTCGTCAAAGCCTCGGTCGCTTTCTGTCGATTGGTCATTGCAGTTGTGAGCCCCGCATTCGCGACTTCAATCGCCTTCGCGCGGTCCGCATCGTCCGACGGCTTTGCTTCGGCCGTGATCACAGCGAACTCAGCCGCCAGAACTTCTGCTTCTGACTTTCGCAAAGCTGCCTCACGCTCCAAACGACTGGCTGATCTGATCAGAGCTGGAAGTTGATCGCTCGGCGGGTCAGAGTACCTTGCTTGATCCGCAGCAATGCGTGCTTCGAGAGACGCGAGGTCCGCGCGAGCCGCCGTGACTCTCGCCTCGGCCATCTGCCTTTGCAGTAACGGACCCCGCGCTGCGCGACGAGCAGCCTCCAGCTTCACCGACAGCGCACGCAGTTCGGGGTTACCAATCGAGGCGGATACAAGAGACGTCGCGGGAGCTACACGAAACGAAGACGGTTCCCAACCATCGATCCCGATGACGTCTCGACCATCGTTGTACTTCGGAGCTTCAAAGTCCACGTCTATGAGCTTCACCGACGCTTTGCCGTCGGTTGCCATGGGATCTGGCACAGACCAGACGAAATCATCGATCACTGCCACACTGCCGGGCCGGATATCGAAGCTGATGGGTTTTGTGGCCGTGCCGACCGGATTCCACCCGTTCAATGCCAGCGAAGCATTTTCAACAAGCGTGCTTGAATCTGAGCAGCAGACGACGGTCAGTTGACCAAGGTCCTCTTTCGAACGAATCACAACAGAGATTTCGAAATCGTTCTGTCCGGCGGCGAAGTCATAGCGACCGACTTCGGTTTCTCCGGAGACTCCGTGAACATACGCCACGATCCGGCCTTTTTCGAACGCACAATACCCCGCCGTCAACCCCTGAATGCTGTCCTTAACGAACTGAAAATTGACATGCGAGTCCTGCAGAATCCGCAAGCGGAAGGAAAGCCGGGCTCCATCATCGAAAGACTTCAGTTGTTGCATATTGTTCTGCACAATGCTGCGTCCCGATGTAGCGTCCATCAGTAATGACTGCCTGCCGGAAATCGCACCGCTCTTTCCGGCCTTGATGGCCTCTTGAAACGCCGCTTCGTATTCGGCTTCCGCTTTCGCAAGTTCGTCGTTTGCCGCACTGACTTCGTTTACCCCCGAGCCGGAGGCGACGGCTTCGCCAGATGATGGAGCCGGCGCCGGCGGCTGGGCGGTAAACGAGGAGAGGGATTTTTCGGCAGCGGCAATGGCCGAGCGGGCCTCAGCAAGCAGGGATTCCTGAAGCTCAGGCCGGAGACCCGGATACCACGCTTTCGCTGGCAGATTCACGGGCTCGATGCGGAACGCCGCGTTCTCCAGAAATGCGGGCACTCCAGGCGGAACCGAGCCTCGTTCCTTCACACGATTGCGTTCATCGCCACCGGTGTAAAACCAAGTTGGTGCATCAGGGATCTTGTCGAACACGCGAACTGTTCCCAGTCGCTGAACGGCACGAGTTCCCGAATAGGAGTCGTCCTGAAAAATGCCCGGATCCGCTTCTCCCGGCACGCGATCCTGGCGAATAAAAATCGGTTCGAAGAATGCTCGCATGCGAAAATAATCATCATGCGAAATCGGATCATACTTGTGATCATGACAATGAGCACAGTTAAAGGTCAGCCCCAGAAACGCCTTGCCTGTGTGCTCCACCGCATTGCGCATCCAGTCGTTGGCGTTGAGCGAATAGTAGTTGCGGATCAAATATCCTGTAGCGACTCCAGCATCGTAATCGTCCGGGCAGATTTCATCGGCCGCCAGCATTTCGCGAACCATCTGATCGTAGCCGTTGCCCTGATTCAGAGACCGCACGATCCAGTCTCGCCAGCGATACAACTGCGATGCACTGTTGCGAACATCATCGACATCACGACGACCATACCAGTCGCTGTATCGCCAGACATCCATCCAGTGTCGTCCCCAGCGTTCGCCATGCCGGGGATCGTTGAGCAGTCTGTCGACAACCTTCTCATAAGCGTCGGGTGACTGATCTGCCAGAAACGCGTGCAACTCATCTCGTGTGGGCGGCAGTCCGATGAGATCGATGTAGACTCGACGCAGCAGAACATGCTTTGGTGCGGAAGGGCGAGCCGTCAAAGCATGCCGCGCGAGTTCCTCGTTGAGAAACGCGTCGATCGGATGAGCCTGGCTCGCATCAGCGAACTCAGGAATTGCAGGGCGTTGCGGGATTTTGAATGCCCAGTGCTCACGAGGATCGGCTTCGGGCTGCTCGGATTCGGGTGACTTCGCCCCATCACGGATCCAGGCCCGCATCATCTCAATCTGTTCTGCTGATAACGGTTCGCCTTCCGGTGGCATTCGCTCGGCGGGCTCTTTGGCGGAGACTCGATGAATCAACAGGCTGTCGTCAATTTGTCCATCGCTGATCGCCGAGCCACTGTCGCCACCTTGACGAATCAGGGCACCCGTATCGAGTCGCAATCCGGCTTCCTGCTTTAGCGCCCCATGGCACGCATAACATCTCCCCTTGAGAACCGGCTTGATGTCACGTTCATAGTCCACACCATCAGCCCATGCCTCTGCCGAAAAACTTAAAAACAAGACAGGCAGCAATCCCCATCGAATTCGATTCAGGTTCATGGCAACGATCCTCAGCAACGCGACGATGCCCATGTTTGGCTCCACGCGTAACGATCTTGCCCGAGCCACTCGACGCAGCAGTCTATCATTCAGTTCAGAGGAAGTACCACGGAGAGCAGAAATGTCATGATGAGGCTGACACTGCCGAGAACCAGTAACAGTGGTGTCCAGGTCTTCAGGGCTTCTGCTTCGGTCAGTCCGCCCATGCGTGAAAAGATCCAGAATCCGCTGTCATTCATCCATGAGCC
The DNA here is from genome assembly GCA_052034165.1 of Planctomycetota bacterium. Classification (GTDB taxonomy): domain Bacteria; phylum Planctomycetota; class Planctomycetia; order Planctomycetales; family Planctomycetaceae; genus SXXK01. Next base: position 71,320 of record JBPOIW010000067.1, on the reverse strand, counting down.
AATCAGGGAACCACTACCGATCGCCGTCGCAAGGTAGACGGGATTAAACCCGAGTTTTTCCTTTGTCAGCTCCATGGCCGCCATCATGGCCGAGACCGTAATCATCGCGGTGGTGCTTGACCCCTGAGCGACTTTCAGAATGGCAGCAAGGAAGAATGCCAGCAGAAGTGAAATGAATCCTGTCGCCCCGGTCTGCTCAAAGGAACTCTGAATAGTCGCAGCGACATTGGTGGCCTTGAGCATGGCACCAAAAGCTCCACCGGCGGCCGTAATCAGAATGACAAGTCCAGCACTCAGCAACGCATTCTCAACGGACGCTGTGAACACGCTGGACTTTGGACGTTTGAGGCGAACCCATGTGAACATTGAAATCACCATCGAGATCAACAGGGCAAGGCTGGGATTGCCAGCCATCTCAGTCCATGGCTTGATCGTCGCCCAAACGCTGGGGCCTTCCGCCGGCTTCAGTGCGCCGACAACCGTGTCACCGGAAATCAGCAGCACGGGCAACAGCACAGGCAGCAATGCTTCGATCAGCGGAACTCGCATAACTTCGGCATGGCGTTGAGCGATCGCTTCATCAGTGCTGTCTTCTTCAGAAAAGACCGGCAGTCGTTCCAGGGTGATGTATCGGTCCATCAAGGAGGCAACAGCCAGAGCCGCGACGGCCGCCGGAGCCGCGACGAGCAACCCCACAACCATCATCAGACCGACCGAAATATTCAATGTCGCCGCCATCGCCAGCGGACCAGGCGTAGGCGGAACCATCGTATGAGTAATCGCGCCTCCGGCGGCAATCGCACAGACGTACAGCAGATAGTTTTTACGGGTGGTTCGGTACAAAGATTTTGCGAGCGGCACGAGCAGATAAAAAACCGTGTCGAAGAAGACCGGGACCGACAACACAAACCCGCTGCTCATCAGCGCCCACGACGCTCGTTGTGCGCCGAGCAATCGAAGAAATGCCTGAACGATCCGATCGGCTGCACCGCTCAACATCATCGCTTCACCGATGACCGCCGCAAATCCGATCACCAGACCAATCTTGCCGGCGTTCTCACCAAACGCGGCCGCCACACGAGAGACCTTTTCGTTGACAGGTCCCGGGGCAAGAAAGCTGACCAGCAATGCCGCCGAAATCAACGCAATGAAGGCATTGATTCTCAAAAAAATGATCAGTCCCAGGACTGCAGAAATGCCAATGATCACGATGAGGTAGGGATGCATCCGCCGGGTTCACCTTTGCCGAAAATCACGAAAGAATCTGGGGTTGGACCATCGATCGAGCCCCAAAGTTTATCATGAGAGCCCTGCCGTATCTCCAGCACAAGCGTGGTTTTGGCAAAATGGTGGAAGCCGTTGTTCGGCGACAACCCGAAGTACGACCGGAAAAGCTAATTGTCGCCAGTCACGGACTTTGGCTTGCCTATCGGACCAGGTACCTTCCGGATACAGATGCTCTGTTTGCAGGCCAGGCTCGACCGTGATGGACGAGAACCTGCGCAGAGCCACTGGCACATCAGGAATCTCGAGGCCATGATTCTTAAGCCTCAGAGGAATCAGCACAACGTTTTCATTCTTCGCCACTTCTCGTCGCCATCCCCAACTGGCGAAGTTTTTGTTGCAGGCTTTGGCGATGAATTCCCAGACGTCGGGCCGCAGCGCTGATGTTTCCGGATTCCTGTTCGAGCGCGTGACCGATGGCTGCTCGTTCAAAGTCCTCCGTCACACGATCACGAGCCTCGGAGAGTGGCATGTCGAAATAAGGCTCCCAACTGCTGGTTGGCAAAGAGGGCAGGGCACCAGCGAGACCTAAATCACGAGCAGCAATCTTTTCATCCTCTGCAAGCGCAGCAGCAGAGGCGATCATCTGCTGCAGCTCACGAACGTTGCCCGGCCAGCGATGAGCCATCATTGCCGCCACCGCGCATTGACTGAATGCTCGATCGGACGGCAGAAAGGAATTCGCTAGCAACAGGATGTCTTCCTGACGTTCTCGCAATGGGGGCACCGTCAACTCGATTCCCTTGAGACGAAAGTACAGGTCGTGGCGAAACGTCTTATCCGTGATCGCCTGTTCGAGATCCTGATGAGTCGCACTGATGACTCGAACGTTGACGCGAATCCCGTCTTCGCTTCCGACGGGCTGCACAATTCCCTCCTGCAGAACTCGCAGGAGTCGAGTTTGCACAGACGCTGGCATGTCACCGATCTCATCGAGAAACAAAGTGCCGCCATCGGCCCGGCGAAAAACTCCATCACGAGCTCGATCTGCACCCGTGAAAGCGCCTTTGACGTGACCAAAGAGTTCACTCTCGACGAGGTTCTCAGAAACCGCCGCCGTGTTTACAGCAATAAATGGCTTTGCGGCACGAGGACTCCGTTGATGCAGTTCTCGCGCGATGAGTTCTTTACCGGTCCCGCTTTCTCCGCGGATCAGAACGGGCAAGTCTGTTTTGGCCGAACGCTCAATCTGAGTAAACAATCGCTGCATCGGTCGACTGGAACCGCGAATCGCCCCAAACGTCGCACCACTCTCCGAAAGTTGCTGACGGAGCGTGTCCACCTGATGCTGAAGACGCGAGCGATCTTCCGAGCGTTTGACGATGGCTCGCAAGTGGTCGACATCAAACGGCTTTGTTAAGAAATCGGCAGCACCTCGGCGAATGCAATCAACAGCGAGACTGATTGAATCGTTCGCGGTCACAACGATGATCTCGGGCATCGGAGCGACTGGGTTTTCTTGCAAATTTGCGAGGACCGCGAGGCCGTCACATTTCGGCATATTGAGGTCCAGAAAAACCAGATCCGGGGCCTTCTCACGAATGGTGGCCAGAGCCTCATTGCCGTCGGAAGCCTCCAGAATTTCTCGTCCGGCGCCCTGCAGAGCGCGAGACATCCCGTAGCGGGCAGCAGCTTCATCATCGGCCAGCAGAATCTTCATGAGACGGAATTTCACCTGGCAGTCGGATTTTCCTGTTCGACACCAATCCCTGCGGGGAAGAGGCCGCCGCTTGAATCACTATTGAGCAGGTCTATACTCTGCCGCTGTCAAAGGACAAAGTTTCTGTCTGAACTGTGATCAGCTCAGATTTGTTCGCACTATACGAAATAACAGAGGAATTACGATGGGTATCCGAATCGGTCAGACAGCTCCCGGGCTGGACCTTGCTCTCCAGGCTTATGATCGCACGAAGGACAACACTGACAAGCAGTTTCAGGACATGAAGCTGGCAGACCTGAAGGGCAAGTGGGTTTGCCTGTACTTTTATCCGCTCGACTTCACGTTCGTCTGCCCCACAGAAATCATTGCCTTCGACAAGGCTCTGGGCGAATTCGGCGATCGCAATACGGTTGTTCTGACCGCCAGCACCGACAGCGTGTTTTCTCACAAGGGCTGGTGCGATTCTCACAAGGAACTGGGCCAATTGAAGCACTTGATGATCGGCGACACCAATCATCAGCTCTCTTCAGCCTACGAAGTTCTGGACTGCGGCAAGGGCATCGCTTATCGCGGCGTCTATCTGATCGACCCAACCGGCGTCCTGCGATGGCTGGCCGTTCATGATCTGGGCGTTGGCCGAAACGTAGACGAAGTTCTGCGAGTTCTGGACGCGTTGCAGACTGACAAGCTGTGCCCATGCAACTGGAAGCCTGGCCAGTCGACTCTGAACTAGTTCTCTAGTTCTGCTCACTGTGGAAGCAAAGCACTGAAAGAGCTTCGAAGAGAGATCTTCGGAGCTCTTTTCATTGATAGCCCAAAGGATGCATTTCGTTGGGGCGGCTGCAGCTTTGGTGCCGGCTGCCTGCTGCCAAACTCAATTGTTCATTCGTCAGAGTACAGAACCGTGATCCAAAGCAGGCTGTGGATCCGAAAGCTGTATCGGGCTGCAGCAGTCCGAAGGAAGCCAAGCTTTCAATACAGCAAATCAAACTGCGGATTTCCAGTAATGATCCATAAGACTACAAAGTGGTGGATCATGTCGCTGACGAATAGTCCGATGCCGACCGCAAGCAGGCGAAAGGACGATTTCGGGAATTGTCGTTCCAGCCAGAATGCGAGGCCCACGCAGGCAATTCCGATGTAGCTGTGGTGAATACGCATCCCCATCGTCAACCGACCGATCGAAGAGGCCGTATCACGAGTTGACTCCAGCGCAAATCCAAAACGAAACACACACGTCAGAATCTCAAAGGCCAGCGCCCAGAGGAGTCCGTGGAGGTTAGCCTCTCGCAGCGAAAAGGTCTTTGCAGATCTTAACTCGTGCATGTCGAGCGGCTGAGCTGTGGAAATAGAACTGGAAGTTTTCAAGGAGTCGATTTTCAGGCAAAAAGGTTTGCGACTTTCAGGCCTCCAGAATTTCGGCGAGACGAGTTCTGGTTTCGGGACGATTCAGTTCTGCTTTTCCGAATCCGTAAACAGCTCCCATCTCCACGGCCTTCTGCTGCCAATCTGCGTAGTTGGATACCAACATCACCGGGACAGCGGACTTTGCACCACTGCGAATGCGGGGAAGGATCTCAAGTCCGTCGCTGCCATCAGCATCCAATTTTCGATTAATCAGCACAAGATCAACAGGATTCGCTTCCAGCACTGCAATCGCCTGATCAGGCAAATCGGCAGTCAAAACGTTCACGCTGAATTGTGACTTCAGATAATACCCAATCGCAGCCGTGTCCGGACGACATTGACCAATACTCAACACAGTCTTCTGACTCATCAACAATACTCCCGCATTATTCTGACACTTCAAATCTCGCAGCTATTTCCAACTCGTTGTCGCGCTGAATTGTAGGCATCCGATTCTCTCAACAACAGCGAACCAGTTTTTCATGCAAACCATAGACAGAGCAATTACCGGGTGAATTTCTCTGCGGCAGAAGCTGCCGGTTAAGGACAAAAAATGTCTCTGCCTGCAACCGATGCTCGAATCACAAGAGCAGTTAACCGTGATGCAATCGATTCCATCGACACATCCGGCGACCGTTGTCATCACACTCCGAAAGGCTCCCCAGAAAACCGCTTTCAGGTGCTGAAGGCCTTCCGATGAAGGGATGCGGGGATCTGTCGCTGGGCTCCTGGGTCATTGTACTCAGGCCGAGCGAAGTTGATGCGGTGACTTGGAGTCTGTCGCACGTCCTCACAACATGGATGGAGACCTTGTCGTCGGCCTTTGTGCGACAAGGCATCACGGAGGAATCTATGGTACCGGCACATCTTGTCTGGACTCTGCGGCTTCGGCCGTTCACTGGAGTCGCCTTCGTTCTGCTTCTCTGCGCCGGACTCAGTGGTTGTGCCTCCTGGACTTCCGGGAAGTCGAAAGACGGCTCTCAGCCAGAGAATTGTGCTTCAGCCACTTCTGGGTATGGCATGGCGTGTGAAGCACCAAGAGAACTTCGCAAGGTTTCACTGCCGGAATACATGATCGAACCGCCGGACGTTCTTCTGATCGAATCGGTCAACAATATTCGTCCGTCGTTTGCACCGGTGCGAGCTGGCGAAACGCTGATTGTTCAGGTCAACCGAACAATTCCGATCGGCCAGATTGAAGATCCCGTTTCTGCTCAGTTCAAGCAGATCAACGGACTCTATGTCATTGGAACCGACGGATATCTGAACCTTGGACCAGAATACGGGAAGGTGCTGGTCGCCGATCAGCCGCTCGATGAAATTCAGCGACGAGTTGATGAACACCTGCGACAGATCCTGACTGATCCTCAGGTTCTCGTCACACTTCCAATGCCTCAGAACAAGCAGTTCGTTGCCGGACCTCACCTTGTTCGTCCTGACGGCACAGTAGGACTGGGCGTTTACGGTAGTGTGTACGTGACCGGAATGACTTTGCAACAGGCGAAGTACACTCTGGAACAACATCTGAGCCAGCATATTCATCGCCCGGAAATCTCCATCGACATTCTGGCCTACAACAGCAAAGTTTACTACGTCATCACGGACGGTGGCGGAGCTGGCGAGCAGGTCTATCGAATTCCGGCGACGGGTAATGAAACAGTTCTGGATGCGATCGCGGGGGTCAACGGACTCCCGGCTGTCGCCTCAAAAGCTTCGATCTGGATTGCGCGACCGTCACCAGATCCCTACGGACCGGATCAGATTCTGAAAGTTGACTGGAATGCAATTGCTCAGGGCGCGCAGACATCCACAAACTATCAGATGTTGCCCGGGGATCGGCTGTACGTGAAAGCATCACCGCTGATCATCATGAGCACAAAAGTGGCGAAACTCACGGCTCCGTTTGAACGGATGCTGGGCTTCACGATTCTGGGTAACGGTGCGGTTCAAAACCTGTCCGGTAAAAACACGAACGGTGGATTCTGATGATCAACCTAAGACTCTCATTCCAGACGTTTGCCCTGCTGCTATCCTTCTGTGTTGCCGTTCCGGCTTCAGCGCAGGTGGGAGGCATGAATGGCCCCGGCAATACGCCAACGTTCAGTCCATACATCAATCTGCTGCGTGAAGGTGGTGGTGTCGGACAGAACTATTTCGGACTCGTTCGCCCACAGGTGGACTTTGCGCAACAGAACCAGATGCTCGGGCAGGGTATTAATGCACTTCAAGCGAATCAAATGCAGCAGGGTCGCATGGTCGGTGGCTACGGCTACACACAGCTCGGTGCGACGGGCCATGCGGTGATGTTCGGCAGCATTAACGGCGGCCGACATCAGGGCGGCTACAACGGCATGGCCGGTGGCGGTGGCATGATGGGAGGCGGAATGATGGGTGGAGGCATGATGGGCGGTGGAATGCAGGGTGGCGGTATGATGGGTGGCGGAATGCAGGGTGGTGGAATGATGGGTGGATTCGGTGGCGCAGGTGTTGGCGGTGCAATGAATGGCGGAGTTGGTGGCGGTGGAGCTGTTCGCGGAGGCGGGATGAATGGCAATTTCAATCCCATGGGCGCCGTTCAGCTCAATGGGCCCGGCGGTGCTGGCCAGGGCTTCAGTGGAGTATCAGGCCATATGGCTCAGTTTGGCGGGATCGGCAATCAGTATCGCGGTGCAGGAAACTGACGGTAATCCACAACTTTTTACAAGCGTGGACAAGTCCGTCTCCGCTCACTAGATGTTCAAGGATCGAACAACATGCTTTCTCGGACGATCAAGCAACTGTTTGCAGCCGCTTCTGTCGGATCCATAATTCTGGTGTCGGCAATGCCAGCCGACGCGGGCCGGATGTTCAAGGATGAACCATCACGTCCCCATACTTTTGCGGGATGCCAACCAGCGTGGGGCTATAATCAAACATGCTGGCAGCGATTTCCAGCGATCCCTCCATGTGAAGGCAATGGCAACTGCTATGGGCAGCCATCGGAAGGCGCGAGCTATGATCAGTCGGGCACTGTCTATGCACCCCAACATCATGAGGCAGTCGTCGCCCCGAGCTTTTCGGGAGTGCCTCAATCTCTGGCGCCAAGCCTGAATTCGCCTCAGATGTTCGTGCCGAATCATGGAGCGGCCAACTCTTCCACTGAGTTGCACTATGGATCGCCGATGGGCAATGCAACAATTCAGGCTCCACTCCATCAGTACAGTGCTCCTCCACAAACTCAGTCACTGGACTCGCGGGTGCCTTCAATCGAGCAGCCATCTCAGCAAGTGCCTCCTGTGCCTTCAGGTTCGCTTGCGTTGCCTCCACTACCTGCTCCGCCGGAAACTTTGCCCACAGCGCCCGGACAGACTCGTTTTCAGCCCCAATATGAACAACTGATGATTGGAGCCGATGGCCGTCTCACCACAGCCGCAGCGATGAGCCGCAATCAGGGATACAGTTCCGGCGCCAGTCGTTACGGTCAAACCAATCGACCTGTCTCATCGCAGCAGATACCGATGCCAGCTGCCCCGAGACGAACCGGCCCGCCTGTCCACTTTGCTGACGCAGTCACAAGTCCCCGAACTCAACAGAATCAACGCTACGCGCAACCCGCAGCGACAACAAGCCGGCCAGCCAACTCCGTCAATAACTATCCGTCAGGAACACTGGCAAGACCAGTCTCGCAAAGTCATAACACGCCTTCCGTGCAATCATCACGTTACGGTGTAACCCGTCCTGCTGCCAATGTTTCGATGGCACCCGTTCCTGTTGTCGAACCTTTACGTAAAACTCCCGGAAGTTATCGATAGCCGTCATTGGTCCTGATGTCTGAATTCCCCCTGACCGTTGAGTGCATCGTCGAAGCCTATCTGTCCGGGGTTCGCATCGACTCGTTCCTTTCGAAACATCTCCGCAACTATACGTCGTGGCGAATCAATCGAATGGTGACGGCAGGACTCGCAAAGATTGACGATCAACCAGCGGCCCCTGAAGATCGCGTGTTTCGAGGTCAACGAGTTTCACTTCGTCTGCTCGAGCCTCCCGACAAATTGCTCGACCCGGAACCCGTCGATGTTCCGATTGTCTACGAAGATCCGTGGCTGATTGTCGTGGATAAGCCAGCCGGACTTGTCGCTCATCCCGTGGGAGATTTCCAGGACGGAACTCTTTCGAACGTCCTGCAAAGTCATCTGGATCGAGACACGACACTCAAAGGACTTCTGCGGCCCGGAGTCGTCCATCGTCTGGACCGCATGACCAGTGGCCTGATCGTCACGGCCAAGGAACACTTAGCTCATCGACTTCTTTCGATCGACTTTCAGCAGGGCAAGTTGTCCAAATCTTACGTCGCACTGATTGAAGGGCGTCCGGATTTCGAAACTCGCACTTTGGAGTTTTCCATCGGACAACGCCCCGGCGGCAACAGCGTTCTGATGTCGGCTCGAGCAGACGCAAAGAACCCGAGACCTGCAAAGACTCGAGTCACCGTCGTCAGACGATTTGAGAATTACTCGATGGTGGAATGTGTTCTGTTCTCCGGGCGCAATCATCAGATCCGAGTCCATTTGTCGCATATCGGCCATCCGATCGTTGGTGACGAATACTACGGTCCGCACGGAACGATCAAACAGGCGCCCAGATTTGACGGTGATGATCCGACCGAAGAGCGACATGCTTTGCACGCCGCGTCGCTGGGATTCTTTCACCCGATCCTTCGCGAATGGATGCAATTCCGCACCTCGCCGCCAACTGATTTCTGGGCGCTGGCCGATACTTTGTCCTGAAAAGGACTGATGTGATCAGCTCCATAAGAATGCGCAATCGCCGCACCAAAAAGGCGATCGATTCCGGATTTTTCGAGCTTTAACGCAGGCCCCGAACACCGGCGCCAAAGTCTCACTGTTATTTTTTTTCGAATTTGGGCAAGCTACGGTCATGAAGAAGACCGAGCTACTCATCTCTGCGCGGATTAGTCAGGCCACACCAACGACTTGTGACGGCTGTCGAAATGGTCGTTGGCTGTCTGAGGTGTCGGTTACCGTCATTACTGTCTTCGCAATGTTGTTGTGCAGTTTGGCAGTCGGTTCCTGCGATGCTGACGAACCTGATATTGGAGACGCCGGCAACGCAGTCATCGAAAAACACGGACCGACGCAGGTTCTGGCCGAAACATTGCTTCGCGTTCGTGAGCAGGAACTCCTGCTGCAATCCGTTCGCGTTGGCGCGGACGGACTCTTTACGAGCGGATCGATGGAGTCGTTGCAGCAGATTTTTGCTTATCCCACGGACGTCTTTCGATTTGATCCTGAGACATCCGAACCTTCCGGTGTACGGCAACAGGCACTTCGTAAATTGTTGACAGCCAGTCATGCGGCTCAGAAGCAGTGGACGCAGTCGATGACAGTTCTGGCAGATTCAGGATTTCGTCAGGCCATTTCGTCAGGGAGCCGGTCTGCGTTATCGAGTGTCGCACGTGAGTTCCCACTCACGGAATCCGGAATCCGAGCGGCAGTGCTGACACTGATAGCGGACTACCTGAGTGGTCGCCGCTGGGATGTGGAGCAGCGACTGCAACAACTGCGGGCCGACTATGCTGGCACGATTCATAATGACTTTGCAGGCAATGTTTCGAAGTCACTGCTGGAAAAAGCGAAGCTTGAAGTTACCGCCAACAATGAGCCTCACTCAGATCGGTCAACGATCTCACAGTCTGCGGCGACACGGCTTTCCTTAACCACTGCTGAAGAGTCGGGAACGATTTCACCACCGTGGCCCAAAGCCGCATGGACGTGGACCGAAGATATCTGGAACTTCCCCGGAGCCCCTCAGCCCAAAGCTGGCACCACTTTGGATTCGATGATTCCGGACTCAACGCAATCGCTCACCGATTTCAGGAACTGGCGGCCCGTTCTGTGGGACGATTGCCTGATTCTCCGAACCCCATTTCGTCTGGTAGCTTTCGAAAAATCCACTGGCCAGCAGAAATGGACGATGCCGACTCAGACGCTTGCTCGTGACGAGAACATCAACAACTCCCACGAGGACGCTGAGGACTCACCATTCAGTGGCGGAACGGGCGATGAACCGGGAGTCTTCAATGGCCTTGCCGCATTCGGATTGATGTCGAGCGATGATGAGTTTCTTTATCTGATTGATCGTTTCAGTTTCTTCTCCTCTGCCCCGGACACATTGGAATCCGGTCTGCGCTCACGTCGGCAGTTCCAACTGGGTGGAACTCAATTCGATCCACTGTCCTTAACGGAAGCATCTCAGGCCACGAGGCTCGTGGCACTTCGAAAGGCGAAATCGGGCAGTGTGCCTCAGATTGCCTGGACTGCGGGCGACGTGTCACAGTTCAACTATCGAGCGATTCCTTCTGAAAATTCCGGCGACCGTAGTTCGGCTGGAAGTCCTGCAAAGTCAACTGCATCGACAGCATCCGGAACGACAACGAACGGGCCGTCGCACACCAGTGAGCCTCAAGGACAGTCTGAAGTCACACAGCCTTCAGTGCATACTGGAAGTTACGTCACCAGGAGTCAGACGGCTCTGACATTGAACGGACATCGCTTTCAGGCCCCGCCAGTGGGGCGGGGTGAACTCCTGTTTGTGCCTTCGACGTTCCGAGATCTGCAATGGTTGACCTGTTTGCGCCGCGGAACCGGCGACATCATCTGGCAGCAGCCCCTGACGTTTTCCGATGACATGTTGAACCGCTATCAGGTTGCGAATAATCCTGTTCGCACGACCTCAGTTTGCCTGGTGGTTGATAGTACCGTTGTGTGCTCACTGCCATCCGGGATCATGGTCGCGGTAGGCGCCATCGACGGTCAATTGCAGTGGGCCACGGCCATTCGTGATGAAGAGTCGTCTTCACAAATGCGGAATCTTCGCTGGCAGCCGGAGCTTGATGAAGTCCAGCAAATTGAATCTCCATGCGTCCTGCTGCCAATTGCTGACGACGGCATCATTGTGTGTACAGATAATCGATCCTCCCGCCTTCATGGAATCGACGCCCGCACCGGCGAAATACTTTGGAGCACATCGCGGCGAGCCTTTGGGCCCGGCGACACCGGCGGAAGTCCCGACTACTACATTGCTGGCATTGCCAGCGGTCAGGCGATCCTGATTGGAGAACGTCACTGCCGCAGCATCAGCATGAAAACAGGTGATCAGAATTGGGTCGTGCCAACGATGCGTTCGTCGGGACGTGCGGAATGCCGGGGAGATCGCTGTCTGATTCCTCAGGTTGATGGTCAGGTGATCTGCGTCAATACGAATGACGGCACCATCATCCGGCAACGACCGTCATTCCTTCCGCCCGATCCTGCTTCGCAATTCGGATCAATTACCAGCGATGAGCAATTTGTTTATGCCTCAACGCCGGTGTCCATGGCTGTATTCCCACGTGCCGACACGCTTCCCAAAACGATCCCGCTGCCAGACACGATCTCGCCAGAGACGTCAGCTCAGGTAATGGCCAGAATTCAGGCACTATTGATCAACGGCGATGATGAACTCGCGATTGAGTCACTGATGTCAGCCGCTCATGTCAATGTTGATCGAATCAGCAATTCAGCAGACTCCACTGACGATGGAATCAGCGAAAGCTTTGAGCGTTATCTGGGAGAACTGATCCTGCAGGACTGGGCGACCAGAATTGTGCAATCTTTAGGGACGGACGACAACACCAGCGTACAACCTCTGATAAGTCAGGAGCGAGCAAGACTGCTTCCGCTCTTGAATCTGGGTTCTGAACAACAGGTTCGTGCCGCGGTCCTGACGGTCCTCAGTAATCCAGAGAATCCACTTACGGCAGACGACCTGCAGCAACTTTCCGCATTCCCGGAGTGGAGCAAGGCCGTCGCGATTACAGACAGCTGGAGTGTTCGACCGGAATTGTTGCTTGAGAAATCAGCATCACAACCTCCTGTCGACATCGACACGGCATTACTCTCAATTCCCAAGCGTCGGCAGTTTGCCGCCCACGTCGCATTATTTCCTAACCAGATCAATTCAGATCAAAGACGCGTTGAACTGATTGAGCAATTGATCAGGACAGGTGACTTCACTTCCGCCGAAACAGTTGCGATCAGCTGGCAAAGCATTTCAAGTTCTCCGTTGCCAGGCAAAATACTGTCAGAACTGCGAAGGCGCGATGTCATTGCGGGATTAAAGGATGATTCCTCTGCAACAATCTCAGGTGAAAACCCAGTTGCTGAATCGCCGACAACTTCAGTAGCCCCAGCGGGTGTGAACTCGACGAATGCAGGGAATGTCAGTTTTGAATCGACGCAGAACCTGTGTGTCCCTGACTGGGATATGCAGCGCGTGGAAAGAGGCCTGTGGATCAGCAATGTACCGACATGGATTCGGCCGAAGTTCTTTCTGGTTGATGGCGCGGGCAATCTACCGGAACTGGTTTCCGTCGACATGACCGACGGCAGTATGCGGGATCGAGTTCCTCTGCCATTTGCCTTCCATCGCAATACGATTGGATTCCACGCACTGTCGAACGGAGTCTCAACCCCTGGACTCGTACCATTCGCGGGCACTGACCAGATCATCATGGTTTCATGCACTGTTCCGGACAAAGCCGGCGTGATTTGGAATCGACGGCTGGAGAAGTCTGAACCTGATAACTCCATGATCGAGTTCGGTCCATTGGGAGCAGACCATTTTGTCTGGCATCATCGCGGCGAACTGCATTGTTCTCATCCCCTGACAGGTCAGGATCTTTGGGTCAGGCGACTCAGATTGTCTCCCGCGACTCGCCCAATCCCGGGTGTACAGCGGATCTTTGGTGATGGCAACACAACGATCGTGATGGGAACAGACCTCTCAAGCTACGAACGGTTCAGCACTCGGAATGGCAAATCACTGGGCACCGGAAGACTCTCTATCGGACGCATCAGTGATGCTGTCACAATTGGACGCTGCCTGTTGTATCCGGATGAAAACTCACGATTGCATCTGTTCGACGGAGGCACAGGGCTCGACGCGCTGCAGGACAGTGATCCCATCGTCCTTGGACGACACAATCCTGACAGCATGTTTCAGGTCTTGAGCAGTGGACGCGTCGTCACAGTCACCTCTTCATTTGAAATCGTCCTGATTGACACCATAGCCGGCAAAGTTGTGTTTCGTACACCAGCCGCCGCTCAGGTAAAGACAGGAATCGTGTTTGGACTGACCGCGTTCGAACGTCATGGGCAAATCTTTGTGGGGCTTGAAGAGCAAAGAGAATTTGTCATCCGCTCGCTGGAAGGCAGCTTTCGCCTGCGAGATCCCCGATTACACGGCGGACCACTTCTGTGCCTCGATCCGAACAGCGGTGCGATTAAATGGTCGATACCACTTCAGGAAACGTCTATCCCGGAAATTCACGGTGCGTCAACGGACATTATGCTGATGTGGAGTCAGCCACCGGTTGATGAACTGCAACCCAATGATCGCCGAAATACGTCGCTGAAGCTTCAGTTAGTTGACGTCGCGACAGGTGACATCCTCGCGACTGAGCTATCGATCTCTTCCTCCCGACCGCTTCGCTGTGTGCATCGTGCAGATCAAAACCAGATCGATGTGATCGCTCGCGATACACTGATTACAATCAGGGCGGAGTCTCAGGATTAATTGGCGAACGCTCAATAAGTCCCGAATGCCCTCTCCTTGTCGTATCGGAGTCAGTCGGAACAGTGACAATACAGGCAGCCTGCCGCGGTGGAGCATTTTCTTGTGACTCTGGCTTCCATTGAGATCGTGTTACTGCAACAACCATTGCTGTCCGCGGTCGTCGCACTCGTCATCAGTATGGTCGCCGGGCCTTCGGTCATTCGTCTGTTGCGGCTGCGACTTCGAGAACGCATTGCCAGCGATTCAGCGACACTCAATGCACTGCATGCGTCGAAGCGGCAGACGCCCACAATGGGTGGAGTATTGATCATGCTGGCTTTCCTTGTCAGCTTGTTCACAACATCCGCAGCCAGTGCGAAATCGACAATCATCATCGCGCTGACGGCTTTGTTACTCTGTCTGGTCGGAGCACTCGACGACTGGATCAAGGCTACGACTTCGAGAAAAGGACTCACCGTTCGACAGAAACTGACGGCACAGACGACGATCGCGTTGGCAGCTGCAACCGCCCTTTTCCTTCTTCAGATCGCGCCGGCCGATTCCGCATTCTCTTTGTCGGCATGGCTACCAGAGTCACTCAACGGGCTCTACATCCCCTGGGCTGCCGTTGTCATTATTGCAGCTTCAAATGCCGTCAACCTTACCGACGGGCTGGATGGACTCGCCGCCGGATGCACGACAATAACGGCAATCACAACAACCGTTATTATCGTGGCAGCAATCTCTTCCAGCGGAGCATCTGAAAGTTTGACGATCGCCGCCGCCAGCAGTGCGGCTCTGGCAGGTTCGACCGCCGGTTTCTTATGGTTTAATCGCTTTCCGGCCAAGGTCTTCATGGGTGACGCCGGCTCGCTTCCGATCGGCGGAATACTCGCGATAACAGCTTTGATGAGCGGTACGGAATTACTGCTTTTGCTGACCGGTGCAGTCTTCGTCGCAGAGACACTCAGCGTGATGTTGCAGGTCTTCTGGTTTCGACGAACGGGGCGCAGAATTCTGCTTTGCAGTCCTCTGCATAATCACTTTGTCTTTCAAGAAATTCCGGAGACAAGGATTGTCAAAGGGTTCTGGCTAACGGCCGCTGCGACTGCGATCGTTGCCACCATCTTGTTCACGACAAGCTCATTCTGAATCACTTCCGCGCCAGCTGACGGAACTCAGACATGGGTGCCACGGCAGCATGAATCTTCCGCATCTCAACTATTCGCGACAGGAACAAAGACCGTCCTAGGCTGAAACTGCAGATCCTCTGTCACGACAGCCAACGCCAGGAGTTCCGAAAACTCCGCTCTGGTCAAAGCCACCATTTCACCGGGAATGACATCTTTAGCGGTCCGAAATCTGGTGCGATCAAGTCGCACGAGGCGACCGCAGACTAAATGCGAGACATCTTCAGCCGAGCAATCAAAGGCTGGCAGCCCGGCAACGATCTCCACAGCGGGACGAATACGTTCCTGAATGGTCGCCAACGTGATTTGATCATCCGGCAAACTGTCGGTAATCGAAAATTTTCCAACGCGTGTTCGCTCCAACCGGCTCATTAACCCTCCGCAGCCTAACTGCAATCCTAAATCGCGAGCGATCGAGCGAATGTATGTGCCGGAGCCGCACGTAATTTCAAGCTCGAGTTTCGGCCAGAAGTACTTGAGGATTCTGATCTCATCAATACGGACCGTTTTCGCGCTCAAATCGAGAGATTCTCCGCGGCGAGCTAAATCGTAGGCACGCTGGCCATTGATGTGAACGGCCGAAAAATCTGGCGGCACCTGCAGCACATTTCCAGTCATCGCCTCCAGATACGGCATGATCTCAGCAAGTTGACGTGGCTCAGCCGGTGTCTCAGGCAGGCTGATCTTTCCCGTTGCATCATCGGTATCGCTGCTCATTCCGAGCGTGAACTCGGTCAGGTACGTTTTTGCACCTTCCTGCAACAATGAAATCAGCTTTGTCGCAGGGCCGACACACACCAGCAGCACGCCTGTCGCCATTGGATCGAGAGTTCCTGCGTGGCCCACTTTGGCCGGCTTCACAAGCCGCTGAACTCGATTCACAAGATCACGCGAAGTGATCCCTTCAGGTTTCAGGAGGTTCAGGACACCAAATAGCTTTGCAGATGCAGTCATAGCCATCGACGCTTCAGCAACGATCAACGCAAAAACGCAGGCAGCCTTCGGAAATCAGTTCCCGAAGGCTGCCTGCTCTATAGATTCCGCATCAGTAATGATACGGTGAAAGTCTGCGAAGAACAGTCCTACACAGTTCGTGCGCCGGGTTCTGCCTCGCGGCGAATGGCATCATAAATCTCCTGGCGATGTACGGTGACATCGCGAGGGGCATCAATTCCGATGCGTACCTTGTCGCCTCGGACTTCAACGATTGTGACACGGATGTTGTCACCGATGATTATGGTTTCGTCGCTCTGACGTGAAAGCACCAGCATAAGATCCTCCTTCTGCAACAGGATCGACGCGGCCTCTGCAGAAATTCAGCTGTTTTGTCGGTGGTGTCACAGGTCGGGGCATCGTCGCACCGCGCAGTTCTGGCTCATCAGTTGCATCCCGTACAGTCGGACCTCACCACGGGGGATAATCCGTAGTCGGCCAGACACACGCCCAACAAACGAAAGTGCGCCGACTTCGAACGAGCTCGTTGCACATTCCCGTGCCGCCTAAAACCAGTGGTAATTAAGACGAATAAGAAGAAGAGGGCCGCGGCAATCCATTAACCGCCTGCGGCTCGACGCCTTCCTGATCGTCTTGAAGTTCGCGCCCCCAAAAACGGGTCGAGTCGCTTCGATACAACATGTCCAGAACATCATTACGACCGGATTAACCTTGACGAGCATTTGAAATCTCCCCCAGGCCCCCGAAATTGACTCAATCCGACTAATCACATCCGCGAACTCCTGCGTTGGATCTGGACGTGCGAGGTGGATTCAACGTAACCTCCGATCAGTCCTCGGTCGGCAAGCCCGAGCCCGGAAAAGGGGTCGGCAAATTAATTTCACTGCTTTTGGATTCGGTCTTCATGCCATTCAAGATTCCTCAGACCAATGATGTGGGTGAATGGCTGCAGTTTTTGTCCAGTCTTTCTACACCCTTCATCGCAGGCTGTGCTGTCCTGCACCTGCTGTACTTTGCGATTCTGCGTCAGTGGTACCAACGCGACCTGCGAATGATTGCCGGAACTCTCGACGACTTCACTCGCGGCCTGAAGTATCGCAGCGTTCTCGGACGCTCAGCTCCGCTGACAACACAAATCGACGCCTTCGTGCAGGACGTCAATGACGTCATCACCGACACCAGTCGACATGACGATCGGGCCGAATGTCTGCGACGCATGCATATCCTTGATGAGAAACGACGGTACCTGGAATCCGTATCGTTCGAAACATCAACGAATATGGCCAGGACCATGATTGAGGCTTATCCGCTTGGGGGAGTTCTGGGAACCGTTTTGGCGATCGGCTCAGCACTTCAGGCCGATTCTGCCGTTCGAACGGCCGCTGCTGCCACCTCCACAGTCAACGTCGTAATGGAACGATTCGGCGACTCGATCTGGTCCACATTCACCGGACTCTTCGCTGCCATTCTCCTGATGTTCATCAACAGCATTCTGGAGATTCGATTCAATCGACTGACAGAAAGCCGAACTCACGTTCGAGACATGGTCGCGCGTGCCAAGCGAGAACTGGGACTTGCTGCCATCAAGGCAAGGGAGTCCGCCTGATGATGAGTCGTCGACGACTTGCTTTACAATTGACTCCCTTGCTGGACCTGCTGCTGATTGTGATGTTCTCGCAGTACATAGAGAACCGTGATCGCAGTCTTCAGGCCCAGGAAGAGAGTGCGCAACAACGGACAAAAGCCGATGCAGAGCTCAGGGAAAGACGCGAAGCTCTGGAACAAGAATTTGCCCGCCAGCAGAAATCGCTTGACGATCTTCGAACCGTTTACGACGAACGCTTTCGCAGCATTATCGAACAACATCATCAGGCCGGAACGCTTCTGGCAGAATCCCTGAATCTGCCGGGCGCGGCCATGACGGAAATTCTTAAACTGCGCACGGCAAATTCTCCGGACGATGCCGAACGACTTTCCGTCGCCACGGAACGCGTTAAGGAACTGATGCAGGCCCGAGGAGAGGATGTCTTTCGATTCTTGCTTAAAGTCGATCAAATGCAAAAGCATGTCAGTGTCTGGGAAGTGCATGTGCTTGAGAACGGCAAAGCTCAGATCTCAGACGGCGAACAGTCATTCACAGCAGATTACGAATCTGAGACGGACTTTGCGGCTCGGCTGTTCGAACACAGCAAGTCATTCGCTGATGCGCGAACACTGGTCATCATGCTTCTGTCCTGGGGAGATGCCCAGGGGGGAGCACGACAACGAGCGACCAATGGAATGCCGGTCCTTGCTGAACAACTTCGCAAAGACGCGGCGGGAATTCGGTGGTATGATTTCTCGATCGTCGGTTTTCGTGACGATGGTCCGATTTTCACCGGCAGATCAAAATAGCTCCCGTTCTCATCATCGCATCAAAACGTCATCACATTCTGAACAAGAAGCATTGGACAACCCTGTCCAGCTATAAATTGACGGGCTGCAATGTCCCGCCCCGGAGAATTGAGATGTCTCGCAACGAACACCCACAGAACCTGCCCGGGCGAGTTGTTCGCACAACTTCGCGTGCTGGCGTTGGCGGCGGCGCGATTCTGATTGGGCTGGCATTGTTCCTGTTATTCAAAGGCCTGGGGCCCGGAGGAACGGGTTCGTCCGGGTCTGGAATCGGACCTGAATCAGGGAAGTCACTGATCACTTCGAAAGGATCTGAGACTCCCGCGGAGAAAGCCATCGCAGCCCCGGATGAAGTCAAAGGAGGACTGACTGAGGATGAGAAGAAGTCGCTTTCTGGCGACGTGTTTACGGTATTGATCGACGAGAAAAACTTTCTGATGGAACTCCCGGGTGATCTCGATCCTGTGTACCGTGAAACTCCGTTGCCACGAGTCATTGAACTGGCCAAACTGGCAAAAGGTGATTCGAATGGAATTCGAGTACGAATCCTCCGCCGCGAAAGCGCGCGTGCATCGGCGGAGTTTGATTTGATGGACGGACTCCACAAAGCGGGCATCTCAAAGGATTCAACGATCATGCCAGCGGATTTTGTGCCATAGGATCTTCAACTCGATCAAATGTCACACACTTCGTTCCCAAACCTTCGCGGTGTTGATTATTCAGGTGGATTTGCTCCTGAGAGGCGCCAAACGGATCCGTGCAGACTACGCCGTTTGTCTGTTGGAACAGCATTAAACCTGCGTCGGGACGAGGACATCTGGGTGATCACTGAGCACTTGCGATTCCACCCGCAAATCGTCTCAATCAGCACTTCCGCATACCACCCGACTCTCATCCATGATGCCCATCGAAATCAGAAGCCAGAGCACGCGATCACCGGACATTCGATAGACCTGCCTGCTATCCTCTGGCAACGGCAATGGATCTCTCACTTGCTTTCAGACCGTCTCACGCACATCATCTGGTGACGGATTGGAGAAACTCTATGCATTCACAGCAAGTGGATTTCGGACGTCGAAATTGTCTCCGCGTGGGAACATCAGCATGGTTTTCTGCCAGTCTTGGGCAAATCCTGCGGAGCAGGGTGACGAACGCTCAGACGGCCGGATCTGCAGTCTCAACGACTTCGGACTCCAACGCTTCTTTTGGCCGCGCGAAGAGGATCGTTTATCTGTATTTAAGCGGTGGGCCGTCGCAATACGAAACATTTGATCCGAAGCCTGACGCACCTGTAGACATCCGAGGAAGCTTCAAACCGATCTCGTCGAATGTCCCCGGAATCAACTTATGCGAGCTGTTGCCTCGAACGTCCACCATCGTGGATCGACTGGCTATTGTTCGATCTTTTGCCACGGATGACCCGAATCACGAATCTGGCGGATACTGGGTCAATACAGGACATAAGTATCTCGGCCCCGACATGCGTGCAATCGCGTCAAGCGACTGGCCAACTCTGGCTTCCATCGTAAAAATGCTCCGTCCCACTGACGGTGGACCATTCAGCTCGGTGATATTACCGGAACCGATCGTCGCCAATCCGAACGTTTTTCTTCCGGGACAGAATGCGGGATTCCTCGGCCGCCGCTGGGATCCCGAGATTCTTCGCTGCGATCCTTCTGCAGATGATTTCAACATCGAAGGTCTCACACTGCCCGAACACATTTCGGAACGGCGACTGGGATCTCGTAAAGCACTGCTCAACGAATTCGTGGCATTACAACCAGTTCGCGCACGCGCCATCGACGAATATGAACAACTGCGCCAGGAAGCCATGGGCCTGTTGATTTCAGAAACCGCAAAAGGAGCGTTCGCGATTGACCAGGAATCGGCAACTGTCCGTGATCGATATGGTCGCGGCAAGTGGGGACAGTCGGTCCTTCTGGCTCGGCGCCTGATCGAAGCTGACGTCCGTATGGTATTCGTCAACTGGCCGCGAGAACCGGGTGATCTGAGCGCCCCAAATCCACTGTGGGACACGCATGCTCACAACGATGTCCGCCTGAAGTCCGTACTATGCCCTCAGTTCGATCTGGGTTTCACCGCACTGATTGAAGACCTGGAAGCTCGCGGGCTGCTTGACGAAACTCTGGTCGTCGCTGTTGGTGAGATGGGGCGAACACCGAAGTTCAACGCCGCCGGAGGACGTGACCACTGGGGCAACGTCTTCAGTTTTGCCCTGGCCGGTGCTGGAATTCGCGCGGGGCAGGTCTACGGAGCCAGTGACCGAGACGGTGCTTATCCCGCGCACGATCGAGTCACCCCGCCCGAGCTGACAGCCACGATTCTGCACCTGCTGGGAATCAGCCATGACGCCACCTTTCCTGATCGCACCGGTCGCCCTTTGCGAGTCGTTGAGGGAGAACCGATCGCGGCACTGATCTGATCGCCTGTCGCGATGGCCATGCGATTGTTCAACGTGTGGCCTGGATCCGGTTGCATAAAACTACCCATCAACCAGAATAATCCGGAGTTCACAATTCATTACAGGTGAGACAGAAAGCAGATCGATGACTGAACCTTTCCAGCCTCCACCAGGTCGGCTCTATCCGGAAATTGCATCTTACGTCTCAAAACGGTCGCAGGAGTTCGACCAGATTTCCGACGAGCGGAAAGCCAAACTTCAGCAACTGGCGGTATACGTGGGTCAGTGCATCGCAAAGGGGCAGGATGCGAAGCTGACATTTGTCTGCACACACAATTCTCGTCGCAGCCATCTGACTCAGATCTGGACGCAGATCGCGGCTGCTCACTGTGGTGTGAATCATGTGCAAACATTCTCCGGCGGCACTGAGGTGACGGCCTGTAATCCTCGAACGATTGCCGCACTGAAACGCTGCGGGCTTCGGTTCAGCACCAAAGAAGAGTCCACCACGAATCCACATTATGCCGTGGCGTTCTCTGACATGGAACCGCCTCTGATCTGCTTTTCAAAGGTCTTCAATCGCCCGCCGAATCCCTCGTCGAATTACTGCGCTGTGATGACGTGTACTCATGCTGATCAAAACTGCCCGGTCGCCATCGGCTGCGACCTGAGACTGGCGATCCCCTATGAAGACCCCAAAGTTTCCGACAATACCCCAGAGGAAGCCGCTACATACGATGAACGCAGTGCGCAGATCGCTCGCGAAATGCTGTACGCGGTGTCGCAAGTGAACGGCTGAGAGAACAGTTCAGTGATACAATCCGACTCTCGCCGTTCAATGCCGAGTCGGCAGCTCGTTCGAAAAAACTTGACCAGTGCGTTGTTCTCACTGAGCCTGAAATGTCACGCGATCTGAGCCAGGATTTCAGTGCTGGCACATTGAGTCCCTCGACACTTTTCGCTGAATCAGTTGCCAACAATCTCTGCAGCAATGACGACAACGGCAGGTGACAAGCCTATGCAAACACTTATCCGCGAAATCTGGCCCATTGTTACACAGTCGTTAATGGTCTCCAGCTCAGCAGTAGTGATCAGCTGCGTCCTGGGAATGCCACTGGGAGCATCTATTGGTCTCGGCACAATGCCCGGAAGGTCGATCCTTAAGACTCTGATATTCGCCGGGATGGCGACGCCACCCGTCGTCGTTGGATTGCTTCTGTACATGCTGCTTTCGCGTTCGGGTTCGCTTGGCGAATGGCAATGGTTGTTTACATCGAAAGCAATGATTCTTGCACAGGTCATCCTTGATCTGCCATTCGTGATCGGAATCACCTTAACGGCTGTCGAATCGCTGCCCGAGGAATTGTGTTTTCAGTTGAGAAGCATGGGCGCAACGCCGTGGCAGATCCGACGGACACTCCTGAGTGAATCACGGCATGGGTTGATGTTGGCCGTGACTACGGCGCTCGGAAGGAGTCTTTCCGAGGTGGGTGCAGTCCTGATGGTTGGAGGGAATGTAGAAGGTCATACGCGGGTCCTGACGACGGCCATTCTGCTTGAAACAAATCGTGGTCGCTTCACAATTGCGCTGTCACTTGCCGCGATACTGATGACGCTGGCAATGGTGATGAATTTCTTCTTCGTTCGGTTACAGAATCGGTATCAGCGATGACTTCTCTCCCGGTTTACCGTTTGCATCAGGTTGATCGCGTACTGAGCCCGACATTCTCCTTGACGATCGACGAGTGGGAGCATCCTCGTGGTAAAACACTGTGTCTTGTCGGCCCAACGGGAGCAGGCAAAACAACGTTTCTGAAAGTGCTGACCGGACTGACTTCGATACAGGGTGGCTCAATAGAGTTTGACGGTCACGGCTGGTCAAACGGGCTGGCATCCTTGAGCGAGGTTCGGCAAATTGCAATGGTCCCACAGCGGCCTATACTGCTTTCACGCAGTGTACGAGCGAATTTGGAATTCGGGTTGCGGCTTCGAGGAACCACACCGGACGACAGAGTGAGCGAGTTGCTTCATCGCCTCGGCCTTGCGAAGCTGGCTTCAAAATCGGCACAGACACTTTCCGGCGGTCAGATTCAGCTGGTCGCACTGGGGCGTGCGCTTGTATTGCAGCCGAAGATTCTTCTGCTGGATGAACCCACAGCTAATCTGGATCCGGGCTACGTTGCGTTGGTCGAACAAGTTCTTCAGGAGTGGCGAGCGCGATATCAGACAACATTGATCTGGGCGACTCATAACATGTTTCAGGCGCAACGTGTTGCCGATCGGGTTGGACTTTTCCTGGATGGTCGAATCGTGGAAGTTGCTTCGCGTGAGGAGTTCTTCGACCGCCCGATCGATCCGCGCACCAGAGATTTTGTTCAGGGAAAGATGGTGTATTGATGTTTCGACGCTTCACGGCAGCAATTCTACTGGGCTGTGTTCTGACGATGGCCGGATGCTCAAGCCAGGAGCCGACGGGTTCGACAACACCACATCTCCAATCGATCACACTGGCGACGACAACCAGCACACAAGATAGCGGATTGCTCGATATGCTGATCCCTGTTTTTCGCGAACAGTCAGGTATTGAAGTGAAGGTTATCGCCGTGGGTTCCGGTCAGGCACTGGAACTTGGTCGACGCGGCGATGTTGACGTCCTGCTCACTCATGCGCCATCGGCCGAAGCCGAACTGGTAAAAGATGGATTCGCTGAGGAACGCATCCCCGTCTTTCACAACGACTTTGTCGTGGTCGGTCCCGATGATGGGTCACTTGGTGAACATCCGCCTTCGACGCTGAACGACGTGCTGCAGGAGATTGCGACGCGAAACCTGCCATTTGTTTCACGTGGAGATGACTCGGGCACTCATCGAAAGGAACTGCAATTATGGACATCCGTTTCAATCGAACCGAAGTTCTCCGGTTATGTAAATGCGGGGAGTGGCATGGCTCAAACTCTTCGTATCGCGGAGGAAAAACGGGCTTACACACTCGCGGATCGCGGAACTTATCTGGTGCATCGTAATGAAATAGATCTCCCAATTATCTTTGAAGGTGATCCGCGTCTGCTCAATCCGTACGCCGTGATGGTGATTAATCCGATCAAACATCCCCACGTTCACGCTCAGGCCGCCAACCGGTTTGTCGACTTTCTGCGAGAAGCCAAAACGCAAACGGCTGTAGGTGAATATGGTCGCAAACTTTACGGCCAGCCACTCTTCTTCCCGGATGCAATCAAAGTCGTGCCGTAAGTCCGCCCTGGCGAAATCATGACCAAGGGAAACGCCGTAACTCATAAAAAATCGTCGCCCCATGCGCATGGGTTCGGCCGATGAACTGTACGCGCATGTATCTCCAGTGTCCCGGAGACGTCTCCCCGCAGCTTTCCACGAAGCCTGCGACAGGACGCCAAACGGATTACACAGAGCGAAGCTTTCTTGCAAACTCCTTTCATACCGAAGAAAAATAGACGCTGTCGTCGTCTTCGTTCTGAATCGGAAGAAATTAGAGTCCCAACTCAACGCGAAAGATTTACGCAGCTCAGTTTGACTGACATCAATCAGCGGCGGTTTTGGCTCCATCCCAAGCTTGCTTTTCACTTCATGAATAAATCCTGTAGCATCTCAAGCTTCCTGCGGTTGATACACCCGGAGTCAATCAAACGCCTGGGTGCTGGAGGCAGCAGCAAAGGGTGTTTTGCCTGTGCTCCTGGCTAATGAAAGCGTATGATTCTCAAGTAAGAACATTAACCTGAATACACAACAGCTCCTGTCAACTCGCAGTAATGCCGAAGTCATTGGTGAATTCTGTTTTCTTCTGATGAGAGTCACAAAGACTATGTTTGAACATATGCTTCCGCTGATTGCTATGGCCATCTTCGGGCAAGCCTGTAATGGCATTGCACTCGCCGATGAGAAGAAGCCAGACGCAGTGCAGATTGTTGCTCTGGATGACTCTGCGATCTCAATCACGACTGAAGATCTGAGAAAACTTCCAAGGACATCCATTGAAGTTCTTGATCGCAGTGGCAAAAAAGTCGGACAGGAGCAAACGAGGCTCGGCCGTTTCTCTGGAGGCCAGCAATGAATGCCGCCCGGTTCCAGAACTGCTCCTGTGTCCAAACATCAAACGGATGACTGAGACACTAAGCACACTCCAGACGAATCCCCGGGAAAAGTCGCGTGGTGGTCGAGGACAGTTTTCCCGGATCGGCTTCCGTGGCGGCGACAAATACAATGGGATTTGCATGTCTCGGGTTGGCCAACACCAGTTGAGGACGCTCTTCAGTGCCTGTGATTGTTACCGTTAACAGATCGCGCACGATGACGGCGAACCCAGCATTCTCGGCACGGCGCTGTTGCGGCCACAACTCGATGCCCGGCAGAAAATAGCGAAGCAACAGAGGATCACGAGCAATCCGATCGACAGGGTCACTAAGATCCGTAATCGGATCAAAGCAGTCGAATCGGCATTCGCTGGTCTCAAGGTGATTCAACCAGCGGCAACGCAGATTATTGAAGTCGATCAGATCCCGCCGCGCAAAGACACGATTCGCCTCGGCACTGATCACTGCAATCTCTTCCAGCGTGAAGAGTCCACGAGCGATCGCGTATCCTTCGGACACATACTCCGGATTTTTCATCGGCAATGAACCTCTCAACCACGATTCACTTGTCTGTGGATAAATCGAGCGTGCAGCAGCCAAGATCCAGCACCGATCTTTTTGCAGTGCATTTCTTCAAAAGCCCGTCGCACAATCGGTAGTAAATGAACCTGCCGTCTCTGCGTGGCGAAACAAGCTTTCCGTGCTTCAGAATCTTCAGATGATGAGAAGCTGTGCCAATCTCCACTTCCAGAAACTCGCAAATGTCGCCCACCGTGAGTTCTCCGCTTTGCAGCAGATTCACGATCCGAAGACGCAGCGGATCTCCCAACACCTTCAGACGATCCGCGCAATATGCCGACTGAAACAGGTCACCATCCACATCATCTCTTGTCGCAGTACTCTTCACGGGAACATTCTCCTTCGCGTTCCGACACGATCGGGAAAGACCATCGACAGCTTGATCTCACAATAAGCCCACTGTCACATCCAAGCTGTGCGCGTGACGAACAGCGTCCCTCGAGAGAGATGATTCAACTAGAACTCACCGACGACTTCGCCACCATCGCGTGTCGCCAGGGCGTCGTAAACATTGACATCGAGATTCTCTGACAGGAATCTCACGGAACCATCACAAAGCAAGTGATGAGCACCGCCGGTATGCTGGCTGCTCGGGCCCCAGTTCTGACCAATGGAATTCGGAAAGACACCGCCCTGAAAATAGGGTTGATAGTTGATCGAGACTTTGTTTCCGGCATAGGTCGGCGGAACAAGTGCCATGTATCGGGCTGAAACCGACGCCGATGATCCATCAATCCAGACAGAGGCTTTCTCTTCGCGTGATTCGGCGACCATAATCGTGTTGGATGTGCCGTCTGTGATATCACGAAAACCGGTCCTTGATTGCGGAAACATGACTCCGTTGGCAGGGATGGCTCCCGACAGCCCAACGACTGTCGTCGCCCCGATCGCCACATAGTTGCGAATAGCGAACTTATCGAAGCCAACCGTCGTCACATACAACGGGTCTGTGCTGAACTCCTTGCCAGAATAGCTGGGACAGCGGTAAAAAGGCAGGACCTGCGACGCCGCATTTCGATTGGCCGGTGCCAGAGCTGACACGTTGTAGTCGATCGTGTTGTAAAGGTTTGCCGCTTCAACATACGGAAGAATCAGGCTCGCAAAGCTGTGCAGCCGGATGTTGGGATCGGCTGGACCAGTCCCCGGGTAGCCCCAGACGCCTCGACCGAGTCCGCTGATGCTGCTGGGCGGAAATACGCGACAGGAACCCTCGTAGTTGTGAATTGCCAGTCCAATTTGCTTAAGATTATTCTTGCACTGTGTGCGACGAGCGGCCTCGCGGGCCTGTTGCACTGCGGGCAGAAGGAGAGCAATGAGGATCGCGATGATGGCAATCACCACCAGCAACTCGATCAGAGTAAATCCTCGGAAAGATTTTAGAGACGTGACGCGCATCGGCCGAACCTTTTGAGAGACGATCTTGACATTTCAACAGCAGTGCAACACTTTTATACTCTTACGTTTATTAGACTATTGGTCGGGATGTTCTTTGTCAACTCTTGGCGTCGAAGCCATGAATAAGCTTTCAAATGCCTGAACACCACGTGTTGATCTCCATCACGATCTGGCTTGCCTTAGCTGGCTATGCGATCACTGTCGCGCTTGTTCTCGCAGGATTTCTGAAAACTGCATGGAGTAAACACCTGCGTGCTGTCTGGACGCTCTCTTGCGCCGCGTTTGTTGTTCACGTACTCTCCGCATTTCATTTCTCGTATCACTGGAGCCATGCAGACGCCATTCGAAGCACAGCAAAGCAGACGGACGAATTGATTGGAATGGAATTTGGTGAAGGGCTCTACTTCAGTTACGGATTCCTGCTGCTCTGGATAGCCGATGTGTTCGTCTGGTGGTGGAAGCCGGAACGCTACAACAATCGTCCGACATGGCTGTCACTCGCCGTGCATAGCTACCTGTTCTTCATCGCCTTCAATGGCGCGGTGATTTTCAAGGCGGGAATTACGCGTGCCGGAGGCATTCTGGCGGCCACAGTGTTCATTGCGCTTTCGATATGGCGCCGATCAGTGAGATCATGATCATAGGCTCGGGCCTTGGTTGCGTTTTGCATCCCGACGCAGTAGCATCGGAAAGATCATCTGAAGAACGTCAGAGTGTTTTTTTCTTACGGTGGTGATTGTGACACAGGAAGTCTTTGACGCCGACTTTTGCGCAGAGCGGCTGAAAGCGCTGAGTGATCCTCATCGTCTAAAAATCGTCAATGCATTACGGTATGGCGAACTGACGGTCGGCGATATCGCGGAAATGCTCGACGCCGAAGTCGTGACGGTCTCACATCATTTGAAAATCATGAAGTACGCGAATCTCGTGGAGGTGCGACGAGACGGGCGTTTCATGTATTACAAACTGCATGAGGATCTGCAGTGCACGAAGGGCAAGGGTACAAGGCTCCTTGATCTCGGCTGTTGTCGGCTTGAAGTCCCGGATCCTAAATAGCGACATCGGTTTCGCACAACATTGGCCGTCCATTGATTGCCGCTCGAAATCACCTGGTCACTCAGAGTAGAAAATAAATCGATGAAACCCGTTTATATTATGGTCGGTGGATTTCTCGGTGCAGGAAAAACATCCACCATTTCCCGGCTCGCCCGCCATTACATGAATCAGGGAAAAAAGGTCGGCATCGTCACCAACGACCAGACCACGGATCTGGTGGACACTCAGAGTCTGCGGTCACAGGGGTTTGACGTGGGCGAAGTCGCAGGGTCCTGTTTCTGCTGCAACTTCAATGCGTTGACGTCAACCGTCGAGGGCCTTGGGGAAGGTGAGCTTCCGGACATTATTCTGGCAGAACCTGTCGGTAGCTGCACAGACCTTGTGGCGACAGTGATTCGACCGCTCACCGAAGTCTATGGAGTTCCCCTGGACATCGCTCCCTATGGAGTCATCCTGAAGCCAAGTCATGGTCTGCGAATTCTGCGTGGCGAAGCGACCAGCGGTTTTTCTCCCAAAGCCAATTACATCTTCCGCAAGCAGATTGAAGAAGCAGATTTCGTCGTCATCAACCGCGTGGATGAACTGTCCGCAGCTGATGTCTCTGAATTACAGTCGCTGATTGAAAAAGAATACCCAGGTCGTCCGGTGCTGCGCTGCTCAGCAAAGACCGGCGAAGGTTTTGGCGCTCTTGTCGAAACTCTGGCCCTGCGTGGGCAATTTGGCAAACGAGTGATGGAGGTCGATTATGACATCTACGCAGAAGGCGAAGCAGAGCTGGGATGGCTCAACAGTCAGGTTGTTATTGAATCAAAGCTGGAATTTGAACTGGACAAGTTCCTGGTGGATTTGATTTGCCGCCTGCACGGTCGGCTGTTGTCGGCCAGTGCTGAGGCTGCTCATCTGAAGGTCATCGGCCTTTGTGATACAAGTTACGCGGTCGCGAATGTTGTCAGTAATCAGACCGGGCCGGAACTCTCCCTCGCATCCGGAACGAAAACGACGGCGGCCAATGTGGTCGTCAATGCCCGCGTCGCGATCGATCCGGCGGATCTTGAAGTCATGGTCCGGGAAGAATTGGAAGCGGCGGCGAGCGACATCGGTGCCACTCAAAATGTTGTCTCCCTTCAGAGCTTTCGTCCTGGACGCCCGGTGCCTACACACCGCATCCAATGATTCGCGTCTGCGAAGTCGTTTCTCGCTTCGGCAGCACACATTAGAAGCCCAACACCCTGCAGAAGCCAAAGTCACGGCCTTCAAGAGTGTGTGGAAAAGTCTGTGGGTATGTGATGCAGAACGCAGACAGAAATTTCAGCAGGACGAAACTGCAGCGAGCGTCAGACCGAGACGCCGAATCGGTAGACTCGGCGCCGGGGCAACTCTGGTGAGCTCGACCTGGGAGAATTTTCCTACCACCGCTCACGGCTCCGGAGACATCAACAAAGAGCAGGCTGAAGTCGACTTTGCCGAAGTGAATCGGTGGCCGAAGTGAGGTGCGTGCGACTTGCAGTTCGCGAATCAGGAAATGCGGGGCAGAAGATTGTCATCAAAAAACGGTCCACGGCCAATTCGCAGTAGACGATCGCAGTGTTCCGGAATTACAACGACAATACAAAGACCCCAACTCCAGAGGAGGCTTTCCAGGTGAACGGAACACACCCGATCTACCAGCTTGTCATTTCACTGACATTGTACGGCTCTCTCGTCGCGGCACAGGAAACGAATTCTCAAGAGGCCGTCGTGCGTGATATTGGATCACGACGAGAATTGTTTGTGGATCATTTCCTGATTGATCGGCTGGAGAACGCAACGCTTCGATTGCATGAACCTCAACTCGCGCCGGCGATGTCCGAGCCGGCCGACAACCTCGAATATGGCACAGTGATCAAAGACGGAGATCTGTTTCGGCTGTACACGCGAGATGCTCGCGGATCAAAATTCGATGGTGATACGACCGAGGTGACTCGGTATTGTGAAAGTCGTGATGGAATCCACTGGACGAAGCCAAATCTTGGGCTTGTCGAAATTGACGGTTCAAAAGACAACAATGTCATTCTTAATGAGGCTCCGTACTGTCACAATTTTTCGCCGTTCCTCGATCAGCGTCCCAATATACCGTCGGAGCAACGCTTCAAGGCGTTGGCTGGAACAGTGAAGTCGGGACTCGTTGCATTCAATTCGGCGGACGGAATTCACTGGAAGAAACTACGACCTGAGCCTGTCGTCACTTACACAAAGGAGTATGCGTTCGATTCGCAGAATGTGTCATTCTGGTCTGAGGCCGAAGGCTGCTATGTCTGTTACTTCCGGCACTTTCTGGATAAAAAACTGAGATCGGTTTGTCGGACCACATCGGCGGATTTCGTGACGTGGTCCGAGCCTGTGCCTTTGAAACCAAATTTTCCGGGCGAGCATGTTTATACGACGCTGACGCATCCTTACTTCCGAGCCCCACACATCTACGTCGCTACGCCGACTCGTTTTCATCCCGAGAGAGGCGAGAGCACTGACATCCTGTTCATGACAGCACGCGGCAGTCATCCCTTCGATCGGACGTTTCGGGAAGCTTTCATTCGCCCGGGACTGGATCCGGATCGCTGGGGCAACCGTTCCAACTACGCCGCACTCAACATCGTGCCTACTGGTCCAACAGAAATGTCGATTTACACAACACCGTTCCGCCGGTTCATTCTGCGAACAGATGGCTTTGCGTCAGTGCATGTTGGAGCGGACGTTGGTGAGCTGGTGACTCAACCGCTGCGTTTTCAGGGCAAGCAACTTGTCGTCAATTATTCAACCAGCGCGGGCGGTAGCTTACGAGTTGAGATCGTGGACGAATCCGGTCAGCCGATCCCTGACTTCACACTCACCGACAGCCGTAACTTCGTTGGAGACACAATCGAACAACCAATCAGCTGGCAGAAAGGGAGTGATGTTTCGTCTCTTGCTGGCCAACCAGTGCGATTGCGATTCGTGATGCAGGAAGCCGATCTGTTTGCGATCCAGTTTCGCGATTGAGGGCAGAGAGACCAAGGTAAGCGGCGATGCGGCATCGCGGCCGCTGAACGCCTTCTTTTTGCCATGGCATCAGAGACACCGTTCAAAACAGGATCGGGTGTTGGACTTTGCGTCTACCAGGAGATGACGATAAAGTCTCATCCGACAGAAGACTCATCGGCTACGTGAGGACAATCATGATGCGATTCCATAGCATTGAACGACTGCTCAGGGACGGCATGAGCCGGCGAGACCTCATCAAGGTCGGTGGTTTGTCTCTTCTCAGCGGATTGCAAATCGCCGGACTCGGGGAGGCAGCAGATTCAAACACCTCAAAACCGTCCGGGCCGGCGAAATCCGTAATCCTGTTCAATCTGCTGGGTGGGCCCAGTCAGCTCGATATGTTTGACATGAAGCCCGCCGCTCCCGTGGAAGTTCGCGGAGAGTTCAAGTCGATCCAGACTTCACTGCCGGGTTTGCAGATCTGCGAGCACATGCCGAATATTGCAAGGATGATGCACAAGACAACGCTCATCCGCACAGTCACTCATGGTTACAACTCCCATAACCCGCTGAATATTATGACGGGCTGGAGCCTCGGCAATCCTGCCGCTCTGTCCCCGGATCCGAACGACCCACCCGACATCGGAGCAGTATGCCAGTATCTTGGCATGGGACCGGACGACATGCCTGGTGCATTCTGTTTGCCATGTTATCCTGGCTGGGGCGAGAGCGGGATGTATCCGGGACTTCGACGCCCAGGGCCATACGGAGGTCATCTGGGCAGCCAATACGATCCATTGTTTGCACTTTGCGATCC
The DNA here is from genome assembly GCA_052034165.1 of Planctomycetota bacterium. Taxonomy (GTDB): domain Bacteria; phylum Planctomycetota; class Planctomycetia; order Planctomycetales; family Planctomycetaceae; genus SXXK01. The sequence goes on along the minus strand of JBPOIW010000067.1, from coordinate 39,469 downwards.
GACTTTCGACAGGAAACCCGATCGCCCCTACTACGGAACCGCCATCGCGCTGGGTGAACCTCAAATGCCGTCTGCCGACGCGCTGCCGGACATGACCAGTCAGCGTCTCAATCACCGCCGATCGATGCTCACCGGCATCGACAAACATTTCCAACAGGCTTTCAAGTCACAGTCGGTTCAACAGCTTGAGCGGTTTCAGAACCAGGCGTTTAGCCTGCTTTGTGGCAGCAAAGTTCGAGATGCGTTCGATCTTTCACGTGAGTCGGCCGACCTTAGGCAGAGCTATGGCCATACACTGTTCGGAAATTGTATGCTGGTCGCTCGCCGACTGGTCGAAGCAGGCGTTCCATTCATCAGTGTGCATGCGGAGAATTTTCTGCCAAACGGCTCATTCACCTATGACATGCACGAGAACAATTTTGCGATGTTGAAGGAGCACAACCTGCCGGTGCTCGACACATTGCTGCCGGCACTTGTGGAAGATCTTGAACAGCGTGGACTGCTGGATTCCACGTTAATTTATGTCATGGGTGAGATGGGGCGTTCGCCAAAAGTGAATGCGAAAGCCGGTCGCGATCATTGGCCACAATGCGGTTTCTGTCTGATGATCGGAGGAGGAATCAAGGCCGGCGTGGAGTACGGTACAACAGATGCGATCGCGGCTTATCCAGCATCGAACCCGGTCTCTCCCGCAGATATCGTGGCCACGATCTACCAGCAATTGGGCATCGATCCTCATACGATGCTCCCGGACCGCACAGGCCGCCCGATTTCTATCGCTCATGGTGGGCAACCAATCTGGGATATTATTGGCTGAGTGAATGAACGTTATCTCGTTGCTTCGGTTGGCCTCGCCCCAGGTTTCTGGCGAAACGGGGAGTCGACAGTGACAAGACGAACGGCGTTGAACTCGTCGAACCGAATACGGGGTAAAGTCGACCTGCTTCGCTGCCACTCGGGCGGATCATGGACGTCATAAGAATCGCAGTGCAGAGACTCGAACGTCACGGAATTCGCAGAATCGAGGCGCCGTCACTTCACGTCAAAAACAAAAAATTCTTCACGTTCATGCATGCGGATCGCGAGCTTCTCTATCAGCGCGTCAAGTTTCTGACAACCTATGACCGTTCCGAAATCACAGGAACATCGAATCACGGGCACGGGTTTGCGATGAGCTCAGGCGCGAGTTCCGGCGACTAACCGGTTTATTGACGACAATCTCCGACGGCTTTGGGAGGGCGATTCCGATGACGACGCCGGCGGTCAAATATTGACAAAGGTTCTGCATGATCCAGGAACCGATGATTTCACATGAAACTTGAAACGATGCGAAAGCAAGGACGAAAACCGGAAGACTACCCACACAGAAGACACCAGTTCCATAAATGAGTCCTCCTCGCATACCAGACGGGAATCACTTGCTACCGTGCAACTTGAGAAAGATGGCAGTGAATACCGGTGCATAGAGGAACGGGTGAAGTGTCATGTATGTCGAGGTCCCACCTGACCACGGGCGAAACAATCCAGAGTGTTCGTACTGTGATTGTATTCCGGGGGCAATGAACGGAATAGAAAAGTGACACATGACTCCAACGAGGAACATTGCAACGCCGGCCGCAATGCTGCACGACATCCATTGAACAAGTTTCATATGCTTCCTCCCTTGCCAAACCGTGTGAGCAGAGAATTTTCTTATTCGTTACGATCCAACGTTGTCCTCGCAAACGTTGGCCATTTCTTAAAACTGTCGTTTGGGCGGCCCGCAATTCCGACTCACCATCCAACGGTTGAATTTAGACAATCACGTTCAGTGACGAATGATAAGCCAGCCATAGCAATGGCAGACTGAGCCAGAATCCGGGAACCCAGTGTTCCGCCGGAGGTATCGTCAACCGGATCGTCTACATATGACCGCCACTGTTGTCGTTCGAATACACTCCTGACGATGCCAGTTTGTCACGTCCTCGTCCCAGTTGGCGATGAGCAAGAACTGCGGCGACTGAGTCTGCGTAGAACATGCCTCGTGTAGTCAGCGATACTGCGATATCGGTCACTTCCAGCAATCGCGCTCCTTGCAGAACTTCCAGCTCCTGAGCGTAATCAGCGACAACATCACTGCTGAACGCTTCCTGATATCGCTGACGATCAATTTGCAGCGCGGAGAGTTGGCGAGTCGCATGCAGAAGTTTGAGATCGCTTGACGAGAACTGGTAGTACCGGTTCCAGACCGCTCCGCCTCTATGAACCGCCTGCAGATATTCGACTGCACTTTCGGGATTCATCGTCTTCAATGATGACGAACCCGGTGCTTGTTCGCTGCAGGAGATTGCCGATGGGCCGAATCCCAGCACATCAAACCGATCCGGCTGAAAACTCATCAGCTCATACATGTATCGCCGCGGATCGTTCTGCAAATCACGTCGCTCAAAATTTGTCAGTGTCGTCTGACGATAACCTTGAGCAAGGAGAAACTCTCGCAAGGTTTCCCAGTTTCGTGCGGACGTTTCGTTGTCGGGCAAGGAAGCCAGCAGTCGAGAGTCCCGGGCCCACGGGGCCGCCATGCCACGAAACAGAACCAGATGATAAAGACAGATCTGATCCAGTCCGATATTGACCGCCTGAGTCACATCGTCCTTCATTTCCGACAGAGACTGGCCCGGCAGATTAAACAGGAGATCGGCTGAAGTTGTCATCCCGCGAACATGAGCGTTCTCGACAACATCGGCAAACACTTCTGGCCCACCGAAGGCCAATCGGCCCATTTGTTCCAGACGGCTTCGTGAGAACGTCTGCACGCCCATGCTGATGCGAAAGTGACGAGCGGCCAGTTCCTCAGGCAGAATGTCGAGCAGCATTGGTTTGCGATTCAGGAAATAAGCCGGCACACCTTCCAGCGTGACTTCAGCCCGCGAGAGATCAAAGACCTGGTTGAGCTTGCGACACAGATTTCGAAACGGGCTGGCCGGTGTGAGATTTGCGGTCCCTCCACCGAAATACAATCCGGCAATCGACCGTCGCCTCAGATGCGGAGTCGATGTCAGGCGAGCGTCGATCTCCTGAATCACTCCGTTGACGACCGCAGCCGCCTTCAAGGAACTGAAATCTTCGTGAGGAAAAGTACAAAAGCCACAACCAGCGATTTTGGGATTGCAGAACGAGTGAGGCAGGACGCCAACCAACAATTCACGATCAGGGTGATGCTTGAGGACAAATCTTTCGTCATTGGCATCGATCAACTGTCGGACTTCGGCGGCGGCAAATGGCATTGCCGCTGCCAGAGGAAAGCCATGCAGCAGCCGATGCCGTTGCGGCTTACTCATCCGATGTCGCAAAAGCTCAGTGAGTGACTGTGATGGTGTCTGAAAGGGTCGAGTGTCAAACACGACTCCAGCGGGGGCTTCAGGTTGCAAATGCATTGCAGGTCTCCTTATTGGCTGTGATAAATGGTTGGCAGTGAGGAATGGCTGACTCACGAATCAGCACTGCGATCTGCGTGCCGGAGACTGGTAGATGGCCGTAAGTGCTTTTCGGCAAAGCAGATATGGAGTTCTTGTGTTTTGAATACGGCGTTCGATAAGTTGCCACCAGTATTCATTAAATGTAGTCTGATGTGCAAGTTCTGTAGATTACCGTCGCAGCGCACAATCGCGGCTCCAGATTATTGAACCACGGTTCCCCTTCATTCCCGTTGATCTAAACCGGCCCCTTCTCTTTGGAATCAGGAAAGCTCATGGCCATTCTTTCGAGCCGGGATTTGAAGGTCGCAGAAGCGATCGGTCAGATTGGGTACTGCAATCCGTTTCTGCCGGAGCGACTGGAACTGGAACGCACGGCTCTTGGTGCGGACTTCTGTTGTACTGATCCGGTGATCAATCTTCCGCCCAATGCAGACCTCCAGACCATCTTTCCGAACTTCCTCGCCTTGCGAGAACGAGCGGAGGATTTGTCAGAAACGATGCGTTCTAAGCTACTGAGTGGCACGACTCCCACGGAGCGAGAACTTCGCATCTATCAGAACATGACGATGTATTTGCTTTACAACCGCCACATGGCCTATCTCGATACGATTGCAACGACACGCGCGAAGACGGCTCAGAGTTCTGCGGCATGGAAAGATTTTCGAAAAGACTTCGCTTCGTATCTGCAACTGCCAGGACTGCCCCTGCCAGAACATTTTATAGCAGGCCACAGCTTCGCCGTGTTCTTTCAAATTCAGCGTGCCTTCAATCAGATCTTTGAATGCATCATGGGACGCTCAATGCCGATCGCCCGCCTGCGTGCCGCTGTGTGGGAATCGATTTTCACTCATGACATGGGGCGATACGCACGCGCTGTTTACAAGTCCATGGGAAGCATTCCGACACTGATCACAGGGAGCTCAGGAACCGGAAAGGAACTGGTCGCTCGGGCGATAGGGATGTCGAGATACATTGAATTCGATGAGACCAGCTCGCGATTCAAAGTCGAGGCGAATTCCTCGATGTACTCCGTCAACCTTTCAGCGCTCTCGCCCACATTGATTGAGTCGGAACTGTTCGGCCATAGGAAAGGCGCGTTCAGCGGGGCGGTTGCCGATCGTGAAGGATGGCTGGAAGTGGCGGGCGAACAGGGGACCGTGTTTCTGGATGAGATCGGTGAACTGGATCTTTCCATTCAGGTCAAATTGTTGCGAGTCCTGCAGTCCGGCACTTTTTCACGAGTCGGTGACACGGAAGAGCGAAGGTTCACAGGCAAATTCGTCGTCGCGACAAATCGAGATTTGTCACAAGAGATGGCGGCCGGCAGATTCCGCGAAGATCTGTACTACCGCTTGTGTGCCGACATGATTCACACTCCTACACTGCGTGAGCAGATTGCCGATTGTCCAGACGATTTGCACTGTCTGGCGGAATTCATTGCTCACCGAGTTCTGAATGACCTGCCGGAAGAGGCAAAGGCTCTGGCGCAGGAAGCAGTCGACTGGATCGCCGCCCAAATGGGGCCAGGCTATGCGTGGCCAGGTAACATTCGCGAACTGGAACAATGTGTTCGGAACGTGATGATCCGGAAGTCGTACACGCCAGTCCGACAAAATCCAATGGCCGTCGGCGGATCGACACACGATCGCTTCGCTCGTGATGTTGCAGCCGGACGGTTTACTCTGGAAGAACTTATTGAACACTACGTTTCGATGATCTACGCCGAGGAAGAGTGTCATTATGGCCGAGCTGCGAAACGACTGAACCTGGACTGGCGAACACTGAAGCTAAAACTGAATCAGGAGATGGTAAAGGCGTTTACGATGCGGTGATTTTTCGTGGTCGAGGAAGTCCGCAATTGGTGCGTCAACTGTTGTGTCCCGGGGGCGTCATTCCCATGAAGACGAGAACCCCGTGCCGCAATCGGAATTCCGGCCTCCGTGGGAATGACTGACAATCTCAACGTCAAATTTTTGCCGCAGCACTATCCATCCCAGAACTCGTGGTCGCCTCGCGCGATGGTGATGCATGTCAGAGCAGCAAAGACACCGAACATAATCGGGCTTACTGTAGGAATGCAGGCCAGCAACACGGCGATTCCTGACCATGCGGCCCCAATCCATCGATACGCCGGCCAGAAGTTGCCACTTTTCGCAAAAAAGGCCACAGAAGAGATGATGGCCCAGCAGGGATAGAACACAGAAATCGCACGAACAAAGTCTGGATCAAACAGGACTCGCAGGCTGATGAAGCAGGCGATTGATCCAACGGCGTGACCGCTCCAGATGGACCACAATTCTCGACGTGCGGATTCTGAAGAACGATTGAGTTGCTGACTGGCTGCAAATGTCGCGAACAAAGGAACATACCCAGCAAAGATCGCCAGCCAGATCCAGATTTCAGCAACCTGAACACGCAACAGCAACCAGGCGACAACACTGTTCGCAAACAACAGCGGCGCGACGACCATCCACAACAAGTGTCTGAGCCCTGGAAAGAATCGATTCCAGCGAGGCCTATTGAGCCAGGCCGCAATCTCATCGGCCAACTCTTTCGCGGATGATTGGCGGGCTGACGGATCCAAGGCCATCGATTTCTGAATGATCCGCAGCAACGGAGCCGGCAGATGTCTCGAAACGTCATCAGCGGCGCGGAGCAGGTTTGCAGTGGCTGCAGCAGGCGATCCGGATAAGCTTCGACCCGGACGCGATGATTTCCCTGTCAACGCGGCCCACATAGTCGCTCCCAGAGAATAGACATCTGAAGACACGGATCGGATCGCCGCGATTTCCTCCGATGTGGCGTTTCGCATGGCAGCTGCGATGAGTTCTGGCGCCATGTAAGACAGAGTTCCGGCAACCCCGACTGATGTCGTGAGCATGTCGCTTGTGCAGAACTCTGCCAGCCCGAAATCACTGAGCAAGGGACGGTCGGTCTCCGTTTCAATCAGGATATTCTGCGGTTTGATGTCACCATGGAGGATCCCGTGGCCATGAACCGCATGCACCGCCCGTGCAATTCTTTCGATATAGCTTGCGATTCGCTCATCGTTTGGCAATTCGGATCTGCTGAGAGCATACAGCGTCGAACCTTTGACAAACTGCATAGAAAACCATGAGCCGCCTGCGATCCCGCCCACCTGATAAACAGGCACGATGTTTTCATGAGCGACAAAAGCGGCCAGTCGCAATTCGCGTTCAAAGCGATACTGCATCTGCGTGACGACATCGGATGAAACGTCCGTCAGCCGATCGGGGCGGATCACTTTGATCGCGTCGACTCGCTGCATTCTTTTATGAAGGCTGCGATAAACAATCCCCATTCCGCCGCGACCAATTTCTTCAAGCTCATCGTACTCGGGCAAAATCGGTGGTGCTTCGTCAGAACATAATGCAATGCGAACAGGCGACGTGAGTTGATCCACGAACTGATAAAGACGCCGGTGTTCCGTCGAGACGACAGGATTGCCCAGGTCTGGCTCCTTTTGAGCATTGATAGAACTCGAAGAAATCCGATTCTCCGCCCGTCGTTCCAGTTCCGCCAGCAGCCCAAGTTCGGCCAGTCGTTCATCCGACAGAGTTTCATCGTCCTGATCGGACGCGTTACCGTCAGTCATTGCATCGTTCCCGAAGGCACTCGGCGAGTCGCTGTCGACCTCGATGCAGTACACCCGCCGCAGCCGGTTCGGACAAGCCCAGCGCATCAGCGATTTCCCTCAGCGAGCAGCCGTTAAGATGTTTCAAGATGACGGCTCTTCGCTGATTGTCCGGAAGTGTTTGCACAGCGGCCAGCATGAGGCAGATTTGCTCATTCCGCTGCACGACTTCACTTGGTGATGTTTCGTCTGCTACCAGAACTTGTTCCAGCCTGACAAACGACGCTTCAAGGTCCGACACGCGGACTCGTCTTCGGACATCATTCTTCTGAGCTTTCAAATGCCGGATGGCATCCAGCACATTGTGATTCAGAGCATTTCGCAGCCATGAAAAGAACGCGGGCTGACTCATGGCCGCCAATTGTTCAGCGTTGCAGTGAGCCTCCAGCAGGGTCTGCTGAACGAGGTCGGAGGGTTCCAGATCTCCGCGCAGCGTTGAAGAAATCATCGCCTCGGCAAGAGTCAGCATGATCGGCCGAAAGTTATTCAGACTCTTCGCAACGTGCGTTTCTGATTGCTCCACGCAGCACTCCGGATGTTCCAAGTGACGTTCTGCCAGCTTCATTGCCCTGAAATTCGGAATTTTTTTCTCTGCCGGCGCACAATCGCGGCGCCGTTCTCGCTTTCACTTTTGGAGCAGTTTACCAAACCTGTTTGAAGCGAACGAATCACATGCAACGTCAAAACTTTGGCGGCAATATTCAACTCACTCCGAAAACAGCCTATACGCCGGCAAGCGAACAGGAGGTTCTGGAGATTTTGGATCGCCATCGTGGGCGGCGAATTCGATGCGTGGGGCGTCTGCATTCATGGAGCAGGGCCGTCGAGAGCGAAGATGTTCTGCTGGATCTGCGGCTTCTCAATCAGATACAGCCGATGTCCGAGGGTGACCAGCATATGGTTTCAGTCGGTGCCGGCTGTCCGCTCAAACGACTGTTATCGGAACTCGAACGACTAAAACAATGGACTCTGCCGTCCCTGGGATTGATCACCGAGCAGACCGTTGCCGGTGCCGTCTCGACCGGAACCCACGGCTCGGGGCGGAACTCTTTATCACAATATGTCGTCAGCGTTCGTATCGCGCACTACCACTCGACGACGGGTCGGGCCACGATTACGGAAATCAACGACGGCGAGGCACTTCGCGCGGCAAGGTGTTCGCTGGGCTGTTTGGGTGTGATTCTCAGTGTCAAAATGCTGTGCCGCCAGAGTTACAACGTTGAAGAAGCATGGCACGAACACAAGCAGTTCGCGAACGTCATGGATGCGGAAGAGCAATATCGCCTGCAGCAGTTTTTCCTGGTTCCATGGCGATGGACGTACATGTCGCAGTATCGCCGAGAGACGGATCGCCGACAATCAAGAACGGCCTGGCTATACCATTGGTATCGCTACCTCACCATTGATATCTCGATGCTCCTGCTGATCGTCATCCTCGTGCGAGTCCTGTGCATCAATGCGATCACTCGGATGATGCTCCGACGAGTCATCCCGACATTCGTCATTCGCGATTGGCCCGTTGTCGGCAAGTCAACTCCGCAACTGGTGATGGAACACGAACTGTTTCGACACATCGAACTGGAGATGTTTGTTCAGAAATCACATCTGAAATCCGCGATGTCGTTTGTTCAGCAGACACTGTGCTTCGCTGCGGGGACCGACGACACGATTGATGAATCCTTCCGGACACAACTTATTGGGGCGGGCCTGGACAAGGAATGGAATGACATTGCCGGAACGTATTGCCATCACTTTCCGATTTGTGTCCGAAAGGTCCTGACGGATGAAACGCTCATTTCCATGGCCAGTCCTTCCGCGCGTGCCACACGGGAGGAGTCTCATGAACCCTGGTATGCGATTACTTTCACCTGTTACGCGCGAAAACGTGATCAGGAGGCATTCCACCAGCTTGGACGGTTTCTGACTCACAGCATGTGCGCTCTCTTCGCCGCGCGTCCCCACTGGGGCAAGCTTAACTATCTGCAGGCTCAGCAACTCCGCGAGCTGTATCCACATTTCGCCGCCTTTCAGCAGTGCACCCAGACATTTGATCCTGACGGACACTTTCAGAACGACTGGACGAGCGAACTTCTCGGGACTGATCAACCGTGATTGGAGAGTTCGTGACGGGCGGATTCGAGAATTGTTGGTATGTTGAAGAGTGTTTTGACACAGCAAGGCGCGGCAATTCGTCGGATTGCGATTCAGGCCCGGAGAGGCTGACACATCATCTGTCGGTGTTCGTGAGGCCCCGGTATTCGATGTGTCTGCCCTCCGGGCCTAAAGCACAGCAATTCGACTTCTATCCGATCCCAACAGAATACGAATCCGCCCGTTCCGGACTTTTTTCCACTCGGTGTCAGTGATTACTTACAAATCTGAACGATTCTCATGGGCATTGAATCCGGGGATTGAATCATGTCTGTTGCTCCCGACATGCCGCAGATTGACTTCGTGTCTTCAGACAATTCGACAGACTGCGGTTTCGTGCATGGTCAGGCTATGGCGGAAATGATTCATGAATCGGCGGAGGCGATCCAACAAAAGCTATTAGGCGACCTTAGCGTCAGCACTCTGGTCCTGCATGAGTGGACACATTGATTGTCATGAGTGGCTGGACGCATGGAGGGTGTTATCGTCGCTTGCAAAGAAGCCACGGAGGCTTGCTGTCCGGCACTGGATTCGATCGCTTGCTTTCGGCGAGCATCTTTCATGTAATCAGTTCACTCACCGTTTTGCACAGAGAAGCCCCACATGCTTTCGACTCGCATTCTGCAATTGACTGATCTTCATGTCTTCCGTGATCCGGACGCTCGGTTGAAAGGTATCCCCACCTTTCACCTGCTGTGCGATGTCGTGGATTATATCAAACGCAGCGGTGAGAAATTCGATTTCGTGATTATCACAGGTGACCATACTCACGATGAACTTCCCGAGAGCTATTCAGCGGTGCGGCAGACTCTTAGTCCATGGCTCGACAAACTGTTTCAGGTCCCGGGCAACCATGATGATCGAGCAGTCCTGAGATCGGTATTCTCCGACCGAATAACCGGGCAGGGTGACGGGCAAATCAACTTTACGTTTCAAGCAGGGAACTGGCTGTGCCTCGGTCTGGACACGCATGTGCCCTCTTCAGTGCCTGGACAGATCGATCCAGAGCAAATTGCCTGGGCGAAGGAACAGGTCAGTGTATTGAAGCCGGCAATGATCGGCCTTTTCCTGCATCACCCGCCGGTCAATGTCGGCAGTGAATGGATGGATATCATCGGATTATCCGGCAAAGAATTACTGCAGGCTTGGTTCTCAGAAGAGCCTCGAATCCGTTTCGCCTGCTGCGGACACGTTCATCACGAGTTCCAAACACGAATCAATCAGACCGATATTCTGACAACGCCTTCAACAGGCATTCAGTTCAGCCCTGAAGGAAGTAAACCAACTTTTGTAGCGGCTCCGCCCGGCTATCGAATCATTGAACTGAATGACGACGGCTACACAACGCGAGTCATTCGCCTTCCGGAAACTCGATTTGCCCCGGTCATCTGAATTGTTACTGCCTGACCGTCACGGACTCCACCGTCCTGATCAGGCTCATTTTGTTCCAATTCGTGACGGCTCTGCAGGTCACTCAGTTCACGATAGTATTCACTGGTTCGCAGCAACTCATCGTGCGGTCCGATCGCTTCAATCACGCCGGCACGAAGTACAACAATCCGATCAGTCTGCCGCAATGTACTAAGCCGATTAGAAACGATGATCGTGGTCCGACCTCGCATTGCTGCCACCATGGCTTCGCGAATCTCATGTTCCGTTTCCGGATCCACAGACGCCGTCGCATCATCAAGCAGCAGGACAGAGGGATTCGTCAACATCGCGCGAGCCAATGAAAGTCGCTGCCGTTGACCGCCGGACAAGTTGCTTCCATGTTCGCCAACCATGGATTGGTAACCATCTGGCAGCTCACGAATAAACACATCGGCCGATGCAATCCGAGCTGCCTCTTCAATTCGGGCCTGAGAGGCCTCGGGATCTCCAAAAGCGATATTGGCAGCCACGGTGTTGCTGAAAAGAAAGCTCTCCTGAAAAACGATGCCCATCAGTCGACGAACGTCACTCAGATTCAGAAGCCGAAGATCGGTCCCATCAATCAGGATGCGTCCGGACTCCACGTCGTAGAAGCGTTTCAGCAAACTCAGGAGCGTCGATTTCCCCGCACCCGTTGGCCCGGTAATTCCTACACATTCTCCGGCATTAATCCTGAGAGAAACATTCCGAAGGACCGGCTTCTCCGGCACATACCCAAAGGAAACGTTCTCGAATTCGATGCCGCAACTTACAGCAGAAATGTGGGCCGCTGTGGGTGAGCTTTGAATGCGAATCGGCTCATCCAGCACCTCGAAAACTCGCTCAGCACTTGCCAGACTGGACTGAATACTGTTCACAATATTGGTGATGTGAGCCACCTGATTCGCAAATTCATGCAACAAGTTTGCGAACACAAATAGTCCAGCCCCCAGAGCCAGTTCGCCGCGAATCACCAACACGCCGCCGTAACCGATCAGCACGAGCATATTGGCCTGAGTGAGCAAGCCCATCGCAGGCTGAAATGTTGAGATGCGAAAGAAGATGGAGGTCTTTAGATCCCGGATATCGTGATTCGCAGTTCGAAACTTGTCAGCCTGCTCAGCTTCGCGGGCAAACCCTTTGACGACCTGAATTCCCTGCAGATTCTCCACGAGTGTGCGAATCATCACATCGCCAAGTTCACTGGCTCGACGATAAGCCGGCTGAACCATTCGGGAGAACACGACAGCTCCGGCCCATAGCAGCGGAGTTGTGGCCAGACACGCGAGCGTCAGTGTCACATGCATGCGAAACATGTAGGCCAGGAACACGCTCAGCGTCAGGAACACAGTAATCAAACGAATGATGACGCCATCAACAAAGTTGCGGACGTTGTTCGCATCTCCAGCCGCTCGGTTGATAATCGAGCTGCTCTCGCCCGAGTCATAGAACTGAAACCCGAGCTGTTGAAGTTTTGCGTAGATCTCGGTCCGTAAACGAATCAGGATATGCTGCGAAAGGGCTCCGGAAGCAACAGCCGCCAAATATTTCAAGCCAGCAGTGAGCATTGCCACCGCCAGAATGGTCAGCGACAGCACGACGATGACTCGAACCGGACTCCATGAAATCGGCGGAGCAATTCCAAACGGCCAGTGGGGAGACTCGCCGCTTCCCAGAACCTGCGACGACAGATAGTCGATGCCCACTCCAGTCAACCCAAGCGTGGACAGGCTGAGAACCACGAGCACCGTCTGCATCAAAACCACGGTGAGGCAGGGACGACGATACTCAAGCGCCAAAGCGAGCAGCCTGCGGAGAAGCATCGCGGAAGAAACCCTGGGTGGCTCCCCGCCGCTTTTCCCTGATTTTTGTAATCCTCCGGTCCCCACCGACACCGCGCTGCCGCCTTCTCGAAATCCGCGCAATTGATGAAGTGTTTGTATACAGAAAGCCGGGCCAAGGACAGAGGGGTTTTCGTAAATCGCAGCAATGGGGACGTGGCAAACACTCAAAACACTGAGGTGGCTGCGGCCGAAAAATGTACGCCAATTTTTGAGACGATTCCGGGTGCGTCCCCGATTCAGCAACAATCCGGATGAAGTCTCCGATGGACATCCGAAAGCGATTTATGCCGCCCAAAGAGCAATTTCACGACGCAAAAAACAGGCTGCTGCCACCCTATACTTCACGAATCTCGTGTCTTTTGAGGTTCCATCGCATTCATTTGTCAGCAACACTTCCGCAGCAACGTGTCCAGAATTTTTCCTGCTGATCGACCTGTTTGTTTCGGGTATATTCAAAATGGTGTCTCTGACAGTGCTATGCTGCTTGATTGCCTTTGTTGTGGGCGGCATTCCATTTGGGTATCTCGTCGGTCGCGCGATTCTGAAGGACGACATTCGAAAACACGGGAGTGGTAATATCGGGGCCACCAATGTCGCTCGAGTGATCGGATGGAAATGGGGCAGTCTTGTCCTGGTACTGGATGCGATCAAGGGTCTGCTCCCAACGCTGGGTGCACGACTTTTCGTGGCGTCAGAATACTCCGAAGATGCAGCTCAGACCGCGACTATCCTCGCTGGCATTGCGGCCATCCTTGGGCACATGTATCCGATATGGCTGAAGCTTCGAGGCGGCAAAGGAGTCGCCACGGCGCTGGGAGTTGTCCTGGTGATCTCACCAGTGGCTTCACTGGTTGCCCTCGTTTTATTCCTGGTCATTGCAGGAGCCACAAAGATCGTTGCAGCCGCCTCAATTGCCGCGGCCACCGGATTCGCTATTACTCAACTGGTCATGCTTGGATCACACGCTTTCGAAATGGCAAAGCTTCCCCTAACTTTGTTCTCGGTAATTGTCCCGGGCTTAATCGTCTGGAAACATCGTTCAAATATCGGGCGAATTATTCGAGGCGAAGAAAACAGAATCGGAAAGCGTTCGCCGCGGAGCGCGACAACTTCATTGGAAGCACCCGACACCAAAGTATGACCGGTGGAATGCATTGAGCCTCGAAGAATTCGTTCAAAAGCATTGATTTCAATGCGTTATCTGAAGAACAGAGTCCGACGTTTCTGACGTCAGAATAAAGAATGTTCGGCGTCCGGCCCAACAGTAAATCTGCACCTCCTGACAGGATCACCAAGATGAGCTTTATGCCAGCCGATCGTTTGCTTCCACTTCAGTTCACATTCAAACAGGCTCGTTTGATTTTAGTCGTTTTGCTTCTCGCCAGTGTATCGAATTCGACTTTTGCTCAGAGCAAGGATCGCGACAAGAACAAGGAGCGAAAAGATGGAGCCAGCGAAACGGAACTGGCCGAGCGGATCTCGAAGGCTGAAGAACTGCTGCTGAAGGAATACAAAGAAGTTGTTAATGAGCATTACAAGCAGGGACGCAAGGAAAGCGCCATTGAGGTCCTGCAGAGGATTGCCGCTATCAATCCAAAGATGGAGGGTGTTGAAGATCAGATTAAAATGATTAACGAAGAACTGCTTCAGGAGAATGGAATCAAGATGGAGATGAATGTCTCCAACGGTTGGGTCCCCGTCTGTGAAGTGGAAGAAGGTAAGCCGTTTCGCATCGCTGTGGTCGGGGAGTACAAACTGGATCTGACCACGCCTGTCCCGTTAACCGGTCTCAGCACTTCCGACCCGGCCAAAGACCACGTTGCAGTCGCACCTTTCGGCGCGCTCATTGGTCTGGTCATGACTGATGGCAAGCCGGGCGAACCGTTTGCCGTCAATACGGGCCTCGAGCAAAAGCCGAAAAAAGGCGGTCAACTCTTTCTCCGCGTGAACGTTCCTGCGATCGCAAAGTGCAAAGGCGAATTGAAACTCCAGGCGAGCGGCACGGTGAAGCCAATCGGAAAACGACCAACGAAATAAATGAGATTCGTCAGTACATCCACGCGACATTGAACAGCCCCGTTATCGCCAAGCCGTAGGCGACGGCTCTTTCCCACGCCGTCGCCCGGTTTTGCTCCGCACTCAGACCACTTAATTCTGCTTCATCACCGAAGCCCGATACAGGCCGCCGCCCGCTGAAATGTAGAGCGTTCCCGCATCGTTTCCGGCTCCGAAACCAACATTTGTGGGAAGCGATGGCGTGGGGAGAAAATCGAGTGGCTTACCAGTCGCATCATAGACTCCGATGCCAAACTTATTGGCCGATCGTACCGCAGCAAAGATTCTTCCGGACGCATCCACGGTCAGGCCATCGATGCCATCTTCGCTGCCGAAGTCCACGATCACTCGACCATTCGACAATCGGCCATCGGCGTTGACGTCGAATGCCAACAATTGCATTCGCCCCTTCGGACCAACAGGATCACCTGGAACGCCGGTTGACCCATTGTCCGTCTCGGCCAGATAAAGAGTTTTTCCATCCGGGGAGATTTCAACTCCGTTTGGTTTTCTGGCCAACTCAGTGGCAATGCTTACCGTATTGGATTTAGTGTCGTACCGAAACAAAAACATTCCCGCCTGCTCGACCGGCTCAGGCCCGAGGTATCTCGGATCAGAAAAGTAGATGTTGCCATTCGGATGGATCACCAGATCGTTTGGCGCGTTCAGAGGCTTGCCGTTGAAGCTGGAAATCATCGGCTTCAACTGCCCACCTTCCAGAACTTCACAGAGCGACCGATTGCCTCCGTTCGCACCACAGCACGCAATCAGTCGATCCCCCGAATCAAATGCCAGACCGTTACTCTTGCTGCTTCGTTCGCAATAAACACGAGTCTGTTTTGTGGCTGGATCGAAGACCAGAATCTCACCGGGCTTTGCAGGATCGAGGTGGATATCGCTGAAAAACACGAGTCCGTCCGATCGAACTGCAACGCCTTCGGTAAACTCTCCCTGATTCCATAACTCTTCAGGCACAGTCCCCTCCGCGAAGACTCGATCAGCAGCCAGTGCCGTCGACGATGCTCCCAGAGTACAACCGAGAATCAGTGCCCATCCGATTGAGATTCGCATTTGAATAATCCCTTCTTGATCCTGTCTTTCATTCCCGACGATAGATTGTCACTGACACCGAGTTGTGCCATCGGCACCATGATTGAGTTGATCAATCCAGCACAACAATTTGCGCGATCAAAGCTTAGCAGTCGGCCTGTCGAAACCGAACCGTTGATCGATAAAACAACTCAGCGGATACAATTGAAGCAATAAGTGCGACCATTGTCTTCAATTTTTTCGTAGCGGAAGTGTGCCGCAGTACTGGGAGTTTTCCCTGGCATTCGCAACAATGGAATCTGAGCAATCCTTCTGCTCTGAAACTTCCTGCCTTTGTTGTGTCACTTTGGAGTCCCCTCAATGAATCACCACGCAGCCAATCAACAATCAGAGTCCGTCAAGCCCGCCTCTGTAGTGGACAATCCTTTAGCCCGTCGAAAGTTTCTTGCCGCCGGTGCCGCTGCACTGACGGCCGCGCGGATGGTTTCGGCTGATGAATACGGTGCTGACGCTGCTCCGGTTCGCTATCCCGATCATCGCCTCGTGTCGTTGGATGATCGCGGCAAGAAGTTAATGTTGGGCAATACTCCCATCCAGCGTCTGTTTCACAGCAAGGAAATGCTGTGGGCCGAAGGGCCAGCCTGGAACGGGGCAGGGCGATATCTGATCTGGAGTGATATTCCCAACAACATTCAGCGACGCTGGCTGGAAGAAGATGGACATGTCTCCGTCTTCCGAAATCCAGCCAACAACAGCAACGGCAACACGTTCGACCTGCAGGGACGACAGATCTCCTTCGAACATCTGACGCGCAGTGTGGCTCGATATGAAATCGACGGCACACGAACGGTTCTGGCCGACAAATACAACGGCAAATCGCTCAACGCACCAAATGACGGAGCTGTCCATCCCAACGGCGACATCTGGTTCACGGATCCAGGCTACGGAGCCCTGATGGACTACGAAGGCGCCCTGGCAAACACCGGCTCCGTTCAGCCTTATCAGAAGGAAGCGATCTATCGGATCGAAGCCAGCACTGGCAAGGTGATTAAGATGTCCGATGAAATCAACAAGCCCAACGGCCTGTGCTTTTCGCCGGACTACAAGAAAGTCTACGTTGCTGACACCGGTGCGTCGCACTACCCCGATGCTCCGAAGAACATCAAAGTCTGGGACGTTGTGGACGGAACGAGCGTCGCCAACGGTAAAGAGTTTGCTTCAATGAATCTGGTGATGCCAGACGGTGAAACAAAGGCCGGCTTTGCTGACGGAATTCGATGCGACGTCGCTGGCAATATTTGGGCCAGCGCCGGCTGGGTCGGGCAGGGCTACGACGGCGTTCACATCTTCGCCGCAGAGGATGGCCAACGGATTGCTCAGATTCACTTGCCAGAAATCTGCAGCAACGTCTGCTTCGGCGGCACGAAACGCAATCGCCTGTTCATGACAGGTAGCCAATCTCTGTATGCGGTCTACGTGAACACAAAAGGCGCTCACTTCTGCTAAGGTTCACCACAGACTCGGTCTCACCTGAGACCGAGTCTGTTCTTCCCCAACTTGGACTGCTGCAGCCTGCTGCAGCTTTGGTTCAGGCAGCCTGCTGCCGAATCAAGAATTCCTAACTCGTTAACTCCAGAACAGCTCTCCACAGCAGGCTGTGGTTTGGAAAGCTGCAGCAGGCGGCAGCAGTCCAAAATAGGTCAAACGGCGGAGAATTCTTTGATCATCGCGTCGATCTGAAGCAGCACTTTGTGACTTTCGGTTCGCTGGCGAAGTTTTTGCAGGTACTCCACGGCGGCCTGAGATTTCTTTTTTGCCAACAGGCGAGCCTTCCGGAAACGCACGTCCCAGATCGCCGACTCCATCATCTGCTGTGTCGATCGGCGTTTTTGATCGATGGAATCAACGTCCAGTCGAGCACTCAACGAATCCAGCAGTTCTTTTTTCTCCACCGCCGACAACGGCGAACTCTCAATCTCTGAGATCAGGTCATTGTATTGATCGAGTGTTCGATTGAGATGTTCGAAAACGATCTCACAACTGCGCACCATTGAGGTCTGAAGTGCTCCGCGAAGCTCCGCGAGTGCCTGTTGATTGGCAACCTTGGCAGACTCCTTTTCCATGACATAAGTCGCCTGCATTTTTGCCGTTAGTCGTGCTCGTTCCTCCTGCAGATGATGCTTTCGCTCCAGCAATTTGACCGCGCGCTTCTTTGCTCGGCGGAGCAATCGATTCTCCGACCAGAACGTCAGCGAACGCGGCCACAGGACTCCGAGCAGACGAATCAGTCCGGTCATCAGAACGGAACCAACAGCGACGCAAAGAGTGATCACGCCAAACGTCAGCAGTCCGCCACGAAGGACGCTGATGTTGAAATGACGACCGGCAATCCCGAACGCATACAGCATCGCGCCGCAGGCGGATCCTGAAATAAACAGAAAGATCCCGCCCGCAATGAACCATCGCCCATCGAGGCCTTCTTCGTCCTCTGTTTCAACAGCAGTGATGCGAGGATCTTTGGTCATGGGCCAGCGTTGTCACAGAAACTCACGGCGTTAATCAAGGTCGTACTTCGACACGATCGTATCATTCTGAATTCGACTCAGCGTACGTTCGAAGTTATCCAGAATATCCTTGATCAATCGATCCTTCATGACCTCCGGAAGTCGTGATGTCCTGGCCTTTTCCAGAGCCGATGACGCGACTTCGTATGCTCGCTGCATGTCCGAGTTTCGTGAATCCAGCCGATCGATTTCCAGAGCACGGACGGTAGCCTGAACGTAGGTCTTTATCGTTTCAGCGACCTCTACCGACTTCGCATCCCAGAACGCACGACTTTCTCGAATCGCAGCTTCTGACTGATGAGTAAACAACTGCATTTCTGTCCGATACGCCAGCCGCGCGCGCTCCAGTTGATGAGCCGACTCCGCATTCCGCAATCGCAGGCGATTGATCATTCCCATCTGATCACGTTCAACATCTGCGGCGGACGGAGCAGCCGACTGCCTGGGAGCAGTGGCCTCACTGGGGGAGCCTGTGATCAGTTCGGTCGCCGGGCGAACATTGACGGGCTCTGCCTTCTTTTCCCGGCGAGAAAACTCCTTCATCAGTCGGTTGTTCAGATCGTCCGAATCGTCACTCATGTCTCATCACCTTTTGGGCACAGAACATCCGCCATCTCAGATCGCCAGAGCATCTTCCCGCCCACCGTGCATTCAGTCCAGCGAATAAGTTTCAGAATCCTGCCCCGACGGTCTTCGTCTGAATTCGGCATAAATACATGTCTGAGGTCAAATACAGAACACTGCCGTCATTTCCCCACGCCACATTGGCGATTCGCTCGCCAGTCACAATTCTCCCGAGCAGTTTCCCCTGAGGTGACAGGATCAAAACACCGCCGGGTCCCGTTGCAAATACGTTTCCGTGTTTGTCCACTTTCAATCCATCTCCACCGCCCGGTTTGATCTGCGTCTGCTTTCCGCTGTCGAAAAAGACCGAAGGGGCTCCGAGGTTCCCGTCTTCATGAACTGGAAACGATCGCCAAACCGGATCCTGACCATCACTGTTGGCCACGTACAGCGTCTGATGATCCGGAGAGAAGGCGATTCCGTTTGGTCGCGAGATCTCTTTGCATTGAACGCTCACAGTCCCGTCCGGCTGCAGCCGATAGACACCACAGAAATCGATTTCTCGTCGAGGATCATCAGCGTGTCCGGGAAGTCCATAAATAGGATCGGTGAAAAAGACATCCCCGTTCTTTCGAATCGCCAGGTCGTTGGGACTGTTGAAACGTTTGCCGTCCCAGCGGTCAGCCAGAGTCATCTTTCCACCATCTTGTGTCAGTACGGATATTCTGCGGTCACCGTGTTCACATGACACGAGTCGACCTTTCGCATCCAACGCCAGGCCATTGCTGCCTGGTTCTTTACCGTAGTCAACCGCACCCGTGTATCCGGATGGCTTCAGAAAAATGGACGGTCCAATGCTCTCCTGCCACTTCATGACT
Organism: Planctomycetota bacterium; assembly: GCA_052034165.1. Lineage (GTDB taxonomy): Bacteria > Planctomycetota > Planctomycetia > Planctomycetales > Planctomycetaceae > SXXK01. Next base: position 19,840 of record JBPOIW010000067.1, on the reverse strand, counting down.
GCATTGTTAGGGATATCAGAAAACAAAACGTAACCGCCGAACTTGTTCCCTGCTTCAGGCACCCAGACCGGCCCCTCCGACCATTCAAAGCCACCACACAGCACCTGAATCACTGCATCTTTGGCAATGAGCTGCTCCAACTGCGGATCGAACTGTTCAACCTGGCCGATGGTTGGAAAGTTTGTCGTATTCTGCGCGAGCACCACGGAATCACTCGCAACAGAAATCAGAACCGACAAACATCCGGCAATCAGAAATCTGCCCCATAGGCATGATCGTTCAGTCAGGAACATTGACGGACTCCTTCAGATGTTTCAGGTGGGCAACAATCGTGAATGTCATGATGACCAGCAACGACCACGATGTCCATTTACTGACATGAACAAGAGCCCAGGCTCCCATTTGATGAGGATACTGCCAGACACGAAAAAACGTGCTGATGTTTTCAGCCAGCCAGACAAAGAACCCGATCAGCACAAAGGCGCAGAGCAAAGGCATCCGACGATCTCTGTCTAACGGGCGAAAAACGACCGTAGACCGCGCATAAAGACCTGCGGTTCCGGCAGCCAGATGCCAGCGATAATCGGGTATAAAATGGTGCGTGAAGAAGTTAGCGTAGATCAGTATCGCCAGCAGCGTCGCCATCCAATACGGAGGATGGTGCCAAATTCTGATATCCAGCAGTCGCCAGGCCTGAATGAGATAACTTCCAACTCCCGCATACATGAATCCAGAAAACAAGGGCACTCCACAGAGCTTGAACCAGCCTTCATCGGGATAACTCCACGATCGTATTCCTTCTGACGTCTTGAAGATTTCCAGACATAAACCGACCAGATGAAATAAACAGATCGCTTTCAGTTCATCCCATGTTTCAAGCCGAGCCCAAAGCATCCAGGCCTGAATGACAAGAGCAATCAGAAGCAACAAGTCATAGCGTGGGATTCCTCCCAGACCACCGGAGGGAACTGTAAACACGGCGGCAAAGAACAGAATGACAAACAGGCATGCTCGCGCTTCTTTCAATCCGAAGTACCAGAACTCAATCAGAAGTCTCCGCAGGCCAACGGGATTTTCATGAAGACCGGGATCTCTGAGTCTGGAATCCAGGCGTTGGAGCAATTTATGCATGAGGCAACTTTGAAGCAGGGCGGCGAGGATCTCAACAACGCCCTCCGTACGTCGAATCAACTTCGGTTGCAAAGAAAAACTCGGGATTTCCGTAATGACTGCAAGCCACACAAAGTTCCGTATGAGTTCCTGTGCTGGTGACCCAGGTGGCGGTCCAGCAGTCTATCTGTCTCGCCAAAATCTGCTGGCGGCTCTGCGGAAAGTCGCCTATGAACACGCCTGCGTGCCCCCGACGCATCTCAGCATGCAATCTCAACCCGCAGTGCATTCAGCCACGTTCGGCTGCAGGAGCTGCGGTTCCAGAACCTGGTCCAATACTGCCGCAAGAGAGCTTTTCGTGAAAGGCTTCGTCAGAAAAACGTCGGGCACTTCGGAAATCCCGCTTCCCGGCGGGCGTTCCGGAGCGTAACCGCTGATCAGAATCACCGGCACATTGGGACGAATACGAGTTAACTCGCGACGACATTCCCAGCCGTCCATTCCAGGCATTCTCAAGTCCATCAGGACAGCGTCAAATTTCTGATCAGCCGCGAGAAACAAAGAGATGGCCTCAGGACCGCTCGCCACAGCCTGAACGTCATAGCCCATCCGGCACAGAATTAACCGCAGAACATCGCGGACATCATGCTCATCGTCAACCACCAGTAATCGACGAGATCCCTCTTCAACACCTCCTTTGTTCTGCACACCGCTGTCGGTCAGCTTTGTGGCTCGCAGGGCTGGCAAAGTGACAATAACGTCGGTTCCCACTCCCAACTGGCTATTGATTCGAATCGTTCCACCATGATCACGAACGATTCTTTGAGTACAGGCCAGACCAAGCCCCTGACCCTTGGCTTTCGAAGAGTAAAATGGTTCAAACACACGCGGCAGATCAATAGCAGAAATCCCGCAGCCGGAATCGGACACGACACATTCACAGGAAGGAGCCTCAGTCGCCTGATCAGCGACTCTTCGAACAGTCAGCCGAATGATACCGCCGCGTTGATTGGCCATCGCCTGGCCAGCGTTTAAAATCAGATTCATAAAGATCTGCTGAATCTGTGAACGATCGCCGCGAATAACAATCTGCGGTTCCTCAGACTCAAATCGAATTTGAGCACCGCCCGGCAACACAGATGAAAGCAGAGGAATCAGCTCCTGAATCTCCCGGACGACATCCATTTCGGCCACCGTTCGAAGTTCACGATTGGCAAATGACAATAACTGTCCGGTCAATAGTTTGGCTCGTTGCGTCCCTTCAAGCAGAATGGTTAATGACTCGTCTGCCTCATGATTTTCGGGCAACTGAGTCTTCGCCAGCTCTGCGTACCCCACAATGCCGGTCAGGATATTGTTGAAGTCATGCGCGACGCCGCCAGCTATCAACGCAAGGTTCTGAAGTTGTTGACTATGACTGGTCATTTCCTGATTGCGTCGAATGTTCCAATGCAGGTAGAAAATCAATGACGGAAGGCAAGCCACGTAAGTAAGGATTGGCACGTGCCAGTTTGCAACCTCGTTAACCACAGCGGCAAAGACCATCCCGACGAGGAACGTCAGATTCAAAATGGGATATAACCAGAATGCGTTTCTACATAGATGCACGCTGGTCGAGTTTGCACTTAGCCCTCCCGCAATCAGAGCCGGAATCCATGCCGTCGGGGCCAGATGAATCAGAGTCACACAAATCGCGATATCAAACGGAGGCTGAGTGGGCCCTAAACGAGTCGTGGGCAGACAGAATTCCAGCATCGCGGCGATGGGTGCAACAACAAACATCAGCAGGAGCCCCAGCAAAATCCGGTTGGGACCCACTTCTGGAAAACACAGCGCAATCAGCCCCAGAAAGAAGACGCCACCAGCGCGCAGCAGGATGGGTGCGACGAGGCTGGCAGAAGTCAAATTTAAGCCGGACTTATTCATAGGAGAAAGGTTTTTAGCATGCTTCCGTTCATCGGCCGATTCGCAGCGATTGAACCGGGATGTGAGCCACCCTGGTACCGCAGAACCATCGTACCCGCCAGTAGCGGCGGAGATGTTGAAAGATCCCGAGCGTGAACTCCAGCGGCTCTGAGGATTTTCCAGGATACGGTGTGAACAGAATCGAGCCGCAATGAGACCGTCCTGACAACGACAACAGAACGTCTGGCGAAGAAAACGCCTTCGACTGGACAGAGATAACAAAGAACAATCCACCAAACCGTTCGCGTACGGCAGGGACAAGGACGCTCTTTTCCTCTCCCAAACCAGCTCCAGAAAAACCCAAACCCACCAGTTTCGCCAGTCTCTCTCCAATGATGTGGAACACGTCCAAGCACAGGTAAAACTTAGGAGTTCACGATTCGACAGTTCCAAGCCGCTCTGAATTCACAATCCGGACAACGCGGTGTATTATTTCCGGGAGTTTTCGGACAACGAGCAGCACGTGAGTCTACCACCGATAAAGCAATGACCCATTTTATGGATCCGCTTGTTGGGTGGAGGTCCTGACTGACTCGCTGCCGTTTCCCTTTTTTCTGCGGCATGACTGCCGTCCACCGGTAGGAGATTCCTGATGTCGACGTCTTCAATTGAGCGAACAAATGCGATCGCTCCGGCTGTGGCTAAGTTTTTGGCAACACCGCTGCACAAGTCTTTTGTTGGTGGCCGCTGGGTTGAAGCCGCAGACGGTCAGGCCTTTGACGTTCTTGATCCAGGTTCAGGCGAGAAGATCGCGACGGTAACCAGTCTCAAGAAGGCTGATGTCGACAAAGCTGTGGACATCGCGGTTGATGCCTTTCATAACAGTGGCTGGGCGAAAATGCAGGTAGCGGAACGCGCTGCATGTCTGCATCGAATTGCAGATGCCGTTGAAGCTAGAAAAGCGGAGTTCGCAACCGTCGAAGCTCTGGACTGCGGCAAGATCTACGATCAGGCCTTGGGCGATGTGCAGAACTTCATCGATACTTTCCGCTACTTCGCGGATCTGTCACAAGCTGTTAACTACCGCCAGGTCATCGCCGTCAAGAATCATGAAGCCTGGGTGAGCCGACAAGCCTGGGGTGCATGCGGTTTTATCATTCCCTGGAACTTCCCTTTCCTGCTCGCTGGCTGGGGCCTCGCTCCGGCTTTGGCTGCTGGTAACACATGCGTGCTGAAGCCAGCCGAAGATACTCCGCTATCAGCACTCTACCTTTGTCATGTGATTCAGGAACTGGAGCTGCTTCCAAATGGTGTGCTGAACGTTGTCACAGGTTTGGGTGAAACTGCGGGAGCTGCCGTTTCGCAGAATCCGAAATTCCGCCGCATGAGCTTCACAGGTTCACCTGAAGTGGGCCGGATGGTTGCTGAAGCCGCGGGCCGAAATTTGATCCCAGTCAAGTGCGAGCTCGGCGGGAAGGGAGCTGCGGTGATTTTCAATGACGTCGATGTTCAGGAAACAGCAGAGAAGCTGGTTCAGGCCATCACGTTCCACAGCGGGCAGGTGTGCTGTGACGCAACTCGCTGGTTGATTCAGCGCGACATTTACGATGATCTGGTCGACGAGTGTATTACCCGCATGAAGTCTGTGCAGATCGGCTACCAGATGGACAGCTCGGCCCAAATGGGGCCTCTGGTCAACAGTAAGCAGCGATCCCGAGTGCTGGGCTATCTCCAGAAAGGTGTTGCTGACGGAGCGGACCTGATCCTCGAAGGCGGAGCTGCTGAAATCCCAGGCAAGAAGGGCTTCTATGTGAAGCCCGCACTCCTGGCTGGATCTCTGAACAACGTGGCGGCACGTGAAGAGATTTTTGGACCAGTCGCGTTTATTGCTCCATTTGCCACCGAAGAAGAAGGTATCCGGCTCGCGAACGATACTGATTACGGTCTTGGCAACAGCGTATGGTCGAAAGACCTGCAGCGATGTGCTCGCGTCGCGGAAGCTTTTATCTCCGGCAACGGCTGGATCAATGCACACAATGTGATTGTCCACGGAGTTCCATACGGTGGCGTGGGCAAGAGCGGAATGGGCGGCGGTGTCGTCAGCCCGGACACCCTGAACGACTACCTGCGTCCGATCTCGGTGGTTCGGCCACTGAAATAGAGTGCGATAGTTCTCAACGGGATCAGTTGAACGGCACTCCGCGCAAAGGAGTGCCGTTTTTTTTGAGATAGCGATTGATGCGCAGAAGGCTCGAAAAGCTGCAGTACACAAACGGAGGCTTCATACAACTTCGTCAGCCCCGGGGATTACGACGGCATTATTGTGTCATCGTCCCGGACTTGTTCAGCAACTGGAGCGTCTCCAACAAGAGTCTCATGTGACGGAGGCTCTGGCACATCCTCAAGACGCACAAGAGCACCGACGAGAGTCCCCAACGGCAACAACTCTGTCCCGGGGATTGTGCAGTAAACACCGGCAATTAACGCGCAGATCAGGCTGACATTCGTCTCCAGCCGGAGACTGCGTGCAAGCCAGTATCCGGCTGCCGCGCCGATCGGAAAACCCAGCGCAAGCCCGACAGGACCAAACGTCACAATGTCGACGGCATCAAGAATCAGTCCCGCAACGACAGGCCCAAACGCATAGTTGTATCGCGAAAACTTCCTCGATGGGGAATGCTGCTTTATGGGTTCCGACATCAGGAATTCTCCAGTGCGTCGTTGGACAAGACATCCGTCAATCAACACCACAAAACGGTGGACGCCCCCAATGGGATCATCAGAATATGCCATTTTGGAAACAGTTCGTGGCGAGTCCCCCATGAAATCCTTTAACCACGTCCTATGATTTGCTGGTGTCATTCAATTCATGAAACCTGTTGCGAAAACTTAACGTCGACACTTCTTTCTGACGCCGTCAAGTTCACTCGCAGCCTGGACAATAGATCATCTCATGGTTCATATCGACAGAATTTATACTCGCAGCGGCGACGAAGGCCAAACCGGACTCGGAAGCGGAGAAAGAGTCCCCAAGATCCATCCTCGTATTATCGCCGGCGGTTCAGTAGACGAAACCAACAGCGCGATTGGTCTGGCTCTGGCACACGGTCCTGGAGAAGAAATCAGTACTGTGCTGACGGCCTTACAGCAATTTCTATTCGACCTCGGAGCGGATCTCTGTGTACCGAAACCCGAAAACGAACCAGATCCGCTGCCGACTCGGATAAGTCAGGACCATGTCAAAAAACTTGAAAGACTCATCGATCACTTTTCCGCTCATGTCGGACCTCTGACGAGCTTCGTCCTGCCCGGAGGAAAAGTGGCGGCCGCAGCGTTGCATTTGGCCAGAAGTATCTGCCGACGTGCCGAGGTTGATGCGCTTCGGCTCCACGCAACGACGCCGATCAATCCTTCACTGCTGATCAGCCTGAATCGCCTTTCCGATCTACTTTTTGTCCTCGCACGAGCAACAAACAATAACGGACTCACGGATGTGTTGTGGAAACCGGGGCAAGGGCTGATGAATCTTCCCCACGATGCCGCCTGAAAACGTCTCTCAGAATGATGGCAAATGGCAGCCACCAGACAAGATCGTTGACTGGAATCAGATACAGCACCTGATGTGCAACGTCCCCCTGAATCACTGACCACACCATTCCTACCGGTCCGAGGATCTTGGCGACCAGTCCTATGGAAAGAACGGACCAGTGCTGTTTGGGATTCGTAGCAGCAATTGCGTAACCGACTCCGAACAGGAAAATGATCAGCCCCGTCCCTCTCCACAGAAAGAGGTCTGTCGGCACTTTGGCGAACCCGTAAACAAGCGATGATCGTTCGGGAAGTACAAGTATAAAAATTCCCCAAATCAGACACTGGAGAGCGGCAACGAACAAAACTACACGCTGCCACTGAGGCACGTTCTGAGTTGCCGTCGTCTTCGAGGGAAACTCGGTCATGATAACTCGTGCTTCAGACAGGATATGAGATCCGGCTGAGCAAATTGAAACCCAAGACTTTGCAGCTTGTGTGGCTCAACCCGAATGCTTGAAAGCAGGAGATCGTTCGCCATTTCACCCAGAGCCAGTTTTGCAACAAACGCGGGCATTGGAAAAATGGTGGGCCGATGCAGCACCGCACCAACGGCTTTTGTGAAATCATAGTTTGTCATGGGATGGGGGCTCACGGCATTGACCGCACCGCTGACGGATTCGTTTTCCACACAGAAGCCTATGATCCGAACCAGATCGTTTAAACCAATCCAGCTCCAATATTGCTTTCCTGAACCGATGATCCCGCCAACGCCCAGCTTAAAGGGCAGCAACATTTTCGCCAAAGCTCCGCCTTTTTTATTCAGCACCACACCAATTCGCAGACGCACCACACGCATCCCGAGTTTTTCCGCCTCAAGAGCTTCGGCTTCCCAGGCCTTGCAGACGTCTGCCAGATAACCGGAACCGACAGTGGAAGACTCGTTCAGTCGTTCTTCACCCCGATGTCCATAAAAGCCAATCGCAGACGCACATATCAACGTCTTCGGGGGGGCCTTCAGCAACGCCAGGGACTTCACAAGATTCCGCGTCCCTTCAACTCGACTGCAGCGAATTCGCTCCTTGACCGCCGCTGTCCATCGACTCCCGGCAATGTTCTCACCGGCCAGGTGCACGACGGTATCGATTCCTTCCAAAGCCTCGGGGGGAGTCACTCCCTTTGCGGGATCCCATAAAACCGAGCCCGCTCCGGCGCTGCGCCGACTAAGCGTTAGTGTCGAATGTCCAGCAAGTTTGAGCGAGCGGATCAGCTCCTCACCAACCAGGCCCGTAGCACCGGAAACTGCAACCTTTTTATTCTGCGTGTTCATCCTCATAACCTTCCTGAATTCTTCGCCTGCCAGCAATCATCCAAATTATTTGAGAACCGCATGTCGACTTCGTCTTGGCATTCCCGAGTAATACAAAGCGTCCACGGATTGATTCGCTTATCTTGCTGAAAACCTTTTTTCCGGCTTGGAGTTAACAGCGGATTACGACCAATGCCCGGAATAGAATTCAAAACATCCTGTTACCACTCTTCTTTTCCCGGCACGCAACCAAGGGAGTGAAACATTGGAGATTTGGGAAAACACAAAACGTGCCAGCCTGGAAGAATCGTGGGCAGCAACAACCCGAACTGGCATCTATACAAAACAACACACCCTAGAGCAATTTCCCGGAACTATTGGGCAGAGTCGCTGACAGTTCTTCCAAACGACCCGGATATGATGTAAAGAGGCAACGTTTTGGGGAACTTTTCTGCAGCAATCCAAAAAAGTCGAGCAACACGGTCGGCTTGAGGTCATGATGTTTTCTTGGGAGAAGTCGCCGGAACCCGGGCTTCTTAACCGATCTACTCAGAGCAAGTTACGTCAGAGTGTAAAAGTATCGCCAGAATTTGACATCAGGTTTGCGTGCTTGTGACGTAGAGTCGTAAGTTGCGTATTTCACGGATAATTCGGCGGCAAAGACGCGGACTGATATGTCGACAGTCATTCGATCATGCCCGGGGTGCAAATCCCTGATTCTTTCGGACACAGATCAGTGCCCAGAGTGTGGTCACGTCTTCTACGAACGAAAGAAAACAGAATCGTCGGGCGTCGCGCCAGCCACCCCGGACGCGTTAAAGTCGGCCAGCATGCAGGAGCCATGCCCGCATTGCGGTGAAATGGTCCGGTCCGGCTTGGTCCGTTGTTGGAGCTGCAATCAGTTCATGCGCGCCGATGTCGCTGCGCGGTACCGTCAGCTAACCACCAATCCCCAGCCGATTATTTACAGCACAATTTCTGCCGAGAATCGCAAAGACTTTTTGCCGCCGAGAGCAGAATCCAGGGCCGAAGATGCGGCGAAAGTGGTGGATAACGACGATTTCAAACTGGGTTCGGGTGTGAATTCTGTGGAAGCCGGCGATTTTGAAGTCGGCAGTGGCGTTAAGGCTGTAAATCCACCGGTGCCCGAGGTGAAAAATCCGGTGGTCCCCACCCCGGTCAATCAGGTTGACGGGCCGGATAAGCCCGAAAGTACCACGAAAGTAACCAGCAAATCGAAGGGATCAGCCACAGCTCCTGAGGCGAGTCCGCCCGAGGCTTCTGGTGCGGCCGATATTCCGGCCACAGCACCATCTCCCGCTCAGGCAACTTCTCGCAACAAAGGCGGGGAAGATGACTTGCTATCCTTCGCTGTGGAAGAGCAGAAGGAAGGCAAAAAACGCAAGAACCAGAAGAACGCTGAGCGACTGCGAAAGCAGGTTCTCGTTCCCTGTACTTGTGGCGCATGGATTCGTGTCAACGAAGACCAGGCGGGCAAAACCCTGCGATGCAAGCAGTGCAAACAACCAGTTGTTGTGCCGGGACTGAAGAAGAAGGCAGACAAGCAGGAGAAACCCGCGGCGAAAGTAGAATCCACCGTCGCGCAGAAGACCATGTCGTGGATTGATGACGCATGGTTCCATGTTTTGTCCCCAGCCGCCCTGGTTCTTAAACCAGGCAGCCTTTCTGGTAAGCACACCGAAGTCGATATTGCGTTCGATAACTCCGGTCTGCACATTTTGACTTTTGCTGGCACGAAAAAGAAACGGTCGATTTTCAGCTTTGGCGGCGGTAACAAAAAAGCCGACCATCAGGCTCGCCGTCAGCAGATTCGAGAACAAGTCGAGAAAACCAATAACTTTGAGAACCTCGAGAACGTCGAGATTCGAAAAGTTGATGCAGCCCGTGCTGGCGAAGTAAGACTCGTCCAGCCCGTGGCAAAAGTATCCGAGTCCATGTTTGCGGGCGTGCCAGTCTTCGGCGAAGGACGTATCGCAATCTTCTTGCCGATCGAGATCGATGGCGGAAAACAAGCATTTCTCTCGTTTTCTATCAGTGGCTGGCGAGTCATCGCAGAGCAGTTCAAGACTCTGTTCGGAACGGAACTCAACGGCACCGAGAACGGAATTCCGGAGTCAGACAAGGCTGAGACTCTGAGCTGCTTTATGAACCAGAGTCGCATCGAGTCCGTTAAGGGACTGGTCTACTACCAGAAAGATGCAGCCTACACGCTGGAACTGAGCGGACACAAATGCAAGTCGTGTGGCACGACCATCAGTGAAGAGGCCCGCAAGGCGGCCAAACTGGGTGGCGTCAAGGGCAAGGGAATTGCCAAAGCCAAGTGTCCGAAATGCTCAAACAAGATGCAGGCGGAGTCATTGTACAAGATTGCTAAAGGACCCGATTCGGGAAATGTCGGCTAACGCTTAACCGACCGTCGGCTCTTCTTTGTACGACTTCGACAACGTCCCTCAGTATGTAACTCTGTGCCATAGAGGCGATCATCTGTTTGATTCTGTTGGATCTGGCAATCCAAACTTTCCTGCACGAAAGTTTAAGCTCGCAAGCATTGAATTATGGCAACCCATCGTCCGGGTGGTTGAGCAATCTCACCGTCAGTGGGTTGAAGCGAGCTAAATGTCGCCATGGTTGCTCCAGCGCCATTGCAGACGGAGCATTGCACTTTGCTACAGCACGCCGGTGAGGCGTCTCATCAACTCATCAGGGGACATTCGTTTCCCCGACTCCGATTGCGTTCAATCCACACCTTCACTCCGATTGTGATGCTGCCCTGGGCACGTTATCGTCCCGACTGCGAAGTAACCGTTCGTGGCAGAATGTCGAAAGGTAAAAAGTGAGCATGCAAAGCTGGCCTTCGAAGTTGCAACTCGACAGCGGTCGTGGCATCAATCGAAGCCTTGAATCAGAAGGATGCGATCTTCAAATGGCGATCCCTGGGACCTTTTGGACATAACAGGCCTCCCTTGCATACAACCACATGGAATGGCATGTCGCTTTCTCAAATGATGCTGGGCACAGTTCAGTTTGGGATGCCGTACGGAATTGCCAACCAGATCGGGCAGCCGGAATATCGAGATATTGTTGCGATCGTTGATGCGGCAGTGACGGGAGGGGTTAACTGTTTTGACACCGCAGCAGCTTATGGTCAAAGCGAAGAGCTTCTGGGGCGAGCGCTGAAGGACCTGGGCATTGGTCACAATGTTGTAGTGGTCACAAAAGTCAGACCACTCACGACAGAGGAACTTGCAGACCCCCGACTTGCGGGAGCGACAATTCAGGCATCCGTTGAGCTTTCTCTGCAACGGTTGCAGCTGGATTGCCTTCCGATCGTATTGTTCCATCGAGAATGCGACGCTCAGTTCCCCGGTACTCTTGAAAGACTTCGAGATGAGGGGAAGCTAAAGCACTTCGGAGTTTCGTGCAGCAATATTCCCGGAGCTGCAGCAGATTTCATTTCCGAAGGACGTGCCTCAGCTCTGCAAATTCCCGCGAACATCGTCGACCATCGGCATTTTCGCAGCGGAATCATGGACGACTCCGTCTCTCGAAATGTCGCGATCTTCATCCGCAGCGTTTATCTGCAGGGGTTGCTGGCAATGGCGGAGGACGCTATCCCCGAGAAGCTTCTCGGCATCCTTCAGGAAAGAAGACGGCTCCAGTCGATTGCTGAAGACTCAGGTCTTTCACTAATGGAACTTGCACTGCGCTACATTCTATCGAGGCCCGGAATCACGTCCGTGCTGACAGGCGTTGAAACACTGGAGCAGGTCGAGCAGAATCTGGTGATGTTCTCGAAAGGAAGGCTTTCGGATGACATCTTGTCAGCCATCCAACGGGATGCGACTGAAGTACCGGAGGCAATCATCACTCCTTCCATGTGGTCCTTGTAACAACCGGGAGTTTCATATGAGCGTGTCGATCTGTCGGTTTCCACTCTTCCTGATCATGGCCATGTCTGTCAATTCGATTTTCGGTGATGACTCTACCAGAGCACAGCCGCAGCCTGTTGACGCGCAACTGATTGCGGAGTGCATGACGATTCTTCGTGGCGGCCTCGCTGCTGAAGAGTTCTGGCCGGCCATGCATGCCGCTGAAGCGCTGACGTATGCGGGGGCCGGATCAGAAGTCGTCGCTGCCCTCAAATCGCGATTACCGAATGAACAGGATGATCAGCGACGCTGCGGCCTCGTGCGAGAACTCTATCGGGCCGGCGATCACAACCATCTGCAGATTCTGTTTGATATTCTGAGTAATCCGTCGTCGAAAGGTCGCACGCATGCCGCAGAAAGCCTGTACAAAATTGGCCAGACGGCTGACGGAAAGTTGCTGCGCGAAGCGATGAATCAATCCGAAAGTATTCCCTTGCAGATCATGGCCGCGGCGGCATTGGTGAAGGCTGATGATCCCGATGCAATCGGCCTGATTCGCCGACAACTTCGATCGTCCGATGCCACCACCAGAAACCTTTCGGCATGGGTGATTGGCCGACACGGCGACAAAGGCGATGCCGAGCCAATCACAATCGCATTGCAGAAAGAGACTTCCGCGACGCCCTCTGACGAGATGTCGGTCACGTTTCTGGCCGTATCTCTGGCATCACTGGGAAATTCCGAAGGACGCGTGGCCCTTGTGAAACAACTGAATTCGTCAAACCCAACAGCGAAAGCAATGGCGGCTGAGTTTGCAGGACTTAGCAGAACCACAGAAGCTCTCGAAAAGCTCAAAGAGCTCTTGAAAGACCCCGCGCTCGACGTGCGTATCCGCTCCGCACAATCGATTCTTGCACTTTCGAAAGCAGCTTCTCCGTGAGGAACGCAGCGGGCTCTAAACAGCGATGGGGTCTGCAAAACCGCAAATTTCCCCGGTAAATGCTCGGGGTTCGCAAAGACAGCACGATTGCGTACAGATGCTCTGACGATGAATTAAGAGACGCGGTCAGTCGAATCCGAACGGAGGAAGCCGAGATGTGTCGCACCGCGTGTCCACTTTCCTCTCCTGTCGTCTTGCAAACTTCGCAAGCACCGCGATAAAATTGTCCACTCCTGGATACAGCGATCAGCCATCCTCCGTATCCTCCCTTTATACAGGACGCATACCGATGATCGACTTTCATTTTGGTAAGGCTCATCGCAATTGCGAAGGATCGTCCCGTCGAGATTTTCTCCGGGTCGGTGGACTGGGGCTGGGCAGTCTTTCACTGGCCAATTTACTGCAGCGAAAAGCCAGGGCTGCAGAGCAGGGGATTCGAACTTCTGATAAGTCTGTGATCTGGTTGTGGCTGGGTGGTGGCCCGACTCAGGTTGAAACATTTGACCCAAAGATGACGGCTCCCGCCGAATACCGCAGCGTCACCGGTGAAGTGAAGACGGTACTTCCCGGAGTCACCCTCGGCGGTAATTTTGAACGCATCGCCGGCCTGGCTGACAAGATGGCTTTCGTCCGCTCCTTCGCGCACACGAACAGCGGTCACTCCGGTGGTACGCACTATGTCATGACAGGCTACGACAATCGTCTGGCGGACAACGGAGCTGTCGCCGATCGCCCGTTTCTTGGTTCCATCATGTCACGCATTCGCGGCACCAATCATCCGGTGACAGGAATTCCAACCTACGTTCGACTTGGCGGAATCTACGCAGATGGTCCCGCGTTCCTTGGGACTGCTTTTGGTCCATTCGATCCGGCTGGTGAAGCTCGCCGTAACATGTCACTCTCGATCGAACAGTCACGACTGTCCAATCGACGTGCCATGCTCGAAGGCATCGATAATGTGAAACGCGACATTGATCGCAAAGGTCTCATGGAAGGACTTGACTCATTCGAAGAGCAGGCGTTCAATTTGATCCTCAGTCGTTCGCAGCAGGCGTTCGACCTGAAGTACGAAGATCCTCGCGTTGTCGATCGATATGGCAAAGGCCTTGGCGAACAGATGCTTCAGGCACGTCGACTTTGTGAAGCAGGCTGCGGTTTTGTCACGCTGCAACATGGTGGCTGGGATATGCACAGCAATATCAAACAGGAAATGGATCGGCGTGGTCCGGAGATCGACCGAGCCGTGTCTGCTCTGGTCGAGGACCTCGATCAGCGAGGAATGCTGGAGAATGTCCTGCTGGTCATCAGCGGAGAATTCGGCCGCACTCCAAAGATCAATGGCTCTTCAGGACGAGACCATTGGGCTCCACTCAGCACTCTGGCTTTCGCCGGTGGTGGACTGAAGATGGGGCAGGTGGTGGGTGAGTCTGCCGAGAAAGCTGATGTCCCAAAGACCACACCGATTACGCCTCAGGACCTGATGGCGACCGTCTTCCATGTGCTCGATTTCGACAAGCGAATTCAGTTCACGAACCAGTCGGGCCGCCCGACGTATATGATCGAAAATGGTCGACCGATCGAAGAACTGATCTGAAAAGAACACTGCCTGATTCAACAGCATGGCATGGCCCGTGTATTCGACACACGGGCCATCTCTGTTCACAATGAGCGGCTTGAAGCTTCTGCGTAGATGTGCAGGGCTGCAGAAGTACGCTTGTGATTCAGGGAGACGACATTGTGAATCGTGTTGATCGTGTGAGGCTCGTTCTTCTAGCAGCCGCATCTATTGCATTTGACTGGAATCAGGCTCAACAGGCATCTGCTCAACAGACGTCATTTCCGCGAGCTGTGGTTGCTGCAGACCATGTGGCGGCCAGTGAAGCGGGCGCTCGGATTCTTCGCGATGGCGGCAACGTCGTCGACGCTGCCGTTGCCACATCATTCGCATTGTCCGTTGTGCGACCGGCAAGCTGCGGAATCGGTGGCGGAGGTTTTATGGTGATCTGGGACGCAGATCATAATAAAGCTGTGGCACTGGATTATCGAGAACGAGCACCCGCCGGTGCGACGGCCGCTGCACTGCAAGACGATAACACATCTCCCGAACCACCAAGTGTTCGAGGTGGTAAAGCTGTCGGCGTACCCGGGAACGTGGCCGGCTTGTGTTATGCAGCCGAGAAATACGGCACGATGCCGATCGCTCGCCTTGTCCAGCCAGCGATTGATCTCTGTAAGAATGGTGTCCCGATCGATGAGCATGATCAGGAAGTTCAGGCATCGACACTCAGCAAACTCAGGAGCCATGCCGGTTATGAAGATCGATTCAAACTCCTGAAGCGTCTCTACCTTAACGATGGCAAGCCGTGGAAGATTGGCGACAGGTTTTACTCTCCTCAACTCAAGACTCTGGAAGCCATCGCAGCAAACGGCGCGGCGGGGTTCTATGAGGGTCCGGTGGCCTCAGCAATTGCACAGACGATTACGGCAGAGTCCGGAATCTTCTCGACAGACGATCTTGCAGCCTACCTGCCGACTGAGCGTGAAGCTCTCAAGTCAACATTTCACGGCAAACAAATCTTTACGATGCCTCCCCCTTCCAGTGGTGGAGTGGCTTTGCTGCAAACGCTGCAGTCACTTGAAGAATGGGAAACGCTGACCCAAAAGAACCTCAAGTCGCTGCGACACAACAGTCCGGATTACATTCATCTTGTCACGGAAGTCCTGAAACACGCGTTTGCAGACCGCGCGGAGTTTCTTGGGGATACGGACTTCGTTGAGGTGCCAGTAGGCAAACTCCTGAGCCGAGGTTACTCACGCGACATTGCGGAGCAAATTTCAATGACAAGCACGCTGGCTCCGGAGAAATACGGTCGCTTCTTTCTCAACTCTGACGGAGGAACCAGCCATTTTTCCGTGATCGACGCAGAGGGCAATGCGGTGGCCTGCACCGAAACGATTAACCTGACATTCGGCAGTTTCGTGGTGGTGCCGGAATATGGGATTGTTCTGAATAATGAACTGGATGATTTCACAGCTAATCCCGGCCAACCCAACGCCTTCGGATTGATTCAGAGCGAAGCCAATGTCATCGAACCAGGCAAACGACCTCTCAGCAGCATGACTCCGACACTCGTTGTGGAAAACAATAAAGCGACTTATGCCTGCGGCGCTTCTGGCGGCCCGCGAATTATTACCGCGACACTGCAGAGCCTTCTCAATCACGCTGTGTTCGAAATGTCGCCGGCTGACGCTGTCTCGGCCAGTCGCTTTCACCACCAATGGGCGCCGAATGAATTGTTGCTGGAACCAGCATTACAAAAGACGACGGGCGTCTCGCTGAAAGAACGAGGCCACGCGATCAAAGGCAGCAGCTCTCTGGCGGCAACTCAAGCCGCAGCTCTGGATGAAACAACATTGTCCGGCGGCAGCGACCCACGGAAACGCGGCCAGCCAGCCGGACACTGAAGTTAGCCTCTACGGCTTCCGAATGAAGTGTTCCGCAAACGATCGGATGTGGTGGCCATTGAGAACGTGGAACATCCTCAGCTTCTCGATCGTCGCCGCCCCAAAGCGACTCATCGGCACATGCACAATTTTCTTCTTGTACTTGCTGGCCAGTCTTCTCCATCCAGCCCCGGGAGGCGAATGGCTCATCAGCGCGATGTGTCGTTCGTTGGAATAATGTAACCCGGCCGCAATCAACCGTTCTTCCAGCGTATCGACGAAATCAAACTGAGGATCTCGCCAGATATCACGAACCGGGCGCGGCGGAAACAGGAACATACAACCACCATACCGCGCCAGCGCAATCCCGGGGCCAATCATGTCTTCCGCGAAGTTTGTCGCAAACAACGACAACGTCGATTCATCGTGGTTCTCGGCGTGCCAGGTAATTCGCCAGGGATAATCACGAGGATCCGCGGGCGAATCAAACAGCATCACAACGCAGTCGATTTTTCCACGAGCTGGCGGGAAGACTTTGACATGCAATTCACCCAGATGCCAATTTCTCAGCGTCTCGCGAATATCCAGGCCGTCCTTCATGCTGGCAGAAAACTTCTCGGTCCTCGCGAGATCATTGCCGATCAAATCCAGAGCAACGTTCTTCACATGAGTCCGAAAGTTCTCGATCGCGACATCTTCCGGTGGCCAACTACATTGACCGTACGGGTTCCACGACTTCTGCCATTCCACTTTGGTGCGGCGGTCAGGGCGAGCATTCAGCCGACAACTTCGCCAGACCACAGGATGCCCCGGAAGTCGGCAGACAGGACGAAATTCTGAACCGTCCGGCAAAATCGTTCGATCAATCCCGAATCGTATCTCCGGCAGATCAGAGCTCGGTGCGAAAGGATAGTCACGCGACGTCTCGGCAACATGAATTGCAAACTGATCGCCCGCCGTCTGCTGAGAAGCAACCACCAGCGTATAAAGATCCGGAGTAAATCGACGCTCAATCAACGACAGATTTCGGACATACTTTAAACAGTTCATCAGCAACTGCGGTGTGATCCGACGAGCACGTGATTTGAATTCATCCTTGTAACGATCTCGCGCATGAAGCAACAACGACTTGATTCCATCAATCGACAGATTCTCGTCATCATCCAGTTCGAATCGAGCCTTCTCATAAAGTCCGGTAATGAAGGGCAGTTCTCCCAGCATGAACGTCAGTGTTCTGGCGGAAACACCAAAAGATTCCGTGGGCGTTTCCGACCACGTCGGCGGAGCAGGGCGTTCAACCGCGCTGTTGAAGGCATCGCGCAGCCACGGCCAGTCCATAATATTGCAGAGGCATAAGACGGACTCATGCTGCGCTGACAGTCGATGCAACTCACTGGCCATCCAATGGATTCGCCGAAACTGATCTTCATCCTCAGGAGCTGGCAGCGCTGGCAACACCGCGGCCGCGAATTGCTCCGGTCGCACTCGCTTCAGAGCATACGGATCCGGCAAGGAGGCTTCTCGCGGAATATACTGATCTGTTTCGATATCAATAAACGCCCGTACCATCCGTTCCTGGCGCGCGATTCGTAGTGCGGCAATGACTGGCTGACAAGGATCGATCGGAACATAACTGGCTTCCGGAAGTTCATCGTCGCCCTCTTCTTCAGCCCCGGTTGAAAAATCAGTTGTCGTCGACGAAAACGTCTGAACTGGCTGACGCTGAAGAACGACTGAAACGCAAGGCAATCGCTCAACCGCCGCTTCGACGTCAGTTTGAAAAGATGGCGGCAGCGGTACCGCAAGACACGCAAATTTCTGCGCCAGCATCAACCGACGAACTTCGACGGCAAAATCGCCGCTCCCGTGAATCACGGGGAAGAGCGTGATATTTCGTCCCAGAGTCAGGACTTCTGAAACTGCGTTCATAATTCATTCTGCAAAACTTGGAGGAACCAGACTTCAACCAGTTGATCGTACGCATTGAAAGCCGCTAAAGAAAGTCGAAGGCCCCCAGAGAAATTGCGTGAGCGGATGAAATTCTTATGCCCCAATATCGAGACAATCTGAATGTGCTTCGGCGAGCGTTTCCTCAGCCGGTTTCCGATCAGGAGCACGATGCGTGGTTTGTTTTCTCTGTGCTGCGAGCATTGGACCGCGTCGACGCGATGAAGTCGCAGCGCCCGATCCTGGGAGAGCCTCAGCAAATCGATTTCTCGAAAGCCACAGAGGCCAGCGTTCCGGATGATATGAGCACTGTGGAACTCGTCTCCAGAAATCTCGTCGATCATCTGGCAGGGATGTTTATCTGGGGACACCCACGATCTCAGGTGAACGTGATCAATCCGCCGTGTATCCCAGGAATTCTCGGGACACTTCTACCTGCAATTTACAATCCGAATCTGTGCAGTGAGGAAGCCAGTCGAGGCGTGGCTTTGGCCGAAGCAGAAGTGATCAGCATGACGGCTCGCCTGATGGGCTACGACCCCAATTTGTCAGGCGGAATTTTTACTTTCGGCGGCACGGGAACTTTGCTCTACGCCATCCGCCTTGGCATCGAGAAAGCTGTTCCAGGAGCCATGCAGAACGGCATTCGCGGCGATATGCCCGTCGTCGTGTGCTCGGACCAAGCGCATTATGCAAACAAGACGGCCGCATCATGGCTGGGTCTCGGCGCCAACAGCGTTGTCAAAATCCCAACCGCTCCGAATAACGAGATAAGAACGTGCTTGCTGGAAAGCGAACTGCGCCGTTTGCTGAAAGAAGGACGTCGTATCGCCTGTATCGTGGCCACGATGGGAACAACCGATGCATTCGGGCTGGATCATCTCGAAAAGATCCGCGAACTTCGCGATGATTTTGTCCACGAGTTTTCTCTCGACTACGTGCCGCATCTGCATGCTGATGCTGTTATTGGTTGGGCGTGGAGCGTCTTTCGCGATTACGACTTTACTCAAAACCCGCTTCAATTTCCTGACCGCACACTGCGAGCACTCGCCGGAGCCAATCGCCGCATCCGCCATCTGGATATGGCGGACTCCATCGGTGTGGATTATCACAAAACAGGTTTTGCGCCTTACGTCTCAAGCGCGTTCTTTGTGAAGGATGCCAGAGACCTGAAAATGCTGACGCGTGATCAGTCGACAACTCCGTATCTGTTTCAATCGGGCGATTACAACCCCGGCAAGTTCACGCTGGAGACCAGTCGATCGGGCTGTGGTCCCATGTCAGCTCTTGGGGCCTTGCAGTTGCTCGGAAAATCGGGCCTGCGAACATTACTGGGGCACCTCGTGACGATGGCCGAAACGCTGAGAAACCGGCTGACGGCTCAACCCGCCATCAGTGTCATGAATCCGGAAAACTTCGGGCCGGTGACATTGTTCCGAGTCTATCCGGACGACGTCGATACATTCGAAATGCCGAAGCTTGAGCAGACTGATGCCCGATACGCGGATCAACTGCATCGGTTCAATGACTATAACCGGCAGGTGTTTCAGGCGATGCATGCAGAAGCATTGCGTGGCGATGGAGTGGTTATTTCGATGACCGATCGGTTTCGCGAAACAGATTATGGCCAGCCTGTCGTCGCGTTGAAGTCTTACATCATGAGTCCGTTTTCCGATGAGCAGTACGTTCAGGCGGTCGTGGATTCTGTTGAACGTGCCAGAAAACAAGTAGCCGGGGTTTTCAAGTAGCCAGCGGGCGTTCAGAATG
>JBPOIW010000298.1:0-1699 GCA_052034165.1 Planctomycetota bacterium | reverse complement strand
CACAGTCATTTCAGATCACAGACCGTACCAGAGCGACGCGGGTGATTAGGTCGAGCCGATACGGCCATCCTCTGTGGAATGCGGCCTATAACTCAATCGTTGAAGCAGAACTGAGGCAGATCGTAGGACGGGCGAGGCCGGTACTGTTTGAAGGAAGTGACGTCGTTGTTGTGAGTTCACATCTGATCTGTACTGAGTTTCTGGAACATCCAGAGTTCAGCCTTAGAGCTTCAGAGGACCGTGTCTGGCAAGTCTGCCGCCAGTTTGAGGGCTCGTTTGCTGCGCGAGACATAAGGCGTCGCGTCCCTGACCTCAGCATGAGTGCCGTCAGGTTGGCCCTGCGAGTTCTGCGAAACCTTGGATACATTGAGTATTGCAGATCGGGGCGAGGCAGTAGCACTCGCTATCAGCTTGTGAGACGATCGACGGACGGGCGAGGTCCTGCCTCCGATGGGTGTGAGGGGGAGCAGGATTCAGAATGATTTTATGACGTGCTAATCGCGCAAAACCTCTAAAAGGATACTATAGACGTTTTGCGCGATTGCGCCTGCCCGATTTCTGGAACCAGCCCTGTCTCATGTGATGACTGAAAACAGTTATCAGCGATCATGATGGATGACGTTACCGACATGGGTCAAATTCTCACTTCTGTCTGTAGCACTCATTGCGCAGCACAATAACCACTGCTCACTCCGGTCGTAGTTGGGTACCCCGCAGAAAATTGGATGTGTGAGGCAGCCTGCTCTGCTCTACCCCACTCAGACGCTGACTTCCTCATTTTGAGGCTTACGACGAGCCAACGGGTCATGTTAGTAGAGCGTGGCTGGTAAACGCACCACCGCGACAGCCATCAATACACACATCACGCCAAGTCCCGGTCAAGCAAGTCCCAGACACCGAGCAGCATCCCGCCAACGAGTTCATGGAACACGTCACTGCGTGCAAGGATTCAAAGCCAAAGCGAGCCACATGGATCGCTCACAATCGAATACCACCAATCCGTTTGTCAGCGCTCAAACGAGATTCAATGTGTGCCGTCTTGTGGGATCGAAAGGTTCCGTGCTTGTGAAGGGTTCTCCGCACCGAATGGAGATGATCATGACATCACAGATTCAGTTTTCTGTTGTGTCCAACAATCTCGTCTAAGACATCTGACGTGAGCTTCAGATCTGCAACAGTTTCGTGATTACAAACAACCAAACCGTTACGAAAAACGTAACCCCCGAAATGACTGTCTGACAGAGCGTTTTGCAGTCTGTCCTGACATGAATTCTGCGCCCATACTGATTGGTTTTTCTGGGGACAAAATCATCTTCAGAAAACCGAAAAACAGAGGTGGAATTCACATGTCAGGTTCTTTGAAACGCGCGTAGGATCTGTGTAACTGCAGAGGCCGTTCGGATGGGTTCAATGATGGATTTGTGCCAGCAAGAAGGGTGGTGATCGACTGTGAAACTAATCAGCGCGGAACGCGAAAGATACAGGCCGTCGTTCGACGGCTTTCGTGACCAGCTCTGGTTAGCCCATCGTCTCAGCAGTCTTAAGTGACGATCTTTCGATTGGTATGTCAAGGAGCTTATTGTGAAGGAACAGCGGTTTAGGGATGATCCCAAGGATTCGCGTCAGACTTCGAAAACCCCACAAGAGTCCGACGCCGATGAGGTTGAGAAACGCATCGCTTGCCTCGAGAGCGACCACA
>JBPOIW010000110.1:0-1842 GCA_052034165.1 Planctomycetota bacterium | reverse complement strand
GGTCGCCGTCTTACGGCGCACCCCAGGTATCAGAACAGGGAATGTCCAGAACCCCGATGGGGTTCCACAGCACGGACATCATTCCTTAATCAGGTATCGCCACAACGAATTGTGGAACCCCAGTGGGGTTCAAATCGGAGGGCAACCTTTCCTGGGGTGCGCCGTGGTCACGGCGACCCCAGGCTTTGTTGTAAAACCCCGTTGGGGTTGCAATGCCTGCATCGAGTCTTGCTGGCGAAAGCTCAAAGGCTCGTCTCGACGGAGTGAGACGGCGACTTTGGTTGGATTCATCAATAACCAGATTGACGAACGGGGCTTTTACTGGTGTACTAATGACTGGCACTGATGCGGGAGTGGCCTTGCGCTAAGCTGGTCACGATCACTCCATCTGTCGCTGGCCGTTACCACAACGAGGTTCCTCAATGTTTGCGGGCTTTGGAAGGACGCGGGCGTTGGAGGAGAAGAGATCTGCGATCGACAGTCGCACACTTCGACAAGTCACACTTAGCAGGCAGTAAACCATGAGACGTCAGCGAACCGGCTTTACGCTGATTGAGTTATTGGTTGTGATCGCGATTATCGCCGTACTGATCGCACTGTTGCTTCCCGCCGTTCAGGCCGCTCGCGAAGCTGCTCGGCGAACACAATGCCGGAACAACCTCAAGCAAATTGGACTGGCTTTTCATAACTATCACGACATCCACAGATGCTTTCCGATGGGAAGCATGGGCATTGACTTTGGAAATGCTGGAACTACTGATTGGCGGGGATTTTCGTGGGGCGTATATCTGCTACCAATGTTGGAGCAGAGCTCGATCTATTCGAAGATTAATTTCTCCGAAACTGCGGTAATCCGCGGGCCGGTTGGCGCAACAAACAGCAACGAGCTACTGCTCTCTGCGGTACTCCCGGGTTATCTGTGTCCTTCGGACATTCGGGCCGTTACTGATGTAGATGATCGGATTCCGGGTGGTGCTTCGAGTGCGTGGGCGAAACTTGGATCAAGCAGTTATGTTGGAAACTACGGAGTGAATGGCTTCGTACCGGCGCCCGGGGGTGACAAAAACCTTAATTGGGTCATCGAGATTAGACCACTCGCAGCATGGGGAAACAGTTGGAGCAACGGCTTCGGCCCCGCCAACGAGAATCACCGAGGGGTCGGGCCAATTGGCGTGAATACGAGTACTCGGATCCACCACGTTACTGACGGAACGTCAAATACGGTTTTCATCGGAGAAAGACATGGTTTCAGCAGCTCTCAAAATCTGTTGTTCGAGTTCCATGCACGCGCATTG
Organism: Planctomycetota bacterium; assembly: GCA_052034165.1. Lineage (GTDB taxonomy): Bacteria > Planctomycetota > Planctomycetia > Planctomycetales > Planctomycetaceae > SXXK01. The sequence goes on along the minus strand of JBPOIW010000110.1, from coordinate 547 downwards.
TGGGGATATTGCGAGACAGTCCATCACACAATGAGCAGTGCATATTTCCGGCCGAATCAGTGCAAAGTTGGTGTAGATCCAAGTCCCAATCCCTACTGCCAGGGTTTGATGTCCAGTTACCATTCCAATGGCATTCAGGTTCTGATGATGGACGGATCCGTGCGTATCATCAGCGACAACATCAACAGCGGCGATCCAGCCGCGTGGGATGCACTCCCCGACTTCTCCGATGCGAGTGCTCGCCGAGCCACCTACGGCGTCTGGCAATCCATCTGCGACATGTCCGAAGGCAACGTCGTCGGCGATTTCTAGTGCTGTGGCATAGCTTTAATTCTTGGGCAAAACGGGCATCCATGCCCGTCGAACCGTACATTCATTAAACATGACTCCGGGATGAGCCAAAGTAGCCGTCTCGCTCCACCGAGACGAGCCTTGCAGTGCCCCGCTTGCATCCATCTGGGGCCGGTAGATCTTCCCAACGCATTCACACAAAGCGGCCTGCATTGCGTATTGTCGGCGAAAGATCAAACGGAAAAGACTTTCGCCG
>JBPOIW010000135.1:0-7160 GCA_052034165.1 Planctomycetota bacterium | reverse complement strand
GATGATGCTCGAGACGGGGCGTGGCGATTGGGGAAGGGTGAGCAGTCTCGTCTGCTTCCAGAAGTATGCCAAGCACGCGACGCAGCGAGCGATCTTCATTGGGAACCCGAACGACAGCCCCACATGGCAGATCAATCTCAACGACGGGCGAAGTCAGAACGGTCAACGGAACCAACTCGGGTCCGGCAGACATCGACCGCTTTGTGGCCGACTGTCTTTCTGCCTCATGCTCTTGTCTTGCCAGCGGCCTGCCTTTCGTGGCCAACTTCTGACGCCATCGATAAAACGAGTTCGGTGAGACACCAATCCAGTCGCAGAATTCCGCCACACTCAGCTCAGACTCTCGCTGCTCACCAACCCACGCCGCCCACTGCTCCGTCGAATAATGCTTTCCCACCTGTGACCCTCCCGGAAAAATCCAGAGGGTAACCATGGCCGCAACATGCTCTTCGCCGGGCGCTTACCTTTTTTTTAGCTATTGGAGCCCCTTCCAAGCTCAGCATTCGATCGGAACTCGCGACCGATCTTCGATATCAGAGCAGCATCTCGATTGAACGTGATTTAGCATATCAGCAAGCGAACAAAAACGCCGACCAACAACAGCACCTCAATGCGATTTCTACATCGCCTTCGCACCGTCGTTTTACGTCTACCGTGCTGAAAACTCAGTTGCCCAGTCAGCGATCTCCATGATCGCAGCTATAGCCTGCGTGGAATCAGAGAGTTTCCCGGCATGATCAGTATCAACATCGGCTGATCTCGCGATTGGGGCCAAGCAACTGCCCGTGCACCATTACTCTGGATTTGCTCAGCCAGTGATTTCGCACAATGACAAAATGCATGTCGACCTAATTGGCCCCGTCGATGTCTATGGCGACAAGGCATTCAGACCGCAGTTGCTTGTATCCACGGCAATCCGTTTCCTGGTAGAGCCTGCGAAGGATGTTTGTAAAGCATGAGTAAACCCATCAAGTTGGGTTCAATGTTGCGAAAACGACGGTCGCCGCCTGCGCACTGGATCATCTCATGAGGTCACGCCGTTCATCAGCCTGGACAACTCGGATGCTGCTTATTAACTGCTGGCACTTCGCGGCAGGGACCTTGAACCAGTCATATGCGGTCGATGGATCGGGCACCCATTCCTCCGTCTCATCATCAAAGAATTCTTCTACAACTGGTTGCCTAAATTCCGACATTTCGTCGTCAGTACGGTCAATTTCCACTTCCAAGAGCACCACGCGGCTCTCTTCTCCCATGGCTGTTTGCGGATGCGGTGTGAACCACACGCCGTCATCTCGCTCGATTGTGAAGCCTTTGGCCAGAATGGCGACAGCAGCCTCGCGAGATGTGAAGTGATAGAGTTTCACGTTTTGCATCCTTACCGGTGCATGATTGTATCAAAAAAAGGAAACAGCGACTGGATGACATTGAGCGTGAGATTATACCCGAGTGCATGTCAGCTTTGTAGCGCTATTGGGAAGTCCGAAAAGGTCAATAAGGCAATAGAAGAAGTTCTTGAAAACTGTCTAGAATGGGAGAGGTGTGTGGTGTAGCGTTGCATTGGGCGACTGAGAATTCAACCAGGAGACGCGGCCATAGAACGTCGTCATGGCCACCTCAGAGAGAAATGCAGCCGTTGTTGAAGGAGGTCACCGAACTCGTTGCGGAGTTGCAGAAGAGCGATGAAACGCAATCAGAAGTTCCGCATCACTCTCACTTCGAAGAGTCGGCATACGAGACCGGACAACATCTAGCCCGGATGATTCCGGAGTCGCGAGTTCACGAAGTATCTCGAATCAACGGTCGAGTTCGTCCAGATCGTCAAACGTCAGCGTGATTGGCTCGTTGGTCAGAGTTCCCATGACAGCGGCTTCATGAGACCTTCTAACAACAGCGAACACTCAGCCTTGTATCAGTTAGAGACCAATTCTGTTTTCGAATCGGATGTGCATTCTGCTCATTTCGTGTTTCACTTCCTCGTACTTGTCCGCTCACGTGTTGTCGCGTCTGTACAGATGTCTCCATTACGGCGGACGTCATTCAGCTGATTCTCATTGCTAACCCAATAAATTTGAGCATCGAGTCAGTACTCTTCGGGAAACAACGCCGTCGTGGCTGCTCGGTCGCCGTTGTCATCAGCAGCTTCAGTAATGATCCAGATCTTCACACCCGTCGGCAGAATGTACGCCGACAGAACTCGCGAACCATCGTGCAGAGCCTCTTCGTTCAGCCGCTTGTCATCGTCAGACAGATCACCCCAATCTTTAGCGATATGACGTTCGACAAGATCGATGATATCTACTTTGGCTTCTTCCAACGCCTCAAGTGCTGCCGGGGTGGCGAGCAGTTTGCCAATCGAAAAATCTGGTTTGCTGACCTAGATCATAAGATGCCTCGACGAACAGCCGTCATGGGAAGCTGCTAAACATGCCAGACAGTCTACTCATCACGCTCCGGACTGAGTAGCAATTCGATACTCGCGGCTCAAGTCGATGCCAAGATCGGCATCAGGAGCAAACTGCTGGAAGGCGGCGTACATGATCGAAATCACCTGCATGCCGGAATACTCGCCGGGCCACATGTTGAGCCGATGCTTCGTGGCGGGATCATTGATGTTGAGTCCCTTGTTGCCGATCAGAGCCAGTGCCAGTGCGAAGTTCTGGATGTGAACGACATCCATCGACTTGAAACAACCCATCGCGTCTCTGATGTATTCCACAACCTCAGGACGAACAGAGCCAGCAACCCTTGCCAGAAGAGTCTCGAATCAAATTGTCGCGGCAATGATAGGTACTTGAGCGTAGCTATTCTCTCCGCCACCAACGATGACGATCCAGTGGACGCCCGGCTTGCGTGGGGCGGTGAGGTTTTGGAGGGCGGTTTCGGAGGTGATGGGCAGGATCTTCTTGGCGGTCTCGAAGCTGACGACGCATTTGAATGTCGGGATGGCGTTTCTGCAGTAGGACGCGATGAGTTCCGGGATCTCGTGCCGTGGCATGCCTTGCTTCTCAAGAGCTGCGCAGGTCAGTTGCTTGCCAATCTCGTCGGTCATCTCAACGATCATGCCGACTGGGTCGGCCATGCCAGATTCCTGCATCCACTTCATCACATCCGGAGCATTGTGATTCAGCAGGTGCCGACGGAGCTGTTTGGATTGTTCGGAGATGCCACGTTCCATGGGAGTGTTCGTTGCTGAGTGCGGGGCAGTTGGAGGACCTTCGGGGCATTCTGCGTTTCACGGTTTCCTTCTGCTACCGTGGGCTGCAAATTGAAGGATACTCAACTCGATAGCTCATGAGCCTTTGACCGGAAAGCCCAGTTCACGGGCAAACTGCTGACGGACTTTCTCCACCGGAGTCCCCTTGCCAGTTTCCATCTGAGCCACGCCACGTTGGATCAGTTCAAGATCCTGCTGATGCGTCTACGCCTGTATGGCTCGACGATGAACGGATTCTTCCACCAGAAAGTAGCAGCTTCTTCCGCTGCGGTACTTTCGCAGCGTGTCTCGCGATGTGGAGGAGAATCCGGTTGAATCGCAGCATCGCCTCAATGCTATTCCGGCCCCGGCAGTGGCTTGTGTTCCGCGTTGTGCTGCACGGTGCTGGCTCGACGGAGTGATGCAGTTCCAAATCGCTTTCTGATCGAATCAGCCACCTGATCAAGCCGCGTGTCTCTCTCATCCTGTTCCTCAGCAAACAGACTTTGCTGAACTGGCCGTTTGGTTTGCAGGTTGGAAACACCCATGCCAAGCAGTCGAACAACAAGCGGACGGTCTGGCAGTTCCGACAGTAGAAGCTGCTGGGCCACAGACCAGAGTTGGCTGGTAGCGTTTGTTGCCGGCGAAATACTCTTCGATCGCGTGAACGTATCGAAGTTACTGTAACGAATTTTAAGATGAACCGTACGTCCCTGAATCTCGTGACTTCGCAGACGCCGAGCTACCTGTTCGGTCAGTTCCATCAGCCACGCTCGCAGGACATCCATATCGCAAACATCTTCAGCAAACGTGGTCTCATGTGAAATTGACTTGGCTTCGCGATCAGCAACCACGACGCGATTGTCGATGCCTCGCGCGAGTTGCCAGAAGTGTTCACCAGACTGGCCAAACTCATCCTGCAACTGTTGCAGACTCATCTCTCGAAGCTGGCCGACGGTCTGAATCCCAAGACGGTCAAATCTCTGGCCCGTGACTCTACCAACACCCCAGATGCGACAGACCGGCAGCAGATCAAGTACACTCTGGACTGCATCGGGATAAATGACTGTAAAGCCGTCGGGCTTGTCCATGTCGCTGGCGAGCTTGGCCAGAAACTTGTTGGGAGCGACGCCAACGGATGCGATGAGATTGAGTTCCTTCCGAATATCCTGCTTGATGGCTCGTCCGATGGTTTCGACGGATCCGAACAGGTTCACGCTTCCCGTGACATCCAGAAACGCTTCATCCAGCGATAGCGGTTCGACCTCTGGTGTGTACCGATTAAAGATCTCGCGAATCTGGTGTGATATCTGAGCGTAGTGATCCATGCGTGGACGTAACACGATGGCATGCGGACAAAGTTTCAGAGCTTTCGCTGTTGCCATGGCACTGTGCACGCCGAATTTTCGGACAGCGTAATTCGCAGCAGCCACGACCCCACGGCCTTCCGGAGTGCCTCCGACAATGACAGGCTTGCCGCACAGAGTCGGGTCATCACGTTCTTCGACGGACGCATAGAACGCATCCATGTCAACATGGAGAATCATCCGAGTTCCGATCGATGACGGCCAAATATGAGTGGAGCGAGCAGTCACGCAGCTTCGCCCGCAGATTGTAGCGTGCTCCGTCAGTTTTTTTAGTTAGCCGGAGAGATGCCGTCACTCAGTGTTGACTCTGCTTGAGTCGGCAACCTGCGTGCTTCAATGATGGGGTTCGCATCATCAGGCTCGACAGCAGGTTTGCTGTAGTCCCAGATATCCCACAGGGCGATGACTCGATAGTTTTCAAGCTTCAGATACTTCAGGTAAGCCTTGACGTTCTGCGGGTTACTGCTAACCCAGTCGTGAGCAGTATCGGGGACGCCGTGGAACTGGAGTATGGCAATGCAACCGCCTGGTGTCTGTTTTGCCGCGCGGATCAAATCGTGCAGAGTCCACTTCGGTCGTGCGTCGCCAGCGGATGGAAGCATCAGAGGGTGATCGGTATCTCTGCCTACCGAGATCACTACCGACCGAAGCCGCAAAATGATTCCCGAGAAAACACCTGGTTGCGACGCCCCGTGAAAAAGTGAGGCGATTGTCGGAGAACGTCTCTTTTCTGCTGGCAGCCTTCAGAACATTTCGTCTTTATGGCTTAATAAACATCTTGAAGATGAAGCTGCTGTTGTCGGTACGAAACCCCGCAGGACCGTCAATGCATTCCAGCAAGCGTTGAGAGACTTCTCCGATCCAGACAAGTTCTCCGTCAACCTGAACAGCGATCTGCACCACGCCGTCAAGGTCCTCCATCAACACGTTCAACCTGTGCGTTCGCTGATCCGTTGCTGTCACCACCAGCGGCACTTGCGACGAAGGAACTACCGAGATGTACCCATTTGCCGGGCACTCCTCATGCTGGTCTTGTTTCCCCTTGGGGCTGTCGGACTTTACTGGGAACATTGGAGTCCAGCGGGCAAGATTTGCCAAAACTCAATTCCCGATAAGCATTTATCATTGCTACTTCCACTTGAAAGTAGGCTGCTTTGCATTCACGAGGGATGCAGCATGCTTGCTCGATTTATAGAAAACTGGGTAGCATTCCCGGGGTAGGCGGAGCCTCGCTTCCCAAATTGAAACCATGAGCCTCCTGCTCAGTTGATCTGGTTGCTTGTATATTCCTTGAACAACAGTCCAAATCGCTATGGAAAAGGGATAGTGGTGGAAGCAAACACAACGCATGACTCTTCGAACAATGCCCGATCTCCCTCTAACGGGATGTTGGATGCGGCCAGGAACGAAAAAGCGGACGCGGAGTATGTTAAACCGTTCTACACAATGCGACTTGATCCCGGTCTACGGGATGACACAGTCAATCGCGAGAGAGGCAGATTCGAATTAGCCCAAAATTTGGCGGCAGGGGATTGTGGCGCTGATGCCGGAGAAGACGCGAACTCAAAATCGCTAGCCATCTTGATCGGATTCTTCCTTTTAGAGGAAGGATCAAACTCCGAGAGTGTGCCCGGGAATCAATCGAAATTTGGCATCAAATTGACGTTGGATTGTATTGAGAAATCCGTTAGCACAATTAGCTATGAAAAATGGTCAACATTGCAACTATTTCGTGGCATTGATGATCTTTCACAAAGTTTGAAAGCCATAGTCAGAGTTGTAGTCGCGTTGTTGTATTCAGGGACAATATCGAGGCAGGGGCAGATCAATGATATTGACGCACTGGTTGCTGAATTCGGTAATGAAATCGATACCGACAATGTGCTCCTGACTTGGTTGTGGGCGAGTTTGCATTGCCTCAATCCCACCATCGAAATGCCAGGCATGCCACCGCGTTCTGTGCGGGACCTGAAGCGAGTGGCTTGGCATACAAAAAATGCGACTGATTATGTACCCAACACGGGTGACCTGCTTTTGAACGCATTCCGAGAGATGGCGAATAACGCTCCCAAGCCAGATGTGCCCACAGTGCCAAAGGATCGGCACAATGACAACCATGATCTGCCATCAGACGCAGGGACGAGCGACAGCAATCAACTTGCTGCTCTGAAAGAAATGGTGTCACAATTGGCGAATAGCCATGAAATGAACGTCATACACTCAGATTCCTACAGTGGTGAGCAGAAGATGCGGCGGCTGATCGCATTGAATCGTGCATACTTAGCAAGGAATTCGCCGGCATGGGAGAAATTGATTCATGTAAAAGCAGCAACTATCCGCAGCTTCAAGACGTGGAAAGATCTACAAGCTGGGGATGCTGATCAGATATTTATGGAATGTTGCGCAGAATTTCCGGAGTATCGATAACCAACGCTGGCCCAACGCGAAGAAAAATTTCTCCGAAAAACTTCCTTCAACAAACGCCAAGGAAATCAAAAAACACAGCCAACGAGTTTGACGTTCGACCAACGAAATGACCAACGCTGACTGGTAAGGCAAAGGACTCCCTTTGTTACTTACCAGAAAGGTCAGCAATG
>JBPOIW010000346.1:0-3226 GCA_052034165.1 Planctomycetota bacterium | reverse complement strand
GAAGATGGTCCATAGAATCCAGCCGGAGGCGCCGGCCAGCACAAAAGCCGGCGACTCCGGCTGGGCCGCAGACGTGAGACAACCCTTCGACAGAATGCAACTCTGACTTAGTTCTCCAACGACTTTTGCCAGCTGTTACAAAGCCAAAGCACTCGCTCGGTCAAATCACCTGGATTCAACCAACGCATGACTTCAACTTCCTCTCCTGAATATCGCACTGATGTTTTGACAGGCCTGGTTTCCCTGATTGCTCCCGCACGCTCAGCAAGGCCTTCGGCGAGACACCCGGAACCGACGATTGCCCGGACGGACGATCCATTCGCAGAAGGCTCGGAAGCAGAAACCCCGAACGAATGCTTTGCCGTCCGAAAGCCTGGCACTGCTCCCAATACCCCGGGCTGGGATCTCAGAGTAGTCCCCAATCGATTCCCGGCCGTTGTGCCGGTCTCAGCGTCAAAACCTGACGCGAATCATTTAAATCCAGCGTCCGATCTTTTTCCCTCAGCGCCAGCACTGGGTGCTCATGAAGTGGTGATCGAGTGCCCCGATTCGCGTTCGCGTCTGGCCGATCTCTCGCATTCAGAAGTCACACAGGTCCTGTTCGCCTGGCGTCAGCGCATTCAGCACCTGACCGAATCCAGCCAGTATCAGAGCGTGGCGGTGTTTCGTAACGAAGGCTTCAGTGCCGGGGCTTCTCTGGCGCATTGTCATTCGCAGATTATTGCGGCCGAGACTCTGACTCCTTTGGACCAACAGCGGCATTCGCGTGCCGTTGAGTATCGGCAAAGAACGGGACAAGAGCTGCTGATGGATCTGGCCGAGGCTGAACGTGCAGCACAGCGACGGATTATCGTCGAAACGCCCGATCTTCTGGTGCTGTGTCCATTTGCATCGCGGGCCCCATGGCACGTGCGATTCATTCCACTGCTCGCAGGACCGGCGTCGTTTGCCAGCGCTTCAGATCATTGCCTCAGCGAACTTGCGCGTCTTTTAAAGCAAACGATTCAAGCTCTGGAAGTAGCCCTTGACGGAACATTCTCGTTCAATCTGATTCTGCCTCATCCGCGACTGGATCAGCCGCCGCAGTTTCGGTGGATGTTGGAACTGCTGCCACGCATCGGACGACATGCCGGCTGGGAATACCTGAGCAGCGTCGAAATCGTCACTGTTGCACCAGAGGATGCGGCCGCAACTCTACGAGAGTTGATGAAGCCAACATCATCTGCGAGGTGAGTTCCCGGAACGAATCTCCGCCTACTTCAGCAAGTAGCGATTAGCGATCGTGATTCCGCTGAGCATTGCACCGACGATTCCGAGAAATCCCTGATCGGTTCCGCACAGGAATAAATTATTCAGCGGCGTCTGGCCGTTCACAAATTTCTGCGGAGCGCCGTAGACGCAGCCATTCAGGTGCCCTGTGAAACGGCGAATGGTTCGCGGGGTAAACACATCCGTATCAATCACATGCGATCGAAAGTCCGGAATGTGCTGGGTCGCACTTTTGATGATTTCATCGTTCCAATGCTGCTTGGCCGCCACGTATTGGTCTTCAGGAAGATTCATCCAATAGTGCGGATCGGCCAACGCGGTGATACGTATGCGACCGTCTTCCAATGGCTGCGGATAATCGAAGTTATTCGGTGAGCAGATAATTCCGCTGCGAAGATCGACCGGCACATTGGGCCGTTCGTAATGGAAGTCTTTGGAGTCACTGTAAAACACGATCGTGTCGCGATGTCCCAGCTGTGCCGGCTCACAATCCAGAACACTGATTGATTCTACAAACGAGATATCGCCGGGCTCCGCTTTCGCGGGTGGACTGTTCGGATCAATCATCCGCATCGTCTCTGCCGCGCCGGCTGACGATAGAATGTTGTCGGCTTCGATTTCAGTGCCGTCGTCCAGAAGGACAGAGGTCGCTCGCCCATTGCTCTGGCGTATTTCCTGCACTCCCGCACGAAGTTTCAGGTGCCCACCCAGAGATTTAAAGTGCTTTACCAGCCGTTTCAGAATCAGCCGAATGCCATCGAACGGCCGGCCAAAACCTTCCTGGAAAATGCTCTTGAACATAATCACGAACTGGCTGAAATCCATATCCCGCGGCGTCGCACTGCCGTAAAACATCAGCGGGCAGAACAGCATGTCGACCAGCAGCGGGTCGCGAATATATTCGGAAACAACCTGGCGAGCTGACACGCTTTGGCGTTCCAGATCCAGAGCATCGTGTTCGGCAATGCGGGTCACCAGGCGACGGAAACCGTCGATCTGCTGAGGAAACGCGGCAGCAATCTGATCGACGAAGTAGTTGAACTGATTGGTGAAATAAAGAGTCGCACCGGGGAACACTATCGAAGACTGCAATTGCGGCCTCAGGTCAAAGTCTTCCCATTTCATTCGCAGTTGCCGCAGGAGCTTGCTGAGAGGTCCCTGCTTCGTACCGGGCTCTGCATAGTTCGTGACCGCATGCAGACCAACATCGTAGTTGCGTTTACGGAGGCGATAAAAAGAATTCAGGCCGCCAATGGTCGTGTGCCGCTCAAGAATGCAGACGTTCTTTTCGTAGTACGCCAGACGCACTCCTGCGGACAAACCGGACATCCCGGCACCGATAATCACGGTGTCATAACGCACAGCCATCAACCCCTTTGAACCGATTGAAGCCCGGCTCTTTGAAAAGAGCGGGCTTCGTTTGGTTGTGTCTTCGGTAACCGAAAGCTCAGTGACAAGTAACCGGGGCGCGGGACGCAGATCCAGTGCTTTGTCAGAACTCAAACCTACGTTGGACAATCTTGTCCGACAAAACTGAGACGGACAAGAATGCCCATCCTACCGCAAAATGACGAGTTGTCGAAATACTTGTGATAGTTCAGCTTGTCACGCCGACTTTGTTTGGCATTCAATTTGAAATTTGAACACGAATGCCGACTGGAGTCAGCACTACGAACAAAATCAAAACTTAGCTACGCGCCGACAGGAACGTCTTTCAGCCGAGGCAGAAGATACTCCACGGTTCCCGCCATCGTATTCAAGTTCGAATAGTCCTCTTCCGGGATCTGAATTCGATACATTTTGCGAAGTTCCATGACGATGTCGAGGAAATCCATGCTGTCCAATTCCATCTGTTCACGGAACGGACGCGCGTCGTCAAGATCGGTGAGATCCTCGTCCGGAGCAATTCGCCCCAGAATGTCCAGAATCACCTGCCGGATCTGATCAGACGTCATTA
>JBPOIW010000309.1:0-5870 GCA_052034165.1 Planctomycetota bacterium | reverse complement strand
GTCAGCATCATGACCGGAATGGACTTTGTCCGGGAGTCCGCCTTCAGCAACCGACAGATCTGTAGTCCGTCAATTCCTGGCAACATCAGATCCAGAACGCAAAGATCGGGCAGAAGTGACTGAGCTCGAGTCAGTCCGCTGCGTCCCTCGCGTTCCCAATGAACGTTGTAGCCTTCTTTTTGCAGGTTGTAGATGACCACGTCGGCAATCGACTGTTCATCTTCAATCACAAGAATGGTTGGCGACATGGAGCAGGCTCTACCTTCGAGCGCTGGCGGAACATTCGCAGGCTTTAAGAAGTCTCGAAAGTCCTGATTTGTTACGCTCCTCCAGTGGCGCTCGCACCAGATCGGCGGTGTAGTCTCGGATGCCGAATGATGGCACCTTCAACCAGATAAACTACATCTTCTGCAATATTGGTGGCATGGTCAGCAACTCGCTCTACGTGACGGATCACGGAAAACAAATGCAGACCCGGCTCCACCAGATCCGGTCGTTGTTTCATCATGACAACGACTTCATCGATCAACTGACTGTTCAGGTTGTCAACATGCTCGTCACGCTGACAAACCTTTCTGGCCGCTGCGGCATTCTGTTCGACAAACGCGTCGATACTGTCATGCAGCATGCTGAGAGCTTCGCGGGTCATTTCTGCCAGCCGCGTCGGCATGGGAAACTCACCGTAAAGCGCGATTCCGGCGGAACGTTCTGCGATGCTGACGGCGAGGTCCGCCACGCGCTCCAGTTCTGCCGTAATCTTCATCACCACCGCGACACGACGCAAATCGTTGGCCACGGGGTGATACAAAGCCAAAATCTTCAAACACTCTTCTTCAATTCGAACATCCCACTCATCCACTTCTCGATCGCGACCGGAAACTTCCTGAGCAAGTTCGCTGCGACCGTGTTTCAGTCCGTCAACAGCATCATTGATCAGTTCTTCCACTGCAGAGCACATCGAAAGGATGTCCCGATGCAGATGTTCCATCTCGCGAACAAAGTGAATGGTCATTGAAGCCGGTACTCTGAAGGGTGTGTGTTAATGGATTGTTAAGATCGCCGCAGATTCTGAAGCGGAAGAAATTCTTTTGTTAAGATTCTGCCCGGCTGTGCCAGGCGTTTCTCTGCAGGTCGAATCTTCTGGTGCTGATTTGGATGCGATACCGTGGCGTAAGTGTTTGAAAATAATGGCGTTATGATTTTTTCATGCTGGGTGGCAAGAACGAATTAACCGAATCGACCAGTGATGTAGTCTTCGGTTTTTTTCTCCGAAGGATGTGTGAAGATCTTCATCGTCGGCCCGGACTCAATCAGCTTGCCCTTGTAGAAGAATGCGGTCTGGTGGCTGACTCGTGAGGCTTGCTGCATGTTGTGAGTGACGATCACGATCGTGTAATTGGCACACAATTCTCCGATCAGATTTTCGATACGATCGGTACTGGCCGGATCGAGGGCCGATGCCGGTTCATCCATCAGGATGATTCGAGGATCCGTCGCCAGCGTTCTGGCAATGCACAATCGCTGTTGCTGACCGCCGGAGAGCGACATGGCGGAAGTCGTCAGGCGATCCTTCACTTCGTCCCAGAGAGCCGCCTTGCGGAGGCAGGATTCGACCAGGTCGGCCAGTACCGCACGGTTCTTTTCCCCGGCGACTCGAGGTCCATAGGCGACGTTGTCAAAAATCGATTTGGGAAAAGGAGTCGACTTCTGAAAGACCATGCCCACGTGTTTTCGCAGCAAAACAACGTCGACGGCAGGATCCATGATATTTTGGCCCTCCACCAGGATTTCTCCCTGGCAGCGAGAGCCTTCAATCAGATCATTCATCCGGTTCAGTGTTCGCAGGAACGTACTCTTGCCACATCCTGACGGGCCGATTAGCGCGGTGACGGATCGTTCCGGGACTGTCAGGGAGACATCAAACAAAACCTGATGCTCACCATAAAAGAAATCCAGATGCCTTGCCTCGATCGCAGCCGGGTGGGCTGACATATCGAGATCTCGATCGACGCCTGCGACCGACGGCGGAACGTTACCTGAACTAATTGTTGGCATGATAAGGGAGCATCAGTTGACCGGAACTCTGCAGGCAGGTCCGGGAAGGAGGTGAACCAGAACAATACGTCCGGAACGGCTTACGACGTTCCAGCGATAAATTATTACCATTTCAGACGTCGGCTGGCAAAGTGTCGAACGACCATGGCCACCGAGTTAATTGAGAGCAAAACCACGAGCAGGACCACAATTCCGGAAGCCGCCACAGCCGTAAATCGAGCGTCCGGCTGTTTGGACCAGTCATAGATCTCTATAGGCATGGCCGTAAACTGATCCAGTGGAGCATGCATGACCTGAGTCGGTCTTGTTGCCAACTGCAGTGGTGATTCAATGCCGCCAGGGCACATGGACGTATAAGTCAGGGCGCCCAACATGATCAGTGGAGCGGCTTCACCAATGGCCCGTGATGTTGAAAGAATAACACCAGTCGAAATCCCAGGCAGAGCAGCGGGAATTACCTGACGCCAAATCGTTTGCCATCGTGTTGCACCCAGAGCCAGCGAGGCGACTCGGATGGAGCTTGGCACAGATCGAAGTGCCTCCTGAGAAGCGGCAATGACCGTCGGCAGGATCACGAGTGTCAGTGTCAGGGCGCCGACCAGGATATTGTCTTCATAAATGGGGAGCTTAGAAAGACGGACCTTAAACAGCCCCAGAACGCCGATGACATGTTGCCCGTCAAAGAGAGTTGCAATTGCTGCGGCTGAAGTTCTGAAGACCGTATAACCAAGAATTCCATATACGATTGACGGTACGCCCGCCAGGTTTGCGAGGTTAATCTTGATGATTCGAACCAACGCACTGTCTTTCGCGATCTCTTCCAGATAGACGGCAGACCCGACGCCAACTGGAACCGAGAATAATGCAGTGAACAGGATCAACCAGAATGAGCCCCAAAGCCCGGCCAGAATTCCTGCCTTCACAGGACTTGTCGAGTTCGTGTTCGTCACGAAGTCTGGCGAAAGGCGACCGATACTGCTGTAGACGATCGCAACCAACAGGACGACGAGAACTGCCAGAGCCGAGTACGTCGAAAAGCGGCACAGCCACGCAAAGATTCTCGAGAGCAGCAGGCGGCTACGAATGTAACGATCACCGCCAGAGATAAAGCTGACCTTTGGCTCGGCGATCTTTGGCTCTTTAGGCGGATGCGGTTCACTCATTGATAGACCTCCCGATAGCGGCGAAGAATCCAGCCAGAGATCAGGTTGATCGTCAGGGTAATGGCAAACAGGGCGATTCCAATCGCGTAGATACTCATGCGACTGATGGAGTCGGCAGCACTATCTCCCGTGCTTGCATGAACCATGAACGAGGTCATCGTCTGAGCACCTCGAAGCGGATTCAGCGTTGCAATCGGTTGTTGACCGCCCGCGATGACGACCGCCATTGTTTCTCCAATCGCCCGAGAAAACGCCAGCAGGAAGGCCGCCAGGATTCCGGACAAGGCTGCCGGAACAACAACCCGGACGGAAACGTCGAAGCGAGTACTTCCCAATGCATAGGCGGCCTCACGCAGACTGCGTGGCACCGACCGAATCACGTCTTCGCTAAGGGACGCAATCAGCGGCGTGACCATGATGCCAACAACAATGCCCGCACTGAGTGCGTTGAATGTTCCGAGTTCCAGTCCCAAAAGCCCGAGTGCGGGCTTCAGAATCCATGGTGTAATGAACTTCAATGCGAAGAAGCCGTAAACAACTGAGGGAATACCGGCCAGGATCTCAAGAACCGGCTTCAGGAATTCCCGCTCGCGCGGGGCGGCGTATTCACTCATGTAGATGGCAGCGCCAAGTCCGGCCGGGACGCTGACAAGTGATGCAATCACAGCCACCATGATAGTGCCGGACAGCAATGGGATCACACCAAACCGTCCTGCTGGACCGTCGACTGGCTTCCAATGTGTGCCTGTCAGGAAGTCCCACAAAGACACCTGTTCGAAGAAAGCCTTCTTCGCTCCCGGCGCATAGACAGCATTTCCCAGCAGAACCATGATAATGGCAGCTGTTGTAAGCACCGAAAGAGCCGCGCACAGGAACAGAGCCGCCTGAATGATTTTCTCGTGGCGGCGCGAAACCCTTTGAACGGCCCACGCGGGTAATTTGCCCATCGTCATAGGGATCAGTCCAGTAATCGCGTCGATCTCTGACTCCGATGGACCCGCGACAAAAAATGCTCTGAATACTGCCAGTGGTACTTTTCAAGTCATCCGGAGTTCCCGCAGGAATGATCCGGATCCTCCTGAGGGGCAGGCTATTTTTTCTTGACCGCCGCTTCAAATGCTTCGCGGCTGCTCTTCATTTGTTCGTCGGACAAATCGACATAGCCAACCTTGCTGACCTGAGCGGCTCCTTCGTTCAGATAGAAGCGGACAAAATCCTGAACTTCCTGCCGCTCGAGCGAAGACTTCTTCACATAGATAAACAGGGGGCGAGAAAGTGGCTTGTAGTCACCCGCTTTGACAGCTTCAGGCGTTGGTGCCACTCCGGCGGCCGGATCGTCTTTCGGAGAAATCTTCAGAGCTTTGACCTTATCTTTGTTGGCGAAGTAGTACGCGCAGCCAAAGAATCCCATCCCGCCCTTGTCGCCAGAGACACCGGTAATCGTCACGTTGTCGTCGGAGCTGGGGCTGTAGTTTTCCGTGATCTCATCTTCTTTGCCATTGATGGTTTCTGTGAAGTAATCAAACGTGCCCGATTCTTCCCCTGCTCCGAACAGCACGATTGGAACATCAGGCCAAGCAGCGTCGACATCTTTCCAGCTTTTCACGGTGCTGCCGGGTTCCCAGATCTTCTTGAGCTGAGCAACGGTGATCGAATCGACCCACGTGTTTTCATTGTTCACGCAAACGGTCAGTCCGTCCAAAGCGACCAGCAGTTCCAGGAGTTCGATATGGTTTTTCGCGCAGTCTGCCTTTTCAGATTCTTTGATTGCTCGTGACGCATTTGCAATGTCGATTCGGCCAGCAATCATCTCCTTGAAACCG
The DNA here is from genome assembly GCA_052034165.1 of Planctomycetota bacterium. Taxonomy (GTDB): domain Bacteria; phylum Planctomycetota; class Planctomycetia; order Planctomycetales; family Planctomycetaceae; genus SXXK01. The sequence continues at coordinate 829 of JBPOIW010000309.1, read as the reverse complement.
GTTCCAGTGCCAGTGACTTTCAACGCAATTTTGACGTCAGCAAATTTGCTTTCAAACTCTTCCGCGATGGCTGCTGTGATCACTTTCACAGTGCTGGAACCATCAATCTGAATTCGAGTTGGTTCGGAGCTTGTGACTGGAGCAGTCGGGCTTTCGCCGCCGGAGCTGTTTCCCGAATTCTGAGCCGAATCGGTTTCAATGGTGCAGCCGAAAGCGGACGCCACTAACAGTGCAGAGAGCATTAGGGAAAGGTGTTTGCCACTGAATCGCATACTGAAAGGCCTTTGGTCAGGACAAATGTTCACAGGTCGAAGTCTTAACTACACCATTGAACGCACCAATTGTTAAGATTTTGTTAATCTCGATTTCATGGTCACGGGTTTTACTCGGGATTGTTAATTTCCGGGCGAACGTCGACCATCTTTCCCAGTTTTTTCGAGGCATCCGTCGAATCCTGACGGCTTTGTTGACCGGAGGCCATCGCGGGGAATTCTGAGTCAGCGTCGATCTGGATCAACTCGAGGCTCGGGACGAACATTGACCTGAAGCGTCGCCGAGGCGGTCAGTTTTGGAATTGCACGCGGAATTCGCTTCCGATACCCAGTTCACTCTTCACGGAAACTTCCGCACCCATGGCCTGACAGAGGTGCTTGACGATAGCGAGTCCTAATCCCGAACCGCCGCGTTCTCGAGAGCGATCCTTTTCGACACGGTAAAAGCGTTCAAAAATTCGACCAAGCAAGTCTTCCGGAATTCCGGTTCCGGTATCGCGGACGACGATGTCCGGCCCCCCTGGATGTGCAACAAGTTCAATAACAACCGTTCCACC
>JBPOIW010000007.1:0-4751 GCA_052034165.1 Planctomycetota bacterium | reverse complement strand
GTCCACCGGTGCCCGCCGTTGAAGACACAGCAGCGGCCGTGCATCCGATCGACGCGTTCATCGCTCAACAACATGCCGTTCGTGGACTTGTCGCAATCGCTCCCGCGCCGAAGAATGTTTTGCTGCGACGCGTGTATCTGGACCTTATCGGTCTTCCGCCAACTCCGGAACAACTGGCGGCCTTTGAAAATGATTCTTCGCCGGACGCTTATGAGAAAGTCGTCGACCAATTGTTGGCAAGTCCTCATTACGGCGAACGCTGGGGGCGACACTGGATGGATGTCTGGCGTTACAGCGACTGGGACGGTTACGGAGCCGAGGTTCGTGAAAGCAAGCCACACATTTGGCGTTGGCGGGACTGGATTATTGAGTCATTGAACGCTGACAAACCTTACGACCAGATGGTCGTCGAAATGCTGGCGGCTGATGAAGCTTGCCCGGATGATCTGCAGGCCGCGCGAGCGACCGGGTATCTCGTTCGCAACTGGTACGTCTTCAATCGCAACGCCTGGCTCGACAACACCATCGAACATACCGGCAAAGCGTTTATGGGCGTCACGTTCAACTGCGCGCGATGCCATGATCATATGTTCGATCCGATGAGCCAGACGGAGTACTACAATCTCCGCGCGGTGTTCGAACCTCACGACGTGCGTACCGATCGAGTTCCGGGCCAGAGTGATATCGCGAAAGACGGGCTTGTGCGAGCTTACGACGCGAATACCGCTGCACAGACACTCTTGTTTGTTCGGGGTGACGAGAAGAATCCTCTGAAAGACAAGCCTCTGGCTCCACTGGTTCCTGCGGTCTTTGGCAACAAGGAGCTTCCGATCGAACCGGTCAGTCTTCCGGCCAGTTCTTACTACCCCGGACTACAGCCTTTCGTGATCGAAGAAGCCCGTCAGAACGCGGCGGCGGAACAGAAGCTGGCCGATGATTCCCTGGCAGCAGCAAAAGTCGCCATTGAGAAAGCGCAATCAGAGCTCGCGGACTTCAGAAATCGACCGAATCAGCCTGCAGAGCCAGCGACACTCCTGACAGATGATTTCTCCAAAGCTCGCCCTGAGCTTTGGGAAGCTGGCACCGGCAATTGGCAGTATCAGGATGGATGTCTGAAGCAGCTCGATGCGGCCGACACAATGTGCAGTATGAAGGGGCGACAGGTCGTCTCCAGTGACTTTACGGCACGTGTGAAGTTTCGAATCTCTGGCGGTGACGTCTTCAAATCTGCAGGTATTGCATTTGATGTTGTTGATGACCAGAACCTGACGTTCCTCTATGTCAGCTCGGGGGGTTCAAAGCTGCAGATTGCTCATCGAGTCAATGGAGCCGATCAGTATCCGGCGAATGGGTCAAAGCCCATGACGGTAGAGCTGAATCGCGATCACGAGATGATCATGAAAGTTCGCGGATCACAGGTCGAGATCTCTCTGAACGGCGAGTCACAACTGACCTACTCATTGCCGAATGCTCGTCCAGCTCAGGGACGAGTCAATATCTGGACCTATGATGCAACGGCTGACTTCACTGCGATCGAAGTCAAAGATGCGGCTGAGATCAGTGAAGCGACATTGATGGCAAATCTCAGGTCAGCGGAATCTGTCCTCCAAACGGCGGAAAAGAAACAGACGATTGCTCAGGCGTTGTCGGACTTCACGAACGCTCGAATTGCCGCCGACGCTGCCAACTATGCGACGCCTGCTGCGGTCAATGCGAAAGAGCTGTCGCTAGCTGCTGGTAAGGCCGAGAAGACATGGTTGCTGCAGCAGGAAGAACTCAAACTGCTCACGGCCGAACAATCATTGGCGGCTGCGAAGGCGGCACTTCCGGGCGAAGGAATGCCGGCCGATGAGAAGAAGACAAAAGCTGTGACTGACGCTGAAGCAGCCGTGACGGCAGCAAAGACCGGCGTTGAGACGGCTGCAAAAGCGATGGCAGAGCCGTTCGAAGCCTACACGCGGTTTACTCCGGTTTACCCATCGTCAAGCTCAGGACGTCGCCTTGCGTTTGCTCGCTGGATCGTCAGTCCCGACAACCCGTTGACGGCTCGCGTCGCCGTCAATCACATGTGGCTGAGACATTTTCATCAGCCGTTGGTCCCTACCGTTTTTGATTTCGGCATGAACGGAAAACCTGCGTCACATCCGGAGTTGCTCGATTGGCTGGCCATTGAACTGATGGAAAGCGGCTGGAAAATGAAGTCGCTGCACCGACTGATCGTTACGAGTCGAACATACCAGCTGGCTTCATCCGCCGCTGCGTCTTCATCTGATGTGGCCGCGGCAACAGCGAATGCCAAGCTTGATCCGGAAAACCGTTCTCTGTGGCGTCAAAACAGCCATCGCATGGAAGCCGAGATCATTCGAGACGCAACCTTTTACGCCGCGGGTCAGCTCGACACGACCATGTATGGAGCCGATCTCGATCCGGCCGCTGGCCTGACGCTCGCTCGTCGCAGTGTTTACTTCCGCACGTCGAAAGAGAAGAAGATGACATTCCTCTCCACGTTCGACAGCGCAAATCCGGTGGAGTGTTATCAACGAGCGGAGAGCATCTCACCGCAGCAATCACTGGCGATGAGCAACAGCCCGCTGACGTTGGCTCAGAGTCGGATCCTGGCTGGGAAGTTAAGCGAACAGGTTCCAGCGGATAATTCTGATGCCGCCACTGCAGCATTTGTCGACCTCGCATTCCGTCACGTTTTGCTGCGAGATGCTTCGGCCGAAGAACGCTCAGAGTGTCTCGCATTCGTAAAGCAGCAATCCGAACGATTGACCGCTGGTTCAGCGCTGACGAGCTTCTCAGGAGGCACTGCGAATCCGGTGAAACCATCAGCCGATGCACTGCGACGTGCCAGAGAAAATCTGGTGCACGTCCTGATGAACCATAATGACTTTGTGACGGTACGGTGATCGTGATCAGCGTGACATGACCAGTTGGTTGTGTTGGCTAAATCGTCGGCACGCGAGGTCGATGATTCTTTCGGAGGCTTTGCCGTCGCCATAAGGATTGACGTCGACCTGCATCGCTTCGTAGGCATCTCGATTGGTCAGCAGTTCGCAGACTTCTCGGACGATCCGAACCGGATCGGTGCCGACGAGCCTTGTCGCTCCGGCGGCCAGCGCTTCTGGTCGCTCTGTGGAGTCACGTGTCACAAGAACTGGTTTCCGCAACGAAGGAGCTTCTTCCTGCACGCCGCCGGAGTCGCTTAAGATCAGCGTCGCCTGATCCATCAGCCAAATGAATTCCGGATAGTCGGCTGGCGGTATCAAATGCACATTCTTGCGTCCGGCCAGGATCTCATGGACTGGTCCGCGAATGTTCGGATTCATGTGTACCGGATAGACGTATTGAATCTTTGGAAACATGTCAGCCAGCTGACCGATGGCTGAGCAAAGATTGCGAATTCCTTCGCCGTGGTTTTCTCGTCGATGAGCCGTGATCAGAACCATCGGTCGTCCAGCAATATCGGGATGCTTCTGGATCCATGTCGATGAGTTGGCTCGTTCCTGTTGCACCGACAACTTCAGAGCGTCCAGCACCGTATTTCCGGTCACAACCACATCGTTCGGTGAATAGCCTTCACGCAGCAGATTGTCCTGAGCCGCCTCTGTCGGCGCGCAGTGCAGGGCGGTGGTCAGCGAGCAGACTCGACGATTGAACTCTTCTGGAAACGGTGAGTCAATGCTGTCTGTTCTCAGGCCGGCTTCCACATGAATAAACGGAATGCGTGCATAAAACGCTGCCATGCTGGCACACAACGCGGTCGTCGTATCACCCTGACCGACAATGCAGTCTGGTTTCGTCTCAGAAATCACACCGGTCAGCATCTGCAGGCACCGTGCTGTCAGTTCTGACAATGTCTGATTCGGCTGCATCAGATTGAGATCATGGTCCGCTCGCAGGCCAAAGTACTTCACGACCTGATCAAGCATCTCTCGATGCTGTCCAGTCAGGCAGGCGATCGGAGTCACCCGTGGATTTCTCTGCGCGGCCAATACCAGCGGGGCCATTTTGATGGCTTCCGGACGAGTTCCAAAAATGCAGAGCATGCGAAGTGACATGGTGATGGGTCCGGATAAGGGATTTCAAATTTGAAATTTCAGATTTGAAATGAAGAACGTGGTGGAAGGCGACAAGATCCACTCGGAGGGCTGACGCCCTGCCGCTCGCCTTTGATATCTCAAATTACTGGGTCTGTTGCAGCCATTGGTCGGCGGCCTGAGCATTGAATCGCAGGACGTCGATATGAAACTCGGGCAGATGTGCGATGGATGATTTCACGGGGATCTGATTGACCGGCTGAAAGATGTCCGGATGATTCTTCACCAGATCTCGCAATTCCTGAGCGACCTCGATCGTCTGAAAGAACTGAGGATTCTCGAGCACCACGAATCTGGGGTTCGCTTCGATAAATTTGGCGACGATTTCTCGATCGTTCTCCACGTGCTTCTGAAAATCTGTCGTGGGCACGCAGACAAAGTCGTACAACAACTTGTCGCCTCGAATCACAGAGCGTGATCGACTGGGATCCAGATGCCGCATGTGGTACGTAAAGTTGCCGTCCCACCAGCCATCGAAGAAGACGCTGTCGCCGGGTGAGGTTTGTTCAAGAATCTGTGCGGCGGCCGAGCCATAGCCTTCGACTCGGTAAGTCGGAAGACCCATCGCCCCAAATGCTGTCGAAGCAAACATGATTGCATAAGCACCAACGGCGAGCGGCAGGGCGTCAGCCCTCCGAGCATTTCCTG
>JBPOIW010000363.1:0-26273 GCA_052034165.1 Planctomycetota bacterium | reverse complement strand
AGGGCAGCGTCTCGCCGGAATCGCTCATGAGCGAAGCGGTGAACTCGTCTGCGTCAGCCAGCCAGACTCTTGGTTCACCTACTATTTCTGGATGAACGACAACTTGGCCCCGGATTACGCTCGAACCGTAGACATCCATCGGAAACCCGGATACGACCCCGTGGAGCTTCTCGTGGACCCTAAGATCAAATTCCCCAAGTTCCGTGTTGCCCGACGACTGGCCCGAAAAATGCTCGGTTTTCGCTATTACATGGACCTCATTGGGCTCGATGCGTCAATCGTCAGGGGCAGCCATGGCCGGGTTCCTGACGCGAATCGGATCGAAGAGGACGGCCCGGTTCTGGTTTGCTCCACGAAACGTGTGGAACGTGACGAATTGCACGCAACCGATGTTCGAAATCTGCTTCTCGACCTGCAATTTAGCGTTTGACGCTGGAGGATCACCCCTCTTCCAGCCAAAATGCGGGGCAAACAGCGAACCGACTCCCCATGTGAGTTTCAAGGTGGTCCATGGAGACCGCTTCGAACTTCTTCCAAATCAACGTACTTCGACAGAGATTAAGATCCGTCAGAAATAGAGGACTCCAGACAATGGCTGGCCCACCAAAACCAGATCCCAAAAAAGCAGATGCTGGCAAGAAACCTGCAGACGGCGCGACCGAGCAGGAAGATGTTGAGCAGGTACTTTTTCAGGGACCGCTTTTTGGGCGTGAGTCCAATCTTAAGGCGAACGCAAAACTGGTTCAGGCCGCTCTTGTTCCCGTTAAGCAGATGATGTCCGACGCTTTATCGCGTCGTGCTCACACCCTGTTGATGGAACCACGCGAAGGTCGACTGAGCATTCGGTTTGTGATCGATGGAATGCCATATCCTGCGGCCGCTGTGCCCGGTCAAAAAGGCGTGGCTATGGTTCAGATGCTGAAACTGCTGGCAGGTCTGGATCCCAATGATCGCAAGTCGGCCCAAGCTGGAGGCATCAAGGCGGAATTCGATGGCCTGCCTTACAACCTGATGGTGGAGTCAGTGCCGGCTGGCGGTGGTGCAGAACGCGTTCGAGTCAAGATTGAGAACAAGAAAGTCGTTCGCCAGAAGCCTTCCGAGGTTGGTCTGCCCGATCATTTGAAGAAGAAGATCCGCGAGTTTACGTCAGCACGAAGCGGCGTCATTCTGATTTGTGGTCCACCGGATTCCGGAGTGACAACTCTGGCCATCGTGGCACTGCACAGTGTCGACCCTTACCTGTACTCGGTTTACAACCTTGCCGACATGAAGGGTAAAGAACTGATCAATGTGACGGAGTTCAAGCCGGAACCCGGACACGATCTGGAAATTTCATTTGACCGCATCCTGCGCCGTGAAGCGGATGTGATTTATCTGAATCCTCTGACGTCCCCACAGGATGCTCAGACGATCTTTCAATATGCAGATCGTCTTTCGTTCATTATGGAGATTCCAGCCAATACACCGACCGAGGCGATCAAGAAACTGATTGAGTGGGTTGGTATCGATGAGGTCATCAAGGGGCTGAAGTGCGTACTCACCCAGAAACTGATTCGTAAGCTTTGCGATGACTGCAAGCAGGCATTCAGACCAAATCCAATGTTGCTCAAGAAGCTCGGGCTGCCTCCCGAAACATCTGTCCTCTATCGCGCTCCGCTGCCTCCGCCTCCGGATGACCCGAAAGCCCAAACCGTTGAAGAGCTGTGTGCCGACTGCGACGGAGTTCCTTATCATGGTCGAGTCGCCGCCTTTGAGATGCGGGAACTGACGGACACGCTGAAGGAAGTCATCGCCGCCGGCGCCGCGCCGGATGCGATTCGCAAACAGATGGCAGAAGACGGCCAAACCACACTTCAGAAGGACGCCATCCGATTGGTGGCTGAAGGCAAGACTTCACTCGAGGAAGTTCAGCGAACGTTCAGCCCCGGCGGACCCAAGAAAAAGCCGGTTCCACCACGACCCAAACCTCCCGGAAATTGAGATGATTTCCAGATCATGACAAAGTGTTTGCTGTTGCTGTCAGCCAGCGAGACGAAAGTTCCAGCGGCTTATAAAAGATCATGTTCCATGATGATCGATTAAAGCCGCGTCCCAAGGACGGCACCGCAACTTCGGTCCCCTTTTCCTATTTCATTCGCACGAAAGTACTGATCTCATGCAGAGGTCTTCTCTTGCCGCATTGTTGGCATGTCTGTTCGCATTGAGCACTCTCCACGGAGCGGAAGAACTTCCAGGTCTGGTCAAAGAAAAACCGGTCGAAGGTTTCTCCGTGCAAACAGAGCAGGGATGGATGGTCGCTTATGAGATGGCGATTCCTGGCACGGACGTAAAATTCCGAATGGTTCCTGTGCCTGGTGGCGAATACATGATGGGCAGTCCAGCGACTGAGCCGCACCGCAAAGACGATGAAGGGCCACAGCGAAAGGTTACAGTCGCTCCATTCTGGATGGGTGAGTGCGAAGTGACCTGGGCCGAAGACCGCCAGTTCATGGAACTGTATCGCATTCTGAAGGAGTTGCAGGCCAACAGAATTCGAACTGTCACCGACGCGAATCGAATTGATGCAGTCACCGCCCCAACACCACTGTACATGCCGGACTTCACATTTGAATTCGGCGATGATCCGAAACTACCGGCCGTCTCGATGACGCAGTATTCTGCCAAGCAATACACCAAGTGGCTTTCCGCAATTTCCGGCCAGCAGTTCCGCCTGCCCACCGAAGCAGAATGGGAATACGCTTGCCGGGCCGGAAGCACAACAGCCTATTCTTTCGGCGACGATCCGGCGATGCTGGCCGACTACGGCTGGTTTGAAACGAATACAGAGAAAAAAGGTTCTCGCCTGGTTCGACAGAAGAAACCCAATGCATGGGGACTTTACGACATGCACGGCAATGCCGCAGAATGGGTGATCGATGGTTACGCAAATTACATGCCTCAGGAAGCTGTCGTCAATGCGGCGAAAGACTGGGCTCGGACTGACAAGCCGGATCCTCGAGTCGTCCGTGGTGGATCATGGGAGTTCCCCGCTGCGGACTGTCGTTCCTCAGCACGACTGCCTTCGGATGACGAAGCATGGAAATATCAGGACCCGAACCTTCCACTGAGTCCATGGTGGTACACCGATGACCCAGCGCGCGGCGTTGGTTTTCGTCTGCTCCGCCCACTCCAGACTTTGCCTCGCATGGAGATCGAAGACTTCTGGAAGATCGACTCAGAAGATATTCAGTACGATGTCGATGACCGCCTGAACGAGGGCCGAGGCGTTCTGGGTCTCGTCGATAAAGATTTGCCAAAGGCAATCCTGGACCTGCAGAAGAAGTAATCCCGGATGCACAGGTTGACGCCAGGAAGCTGCGATCTTTTCAGCACTCGTGGCTTATCACCTCAACATGTCCGGTTTATGTCCGAACTGACCAACAAGATCAGGAATTCTCATGAGCTCTCAGAACCCACGTCCTCAACTGCGTGCTGGCATGGTTGGCATGGGAATGATCTTCGATGAAACCTATCGACCGTTCCTGGAATCGGTTCACGCGAAAGGGCTCTACGATCGTCGCTTTGGGGACCTCGACGTCATAATGGTGGCCGTCGCAACAAAGACAGGCCAAAGAGCTGATCGCTATCTCGCACAGTCGAAAGGAAAGATCCCGGCCTTTCAAAGCTTTCGAGGCGACGATGCCGTTCAGCAAATGCTGGGCGAAGGATTAACATTCGCATGTGTCGCGACACCGGATGACCGACATTTTGAAGCATCGAAAGCGATTCTCGAAGCGGGCGTTCATCTCCTGGTCGAAAAGCCATCCGTGCTTTCGCTTCAGGAAATTGATCAGCTAACTTCGATCGCGGAAGAGAAGGGGCTGCTGGCTCGAGTGGTCTATCACAAACTGCTCGACCCTGACCACAAGAAGCTCCGAACTCTGGTCCACGATAACGTCCTGCAGCACGTGAACAACGGCTATTGCTCGTTGCTCGAACCTCGCCAGATTTCCGGCAGCCAGTTTTCCGAATGGATCACCGGCCGCAATCCCGGAACGTACGTCGCTGTGCATTACATCAAGCTAATCGACTTTACCTTCGGCGGTCGCCTGAAAACGGTGATGTGTACCGGTCAACGTGGTCTCGTTGGGCCGAAGGATGGGAACACCTGGGATAGCTGCCAACTGCGACTGATCTACGAATACGAATCTGGTCGCGAAGCCGCCTTCGATATTCATACATCGTGGGTCACGCCTGACAATTTCCCAGGATATGTTGAGCAGGAAGTTCAGTTCCGCTTCGACAACGGCATATGGAACGGCCATTCACGAAAGCGCGGAGTTGAACTGACCGTCGAGAATATGACTCCGTTCAAGATGAAAAACACGATCAACAACCACTACAACGGCAGCTTCCTCGAACCGTGGGGCGAGCGTTCTCAACGGGGCTACGGCATTGAAGTGATCGATCGGTTTGCTCGTGAAGTCGCCTTCGTTGAGCACGGAGGTCCGTCCGACCAGCGTTCGCAACGGCTGGCAGAAATCCGTAAACTCGATTACGCAGACCTGTCGGCCGATCGCCAGGTTGTCGCAGCGGTGCAGGCCATGGAGATGATTCTCGAAGAGCAGGCCAAGGGTAATCCGGATCGCGTCGCCCGATATGACGGCAGAAATCTGACACTGTCGTAGTCACTCCTGACACGAATCGCCATGCAAAGTCGTCGTTAAACCAAATCAAGAGCCCGGCGTTGTTCCCAATGCCGGGCTTTTTTGTATTCTGGTGGTCAGTCAGCCATCCCCACTCCGGCCGATTGTTCAGACGACGAAAGCAGAAATCCTGATGCACGATGCAGGCAATGGTCCGCGCGCCCACGACGCGTCGCCCCGGAAGCAGTCATCAAGCGCCCTGTCAACAACAGGCATTCCTGCCTGGGGCACCGCCAATCTTCCTGCCCCGAAGCCTCTTGGGCTTAAGAACCTGGCGGGGTTGATTGGTCCCGGAATCGTCATGTGCGGAATTCAGATCGGCGGCGGCGAATGGCTGCTGGGGCCTGACACCACGGCGAAATATGGCGGAGGACTGATGTGGATCGCCACGATTGCGATCATCACTCAGGCCTTCTACAACATCGAAGCCGGACGTTATGCACTGTATTGTGGAGAGCCGGTTTTCACGGGCTTCATGCGAACGGCCCCCGGCCCGGGATTCTGGATGGGCGTTGCGCTGCTTATGAGCCTGTCGTTTTTTATTCCTGGCCTCTCGACAAACGCAGCCGTGCTGATTGCGACGCTCTGGCTGGATCGACCGCCAAATCCCGAGGACAGCTTTCTGGTCAATTCCATCGCCTATCTGTGTCTTGGTGGAGTCATCCTGCCGGTCCTGATCGGGGGCAAGGTTTACAACACGTTGCAGGTTGTCATGACGGTTAAGGTCTTTTCCGTCCTCGGATTCTGTCTGTTCATTGGACTCTGCTTTGTCAGTCCGCAGGGATGGATTGATGTCTTCAGTGGCTTTCTGAAATTCGGCAACATCCCAACGAAGGATGCTGCGGGCCATGACACCGTGACTAACGTCTTTGCATCACTCTGGAAAGACGGCACTCTGCCCGTGCTGGCCCTGGGCAATATTGCCATGCTCGGAGCATTCGCGGGTTATGCAGGCGGTGGCGGACTGAGTAATTCCACGTACTCGAATTTTGTGCGAGACAAAGGCTGGGGTATGGGACATGAAGTCGGCGCGATCCCCAGTGCTGTCGGAGGTCGAAACGTAACACTCAGTCATGTTGGAAAAGTGTTTCCACTGACCGAAGAGAATCTGCACCGCTGGCGGGGCTGGTGGAAATACATTCTGGCCGACCAGATTCTGGTTTGGGTGCCGGGTTGTTTTATGGGGATGGCTCTTCCGGCATTAATGTCCATTCAGTTTTCACGTCTGTCTCCGATGTACGGCAAAAGCGTGCCTTATTCTCAACCGCTGATCACCGCAGATGGAATCCGACACAGTGAGACCATCGGGACCTTGTCTCCCTTACTCTGGACGGCGTGTTTGATCGTGGGACTGCTCGTATTTCTTCCCAGTCAAATGTCGATCGTTGACGACTTTGCTCGGCGCTGGACCGATATTCTGTGGTCGGGCAGTCGACGAGTTCAAAACAGACTTCGGACCAATCAGGTCCATTATTTGTACTACGCGATTCTGGGCGTCTACACCGTCTGGTCGTTTGTCGTGGCCACGCTGTTCCTGACCGTTGTGGATTCGCCCAAGGTCATGACCTACGTCATCGCCAACGTCAACAATGCGGCGCTCGCCTTCACTTCGTTTCATATCCTGTGGATCAACTGCCGACTGCTCCCGGAGCCTTTGCGCCCGCGCTGGTATCAAAGAGTTGGAATTGCGTCCTGTGGAATTTTTTATTCAGCATTGGCGATGCTGGTCTTCTGGGCGGAAATCCTGCCCAGAATTCGAGGCTGATGAAGCATGTTTGTGTTGTCGACATCTGCATGCCTGATACTCGTCAGCTCAATTCATCAATGCTATACTTCGAGGAAAATCGCGAACAGGCAATCGAGTGAATGTCGCGGAATCCAAGTCCCTGTTTAAGACTATTCAGACTGCAACTTCGGAATGTCAGCGCAAGATACGGATCAGGACAGTTCAAACGACCGATCTGACGAAATCGTGCAGACTCAGTTTGTGGATCTCTTCCAACCTCCCAGTCTGCTGACATTCGCCAGCGGTGAAACAATGGGGCCGGTTCGAGTCGCGTACGAGACGTACGGTGTTCTCAACCGAGAAGCCTCCAACGCGATTTTCATCTGCCATGCCCTGACCGGTGATGCTCACGCGGCTGGCGTCCATTCCACATCAGACCGCAAACCAGGCTGGTGGGACGGTTTTATCGGCCCCGGCAAAGGCATCGATACCAACAAATACTTCGTCATCTGCGCGAATGTTTTAGGCGGATGTCAGGGAACAACAGGTCCGGGATGCGTGAACCCTGTCACGGGAACTCGTTTCTGTCTTAACTTTCCATTCCTTACCGTCAGAGACGTGGTGACGGTTCACTCGGAACTTGTCCGCCACCTTGGAATCAAACAGCTCCTGGCCGTGGTGGGCGGCAGCCTCGGTGGCATGCAGGTTCTGGAGTGGTCCATTCGATTTCCCGATCAACTGAAGGCGGCTGTTGTCCTTGCATCAGCACCAAAACTGTCAGCTCAGGGGATTGCTTTCAATGCTGTTGGGCGGCGAGCGATCTATGCCGATCCGGGTTTTGCTAACGGAGATTACTATGACTCCGAAGGCCCACGCTACGGTCTGGCCCTGGCCCGCATGGTGGCTCATATCACCTATCTGTCTGAAGACTCCATCGAACTGAAGTTTGGCCGACGTCTTCAGGACAGCGATCGCTTCGCTTACAGCATGCAGAAAGAGACTGAGTTTCAGATCGAAAGCTATCTGCACTATCAGGGAAAACGATTTGTGCAGCGTTTCGATGCGAACAGCTATTTGTACCTCACGCGTATGATGGACTACTTTGACCTGTCCGAGGGATTCCCTTCTCTGGAAGCAGCACTGGCTCAGACAAAGGCTCGGTTCCTCGTGGCCTCATATGATACGGACTGGCTGTTTCCAACCAGCCAAAGTCGAGAACTGGTGTCGGCTCTGCTGCATGTCCGACGTCACGTGTCATTTATCGAACTGCGATGTCCGTTTGGCCATGACTCATTCCTGATCGATATTGAACCTCTGGCGGCGTTAGTGGCGCCGTTTCTTGAGAGAACATTTGAATCGCCTAATCCTTAGAAGATCTTACGGATCGTGACCTCGTCGAAATGCCAAACTGCAATCGCTATCAGATGCCTGACCCCTCGATTCAGCTCACCGATGAGCTGATCATGCACCATATTGATCGCAATAGTCGAGTCATCGACCTCGGCTGTGGTGACGGTCGCCTGATGCAACGACTCCATGATGAAATGGGCTGCGAAGTGATGGGGGTGGAGGTCGAGCAGTCCAACATCATCGCGATTATTCAGCGAGGACTTCCGGCCATTGCTGCAGACCTGAATGAAGGTCTTGTTGACATCCCCAACGACAGCTTTGATTTCGCAGTTCTCAGTCAAACTTTGCAGCAGGTGCGAAACCCTAAACGTCTGCTTCTGGAAATGCTGCGAGTTGCTCGCAGAGCCCTGGTGGTTGTCCCCAACTTTGGACACTGGCGAGTTCGTATGGAAGTTCTGCGGCGAGGCAGAACTCCTATCACTCAGGCCTTGCCCTACGAATGGTACGAAACGCCCAACGTCCACTTCATGTCGATGCGTGACTTTCGTGACCTGATGGACGGCATCGGACTCCGTATTGTTAAGGAAAGTCCAATCATTAAAGGCCGCTCTGTCGATCAGCTCTGGGGATCGAATCTTCGGGCCGACAGTGCGTTTTATTTGCTGGAGCGAGATCCGGGCAAGGGGTAATGATTCGCCAAAATCCAACTTGCCCCGAATTTAACGTTCATAATCCGCCGCGTTACCCTATTCAAACATCGGCAGATTTCGCCGATGCAACGGTCAAATGGTCGAAAAATTGAGTTGATTACCGCTTTTATGGCCGTCATCGAGCCAGAGACCGGATTCTGAGGCAGACCTCGTATTGACCCCGAAAACCGCCCGTCGGATACTGCCCTATGGCATTTTCAATGGGCGTAGCATTGCGCAGAGTCTGCTCAAGAGCCCAGTTGGTTTGCCTGGAAAAGAACGGCTCATGGATGGGCGCTGCACATTCCTTTCAATGATTCTCTCCGGCGTAGTACAGGGACTCTGTATTGCTCACGATAACGGCACAGAATTGCGCGCGACTCCGAATGAGAAGTCCCCGGGCATACTCGTTCTGGCCGATGGCAAAGTCATGAACGGACGATTCCTCCCGAGGCCCGACGGATATGAAGTCGAAGTGCAGGGCGGACGAATGTTTGTCGAATCGGAACGAGTGCGATTCATCGCTCGAAACTTCGAGGACGCCCATCAAAGAATGCGCTCCTCATTTACTGAGTTGACGCCTCAGAGTCATATGGAACTGGCACGATGGTGCCTGACGAACAAGCGTGAGGATCTGGCTCGCCGAGAAGTTCTTGACGCGCTCCACAAAGATCCTAATCGACTTGATGCGCAGCGGCTTCTGCAAAGTCTGGTTAAGCAGGACGATGGACCGTCGAAGTCGCCTGGCGGAAGTGGCCTGACGGAGTTCCCTTTGCTGGCAAGCCCTTCTGGTCCTGTCCCGGAAGCACGTTCTCTGGCAGGACTATCTCGTTCCGTCGCCCAGGACTTCACTCGTCACGTTCAGCCAATCTTAATGAACAAGTGCTCGAACGCCGGCTGCCATGGAACTCGCTCCGTATCGTCCTTTCAATTGACACCCTCCCATCGCGGCACAAGTGTTTCGATCGCAGAGAGAAATCTCGCGGCTGTCATGAAACAGATTGATCTCAGTCGACCTTCATCCAGCCCACTGTTGACAACGCTGCAAGGCAATCATGCAAACTCTACGATGCCGATTTTTCGTGGTCGCAGTGGTGCAGTCCAGATGAAGACTCTGCGAGATTGGGTCGGAGCAGTCTCCAATGACATTGCCCCAGAACTGAATGAAGAGGTTCGTGAGCAGCAGGAGCGAATCCAGCTTGCGTCCATGTCAAAGATTGTGGCTCCTGAAGCCGACTCGGCCTCTGAAGAAAACACGATGTTACCGCACGGGCGAGTACTCACGACAACAGAAACAGATGTTCGATTTCTCCAGAAAGCCTCCCGCGCGAATGCTCGCGATGCCTTCGACCCGGCAAAATTTAATGAACTGTTCCACAAGTCCCCAAGAACCGAAAACTCCGATCAAACACTGGATGACAACAAGTTGACCTCTGCTTCAGCCCCGGAAGCCCTGAATCAGGATTGAACCCTTAATGGGGTGCATCTCTGCGTCAGGTTCAGAATGCTGAATTTAACAGTTTCTGCTTTGTGTTTGATTGATCGACGACTCAAGAGCACGGCAATTCGATTTTAATTTCTGCGACACAACCAAACCCAAAGCTTTCCCTGAGAGTCTTTGGCGGAGGATCCTGCGATGATCAAGAAACCAATCCTGCTGACATTGGCCTGCGGCCTGCTTTTCTCCACAGGCTGCGCTGCAAAGAATCGCTGGTTCTCGCGAAAAGACTATTCTGAAATCCAGGATCCGTTCATGGAAACAGAGGCGGTTGCGTCAAAAGACGAATCGCCATCTTCAGAAGGATCCCGGGACAGCGCGGGCCGTGCCAAGCTGGGCGGAACCTCTAAGTCCAGCGGTTCGGTCGCCAAATCTGAATTGTCATCGGGGTCACCACCGAAGTCCGTTCTCCAAACAGGAGCTTCCGAAGACGGGGTCGCCAGAGTTGGCCGTGTTGCCAACGCTTCCTATCCAGAGAAAACGGCAGCAGCCGGATCAACTGCACAACCAGACGGGACCACAACAAATCCCGGAGTTCGATCTTACCAGGGTCCAGCACTTTCTGATTTCCTGAGCCGCAAACAAACAGAGTCAGTCACCGCCGCAGCCGACAAAGCGAATGCAGTCACTCGCTCAGCAACAGAAGTTGTCAGGAATCCGGCGAGTGCTGTTTCTCCGGCCGCCAGAGCGGCTGCGATTCCGGACCTGAGTGAAGAGGCGGCGGGGTTCGACAACTTCCTTCAGAAGAGTACCGATACTGTCAACTCAAAGACGAAGCAAGCTGCGAGCAAGGTTCAGGAGACACAGCAATCAGCCGAAGATTTCAGCTCATGGGCTTCTCAGGAAAAGCAGAAGTGGACTGAGCAAGGCAGTAATGCGGCAACTGCGGTTTCAACCGCGCCAGCAGCAGCAAAAAAACAGGTCCAGTCAACCGCTGGCCAGATTCGCAAGGCAGCAGATGACGTCGTCACGGATTTCGAAACTCCGGAATTTGACGAAGCCGCCACGGCCCGCCCACTTCTCAAACGATACTCTGCGGCGCCGACTGCTGCTGCAGAAGAAGAGCCTCAATTTGAACAGGCCCCGTCCAGGAGAAGCAGCGGGACGCCAAACCCGTTCGCGAACCCCTTCGACGATGAAGATGTCCAGACGCCGCCCTCCACGAAACGTTCGGCAACGCAGTCTTCAATGTCTCCCAGTAATTCTCAAAAGTCACTCGATTCAACGTTCCAGATGGATAGCGGCTGGAAGCCATCAAATCTGACGCACGAATAGTGCTTGTAAGAATGAGCCCCAATTGCTTCCGGCTCGTCGTGTGATTAGAACAACATCCGAAAAATATCGGTTCACTCTCGATTTTCGGAGTTCCCGCGATGAGATCCTTAGCGTTCTATGCCATCCTGTTTGCTGTATTTGCTTCGTCTCAGACGAAGGTCCACGCGGAGCCGAAGCCGCCGAATGTTGTGGTGATCTTCATCGACGACATGGGGTACGCTGACATTGGTCCGTTTGGAGGAGACCCATCGCTAACTCCAAACCTCAATCAAATGGCTGCAGAGGGCCGGAAGTTTACGAACTTCTATGTGTCCCAGGCGGTATGCTCGGCCTCGCGCGCCAGCCTGCTGACCGGGTGCTACAACGTGCGATTGGGAATCCTCGGTGCGCTTGGGCCAAACTCTACTCAGGGACTTCATGCGGATGAGATGACTCTGGGAGAAGTCTGCCAGCAGAAAGGGTACGCCACCGCCTGTTTCGGAAAGTGGCATCTGGGACACCATCGCCAGTTTCTTCCGCAACAAAACGGCTTTGATGAATACTTCGGCCTTCCTTACAGCAATGACATGTGGCCGTTTCATCCTGAAGTTCGCCACTTACCGATGGAACAGCGTCTTAAGCAATGGCCACACCTGCCATTAATCGATGGCAATGACGTTGTCAAAAGTGAAGTCACTGATACCGAGCAGACACAGCTCACGACGTGGTACACAGAACGAGCGGTTTCGTTTATCGATCGAAATGCTGAAAAGCCCTTTTTCCTGTACGTCCCACACTCCATGGTTCATGTGCCACTCTATGTTTCCGAACGCTTCAAAGGAAAAAGCAGGGCAGGGCTCTTTGGTGATGTGATAATGGAAGTCGACTGGTCTGTCGGGCAGATCATGCAGGCACTCAAGCGAAACAATCTTGACGATAACACGTTCGTCATCTTCACATCCGATAACGGACCATGGCTCAGTTACGGTGATCACGCGGGGTCTGCAGGTCCCCTGCGCGAAGGCAAAGGCACCATGTTTGATGGCGGATGTCGCGTTCCGTGTCTCATGCGATGGCCTGGCATGATTCCACCGAACACAACATGTGAGACTCCAGCCATGACGATCGATGTGCTTCCGACCATTGCAAAGCTCATCAACGCCGAGCTGCCCCAACATGCAATTGACGGGCGCGATATCTGGCCTTTGATTGCCAACGAAACGGATGCGAAATCACCTCAGGAAGCGTACTACTTTTATTGGGGGAATGAACTTCACGCTGTCCGCAGCGGTCCCTGGAAACTTCACTTCGCGCATACTTACCGAAGTCTGAATGGAAAACCGGGCGGCAAGGAGGGTATTCCGGCAAAGTACGAAAACCTCACGATCGAATCGTCGCTGTTCAATCTCGAGGATGATCCCGGCGAAAAGCAGAATGTTGCCGATCAGCACCCGGAAGTCGTACGACGGCTGATGACCCTTGCGAACCATGCGCGATCGGAGCTTGGAGATGGCCAACAGCGAGGCTCCGGAGTGAGAAAAGCAGGCGTCGTCGCCAGAGCACAATAGTCATAACTCCGCGCCGGTATCACATACGATGTCCGCACTTCGATTCGATCCTGAAGATCGCCCTCCATGATCGTATCGCGAAGATTCGCCTGCCGCAAAAAAGGAGTGAATTGGAAAAAAGGCCTGAACGTCTTGCGATTCAATACCAAGACATCCTCAAAGCAAAATTGCCACAACCCCCATCCGCCGCAAATACTGCATACGAAATAGACTGCCCAGACACCCTTTGGTACCCTTCTTAGCCAAGGAAGAGAGAAGTCTTTTCACGGCAGGATGCCATACCATTTACCAGGGATTGATTTCGATGAAAACAATCGTGCGAATTGTGCTCCTGTCTTCAATGGCACTCCTTACGTGCATGTCAGATTTGCAGGCGGCTGGTCCCGGCGGGTGTCCACCATGGCGGCCGTGTGGTCCGGGAAACTCATTTGGAGGCAATCGACTTTTGCCTCAAGGAGGGTTCGGTGCAGATTTTCGGCCGTCGTGTGCGACTCACGATGCCTGCCTTGCCTCAGGCCGATCACGCCGCGAATGTGACCGTGAATTTTATAACAGTATGAACTGTGCCTGTGAAAATTCCCGACATCCCTTTCTCTGTCGAGTTCGGGCATTTCGCTATTATGCCGGAGTTCGACTTTTTGGTGGGCTCTACTATTAATTCACTTTCAGTCTCTGTCGACAGTCAGTCACCTGATGTCGAAGCGAAATGAAAAAAGACATCAGAGATGCAGACTTTCAGGGTCTTCTCTCCGATGTCTTTTTTTGTGATCATTTCAGCAGCAGTCCCACTCGAGACAACATTTCGCTGCGTCTTCGGGAGTGCTGGAAACCGCGTTCTTGAAAGCAACCTACGCGGCCAGAAGTCTACAAAGCATCCGTCCCCAGAGTTCCCTGCAGCTCAGACATGTATTCCGGAGCCAGGACTCTGGCAAGCTGCAGTCGCGCTGACTCGAGACGGTCATTAATCTTCATCGAGACCTTCTCCTCTGCAAACTCGTTACTGTTCTGAAATGTTTCCAGCGCCTGAACATGACGCTGCCATAATTCCTGTTCGCGTTGCTGACGCCGACGAAGACGATCGGAATACCAGTCCGATGCAAGCATAGCCTCCAGGGTAAACATATTGCGGATCACAGGATCATTGATCGTTCGCCCCTCAAAGGTCCCATCTACCATAATGTGCAGCAGGGCCTTTAACGGCGGACAGGCCAGTTCGACAGATCCGTCTTCAAAATAGGTGCGTGCAATCCGTTCCTGCGCCTCCGCTATAAATAACACTCCATCGGCGAATGCGGCTTCATCCTGAGATTCGGGCTTCAGGATTGCCGCGTCAAAGACCTTGTTGGGATTATCAAACACGCGTCCCGCAAATCGACGAATAAATCGTGACGTAATCCGCCATCCAAGTCGACTTGCCGGTATCAGCTTGCCCTCAAACGTGAAGTCTTCCAGCTTCTCCAGCAACTGTTCGGAGATCAGGAACTTCGGATCTCGTTCCTGAGGGCTTAAGCGACACCAGATTTCCGGAATCAACAGGCTCACGTCATGGTCAACACGAACCCCACTCCCGATGTGACCAGCCGGAGTGGAGAATCCGGCCAGCCCGGTTAATAGATAACTAACCAGAGCATTGTTCAGGTCAGTAATGGGCCGCAGACAATTGAACGGCCCTTTCGTCAATGCGCCTTCACTGCCGGCACCGGTTGTCGATGGACTTTTTCCGGATAAGGCACTGATAAAGTCCATGAACAGTTCAGGAAGTTCCTGATAATGTATCGGATTGTAGACCGCCAGAGATCGAATACCGCGAGCGAACTCAGGCGGGTTATTTCGACGCCCGATGAGCACGGCCTGAACAGGAGAATGTACCGGTTTGTCCAACGGAACTGCTCGGGACAAACGGATTCCCATCTCACCCACATACCGATTCACAGGATCAATCAAATCAGGACGCGGCTGAAGGTAGCGAGGATTCTTGCTGGGAACGCCATTCACAAGTCGGGGAGTGTTTGAACAGACAACAAAGCTGTCGTCCGCTTCCTGCATCTCATGGAGCAACCGCTGCATCGGCGACGTAAACTGGCTGAGATCCACTGGCCGGTCACAGATTTCATTGACCTGCCGACGAGCCAGGGGCTCGAAGTTCACGATAAAATTATCATAGCGTGCCAGATCAGCTTCAGTCTGCTTATCGAGCCCTCGATGAATCGCATCATCCGGACGCTGAAACAATCGGTACTCGCAATTTTGCACAAACTTGTAGCTCATCTCTTCCGTCAGAACATTGCCCAGATGCTGCAGGACACGGCGAGGAACGACGACGGATGCACTAATGTCGTCTTCAGTCTGAACCTTCTGAGCGGGCGCAAAGTCCTGCCGCAGTTTGTAGGTTCGCCAGGTGTTTTCACCCAGCAGCCCCACGCGCAGATAGGTCCCTACAAGCTTCCGGTCACCAAACTTCAGTTCGTGACCCGGATGTCCGTTCACAATGTCGACCGAAAAGTATTTTCTCCATTCAGCAGGATCACCCGAGTGCATTCGCTTGATGATAAACACAATCGCATAGATGTGGTCCGGGATCTGTTCGAGCCATTCGTTATACGAATCGGTATAATCAGGAGAGGGCGTCAACAACTTGATCACGCTTCCCAGTGAACGTCCCTTGTCCAGAATCCTGCGGCTGGCAACACGGGCATAGTCCGGCTTCACTGAACCATCCGGCTTCCATCGATCCGTGTAATCCCGATCAAAGATCTCCTGAACCATATCCAGGTCTTTCTCGGCATCCGCAATAAACACAGGTCCATGCAGCAGATAGTCGGTGATCGACTTGCTGATCTCACTTTTTCCTCCGCCGCTGACGGTACACGGCTTGTGACAAAACGCGCCTTCGAACAAAGTCCCAATCAATCGCCACGATGGAGCCGCAGGATGCTTTTCGAGCCGAACTTTGTATCCCGAAGGCGTCATGTAAATGTAGCCGGGACGCAATGGAATATGATGTGGCACGCTGTTGTAGTGCCACGAAACACGTTGATCGCTGACAGTGAATTTTGCGTTTTCCGACACGTAGATGACGGTCGGATGCAGCTTGTCCACTGCATACCCTTCCGGCTTGAAATCCATTTCTGAACCATAGTCGCGCACAACGTCGGCAAACGTACGATTGTTGTATTTCTTGCTGTCAGCAGCGAACTCTTCACCGAGATTGAAGCTCGCAAACGCCATTGCACCGCCAGCATGCTCTTCTTCAACCTGCCCCATCAGATTGGCTGCATAACTAAGCTGTGTCTTCACTTCCTTCTTACAATAGCCGTAGTAGTTGTCTGCAATCAGCGTGACAATCACACCTTCTTCATCGCGGCAGGTGAGCTTAAACGGAATACCATCGTTGTATTTTTCGTCTTCTGATTTCCAACACATGCCATCTTCGCGCTGACGCTGGCTGGCATCATCATAGTGTGGCAGGCCACAGTCCTTCTTGGTAACATCGACCAGATGCGGAGCAAGAATTACGCAGCCGGTGTGACCACTCCAGTGATCCACGTCCAGAGCGGCATCATTCACAGGCAAAAACGGATCGCCCGCATTACCAAAGATTGATTCGACAAAGTCCAGATTGCTGACGAGTGCACCAGGGGCAAAGAATCGAATCTCCATCGTTTGTTGTTTGCAGAACCCCGCCACCTCCGGACAAAGCAATGGACGGATCAGCAACGATACAAATGCACTGGCTGGCTCCGATTCCTGATGCGTGAAGGGCAACTGGAGAAGTTCCGACGGCGGATTCATCGCATGCCGAAACAGTGCGGCGAAGGTTGCCTTCGGCACAACCTTTTTGTCTCGAGGAATCGGCAGGCCACCCTCCGTGACATGGAAGGTACCAACAGTCGTGCGACGATCATTTGCTGGATTATGCAGGACACCATTGCGCACCCGGTAAGAAGCCCCGTAGCGATTTGTGTACTGATCACCATCGTGCGGCAACGACAGTTCGCGTGCAATACTATGGCGATCCAGGATGACAGTCAGATCAGGGAGCCGCATCGCACTGCAGCCCTTAACACGATCAAAATACCGCCTCAGGAACGCCTCGATCCGAGCATCCGCGGGACAGTGAATCGAGTCCAGCCGCTTCAATCGATGATGATAGGTACTCAGAAGCCGTGGAGCCCCAAGGCGATCATGATCCTCGAAACACTTCGGAATCGGCAAGCCATTCGCCAACAGCTTGAGCACGATATACCGCGTAATACTTCGACGGGATTCAGCAAGCTCCTCACTTGACTGATGGGACACAAAACCAATCGATTCTTCGAGGTCGCTGAGAGACATCGAGATAACCCCTGAAACGAACTTCGTATGACATGAATGCTGCACTGAACAGTGCCGACGAATTGCATCACATCAGATCAATTGATGCGAGAAACACTGTACAGGACCCGGGACTTTTTGAAGCAAATTCGGGCAAACGCGAACTTCATCAACACTCATTTGAGCGCCCGTTCAGCAGTTCTGCTCAAATTCGGGTCAGCAGACAGAGAGACAGCCCCGCTTCTGCCGAGCATACGCATGGTTCATCAGCCTTCACGCGACCCGGCCTGAAATTGATGCCATGGTCACATGGTCCTGTCGCAGAGTAATCTGCCTCAGCAATACAAGCGTCAGTCCCGGCAACTGGTTTTATGAGGGGCTGCAACGGACCAACAATTCACTCGCTGGCATCTTCTGGTGCAGGAGCGGCAACGGGATCCTTCTTAAGAACGTCCGGCATAATGGGACGCGCCCCTGGATGCTGATGGTATGTTGCAAACTCAGGAGCCAGCTCCTGCAATGGATAAATCATCCATGTTGGTGCACCAAAAATCGGCACTGGCATAGCGCTAACCTCGATGCGACTTTCTGTGAAGCAGGCAACACGGCCGGATGCTGTACTCAAATAGACCCGGTCTGTGAGTGAATTATTGATATGGATCGTGTAGTCACGCGTTGGAGTAACGATTGGACTTCCGCCATGTTCTCGACTCACCGAAACAACTCGATCATTCAGGTCAACGAAGTAAGCCGTATTCTCGGAGATCGCTACGAGAGACTTAACACCCGCAACTCGCCACGGGACCGCAACGTCCACGAATGCACCAACGACTTCTCTCGGGGGAAATGGCCGAACCTGTTCCGCAATACTCGCAGCAGCCGCTCGAATAGGTGATACAAGCGATTTGAAATCACAGCCCGAGAACACACTGTGCGTTAACTTCCACGACGGGACTTCCGGATGTACGACATCAGGATAGAAGTGGAATGTTTCAGACGGATGAAAGTCTGTGAATTCAATGGTCAGTACCTTGCCGTCTTCACTCAGCCGGGCCTCGCTCATCCCGGTCGTCGCACGGTCTTCATCAGAGACACCAACGACGGGCTTTCCATTTTCGTCTGCAGCAAATGTCACAGCCTGTTTCGATTTGGTCAGGTCCACGACAATTGAGTTTACCATTTGTCCGGTGGAATTGTTCGTGATCCGAACCGGTTCATGAGCAAGCAGACCGTTGCAATCCGCGGCCACGGACGCGCCGAAGACGGGAAGTCCACCATCATCACCTTCAGTTTGCCCAGCGACTCCCAGAACGCCTTTGGAAATCTTCGCCGGACGACCCGTGCGGAGACTGAACTTCAGCATCTCGCGGTTAGCGGACACAACAAAAACATCATCACCCACAACGGAAATAGGATGAATCACGGGATGTGACATCGGAATTGTCCAAACCATGCTTCCATCAGTCTTGAGTGCGATACAGAAGAGGCGATTGTTCTCACACGCGGCCAGGAGGTATTCATTATCGTCGCGTGTCACCACCGTAAGTGGAGCAGTCGTCGCACTGTTCATGAGGAATTCAAAACGAGTATTACCTTTGGCTATGCCCGTCATGTCCATCACATAGATGTTCCCCACATCCGAGGCAAAAGCGAGCCGCTCTTGTCCGGCAACAGGAGCAAAACGGATGTTCTGAGCCGTCGCGAATCGCCAGTCAAGTGCTCGGATAACACCGGGCTTCAAGGTTCCATGCGTGCCCAGGTATTGCAATTGCTCAACGTCGTAGGCCACTAAAGCCCGATCGGAGGTTGGAACAAAGATGTGCCGAATGACATCAACTCGATTCCCAACAGCAATCTCGCGCCGCGTAATCAGCGGGGCTCCGCTGGCGGCATTATCAAGTCGAAACGCAAAAAGTTTATGACCACTAAACTTGTCAAACGCATGGATAACAGGCCCTACAACAACAGCCACCATCTGACTATCGGTCGTGGCTTTCATGGCCACTTCATCATTTCGGCCAACTTGAGCAGACCAGAAGCGCCTTCCACTTTCTGAATTCAATGCTGTGACAACGCCGGCTGAGGACTGAACGAAGACGACTTCTTCATCCAGGGCGACATGGGCAACCTTGTCGCGCCCCTTGTTAATCACCGCCTGCGCTTCCCAGTTCAGCTTCAGACTGGGTATGTTGTAAATCGTGATTGGCTCCGATTCATCAACACCTGCCAGAGGCAGCACATCGCCCTCCACAGGTGCCACTGCAGCAGCTTCATCCTGCGCCGATCCAGACTCAATCCCTCCCCATCCTAAAAGAATAAGCGAGGCTGAGGTTCGAAGCAGTGTTGTTCGGAGCGAAGAGTTCATTGTCCGTGATTCCGCAATTTGCGATACGTAGACGAATCAAAAAGGTACGGCCTCACTCAAGCAAAAACTGAGTGCGGCAACCTGATCAGTCAAAAACAACACACCCCGACAGGCATCCTGCCCGGGTTTATTGTCACCAACCAGACTTCTTCACAAGTCGGAGAAACCACTCTGCTCCCGTCCACGGGGACGAAAATTAAGCAGGATCTCCGATCGCTGACATCGTCCATGGTACCAGCAACAGAAAAGCGAACTCCAGAATTGACCTGTCCGAAAGTGCATCGTAGACCAAAACTTCCGGTCCACATCGCAGCTTCGGCACATTCGGGGGGACAAAAAACAACCGTTCAGCACCAAAACAGCTTTTACTGGAAACCCAGACCAGGCCCCGCAAGTCGACTTGTGTCGATTGTGCCATTTTTGACATTAAAGAGCGTCGGAAGTTTCTTGGCCCATTTCTGGTTCGCCGATGGACAGTACTGTCGAGCATTCCCTTCGATAGCGGCGACCCCGGGGATCCGGGCTGCCAGACTGCAGGAATGCAGGAACGAGGCTCCGGGACAGGTCAGATCCTGGACACAGAGAAACATCCCGAATTTCTGAGCTGCAGCCGCCATCAGCAGGGACTCGGTCTGCCCTTTGCATGCTTTCAGGGCAATGCCGGAGTAACCCAGCTCCCGAGCCTGCAACAGAGACTCATAGGAAATCAGTGCCTCGTCAATCACCACCGGTTTGATCTTTGCCACCTCATGCATCTTCGGAGCGTTTTCGGCATCCAGATTTCTGCTCGTCGGCTGTTCAATGTACTGGATTCGCTCGAAGGCCTGTGGACTCGACTTCTGAATCCGATTCAGGAACTCGATGACATAATCTGCCGACTGACACTTTTCATTGAAGTCACAGGAATAAAACCAGGCCGTACACCCGCGTTCCGCCTGAGTCTGCGCTGTCACTTTTTCAACTGCCAGAACTCGATCCACATCCCAGTCCAGCTGATCACCTGCCAGTTTGATCTTGAGATGAGTCAGGGTGTCTGCCTTGATCCATTCGCCAAGCGTTACTGGCAGTTTGTCGGCAGGACGATCTTTCGCATCCGATTCCGTCAATGGATCCATCGCCCCGACGAGATGATAAAGTGGCAACGTTGGAACCGGTTCACGCAATGTGTATTTGTCGAGATACTCCCCTGTGAACTGCTGATCCAGAAACTCACCTAGATCCGTTCTGCAGAATTCTTTCGAAAGCGTATTAAAGCTATTCAGTTTCAACATACGACCATAAGCGTCGTGCACGGCCGCATCAATCGGACTTGCGCAAACCAGACGAGCCAAAGGCGGAATCGTTTCACTGATACCTTTTGACTCACAGAGACGTCTCGCCTGATGTTCGTACTCTGTCGAGACTTCGAACTCAATCTCGAGAGGATGACCGAACCCAGGATACGTATCGAATAGATCCACAACGGACTTTGAATAAGCCATCATGAGCTGCTCGGTCTGGTGAGGCTCCAGTGTCGCCGAAGGCCAGGCCCAGACGTTTCCAACTGGCATACTCCCATGTCCGGTTGCATGCTTTCCGCTATGCGATTCGACCGTGACTTCGGCGTTGATCAGATACGACGAACTAACGACTCGGCCACCGAACTTCAGCGGAGCTCGGAATTGCACCGGCTCAAACGACACACTGACTTCTTTGACCTGAACGTCAGTGGCTTTCCCCTGACCCATTTCCGAGTGTCCTCTGCTAAATGATGGTTGTGAATGCTCCAGACCATCGGGAAGTATTACCGGAGAAAACCGTTCTGAGAAGCATCCGACAGGATTCCTCTCCCATGTCGCCGCAATCCAACCCAAAGTCCTCCGGGGTCTGACGCGGTCATTGAGCACTTCGAAAAAGGACCAACCGTGGTCACCAGCGAGACGGGCAACTGCCAGGAATGTGTCAAATATGAACATCCGCGGCAGAGTTCGAAACTAAAAACCAACTACGCCCCCGTATCGTCATGCGAAATCGCCCCACAACATCGGTTGCATGGCATGCAAGATTAACAACCATCTCGCAGACTTCCGTGGCTTGCTAACCTGCATGAAAGTCGGCCATGCCCCAACTGCACCGGAAGCCCAAAGTTTTGCTTCGTCGCCGATTTGCTCGGAAGATTCGAGACATCAACTGACGTGAATCCTGTCACTGCTTCACGTGCCCCCGCGCAGGATTCTTCCACGTCCAGATATCGTCCTCTCGCAATCTTAGATAGCTGTTGTACCGAGACTCGGAAATCAATGACTGTGCAAAAGCCGCCTTCACTCCACAACCATCTTCATGCGTGTGAGTACAGTCCTGATAACGACAATAAGGAATGAAAGGCCGGAACTCGACGTAGTACCCGTCCACCTCTTCGATCGAAATATCCCACAACTCAAACTGCCTGATACCGGGCGTATCGCAGACCCAGCCTCCAAAGGTTAGAGGCACCAGCCTCGCACGGCGAGTTGTATGAGTTCCCTTCCGAGTCCAGTCGCTGACATCCGCCGTGCGAAGTCCAAGTTCGTTATCCACACAATTCAATAGAGACGACTTGCCGACTCCGCTTTGTCCACTCACAGCGGTCTGACGATTGGCCAGTAAACCTCGCAGCTGATCAATCCCTCGACCATCTCGAGTACACGTCAAGACAACCGTATACCCCGCGCGACCATAAGCACGAACATGGACGAGCAGCGAGCGTGGATCCACGAGATCGATCTTGTTGATGCAGATAATGGGCTGGATTCCTCGTCGCTCCGCACTGACCAGATAGCGGTCTATCAACTGCGGCTTGAAGTCCGGATCTGCAGCGGTCCCGACTATCAGCACCTGATCAATGTTGGCCACCAGAACATGCTCGCGCCCCTGGCTGCCGCGCGACAAGATCCCACGTCTTGGCTCAACTCGTTCAATGACAGCCTGACTGACATCGCCTTCCTGACGAAATAACACCCGATCGCCGGTGACCACGACGTTTCGCGAATCACGAGCCAGCGAACGCAGGATGCCTCGAATAGAACAGGCGTACTCTTTGCCATCAGCATCATCCAGCACCATCACGTGCAGCCCAATGAAGCTGGAGACGCGTCCTCGGCGGCACCCGGTTTCGTCGACAACTCGCAACAGTTGATCCCCGTGCGACTCGATTCCAACCAGTGTCCGGCGACGCGAAAGGTCACCGCGAGCAGTCACTCGCTCCCCACGCGATACATCTTCCACAGTCTCATCGCTGCTCTGCAGATCCTGAGTCAGGTTCTGCTGGCGCGTACGAGTCTGTTTGTTTCGCCGGATGTCGACACGGTGCTTCTTTCCTTCCTGCGATCGATGATGTTTGCGTCCTTTGTCAGCCATTCACTCGCCCTGTTCCAGACATATTTCCCCCTGTGGCAATCTTGTCTCACCCCTTTTCCCAGACAGTCCTCCAAAGGCTGCTGAAGAAGATCCTAGTATCGCAGATCGAGCCGGAATCCGGAATCCGCTTCAAATAAGGACACATCACCGAACTACGCAGACCAGAAGAAATGCGTCGACTGGGCAGAATCACTTGAGTCGTCAGTGCACATGGCCTTACACTGACGGCAGGAATGGAGTTGGCCAACCTGTCCTCTGTCAGGTTCGAACCCCCAAAAATGTGCCAATTCCCGGTCATCAGGAGAACAGCAATGAGATTTCGGTCCAAAGGAAAACCGCGAGGGCAAATTCTGGCTCGAGAGCAACGTCGTATCACTCTGATGATTGCAGGCGTGGGCTTGTTAGTCATGATCCTGATGATGTCGGGCAAATCGGCCTGGTTCACTCAGTTGTTTTCAGATCCGGCATCAGCACAGAAGAAGACTCAGCCTGTTTCTGAATCACTGATGGGAAACACGGAATTGCGACCTGATGAAGTCGAGTTCGTGCCGACCGAGTCACCGGCCGCAGCGAATGACTACGCCTCCATGATCGATCGGGCCGGGGCTGCTCAAATGGAAGCGACTCTTCCCGAGAATACGAATGGCGTTAATAACGTCCCCTACAATCTGACACGAACAATTCGCGACGACGTTCTTGGAGTCCTTTCAGCGGAGAGCGATGCATGGTTTGGAACGCTGCGAATGGCTCAGAAGATCACCAGCGAACAGCGATCTCGCATTCCGGAGGGACACTTTGCCCTCTTCATGGATGCTCCACAGTCCTGCCGCGGCAAAGCTTTCACGATGCAGGGCCGCCTGCGACGACTGGTCAAAGCTCCTCTTCCCAGAAGTGCGGAGACCTACGGAGTGCGAGCTGCGTACGATGCGTGGATCTCCACTCGTGATTCTGGAAATCAACTCCTGCATGTGGTGGCGCTGAGCGCCGATTCTGGTTTGCCTCTCCGCGAAGAACTCGGCTCCAATGGTCCCGATGTTGAGTTGGCGGGATATTTTTTCAAGCGGGAAGGCTATGCGGCCAAAGGTGTCGACGGACAAGGCGACCTCGCATTGGCACCGTTGATTCTGGCGGGACGATTACGTTACTTGCCGCCACGCAGCCTTGTCACTCGAGCAGACGAAATGAATCCGTGGTTGATGTGGGTGGGAATTGTCATCTGCATTGGAGTGCTGCTCCTGATGTGGCAGTTTCAGATGTCCGATAACGTCTTCCGGGGCACCCGAACGCATCAACTGACTTCACCGCCAGTGCGTCCATCATTTGATGGCGTTGAGTCTGTGACGATCGAACAAGTCCTGAAAGATATGCAGGAACATGCTCAGCAGACATCCCCGGATACCAGCCTGATCTCGAGATGAACGAGAGGTCGGGCCGCACGGCGGGTGATAAATATCGAACAGAGACCCCCAATGACAGAATGCGGGAACTTATTGACCTCGCCGTCAACGACAGTTGGTTGCGGGTACAAATCGAGGTCTGACAATGCAGTCACATTGGATTGTCCGGCAAAGCTCAATGTGTTTCTGGAGGTCCTCGGAAAACGCCCCGATGGCTATCACGAACTGGAAACGGTGATGCTGAGAACTCAGTTCTCAGATCAACTAACGGCACGCCCGACACTTTCCCCGGAACTGTCCTTACGTTTCAGCGATGCCACCACACCACAAAACCGCAGCGGGGTCCCGCGCGACGAAAGTAACCTGATCCTCAAAGCCGCTAAGGCCGTAAGGAAGAAACTGGGCGTTGAGTGTGGCGCTGAGTTTATCCTGCACAAGCGGATTCCTCCCGAATCCGGACTGGCTGGGGGTTCCAGCAACGCAGCTACGGCGTTGTTGCTCTGCCGACAGATCTGGCAGCCAGCGCCGGGAGTGCCATCGCTTTCAAATGCAGATCTCCATGAAATTGCGGCTGGACTCGGAAGCGATATCAATTTTCTGCTGAGTGGCGTGCCAGCAGCCATTTGCCGTGGCCGTGGAGAGTTGATTGAGCCAGTCATGCTAGCTGGCAAATTTTTCTTTGTGGCAGTTCGGCCCAAGTCCGGCAACAGCACGGCTTCCGTTTTTCGAGCCACCGTGTTGCCGGCTCAATGTCACAAATCTTCCGGTGTGGTATCGGCGTTGGCAGGGCAGGGCTCCCGGCGTTTGCAGGATGTCGTGTTCAATCGACTAACTTCAGCAGCGCAACAAACGAACCCTGAGATGGCCGCCCTGATGGTGCGACTTGGCAAACTCACACGACGCCCCGTCTTTATGTCCGGCAGTGGCTCCACGATTTTCGCAATTACCGATAGTCGCAACGAGGCGGCTCAAATCCAGTCGCAAGTGAAACAGACATTTCACATGACGGCGTGGATTCTGGAAACCGTGTCCTCGGTTGCGGGCACATGTGAACTTATCTGAGACTCATCGTGGCCTTGCGTGCCAAATTCGTCTCTGAATTCCTCTCAGAATTTGTCGAGCCGCTTTGTCTGTCCGGGCCCGGCTCATCGAAGCGATTCCGATTATTCCAGCGTTGCTAAGCGGCATCACTTGTTTCACTTGATGTTGCGTCGGCTGAAAACCTTTTGAGCACAGGATTTAACGCGGCTTTATCTTCCAACGTCGATCTCTCTGTTGATCTCCGGCAACATCGTTCGGAGACACGCTTTACGAACTGTAAACACCGCATAAAAGATTTACAGATCGCCGCAAAACTTTATTTGGCATTCACTTACGCCAGATCATCGCCTCAAGTTCAACTATCTTCTTTGCGCGCCAATCATGTTTGGCATACCGGCTGCTTTACATCTCCTGCATCAACGCTGATCGAAGTGACCAGCAAAGACAAACACGAGTGACACTCATCCGAAACTGAGTTTCACCACAACGACACAGGAGACGAACGATGAACATTCTGAATACACTCAAGAACGACGAAAACGGCTTTGTAGTTTCTGCGGAACTGGTTCTGGTCGGAACCATCTGCGTCCTCGGCATGATCGTCGGACTGAGCGAACTAAGCTTCAACGTTAATCAGGAACTGGAAGACGTCGGTTCCGCCATCGGAAATATCAACCAGACCTACTACTACACACTCGCCAGCGGCAAGAAGGGTGAAGTCGTCGGAAGCACAAACCTCGACTTCCAGGATGAATGCGACAACAGCTGCGACATCAACTGCGACTCCCCAGCTCAGGGTGAGAAGTAAGCAGCGAGCGGCTGGAGGCTAGCGGCTGGAAAAGCCGTCTTCTGAAAACTGAACACTGAACACTGACATCTCAAATTTCAAATTTCAAATCTGATATCTCAAACCACAACCATATCCTGGAGTAATTTCGATGAACCTGATCACTGCCCTGAAGAACGATGAAAACGGCTTCGTAGTTTCTGCTGAACTGGTCCTTGTCGGCA
>JBPOIW010000132.1:0-4340 GCA_052034165.1 Planctomycetota bacterium | reverse complement strand
ATCCGGGCGGGGGTGCGACGGGCGTACCGTACACGCTTCGCTCCGCCGACGGGCTTAATTCTTCAGGCCGATATCCGTCTATTAAGCCAGATAAACCCCATTCGCAGCCGCAACGCCTGCCCCCGGCGATGGCTTTACGCCCTGCTTATTCAAGCACTGCTCCAGCGCCGCCAAAAAGACCAATACGTTCGACTTCTTCGCGGCTTCACCCATCAGACCAATACGCCAGGTTTTGCCCTTCATTGGACCAAGCCCGCCGCCGATTTCGATGCCAAACTCGTTCAATAACTGACCTCGCACGGCCGCGTCATCAACTCCATCAGGAATCAACACCGAATTCAACATCGGCAGAGAAACATCAGCCGCTACGGAATACTGAATCCCCATGGCATTCAGTCCGGCCTTCAAAGCGGAATGATGCAAATGATGTCGTGCGTAACGAGCGTCCAGTCCTTCCTCCAGAACCAATCTCAGGGCCTGATGCAACGCATAGTTCATGTTGATCGGAGCCGTGTGATGATAGGCTCGATTGTTGCCCCAGTAGTTTCGCAGCAGACCAATATCCAAATACCAGCTGGAGACTTTCTTCTTGCGATTATCCATCGCTTCAAGAGCTTTTGGCCCGAACGTCACCGGCGACAATCCCGGAGGACACCCGAGACACTTCTGTGAACCACTATAGGCCGCGTCGATCTGCAGACGATCGATCTCAACCGGAATCCCCGCCAATGAAGTTACGCAGTCCACCAGCAACAGGGCCCCGGCGTCATGGACGATTTTGGCGATCTCTTCCAGAGGCTGCTTAGCGCCGGTGCTGGTTTCGGCGTGAACGATTCCAACAACCTTCGGCTGGGACTTTTTGATCGCGGCAGCGACTTCTTCCGGAGAAAAGACTTCTCCAAATGGT
Organism: Planctomycetota bacterium; assembly: GCA_052034165.1. Classification (GTDB taxonomy): domain Bacteria; phylum Planctomycetota; class Planctomycetia; order Planctomycetales; family Planctomycetaceae; genus SXXK01. The sequence continues at coordinate 3,433 of JBPOIW010000132.1, read as the reverse complement.
CGCTCTATTTTCGTCACTTCCGCACCAACTCGTTCCGCGACTTCTGCCATGCGCCCGCCGAACACGCCGTTCACGCCGACAACCATGCGGTCGCCCGGCTCGATCAAATTCACGACGCAGGTTTCCATCCCGGCACTGCCCGTGCCGCTGATCGCCATGGTCATGTGATTGGTCGTCTGGAACACCTGACGCAGCATGGACTGCACTTCGTCCATGATCTTCAGGAAATATGGATCAAGATGTCCCACGGTCGGCGCGGCCATCGCGGCCAGAACGCTTGGGTGAATATCGCTGGGGCCGGGCCCCATGAGAACTCGCTGAGGTGGACAGATTTGGGGGAAAGTCATCGAGAAAACTCGTTCAAATTTGGGGGACGTTACCGGGAAAGCGACCGCTGCCAGCCTGTTGAATTCATCAGCCGGAACGCGTTAGCGCCCCGTTTTCGATAGTGAAACAAAGGAAAAACAACCGAGGGCTAACGCCCTGCGGCTGATGAAGCGACTGAAGCAAAAAGGCTGATGGGCGGCGTGCGAGCATACCATGCTGCCCGGCATCAACAAGCGATTCCTGAATTGATGCCCGGAATTGGGTATCGTCGTGGCTTTCAGTAGGTCCTGCCTGCCGGGCAGGATTTCGCGGAATGCCGCGACCGACGGCAGGGCTGGTGACGAACTCGGCCGACATTCTTTGCTCAATTGCACACAGTGTTCGCCTTGCGGCGAAAGTCCCGCTCGGCAAGCAGGACCTACAGAACGCCGACTCAGAAATCGTAGTTTTCCCCGTCGGTAATAAGCATTCTGACGGAGCCACGCAGGTCGACCAGAAAGCAGCGGACATTCAGGTCCCAAAGCTCCGGCTTTCCACCCTGCGCTTTGCGAAGTTCGCAGTGCTCGATAATCTCGTCGCGGAGCAACCCCGCATATTTCCGATGAGCATCCTCCTCGGCGTTCTGCCCTTCCAGCGTATCGGAAAACTCGAACTCGGGTCCCAGAAAATGCGAATAAGCCCCGCAATTGCGGTGTTCCATGATGTAGACGTCGTGAATATCGTGAAGCTGGACCGCAATGTCCAGATGTTGAAAAAAGACTTCTCGCCAGGCAACATGAGTGGGCTGCATGACCCCCAGGGCGGCTCCCGCAAAAACAAGTTGGTCGTAGCGGTTGATAAGATTATCGCCTTCCATAAACTGGCCAAGGTCGTCAATCAGCCGCAAGTCCATGCAACTGAGCATCAGCACGTTTTTTCGAGGCGCGGGGTAAGGGCGACGTTCCGGGCCTCGACGATGAATTTCCATGTTCAGCTTTCTGCGGGATAACTTTGGGCAAATGTGGTACGCTTCCCCTAACAGCGTGTTGAATTAATCAGCCGGAACGCCTTAGCGTCCGGTTCTGGCCTCTGACACCGGGGACAAATAACCGAGGGCTAGCGTCCTGCGGCTGATAAAGCGACAAAGAATTGGCTGTTGAGTTTGAGCGGAGTATCGGTTTATCACTAGACCAATTACGAACTTCCTGCCGGAGAATTTTCCCATGGTCTGCAATCATCTGAAAGAACTGTTTGAGCTATGCGAAACTCATCAGCTCAAAATCGCCGGACCGGACCTCGTCCGAATCGTCTGCAAACAGTGTGACAAGCATGAAGTCTGCCCGTCCATGATGATGGATGAATATGACTCCCGATACGAAGATGAACCGGGCTCTCCGAAAAACGTGCAATTGACAATCCCGCCTGCTCGTTCAAACAGCGAATCTCAGGACAAGGCATGACTGAACCACTGCACTTTATGATGGGCCAGTTCAAGGCCCTGATTCCTCAGGATCGCTTTTACTCGCCACGGCATTTGTGGCTGAAGGAAATCACGCCCGGGCGTTTTCAGGTCGGCTTCACGGCTTATTCGCTCCGGTTGCTTCAGGACATCTATTTCCTCGAATGGTCGATTGATCCGGAGACGATGGTTCGCGACAAACAGGAGATCGGAGAAATTGAAAGCGCCAAGGCGGTCTCGTCGATGTTTCCTCCGTTCGCCGGTAAAGTCGTGGCCTTCAATCCGCAGCTTTTGAGTGATCCGTCGGGAATCAACGCCGACAATTACGGCAATGGGTGGCTCTACGAATTTGAAACGAACCAGACTCCGCTTTCTGCGGCCGGGTACATTGAGTTTTTGAATTCCGCCTGGGATGATGCCCAGAAGACCATCAAAGGTCAGGTTAACGAATCGTAGGACAGAGTTTTTTGTTGTAGTGCAGGGAATTCATGGCAGGCAGCAAGGTTACCGTCGTCATCAGCCAGGCGCAGGGACGTAATCCGATCAAGCGTCAGCTTGAAGAGGACATAGCGACGGCTCTGATTGCAGAACCCGGTGTGGATGTTTCGCTGGTTCCTCATTTGTATGACATGTCGCAGGATCATTCCGGCATGTTGTTCCTGCGATCAGTCCCGGGCAATGTTGTGGTTCTTGGCTGGCTTTACGAACGAGCGATCCGGTGGACGTTGGATCGAGCCAACATCCGTGGCCAGGAAGGGATGACTCTGCTGAAGTCCGCCGATGAAGAGTCGGACGAGGACGACGAAGAGGATACTCGCCAGTACAACGGCATTGGCAGCGTGAACGTTCCCAATCGTCGCATCTATTGCATTGATCTGCGAGCTTCCGAGAGTGCTGACGCGTTTGTCCGCGAGGTTCGTCGAATCTCCGAAGAGAATTCCGTACAGACCGTTGATCTGATTAGCTGGATCGGCGGGACTCCTCAACCAGAACAGCTACAGCGTTACCTGCAGCCCGAGCGCCTGCTGGAGGCTCGCCGCGCGTTTGATAGTGGCTCGGCGACGCACGTTGATAAGGCGACTCTTCCGGAAGACACAGGTCGTCGTTGGTATCCGGTAATTGACTACAGTCGCTGTACCAACTGCATGGAGTGCATCGACTTTTGCCTGTTCGGTGTTTACGGCGTCGACGCGCTCGATCGCATTCTGGTGGAACAGCAGGACAACTGCAAAAAGGGTTGTCCGGCGTGTAGTCGAGTCTGCCCCGAGAACGCCATCATCTTTCCTCAGCATAAGCAGCCGGCCATCGCCGGAGCGGACGGCGAAGTCAGTGGTCTCAAGATCGACCTGACAAAACTGTTCGGCGGAGACAGCGGCGAATCGGCCGTTGAAATGGCGATCAAAGAGCGTGACCGCGAACTAATTCTCGATGGCCGCGAAGCCGTCGGCATGTCGGTCGGCATCAAGCAGAAAGTCCGCGAAGAAATGGACCAGTTGATCGCCGATTTGGATGCTCTGGAGTTCTAGGACTTCGAATCTGCTTCGTTAGATTACGCAACACAAAACTTTAGTGAGGGATTGCGTTTTGCATGTCACGCCGGCTCTCGACAAGTTACTCGTAGACGCCTTTTGAAGTCGCGCATTTTCAGGCCCGGAGGGTCGACAAATC
>JBPOIW010000242.1:0-39456 GCA_052034165.1 Planctomycetota bacterium | reverse complement strand
TTATCGCATGGAATGCATTTCAAGAAGCAGGAGATTGTCCATGCAAAACTCGATCGTTGTTGAGCCCGAACTGATTGATCGCCGATCAGCCGTTTCCGAAGAAACGCCCGGCCTGAAAGAAGCTCGGTTGCTGGCCAGATTGATGGATAGTGCCGTCGAAATCCCCGGCCTGAAAACTCGGATCGGACTGGACGCGGTGCTGGGATTGGTTCCTGGAGCAGGGGACATCATCTCATCGTTCGCGTCACTCTATATTCTGCAGGTCGCCAATCGGAGCGGCGTATCAAGAATCACGCTCACCCGCATGACGTTCAATGTCCTTTGTGACTGGATTGTGGGCTCCATACCGATCGCAGGAGACGTCTTCGACGTCTTCTGGAAGTCAAATCAAAAGAATGTTCAGTTGTTGCTTGAGCACACGGAGACGGCCGCAGGCACGCATCGCAGCAAAGTCGGCGACAGACTGTTCCTTACTTCGCTGATTGCCATCCTGATCATTGTTCTTGTGGGAAGTGCCGCCATGACGCTCTTCCTGATGGCTTGGATCACCAAATGGATTTTCGCAACCTGACGTGAAAGGCGCCCCAGCGCGACGCGGACAATCCTTCCTGATGATCGGTCGGCAAAGATTGGCCGTGAATCAGCGTTACACCCAGCATTCCGCACGCTGCTTTCCCCACGCTGTTGGCCGCATTTCTGCCGGGCACCCCAAGAACACGACGCCCCGCGTTTCCATGCATGTTTCCCCGACTCACGAAACGTGGCACTCGTTTGGCATGCTGGTTGCTGACCAGGGGACTAACTCACTGTACATCCTGTTTTGAGTGTCGAACTGAGTTCTCTACAGTTAAGAGGAGTCTATCATGAGAAGAACCATTTTGGCCGTGACCATGGGGCTTGCCATTGTCCTGTTCACGACATCCGTCGCCTCGGCTGACCGCTGGAATCGGAGCTGGCGACACGGTGTCCGGCAATACAACCAGAACGTACGGCAGTTTGATCGATCATCACGGCGTTATTGGAACCAGGGCTATCGTTCCTACCCAAACTACTATGGAAACCGGGGATACTATTCACCCTACTATTATGGGGGATATCCTGTTTACAGAAACGGATTTTCGCTGAACTTTGGAAACGGCGGTTTCTATTATTCGTACTGACCACCCTGACTGAAGCTGTTGCTTAGCTGGACAGCGCTGCGACGCCCTCTTTCACTCTTTTTTCGCGGATGCTGCGTGCTATCACATGGCAGCATTCCCGCAAAACATTGGCCGGGTGGGAGTCGCCGAACTTGGCGCTACGCGTTTAGGCAACGGCAATTCGATCTCCGTTTCTAAAGTCCTGTTCTGGATCTGTCATCGGCGGAGCATTGGCCACGGGCAGGAACACTTCGAATATTTTCACATTCAAAATGCGGTTTCCCTGATCCTGGCACAACACATGCACCCCTGAAGCAACATGCAGCGAACTTCGCTTCACTCCTCGAAACTGAATCACCAATACTCAAGGACTAGCGAGTCCATGAAATACCGTCAGCATTCGGAGGTCGTGATTCGAAGTTCAAACGCACTCTGAAAAGTGTGCGATGGCTTTGGAAGAGTTCAGCATGTGCGTCAACCATATCATAGGGCTCAACTTGAGACCCATTTTAATACTCGCACAGATGCTCAACCGACCAAACATCGCACAATTTTCATAGACCTGATGGCGTGAGCGCACTGGACCACCTCTCGCGGAGAATGCAGCGTCTGCTTTTCAACGCCGACTGTTAGTCCTCAAGGGTTGTCTCTATGACTCAGCCGTTACCACGCCCGAAGAACATGGCCTCGTAAACCACGCTCGTCGCATCGCGCGCGGACGTGTTTGCTGAGTATAGCCCTGTCGATAGCAGTTGCCCGCCAACGACGCGTTCAGCACGGAAAATTGAGTTCTGTCTTTGTCACCGCCAGCGAAGGGAAAATGACCATGCCTGAGTGGAACGCAAAAGATCAGCGACAATTCAAACACATTGAAGATAATGAACTGAAAAGCGGAAGTTCAGAAGACGAAGCAGCCGAAATCGCAGCTCGAACTGTTAACAAGCAGCGGCGCAAAGAAGGACGTACTCCGAACAAGACGACGCAGGGTACGGGAAATCCGAACAGCCGTCTTAAAGATCGAACTGTGGCCGAACTCCGCAACTTGGCAGCCGATGCGGGCATCGCGGGGCGAAGCAGGATGCGGAAATCTGAACTTGTTAATGCATTGGCTCGAAAGTAGTCGAGCCGGCATCGAACGCTGCATCCACTTTGCTCAGTGTCGTCTTTCGCTCCGCGTAAGGAATCCTGGTGTCGCGGAACAAAAGACAACACTGAGCCCCCCAGAACTTGCAACGTGAGCGGGATTGGGCATCATTCCGATGGCAGGGGAGGGCGGCACCTGGCAACATTCGCAAGAATCTGCTGCAACTTTTCAAAGTTAGCAGGCTTTACGAGATGGTGATTGAAGCCAGCATCTGCTGATAACCGTCGGTCTGACTCCTGGCCGTAACCCGTGGAAGCCACCAGAACAATGTCGCCGAGCAACGGGTCCTGGCGGATGTACTTCGCCACTTCATAGCCGTTCATGCCCGGTAGTCCGATGTCGAGCAACATAAGGTCCGGCCGGAACGCACGGGCGGCTTTTACCGCTGCATGGCCGTCGTACACGGTGACGACTTCATGCCCTGACATTTTCAGGAGAATTGTTAGCCCCTCTGCAGCGTCAACATTATCGTCGACAACGACAATTCGCAGCGAGCGACTACTGATCTCGCTGCTTTCAGAAATTGGTATCGCGGGGCTTGTGACCGACACCAACGGGGTCGAAGCGGCAGGCAGTTTGACGACGAATTCACTGCCCTGGCCTTCGACGCTTGTCGCTTCGACCGATCCACCATGAAGTTCGATAAGCCGTTGGACCAGAGCCAGTCCGATCCCTAATCCGCCCTGGGAACGGTCCAGAGAGCGGTCGGCCTGTGTGAAGAGTTCAAAGATGTGGGGCAAAAGCGACGCGGCTATCCCGACTCCTGTATCACGCACCCGGAAGACGCATTGGTCATGTTCCCGCAAAACATTCAGCCAGATCTGGCCGCCTTCATCCGTGTACTTGGCAGCATTCGTCAGCAGGTTCACGAGCACTTGTTCGAGTCTCGCCCCATCGGCGTGGAGTTGAATAGGTTCTGACGGCAGAGTGATTCGGAGATCATGCCGACGATCCTGAATCAATGCTCGAACTGTTTCCACGGCTCTTTCGACGATCCCGTTGACTGATATCGATTCCGGCCGCAGTTGAACTCTGCCGGTCGTAATCCGGGCCACCTCCAGCAGATCATCGACAAGGTGCTGCACCTGATTCATCTGCCGCATAATAATACTGCACGCCTGCTGCTGAATCTGTTTATCGATTTCCGTTGGCAGGGATAGCAGTTGGGCCGCGCTGGCAATTGCAGCAAGAGGACTGCGCAACTCGTGACTGAGCATCGCAAGAAACTCGTCTTTGCGCAGATGCATCTCGGAAAGCCTTGCCGCCTGCTCACGCAGCCTTTTTTCCAACTGAATTTGCTTTGAGATATCGTGGGCAATGCAGGAGATCTCCACGACTTGTCCGTCAACGATCGTCGGAGTCCCGCTAATGAAGAGATGACAAATTTCCCCGGTCGCCCTGATGGTGGTGGCGTGCATCGTAAAGCTCTCATGGCAGCTGGCCGGAGAGAATGTCATTTCTGCCCCATCCTGACAGTCGACAGAAAACAGTTCCTGAAAGTAGACGGCTTTCAGTTCTCCCATCGTCAGACCCGTCAGCCGAATGGCAGCCGGGTTCGCGGACACAAATTTCCCTTCACGATCGATGGAAAAAATAGAGTCCAGGCTGCCATCAAAGAGCAGCCGGTATCGCTCGCCCACTTCATTCAAAGCCGTACTCGTCATCGCCAGCGCCTGGCTGCGCTCGGTGACGTGAATTTCCAAAGTTTCATTCAACGCCCGCAATTGTTCTTCAGCGCGGCGGCGTTCGGTGACTTCGGCGAGCAACGCACGATTAGCCAGTCCGCACTCGCGGCTCTTGTCATACAGGTCGGCGAAGACTGCTACTTTTGAACGGAGAACAGCCGGGTTCACCGGCTTGTGCATATAGTCGACGGCCCCGGTTCCATACCCCTCAAGGATATGCTGATCTTCATTGAAATATGCCGTCAGGAAGATGATCGGGACGCCGGCCGTCTTTTTTCGCTCTTTGACCATCTGAGCCAGTTCGAAACCTGTCATTCCGGGCATCCGGATGTCCAGAATCAGCAGCGCAAATTCCTCAACGACCAGGGCCAGCAGGGCCTGATCAGCCGACTCTGCTCGCACGATGCGATAGCGAGGGTCGTCTAAGACCGTTTCCAGAACGGTCAGATTCCTCGGCTCATCATCCACAATGAGGATACTGATCCGACCTCCGGGAACATTACGATCGGGCGGCTCCGACGCCACGTGATGCGGCGGGTCGGAGCGATGCTGACCAGAGTCGCTCGCGTTTCGGCGAAGAGGGTAGATGCTCATAGGATGATGTCTCTATGCTTTTGAGGCTCTGTCATGTTCATCGGAACAGCCAAACCCGCATCAGCGACAGGAGCTGGTCAGTGTTGACCGGCTTGGCAATATAATCGCTCGCGCCGGCATCAAGACACTTCTCGCGGTCACCCTTCATAGCTTTTGCCGTCAACGCAAGGATCGGAAGCGTGCGAAACTCGGGAGACTTCCGAATTTCCCGCATCGTTTCATATCCATCCATCTCCGGCATCATAATGTCCATCAGAACAATACTCACATCGCGACTTTTCTCAAGCAGATCAATCGCATCGCGACCATTCGTCGCACAAATCACCTCCATCTCATGATTCTCCAGCAGAGACGTCAGTGCAAAAATATTTCGTGCGTCATCATCAACCACGAGAATCTTCCGTCCCCGCAGAACTTGATTCGACCCATGGAGGGCATTCCACATGTTCTGCCTTTCCACGGGCAGATCAGTGACCACGCGATGAAGGAACAGGGAAGTCTCGTCCAGCAATCGTTCGGGCGACTGGACATCCTTCAGGATGATGCTCTTGGCCATCGCCTTCAGATCGTTCTGCTCTTCTGCACTGAGATCCCTGCCCGTAAACACGACGACAGGCACATCGGCCAGGGATGGCTGTGCATGAATTTTCTCCAACAGTTCGAAACCGGACATGTCCGGCAGCCGCAGGTCGAGAACAACGCAGTCAAATGGAGTCTCGAGCATCTGTTTCAATGTTTCAGCTCCCGTTGCGACTGCGACGATTTCAATATCCTTATAACCCAGCAACTCAATAATAGAATCTCTCTCGATATCGTTGTCTTCCACGATCAGGAGCCGGCGAGTCCGTGGTACAGCAAACTCCTTGATGCGAACCAGGCCGCTCTCCAGCCCATCCGTGGTCGGGGCCTTAACGATGAATGAAAATGCGCCTCGCGACAACCCGTGCTGCCGGTCCTCTTCCAGGGTGACGATCTGCACCGGGATATGCCGCGTCGTCGGGTCCAGCTTGAGCTGATTGAGGACCGTCCAACCGAGCATATCGGGAAGGAAAATGTCCAGCGAAATTGCGGATGGCCGAAACTGCCTCGCGAGAGACAGACCGATGGCGCCTTTGCTCGCCACTATTCCCTTGAAACCGATGTCACGTGCAAGGCCAAGCAGAATTCGTGCGTAATGAGGATCGTCTTCAATAATCAGAAGCACAGGCTCGTCATCAGCAATATTGCCGCGATCATCTTCAACGTGCTCTTCGCGTTCAATCGACCTGACCGAGAAGACTCGCGATGAATCCTGCACGGCATTATCAGTCCGAACGTTGTCGGGTCCCGAATAACGCAACGGCAGATAGAGCGTGAAGGTACTTCCCTGTCCCAGGGAGCTTGTCAATTTGATTTCACCGCCAAGCAGCATCGCCAGTTCACGGCTGATGGCGAGCCCAAGACCTGTCCCGCCATACTTTCTTGCCGTCCCGGCATCCGCCTGCTGAAAGGCTTCGAAAATCAAACGCAGCTTCTCCGGCGCGACGCCGATGCCAGTGTCTTCCACAGCAAAGGCAAGAACCTGCTGAGCCTGACTTAGCACAGGATGATCAGCACTCCAACCGCTTGCAGCCAGACCTACGCGAATCTCAACATGACCGTTCGCTGTAAACTTCACGGCATTGGAGAGCAGATTCTTGAGAATCTGCTGCAGGCGTTTTGGATCTGAGTCCATCGAACGCGGCAGGTCATCACCAAACACAACCCGGAACGGCAGATTCTTCGCTTCCGCCACATGTCGAAAGTTCCGGTCGATGATATCACGCAGGCCAGCAAACGGGATCTCCTCGACCTCAACTGTCACTGTGCCGGACTCGATCTTCGAAAGGTCAAGAATATCATTGATCAGATGCAGGAGGTCAGAACCTGAGGAGTTGATATTGCGGGAGAATTCAATCTGCCGGGAAGAGAGATTGCCGGCGGTGTTCTCAGCCAGTTGCTGGCTGAGAATCAGGATCGAATTCAAAGGCGTCCGGAGTTCGTGAGACATATTGGCGAGAAACTCGGACTTGTATTTCGACGTCAGCGCCAGTTCCGCCGCTTTCTCTTCCAGTGCCCGCCGCGCATGCTCGACCTCCGCGTTCTTGCGTTCCACTTCCGCGTTCTGGTCGGCGAGAAGCTTCGCCTTCATGCCCAGCTCCTCATTCGTCCGCTGCAACTCTGTCTGTCGCGATTGCAGTTCGACCGTAAGCTGCTGAGACTGTGACAGCAGACCCTCCGTCCGCATTGTGGCTTCGATCGTATTGAAGACCGCCCCGATGCTCTGCGTGAGCAATTCAAGAAAAGCGAGTGACCCCGCGCTGAACTCATGGAGCGTGGCCAGTTCAATGACAGCTTTCGTATGGCCTTCGAACAGGACGGGCAGAACGATAATACTTAATACCTGTGCGCGACCAAGACTCGAACTCACAGCAATGAAATCCGCCGGAACATTGGTGAGGAGAATCCGTCTCTTTTCGATCGCACATTGACCGACCAGTCCCTGCCCCGGGCGAATTTCCTGTGCATGCTGGCCGCTCTCTCCATACGCGTAGCTGGAAAGCAGCTTTAACGAACCATCTCCAGTGTGACCCGCGAGATGATAAATTGTTCCCTGATAGGCATGAACCAGCGGAGCCAGTTCCGTCAGCAGCATCTGGCCAACGGTACTCAGCTCGCGCTGCCCCTGCAACATCCCGGTGAACTTTGCCAGATTTGTCTTGAGCCAGTCCTGTTCTCGATTGCTCTCCGTGGTTTCCCGCAGGTTCGAGATCATGGTGTTAATGTTGTCTTTGAGCTCAGCCACTTCGCCCCGTGTTTCCACCTGAATGCTTCGAGTAAGGTCGCCTTTCGTCACAGCGGTCGCAACTTCCGCAATGGCACGTACCTGAGTCGTGAGATTCGCAGCCAGCAAATTGACGTTACCTGTCAGATCCTTCCATGTCCCAGCCGCCCCGGGCACATTCGCCTGGCCTCCCAGCCGACCATCAACGCCGACCTCTCTCGCAACGTTGGTCACCTGATCTGCGAATGTGGCGAGCGTGTCCGTCATGTTATTGATCGTGTCGGCCAGCGCTGCCACTTCCCCCTTGGCCTGCACCGTCAGCCGCTGCGTCAGATTCCCGGTGGCCACGGCCGTCACGACTTTCACGATACCACGGACCTGTTCGGTGAGATTGGAAGCCATGAAGTTGACGTTATCGGTCAGATCTTTCCATGTCCCTCCCACACCAGACACCTGAGCCTGACCGCCCAGCTTGCCTTCCGTACCGACTTCACGAGCCACACGAGTCACCTCGCCGGCAAATGCGTTGAGCTGGTCAACCATCGTGTTGATAGTGTTCTTCAGCTCCAGAATCTCGCCTTTCACGTCCACGGTAATTTTTCGATTGAGGTCGCCGCGTGCAACGGCCGTCGTGACCTCCGCAATATTGCGCACCTGCGCGGTCAGATTGGCGCCCATCGTATTGACGGAGTCAGTCAGATCCTTCCACGTGCCAGCGACTCCCGGCACCACAGCCTGGACACCCAGTCGTCCTTCCGTCCCGACCTCTCGGGCAACGCGAGTCACCTCTGACGCAAACGACCGGAGCTGCTCGACCATCGTATTGATCGTCTCTTTCAGCTGCAGAATCTCACCACGAACATCGACAGTAATCTTCTTGGAAAGATCTCCGTTCGCGACCGCAATGGTCACGTCAGCAATATTGCGAACCTGGCCAGTGAGATTCGATGCCATCGAGTTGACGTTGTCAGTGAGATCTTTCCACGTACCAGCCACACCAGGTACAGCCGCTTGTCCGCCAAGTTTGCCCTCAGTGCCCACTTCGCGAGCCACTCGCGTGACTTCGGAAGCGAACGCCGAAAGCTGCTCCACCATCGTGTTCATGGTTTCTTTCAGCTGAAGGATCTCGCCTTTCACATCCACCGTAATTTTACGGCTCAGGTCCCCTCGCGCAATGGCGGTCGCGACGTCGGCAATGTTTCTGACCTGCCCCGTGAGATTGGATGCCATCGAATTGACGTTGTCCGTCAGGTCCTTCCATGTGCCCGCGACGCCAGGCACCTGAGCCTGGCCGCCCAGTTTTCCATCCGTTCCGACTTCACGCGCAACGCGGCTGACTTCTTTTGCAAATGAGCGAAGCTGTTCCACCATCGTATTGATGGTTTCCTTAAGCTCCAGAATCTCGCCACGCACATCGACGGTGATCTTTTTCGAAAGGTCGCCGTTAGCAACAGCGATGGTCACCTCGGCAATATTGCGAACCTGACTTGTCAGGTTGTTGGCCATGGAGTTGACGTTGTCGGTGAGATCCTTCCACGTGCCGCCCACGCCGGACACCTGGGCCTGCCCGCCCAGCTTGCCTTCAGTCCCGACCTCTCTGGCGACACGACTGACTTCGCCGGCAAAAGCGTTCAACTGGTCGACCATCGTATTGATCGTGTTCTTCAGCTCCAGGATTTCACCGCGAACTTCCACCGTAATCTTCTTGGACAGATTTCCGTTCGCGACCGCGGTCGTGACTTCAGCAATATTACGAACCTGTCCGGTCAGGTTCGAAGCCATGAAGTTCACATTGTCGGTGAGATCCTTCCAGGTGCCGGCCACTCCAGGAACTTCCGCCTGGCCACCCAGCTTTCCTTCCGTGCCAACCTCACGAGCAACACGAGTCACCTCGGAAGCAAACCCGTTCAGCTGGTCCACCATGGTGTTGACCGTGTTCTTTAAGGCCAGAATTTCGCCTTCCACTTGGACCGTGATTTTTGACGACAAATCGCCTTTGGCGATCGCCGTCGCCACTTCGGCGATGTTGCGTACCTGACCGGTCAGATTGGACGCCATCGAGTTGACGTTATCTGTGAGATCCTTCCAGGTGCCAGCGACGTCTTTCACGACGGCCTGGCCTCCCAGCTTGCCTTCCGTCCCGACCTCGCGAGCCACACGGCTGACCTCGGAGGCGAAGCCATTGAGCTGGTCCACCATCGTGTTGAGAGTGTTCTTCAACTCCAGAATCTCACCCTTCACATCGACAGTTATTTTCTTTGAAAGATCACCATTGGCCACGGCTGTCGCAACAGCGGCAATGTTGCGAACCTGGCCCGTGAGGTTCGAGGCCATCCAGTTGACGTTGTCGGTGAGATCCTTCCACGTGCCTGCCACTCCAGGCACTTCAGCCTGCCCGCCAAGTTTGCCTTCGGTGCCGACCTCGCGGGCGACTCGACTGACTTCGCCGGCGAAGCCATTGAGCTGATCAACCATCGTGTTGATCGTGTTCTTCAGTTCCAGAATCTCGCCTCGCACGTCGACGGTGATCTTTTTCGACAAGTCTCCATTCGCCACAGCCGTTGTTACGTCCGCAATGTTGCGTACCTGCGAAGTCAGGTTCGTCGCCATCGCATTGACGGAATCCGTCAGGTCTTTCCAGGTTCCAGCGACACCGCGAACTTCCGCCTGCCCACCCAGTTCTCCTTCGGTACCGACTTCTCTGGCGACTCGAGTCACTTCAGACGCAAATCCATTGAGCTGATCAACCATCGTGTTGATCGTATTTTTAAGTTCCAGGATCTCTCCGCGAACGTCGACCGTGATCTTCTTGGATAAGTCTCCATTGGCGACGGCCGTCGTCACTTCCGCAATGTTACGAACCTGTCCGGTGAGGTTTGAGGCCATGAAGTTGACGTTGTCGGTGAGATCCTTCCACGTGCCCGCGACACCAGGCACCGCGGCTTGTCCGCCGAGTCGACCTTCAGTACCGACTTCTCTGGCGACTCGAGTCACTTCAGACGCAAATCCATTGAGCTGATCAACCATCGTGTTCATGGTGTTTTTCAGCGCGAGAATTTCACCTTTCACCTCAACGGTAATCTTTGACGAAAGATCGCCCTTCGCAATGGCAGTGGCCACACCGGCGATATTGCGCACCTGTCCGGTCAAATTGGATGCCATCGAGTTTACGGAATCGGTCAGGTCCTTCCAGGTGCCTGCAACGCCCGGCACGACCGCCTGGCCGCCAAGTTTTCCTTCCGTACCGACTTCTCGCGCGACACGCGTCACCTCCGACGAGAAGCCGTTCAGCTGGTCCACCATCGTGTTGATGGTTTCAGCTCCAGAATCTCGCCTTTGACATCGACCGTAATTTTTCGTGAGAGATCTCCCCGCGCCACAGCGGTGGTGACCGTGGCAATGTTACGTACCTGCGCAGTGAGATTGGTGGCCATGGCGTTCACAGAGTCCGTGAGATCCTTCCACGTTCCCGCCACACCGGGAACAACCGCCTGACCTCCCAAACGGCCATCGGTTCCCACCTCACGTGCCACACGCGTCACTTCAGAAGCAAACGAACGCAGCTGATCGACCATCGTATTGGTCGCCTCTTTAAGCTGCAGGATTTCGCCTCGCACATCGACCGTAATCTTCTTGGAAAGGTCACCCGTCGCGACAGCGATCGTCACTTCGGCAATGTTCCGCACCTGGGCCGTCAGATTGCCCGCCATCTGGTTCACCGAATCCGTCAGATCCTTCCAGACGCCGGATACGCCTTTAACTCGCGCCTGGCCTCCAAGTTTCCCCTCCGTACCGACCTCGCGCGCGACTCGTGTGACTTCGGACGTGAAGACAGAGAGCTGCTCAATCATGTCGTTGACGAGCTTCGCTGATCGCAGAAATTCCCCCCTGAGCGTTCGCCCGTCGACTTCCAGTTCCATCGACTGCCCAAGATCACCTTTCGCGACAGCACCAATCGTACGCGCGATTTCCGTCGTGGGACGCACCAGATCATCAATCAGTGTATTGATCGACTCGACGTCGGTAGCCCAACCGCCAATCGCCCCCGGCAGAGACAGCCGCTGCTTAAGCCGTCCTTCCTTTCCTACGGTTTCACTGAGCCGGGTAAACTCCTTGGAGATCCGGTGCTTTTGGTCGACCGCTTGGTTGAAGGCTTCTGCAATCTGCCCATCCACGTTGGTCCAGTGAGTCGGCAGCCTCACGGAAAAGTTGCCGTCTCGTAACGCCAGCACAGCGGCTAATATCATCCGCGAACGAGTTTCAGAGGATTCGGCAACACGCCCTTCGCCGCCATGCGAGTCTGAATGTTCTCCGCTCCCCAACACCGAAGCGACTTCGGACTGGTCGGTCGAGTGTGCCGTTCTGGATTCGTTCATCGATCACCAAGGACATTCAGGAGGGGGAAAGCACTTGATGTGAGGCTCGATATTAACCTGCTCCGCATCTGCAGATCAAACGCCGCTTCCCCGCGACAATGACGCAATTCCTTGAGATGCACAGCCTGCATAATGAGATATTCAGATCCACAACAACACATCGGCTAATCAGACGTTGAAGACTAAAAAGCGGCAAGTCGTGTTCCTAAACGAAAAGTATTTTCCAGCGCGGCCCGTCTCGGGCATTTAGCGAGCTTCGAAAGATGAAAAGGAGACGTGCCCGGCCTCCTTTAGCAGGGTCCAGAGCCAAAAAAGGAGTTCCTCTGAGCCGCCGGTGTTCCCGAACGGGGATCGCGGCTGGCGTCCAATATCGAGACCTGATCGCGCAAGATGGTCGACGAGCGACCGGCCTCTCGAAGGCTGTCATTCGCCATTTTTGTCGTGCAACATGATAGGCCTGCACTCGGGATGCGACTCGATCAAGAAGCTATGGCATCACTCCAGGCGACAGAACTTGCTCTGACGGTTCCCGTAAGAAGTCCCCGTGGAATCTTTGGGCATCGCATTTGCGGACGACATCTTGTGGATCAGACGACCTCTGCATTCAGCCTGTCGTTCCCGGAAGGCTTTTGCTCGGCCGTCTAATCAGTGAAAGGAATCCACACACTCTGATGGATCGTGTTATCGATCAAAAGAAGCCGTTTGTTTGGAACTCCGGAGGTGGATATCCCCCCGAGAATCTCGGCGGGGACTCCCAAGGTTTTCGGCTCCACCAAACGTCACGACCTCGACTTGTCTGGAGTCCCAATCATGAACATCAATCCTCATTTCGCAGGCTATTCGGTTCTGAACGACGATGTGCAGGACAGCCCTACAGACTTGATTGCACAGGCCGTCTGGGATTTTGAACTTGAACGCACAGGTTGTCGGCCGGAAGGTGTCTCGGTAATTCTTAACAAGAACATCCTTGTGATTAAGCGTCACAAAGCACTTGCTCCTTCGGAACGTTTTCTGGCGGCTACTGACAGTTGGCTGCACCGTTTTCCCAGACATCGGCTGATCTCTTCGTCTGATGAGCTTTGGCACACGATTGAGCGCATTACGGGGCGACAACTCTACGAATGCACTGCAGAGGTGGATGTCCACATCGTAACGTTCCCGGCTTTCTTCGATGGAGCCTTGGTGCAGGTGTTTCAACTCGTCTGACGATGTCATGCAGATGTCTCGTGCAGACCGCAGAGAAAATTGCGTCCTTCGGCAAAGGGTAGAAGGCTGTTGAACAAAACAGGTGGTGCTCCGGCTGCGTTTCTTCGCGGTCCATAGGGATGACCAGCGGATTGTTCCGGACACCTTCTTCAGCTCACTTATTCTCACGAGATTTCCGGCCTCACGGCTGGGGGATTCTCGAATGACCAGTCGCCGGTTTTTCCGGAGAAAATAATGAAACCATGTCTTTGCCTCCTGCTCAGCGCAACTCTGCTTGGATGTCTCGATACTGAGCCTTCCACCAGCCGTGTTCATCCCTCTGCAGAGACTCCCGAAGGGGCGACAGGAACGGACGCAACTGAGACTGATTCAACACGCGCAGTTCCTGGCAGCCAGGAACCGGACAATACGGGAGTGAACGTTCGGGATCGTGACAGCGACGCAAAAACTCCGGTCGATCAGTTCGAAAACGCTGGCGACATTGACATCACCGCGAAAATCCGCAGCAGGATTGTCGCCACCGAAATGGCTATGGCCGCTCACAACATCAAGATCATCACTCAATACGGAAGAGTAACGCTCCGTGGACCTGTGCGAACGGAACAGGAAAAACAGATGATAGAAGAAATGGCGAAGAAGGTGGCAGGGTCAGAGAACGTGGACAGCCGCCTGGAAGTCGCAGGGAAGTGAACGCGAATTCCCTGAACATGCCTTCCACTCGTACCTGACGCGCTGTTTCGAAATAAGGTCCTGCTTTCAGGAGGTTTGATAATGCCTGGCACCGTCTTTTGCACAGCCGCCGTTTCAGAAGTCGAATCCATCATTCGTGACTTACATGCTTCAGGCTTCTCATCCAGCGACATTTCGGTTCTGCTGGCAGACCCTTCAGACCGCCGACGTCAGGCACGCGTAAATGATACGAAGGACTGTGAAACTGCGGTCGGCAACAGTGGAGTTAAAGAGGGTTGGCGGGATGTCGCCGGGACACTGACGATTCCGGGACTGAGTCGGCTCATTGCAGCAGGGCCCATCATGACCGCATTCCGCAGCATGGCGGGCGGCGGAACGCTCAACAGTCTCACGGAAGTATTCAAAGGCCTGGGCGTGCCAGAGTTTGAAGCCACGCGATACGCAAGAAAGGTGAAGTCCGGAAGTGCACTGATAGCGGTGCGTCCGGATGACTCAGAAGGCGCTGACTGCGCGCAAGAGATTTTTGAACTGGCGGGAGCAGACGATGTCTCGGCGGTCTGTGAAGCGACTGAGGAGCACTGCCACATCCCCGCAGTCAGCGACAGAAACTTCTCCGGACGAGAAGTACGCGTCCCTTGGCTTCTGTAGTCCTGTAATGAACTTAGCTGGACAGCGCCATGTTCACGAAAACCATTGAGAATACAAGCCCGAAGCGCGAGCAAGCGAATGAGTCGCATAGTGTTCACTTGCTGCCGCTTCGGGCTTGTAAGCGAGCCGAATATGGCGCTGTCCAGTTAGGAACAGCGACGAAATAACAACCAGTTTCTACTGCGGTGAAAAATCCCAACCCGAGACGTTAGTGAGGGATTGAGCTGTAGCGTTTTACAAGTGCTGCCGTAAATCCCTCGCTGACGCGTCGGGTTATGGTAATTCCCTGTGTTTTCGCCCTGTTGATCTCCCCGATTGTTGAACAGCGCAACTTCAAAACTTACTCGTCGGGTTGTGATTCTGCGAACTCATTTCGCAACTGGTTCTTAGAGGCACTGTTGTTCTGTGTTTGGATTTCTTGTTCCCCTGATTTAACCCTGGAGATGACCAATGCCACTGAAAACATTGCACGATCTTTATGTGAGTGAACTGAAGGACCTGTATAGCGCGGAGAATCAGCTGGTGAAAGCGTTGCCAAAAATGGCGAATGCTGCCTCTTCGCCGGAGCTGGCCACCGCCTTTACAGATCATCTGGAGGAAACAAAGGCTCAGATTGAGCGACTCGAAAAGATCTTCAGCGAACTGGAGGTCAGCCCGAAAGGAAAGAAGTGTAAGGCGATGGCGGGGTTGTTGCAGGAAGGCAAAGAAGTCATGGAAGAGGAGGCCGACCCCTCTGTCATGGACGCGGCCCTCGTCTCTGCTGCTCAGCGTGTGGAGCATTACGAAATGGCCGGATATGGCTGTGTTCGGACCTACGCGCGACTGTTGGGGTTCGAGAAGGCAGCTGACCTTTTGCAGCAGACGTTGGATGAAGAAGGAGCTGCAGATAAAAAACTGACTGACCTGGCAGAATCCGTCATCAATGCCGAAGCTGTTGAACCCGCGGAAACCACTTAGTCGGACAGCGTCATGTTCGGCTCCCTTACAAGCCCGAAGCGCGAGCGAGTGAACACTTTGCAACTCATTCGCTCGCTGGCGCTTTTTGAAGTTGCGCTATTCGACAATCAGCGAGATCAACAGGTTGAAGACACAGGAAATTATCATAACCCGACGCGTGACGGCGCGTTGATTTAATCGCTTCATCAGCCGCAGGGCGTTAGCCCCCGGTTGTTTTTCCCGGGTTTCAGGAGCGAATAGCGGACGCTAACGCGTTCCGGCTGATTAATTCAACAGGCTGTTACGTTTCGGGTTGTGATGGTCGCAAATGCGCAACTTCAAAGCTGGCTCTTCGGGCTTGGATTCTCAATGGTTTTCGTGAACATGGCGCTGTCCACTGAGTCGGAAGAGGATATTGCAGGAGGCTCGGATCGGTGGCCACGCCAGTGTGGTCACCGCTTTGCCGCTATCTCTGCCTGACGTGTGGCCCTGCCTGACTTAGCACGAGGCCTGACCTGGCACGAGGCCTGACGGGGCACGAGCCAGCCCCTTTCTGGCGGCAGGACGCCTTGCGGCTCGCTTAACAAATCGCGGTGGATCCTGAGACCGTTTTGCATCCCGGGTGAGGCTGAACATGCTGGTAACGCTATTGGCAATCCGTCTGCTGTTATGGGGACTGCAATACGCAGGGTCGTTTCGTCGAGGTCGTTTCTTCCGGGCTCACCATGTGGGACATTTCGTTCTGGTGCTGTTTATTCTGCTCGTGTTAAACACGAGTCGCCTTGGTTAATCGGCTCGCGGCTAACGGCTTCCTGTATTTATTTGTTGCCTGAAGGCAGCGACGCCAGCAGCTTAATCAGAACCTTGGGGTCGACAGGTTTCATCATGTGATGGTCGAATCCCGCATCAAGAGATCTCTGACCCTCTTCTTCCGGAGCCCTGCCGGTCAAGGCAATGAATACGGTATTCCTCGCCCACGGTTCTTCTTGAATCCGTCGACAGGCCTCATAGCCATTCATTTTGGGCATGCCGATATCCAACAGGATTACGTCCGGCTTGAACTCCATAGCGAGATCGACAGTTTGGATCCCATCATGGGCTCCTCGGACTTCATGGCCCATGACTTCAAGCAACATTTTGAGGGTCGTGACGGCATCTTCATTGTCGTCGGCCACGAGAATGCGGCGTTCTGCCGATGATTTACGGAAATCAAATCCGCTGGCTGACAGTAAAGGATTCCATTCTGTTTGCGGACCGAGCGGCAGACGCACCACAAACGTGCTGCCCTTTCCGTGCCCGTCACTATGAGCCGAGACGGAACCGCCGTGCATCTCCACGAGACTTTTCACCAACGAGAGGCCGATGCCGAGTCCGCCCTGAGATTGCTCGATCGATCGATTCACCTGCGTGAATAAATCAAAAACCTTCGGCAACATGTCGGCCGGAATTCCAATGCCCGAGTCTTTCACGCTGACCACCGCGTCGGAGTCAACATCCCGAACGACGAGTGAGATTTGGCCACCAGGCTCACTGTACCTGGCTGCGTTGTTCAGCAGGTTTGAAAATACCTGACTCAGTCGAGTTCCATCAGCGGTGAGCGTCAGCGGGCGAGAGGGCACGGAGACTGAAAGCGTATGGCCGGAGGCTTCGATGAGCGGGCGACTGGTTTCGATTGCCTGTTGAACAACCTGCACTAATTCGATCGGCTCGTTTCGAAGTTCAATTTTTCCTCGAGTGATTCGGCTGACGTCCATCAGATCGTCGATGAGTCGCACCATCTGCGCCAATTGCCGTTCCATCATGCGACGGGCCTGCACGGCGGCCTCCGGATTGTTGGCGGCCAACTTCAGAATCTGTAAGCCATTACGAATCGGGGCCAGCGGATTTCGAAGCTCGTGCGCCAGGATGGCCAGGAATTCATCTTTCCGCCGATCCGCCTCCGACAGCTCATGCGACTGTTGGCGAAGCAGGTCCGCCATCGCACGTTGCTCACGTTCACTGATCTTCAGCGCTTCTTCTGATTGCTTGCGGCCCGTGATGTCACGAGAGTAAACCGCGAGTCCGCCTTCCGCTGTAGGATAAGCTCGATTCGCGAACCAGCGCTGTTGCAGGGCGTAGTAGGATTCATACTCGACACTGATTCGCGCGGACTTTGCATGGTGCAGTTGCCGGTAAATCTCCGTATCGATCAGATCAGGCAGAATTTTCCAGATATTCTGTCCCAGTAATTCCTCGCGGCTTTTTCCCAAACGTGATTCCGCTTGCTCATTGAGGAACACAAATCTCCATTCCGAATCGAACGTCATGAACGCATCGGTAATGCTTCCGAGAATGATGCGTAACCGTTCTTCATTGTCACGCATCGCCGTTTCATTGCTTCTGGCCGCCGCCGCCAGCCACCAGAGCAGGGCAGACAGGGAAATGATCAATCCCGACACCAACAGTGCGATACCGAACGCCGCGTCAATCAGGCCGGCTTTCTGTCCACGAACAATCAGCCATCCCAGGATCGTGGGCAGAAGTATGACGATCGGAAGCGCACGACGAACAAGAAACGCAGCCGCATCATTCCGCAGCAGAGTTCGCATTGGTTGGCACTGGGGAATCGCAATCAGCAACCCCAGCGCCACGGCCAGAAGCATTGTCGCGGTTTGAAACGAGATCGCCGTAAACTTCGGTATCGTATAAAGCATACTTGCGCCGAAGAGATACCCGATAATTGACAACATTGCGATGGCGACAATCGTCAGACCACCAGCGGCAGCGGGTCCGCAGGTGCGACGGTGAGTGCTTAAAATGACTGACAGGCCAAAGAGCGTCAGGGACATCGAACTTGGCAGTCCCATGCGACCGGGTGAGATAGCGCCGCGCTGTCCCCAGTCGCGAGGGAACAGCAACCGATCAATGCCCAGGTCGATGCCAGTGAAATGCTCAGACAACGTCGCCGCACCGATCAGCCCGGCAGCAGCTCCCAAAATCATTGCGCCTCGACGGTATCCGAGAGTCAACAACACGAGAGCAGTGCCGGAAAATGCCACCGCGAGGCCATTGTTCGGCATCTGGGAAATGCCAAGCTTCGCCCAGTCGGTCAACCGGGGTATGTTCATGGCCCAACCAACTAACGTCAGCACACTTCCCGCGATCGCATAGCCGCCTAAAGCGACAGGAATCCAAACGGGGCGAACAATGGTGGTTGCTGAGAGTTCTGATGTTGTCATGGCTGCATGTTGGCCCGGCGAGAATTCAATGTGGCTGGGCACGGTTTTCATCATTCCCATTCTACTGAGTCTTTCCCGGGAAGTCTGCCGCGCGTCCATCATTTCTCTCGGTTACATGGCACTCCGATCTGCAAGTTGATTCAGGCCAGCAATGCGCGGGAACGTAGACGGTTGGGTGGACACAATCCAATTGACGGCGCGCGGACCTCAACGCACATTCTCAGAAAATGTCATCAATCCTACACGCGGCGGCATCGCTCTTGCAGTATCCGACGAAGACAAAACTGCAGGCATCTTCGACGCTTCACTTCGACGCTCTATTCGGGACGTGTTCCATGAATTCCTCCGCTCATCCCCAGGTACGTTTTGCAGTCGTTGGTCTCGGACACTTCGCGCAGACTGCAATTCTTCCAGCGTTTGGCAATGTCTCTGAGAACGCCATCCTGTCAGCGATTGTGACAGGTGACAAGGAGAAAGCGGCGACGCTGAGTCAGCGTTATCACGTACCCGCCTATAGCTATGATGACTATGACAGCCTGATGCGCTCCGGCGATATTGACGCTGTCTATATCGCCCTGCCGAATTCGGAACATCGCGAATACACAGAACGCGCTGCCCGCGCCGGCGTGCATGTCTTGTGAGAAAAACCGCTCGCACATACAGCAGAAGACGCCGTCGCGATGGTTCGCGCCTGTGAAAGTGCGAAGGTGCGGCTCATGACCGGCTATCGCCTGCACTTCGAAGAGGGAAATCTGCAGGCCATTGAGGCAATACGTTCCGGCAAAATCGGCGAAGCAAAACTGTTCAGTTCCATACACACGATGCAGGTTGAGCCGGACAATATCCGTGTCGACCGTTCTCTGGGTGGAGGGCCGTTAGAGGACATTGGAATCTACTGTATCAATGCTGCTCGCTACCTGTTCGGGGCGGAGCCGGAGGATGTTGTCGCATTTGAAGCCCGCAGCAATGATCCGCGCTTCGACGAAGTTCCCGAATCGGTGAGCGTCACCATGCGATTTTCACAGGGCCGACTTGCATCATTCCTGTGTGGATTCAGCGGCAGTAAAGTCTCGGAATACCGAGTGGTCGGCACAGAAGGGATTCTGACGATGGATCCGGCTTACACATGGCACGACGCCATTCACCAGACAGTGACCATCGGGGAGAAGGAAACCAGGTCGGTGTTTGAACACCGGGATCAGATCGCGGCTGAGATTCTGTACTTCGCAGACTGCATACAGAATGGAGCCGATCCGGAACCGTCGGGACGAGAAGGATTGATCGATGTTCGGATCATGGAAGCAATTCGAATCTCCTGCAGTAGTCGCCGCGCGGTCCGAATCGAACCAATCGCGGCAGACTCGCCTCCGAAGATATCCCAGTCCATCAAACGCCGACCGCCCGTTGAGCCAAAGCCTGTTAATGCAGAATCTCCCTCGAAGTCCTGACCGCTGCGGCGATCCGGTTGGATTCGAATCCCAGGGAAATCGCATCGTCCGATTGGTTCCCGTGGTCATGTCACCAGCAGTACTCCGATGAGGTTTCCCGCAACCCGTATGCATTGTTAGACCCAGACAACATGCGGCCGCGACAACACGCAGCCTCGACAACATGCAACCGGGGCGACGTTCAGTGTGGGCGACCATTTTTTCCATCAACCAGTTGGTGAAGCGCTAACACGTCCACAGGTTTTGCCAAATGGTGATCGAAACCAGCGGCCTTCGACTCCCGGACGTCGTCCTCCTTGTCCCAACCTGTCACCGCAATCAGCACCGCGTGTTCGAATCGCGATTGTAAACGCAGCCGTCGCGCGAGGTCGAAACCGGACATCCCCGGCATTCCTAGATCCAGCACGAAAACATGCGGATCAAAACGCTCCGCTTCCTTCAATCCGGAAGCTCCATCAAAAGCCGATCGGCATGTGCAGCCTCGAATACTGAGCGCCAGAGCTAATGTTCGCGCAGCATCGCGATTGTCATCTACAATTAAGACGCGTCGTGAATCAGAAACCGGCGTTGGCGCGGAACAGACTTCTTTGTTGACGAGTCCCACGTGGTTGAGCGAACGCGGCAGACGCACACAGAATTCGGCCCCCTGGCCTACACCGTCACTCTGGACTGAGACCGTCCCACCATGCATCTCCACGAGCGACTTTACAATGTTCAGACCAAGCCCGAGTCCGGACTGCCCTCGAGTGCGAACATCCTGAACCTGAGCAAACATATCAAAAACGTGCGGCACCATTTTCTGGGGTATGCCGATTCCCGAATCGCGGGTCCGGATTTCAACGTGCTGTGCCGAACAGGTTGCGGTAATTGAAATGCACGACTGAGCCTGACTGAATTTTGAGGCATTCTGCAGCAGGTTGGTAAAGACCTGAGTCAGGCGGCCGGCATCTGCATTCAGATAAACAGCATCGTCAGGCAGTGAGACCGTCAACAATTGCCCGGCGGCATCAATCTGAGTCCGGCACGCGTCCACTGCGTCTGCAATCATCTCACTTAACTTGACGGGCTCCAGACGGAGTTCGACCTTGCCGGTATTGATGCGACTGACATCGAGCAGGTCGTCAACCAGTCGAACCATGTGCTCCAACTGGCGGCCCATGATCTCCAGAATGGGACCGTCCTGAGGCGATGTCCTTGGAATGAGTCGCAAACAGTCAAGCCCGCTTCGAAGGGGCGCCAATGGATTTCGCAGCTCGTGCGCCAGCGTGGCGACGAACAGATCTTTTCTCTGTTCCGATTCTCTGATCCTGGCCTCTGCTTCCCGGAGCATGGTGATATCATTCAGAACCTCTGCAACACCGCCTTGAGATTCGTCTCCGTGATACAGGATCCAATGGGCGGCGATGATCAGTTCTTTGCCATTCTTGTGTCGCTGCTTCAATTCCCCCTGCCATTGGCGACGTTCCAGCAATTCCTTTCGAATCTGCTCCAGGGGCATGGGAAACTTCGTTTCCAGCAAATCGTGAATGACCGCGCCTGTTGCTTCCGCGATCGTCCACCCGAACAGCTTCTCTGCCCCTTCGCTCCAGGTCGTGATGCGGCCCTCCAGATCCCGAAACAATATCCGCGCCAGACTCAGGGCGCGTTGTTGCAGAAGAAGCCGCTCTTTATGCCGCAATGTGACCTTGCGCAATCGCCTTCGATATTGCCCGGCCAGACCAGTCAGGCCAGTCAACACCGTCATGAAGAAAATACTTGTCAGCTCCTGGGATGTCGGAACGGGGGGCTTGGGCTCGGTACCGACAAAACGCAAAAGGACACTGATGTACACAGGAAATAGGATCGATATCCATGGGCCGGCATACCAGCAGCAGATCAGTACCCCGGACATGGCGATGATGCCGTTCAGAGGCTTAGCCAGCGGTGCTCGGGAAAAAACAAAAACGACAAGGGCCACATACGCCAACGCCACCAGAAAACGAGTGACTCTCTCTCGCCCCCGAGTCGACTGCACTTTGGCCGTGATGTGATTCCACTGGTCTTTAATCATCGTCCCGATTTTATTCAGATGGAAACCCCCGACGTTGGTGTCGGGGCTGCAATCCCTGCGGTCCTCTGTGGATGTCGAGTCGCCGACCGTATCGCTCGTCAGCGGCAGTTCTGAGCTACTGACCGCCTCTGCCGGGACCATCCGAAAATCCCTCTCTGTTTGAACGCCCTCGCGAATTCGCGTTCTCATCTGTTCGACAGACGTGACGCTGTGTGGCCCATCAACCGCCCCGGTAGAAGACCTGACAATTTCCGGTCGATCAAACTCCCCGTAGAGAAGCCGCCATTTCGGGAAAACATTCCCCGGATAAACACCACAGCGCACTCCTTATGTTCTTTGTGTCGAACACATCAGACCCATTCGTAGCAGACCCATTTGCATCAGAACACTGACGTCAAATGATCTCCCCGGCTGTTCAGCCCCACTTCGTTGCACTTCGCCCGCAAGCAGATTTTGTTCCGCCCGCACACGGAAAGGCTTTGATTCAAAACCAAACCGCCAGAAGCAGCGAGTATCGGTGAAAGACACGAAAAACGTTGCTCGACTCGCCACGCGGGTGATCGATGAAGAGCCACAATGGCCGCTGAGCAACCAACGGACAGCAGGCAGTTCATGATTTGATCGCCCCATCAAGCCAGCTGACAGCGACGTACTGCAGTGATACTCAGTTCCGCTACCGTCGGTCCGAGGTGTTCCAGAGGCTCGGTATCGGTGAGCTGGCACAGTGTTTGCGACGAGTCGTTTCGGGCCATCGCATTCACTTCGGACTCTCAATGTCCGAAAAATCATCGCATCTCAAGGCCGTGAAATGACTGGCGTACGTCCCATCTCATCGTTCGTCCAGTCTGGATCTTATCGCGGAACAAATGAGGAACATCGCCACATGAAGCCCCGAGTCCCCGCTGCCTCTCGTCGTTGTGTTTCCTCAGCGCTTAGCCCGGTTCTCCATGGCCAGACTTCCATGAATAGTGAGCCCCATCTCTCGGGCGGCGCTCGCTGCCTGTTTGAAGTCTTTCTCCAACTACCGCATGATGTTCCTTCTGTTCGGCAACATCTCCACGATTCAGTCGTCAACTTTTGCCCCGCTGATTGTCCGCAATCAGTGCGAATCGATCTGGAGCAAAAGCCGCACGGCACTCGCTATCGAATTCGTGCATGCCTTTCGGATGCGGGGCAATTTATTGCGGCGAATCATGAACTGACACGGACGATTGAAAAGTTCGCCGGAGGTTCCGTCAGCCGGCTGACCGTGCTCTGTGATTGAGAATGTTCCTGTCTCGCCTTAGCCGTTAACAGTGATGCAGAGCCCATTGATGATGCGGCTGGTTAAGCGTGACAAAAATAAAGAGCCGGTAGCAGCATCGAGAAATAGCGGCCCCGGCCCGTCTCTTTTCCCGTGATTCAGAGGCCAGTGCGAGAACGCTCGCTGTTGTTCACCACTTAAGTTCAGGAAAGACACAAGGTATGCCATTTCTCACAACGCAGGACAAGACGAACATCTACTTCAAGCGTTGGGGTACTGGCCGGCCCATTGTGCTGATTCATGGATGGCCACTGACAGCAGATACCTGGGACGAGATCGGAATTTCTCTGGTTGAGAACGGCTATCAGATCGTTGCCTACGACCGTCGTGGCTTCGGCCGATCTGATCAGCCCTGGGGTGGCTATACCTACGATCGACTGGCAGATGATCTGCTGGATCTTCTCCAGGAATTGCGACTGGAAAATGTGACCCTCGTGGGATTCTCCATGGGAGGTGGTGAAGTCGCTCGCTA
The DNA here is from genome assembly GCA_052034165.1 of Planctomycetota bacterium. Taxonomy (GTDB): domain Bacteria; phylum Planctomycetota; class Planctomycetia; order Planctomycetales; family Planctomycetaceae; genus SXXK01. The sequence goes on along the minus strand of JBPOIW010000242.1, from coordinate 15,744 downwards.
TATGTCCCGCCATGCCGGTGTCCATGTCCATAGTGCTGCACTGATTGCGTCGATCGTGCCATACATGCTCAAAACAGAGGACAATCCGGCAGGTGTGTCGGCCGAGCAATTCCAAACAATGAAAGACGCAATATTCAGTGATCGTCCCGCGTTCTTTGGCCACTTTTTTAAGGACTTCTTCGGAAAATCACTTCTGAGCCATCCTGTTTCCAACGAGATGGTGGCGTGGTGCTGTGAACAGGCGGCGCAGGCCAGCGTGAAGGCCACACTGGATTGTGTGGATGCGTTTGGCATGACAGATTTTCGCCACGAATTAACCTATTTTGATGTGCCAACACTTCTGTTGCACGGAACAGCAGATCGCATCGTGCCTATTGACGCGAGTGCTCGCGCGGCCAGTCTGGTAATTGCAGGAGCGACCACAATTGAATACCCGGATGCTCCTCATGGGCTGCTGGTCACTCATCGCGAACAAGTCGTCCGTGATCTACTCCATTTTCTGAAGTCTGTGGAATAAGGGTTATCCGCGGCATTGCATTTGCGTTCCGCTGTCGGTGCTGCTTCGGAACTCTTTCGAGGCATTGGAGGCGTTCGCGCCGCCAGACATATAACCGAGATGGATCTCGTTCCAAATATTTTGCTTCAGTCCGTTCTGCTCGATCTTGCCCCGGTCGACTTCATGAGCGCTGTCGCAAGTTCAAAACTGACGCGTCTGGTTGTGATTGAGGGAATTTCGGGGCTGGTCCTGATCGCGACGAGTACGTTATGTCGTTCTAGTGTTCTGACAAGAACAAGATTTGAGGTTCAATGCGAGCCGACGGAGCGGCTCGACTACGTAGTTTAGCCGCTCCGTCGGCGAACATGGGAGCCACCAGTAACCCCCCAATCAAAACTTGACCAGCCACCAGTGTTCTGACAAGAACAAAACATGAGGTTCAATGCGAGCCGACGGCGCGGCTCGACTACGTAGTTTCGCCGCGCCGTCGGCGAAAATGAGATACCCCAGTAACCCCCAAATAAAAACTTGATGAGCCAGATTGTTTTCTGTCAGGAACAAGTTTTGGGGGGCAATGCGAGCCGACGGAGCGGCTCGACTACGTAGTTTCGCCGCTCCGTCGGCGAAAATGAGATCCACTGGTAACCCCCAAATCAAAACTTGACGAGCCACTGGTGCCATTTTCCCGGTGTGACGTGATCGGGCCGGAATTTGGCGGCGTAATTCGCGTGATCGAGTGATGGAAGTTCCCGGTTTTTCAGAGTTGGACGTCGAAGACTGACTTTTCTTTGAGGAATCCGGGCAGAAAACATTCCTCCGTTGCTGACCGACTGCTGTCTTCATAAAATCTCGCCATTGTGTGAGCGCGGGGCGAACGAGTACTGATGTGCTCAAAATTCGTACGGCCGCATTTTGAATCGCTGACTGACAAGAATTTCTCATGAAACACGTTCTTTCCGCTTTGGTGATGAATCAACCGGGTGTTCTGGCTCATATTTCCGGCATGCTGGCCTCCAGAGCCTACAACATTGAAAGTCTTGCTGTGGGAGCCACGGAGAATCCGGAACTTTCGCGGATCACGTTCGTCGTCAACGAAGATGAAAAGAAGCTGGATCAGGTGCGGAAGCAACTGGCAAAGATTGTGACCGTTGTCCGTGTTCAGGACTTTTCGGGTTCGGACTACGTTGAGCGTGATCTGATGCTGATGAAGGTCAGTACAGAGAATGGTCGCCGCGGTGAGATTCGTGAGCTGGTTGATATTTTCCGGGGTCGCATCGTCGATGTTGGGGCCAGCCATGTGATGATCGAAATTTCGGGGCGTGAAAGTAAGATCGACGCCTTTATTGATCGCATGCGGGAATTTGGAATTCTGGAGATGGTCCGGACTGGGCGAGTTGCCATGATGCGCGATCGGACGATCACTGAAGATTCCGGGGCGGACGTTTCCTGCGATGTCACAACGACCGCTAAGTCCTGAGTACCCAGCCGGTCGAGCGATGCGAAACGTCAGTGAGGGATTTTGCACAACATCTCGATCCCTCGCTGACCGGGGTGTTGAATTAATCATAACCCGATGCGTCAGCGAGGGATTGTTGTTGAAAAACGCGGCAACTTTTATCCCTCACTGACGTTTCGGGTTGTGAAAACCCATGAAATCAACACGCTGTGACGCTTCGGGTTGGGACAAACGGAACTTATTTCGGGACTGTCCCTAAGCCGAGTTCCTGGTGATTCCATTGCCACTGAAATGATGCGGGCGGGAGGCTGTTTCAAAGTCGCCACGCCCGAGCCAGCAACTCTCTTTGTTCTGGCGTTTACCTGAGCCATTTTTTGGCTCTCTTTTTATTTTGCCCGAGAGGAATTGAACGTTCGGGCAATGAAGACTTTTATTGATTCATTCACGGGATAGATTTCGTCCATGGTTCAGATCAACGCAAACTACCTTAAGCTGAAGGCTGGCTATCTCTTTCCTGAGATCGGTCGCCGCGTGACCGCGTTCTCTCAGGCCAATCCTCAGGCTCGAATCATCAGGCTCGGCATTGGCGACGTGACTGAGCCGCTGCCGTCTTCAATCACCAAAGCCATGCATGCCGCTGTGGATGACATGGCGAGTCGTGATTCTTTCAAGGGCTACGGGCCGGAGCAAGGTTACGCGTTTCTGCGTGAGCCGATCGCTCAACACGATTTTCAGGCTCGCGGGGTTGATATTTCCGCCGACGAAATTTTCATCTCTGATGGCTCAAAATGCGACACGGGCAATATTCTCGACATCATTGGTGATGGCAATAAGATCGCGATTACTGATCCGGTCTATCCCGTCTACGTCGACACCAATGTGATGGCCGGAAACACCGGTGCAGCGGATGCGTCAGGGCGATTTGAAGGGCTGGTCTATTTGCCGGGGAACGAAGCCAACAACTTCGTCCCGGAACTTCCGCCCGAGAAGGTCGATCTGATTTACCTTTGCTATCCCAATAATCCAACAGGGACTGTGGCGACGCGTGAGACCCTGCAGAAGTGGGTCGATTACGCTCGAGCCAACAATTCACTGATTCTCTTCGACGCCGCGTACGAAGCGTTCATTTCTGATCCGTCGATTCCGCACAGCATTTTCGAAATCGAAGGCGCGAAGGATGTGGCGATTGAATTCCGAAGCTTCAGTAAGAGCATTGGATTCACTGGCGTTCGCTGTGCATTGACCGTCGTACCAAAACAATTGATGGGCACGACGCCCACCGGAGAAAAGGTCTCTCTGCATCAGCTCTGGAATCGTCGTCAGTCCACCAAGTTCAACGGCGCGTCTTACGTTGTCCAGAAGGGCGCGGCGGCAGCTTATACGGATGAAGGCAAAACGCAGATGCGGGGCCTGATCGATTTTTACATGACGAATGCTCGTCTGCTGCGTGAAGGTCTGACAAAGGTCGGGATTCGCGTTTTTGGCGGCGTCAATGCTCCTTACGTCTGGCTGAAGACGCCAAACAATTTAGGCAGCTGGGAGTTCTTCGACATGCTGCTGAATCAGGCCCATGTGGTCGGAACACCCGGCAGCGGTTTTGGTGCGGCAGGCGAAGGTTATTTCCGCCTGAGCGCGTTCAATAGTCGCCAGAACGTGGAAGAGGCTCTCGAGCGAATCCACAAGGTCCTGCAATAAGAAGTATTCGCCCTCAAAACCTGATCAGGAAAACGCGATGACGCAATCCGCTGAACGAACAGTTTACATTTCTGGTCGTATGGTTCCGGAATCGGCAGCGACGATTTCCATCTTCGACAGCGCGATTCTGCTGGGCGATTGCATCACCGAGTCAACTCGAACATTTCGTCATCAGCCCTTTCGACTGGATGACCACATCAAACGACTTTACAAGTCGCTGAAGGTCAGTCGAGTCAACCCGGGGTTGACTCCCGAAGAGATGACTCGAGCAACGCTGGATGTTCTGGAAGCGAATCGCGGTCACATGGGACCGAATGACGATTGCTGGATTGTTCACAATATCTCACGAGGTCTCATGAAGCCGGGGCCCAGCCCGGCGCAGACCAATCCTGCGACGATTATGATCTTCACCAGCCCAATGGATCTGCGTGGCTGGGTGCGATACTACACCGAAGGCTGCCATGCGGTGACATCGTTTAGTCGGGCGATCCCGGCTCAGTCGCTGGATGCTCGCATCAAGAATCGCAGTCGTTTGTTTTACACGATGGCCGACACGGAAGCTCGGCTGGTCGACCCGGATGCTCAGGTCATTATTCTGGACATTGACGGAAACGTTTCTGAAAACAAAGGCGGGAACATCTTCCTGGTCGCAGACGGTATTTTGAAAACGCCGTCCACGGAAAATTGTCTCGACGGAATCAGTCGCCAGACCGTGATTGAGCTGGCTCAGAAACTGAACATCCCGGTCCAGGAAACTCGCCTGCAGATCTACGACTTCTACACGGCCGACGAAGTCTTTTTCACGAGCACTCCGTATTGCATTATGCCGGCGACGAAATGCAATGGGCTGGTTGTGGGCAGCGGATCTGTCGGACCAATGACTCAACGCCTGCTGGCAGCCTGGAGCGATCTCGTGGGCATGGACATTGTCGAACAAGCTCAGCAACAGATTCGTTAAGTTTGCGTCACTCTCGCGCGGCCATCATTGCAGTTCTCTTTCTCTCTGGTTGTGGTAGCCTGCGAAGTTGTCATTAACGGCATGGCGCCAGGACTGACCAGCATTGTTAAAGGCTACATCATGACCGAACCAACGATTCAGAATCTGTTTGATCTTACAGGGCGAGTTGCTCTGATCACCGGCGGTTCAGGATTTCTGGGAAACTCGCTTTCGCGAGCACTCGCCGAAGCCGGGGCCAGCGTTGTCGTGGCCAGTCGTGAATTGAACCGCGCTCAGGCGGTGGCTGATGCTCTGCCTGTCGTCGGCAATGCTGTTCATCAGGCGGTTGTTCTGGATCAGATGGACGAAGCTTCTCTCAACGCCGGATTTGACGCGGCGGTTGATGCGGCTGGTCAGATAGATATAGTGATCAACAACGGCCAGCAGGGCCATCCGGTTGATCTGACTACGATCACGGGAGAACAGTTCAATCGTGATCTTCAGAACGCCACAGGATATTTTCTGCTTGCGAGACGTCTGCGCGATCACGTGGTTGGGCGAGCGGCCACGGGATCGATCGTGATGATTGGTTCAATGTACGGCGTGGTTGGATCGTACCCTGATGCTTATGAAAACATCTGCGTGGCCAGCCCTGTGCAATATCACGCTCTGAAGGGCGGAATTGTGCACATGACTCGCCATCTGGCGGTTTACTGGGCCAAAGATGGCGTCCGCGTGAACTGCCTGAGTCCTGGTCCGTTCCCATCAGAAAAGGCTCCGGCCGAGATGGTGGAGCGACTCAAGACAAAAAGCCCGATGAAGCGTATGGGCGTTCCTCATGAATTGAAAGGCCCGCTGCTGATGCTGGTCAGCGACGCTGGCAGCTACATTACAGGGCAAAACCTGTTGGTCGACGGTGGCTGGACCGCCTGGTGATAACTGAATTGTGAAAACAGACTACTGAGCAATGTTCGTTGCAGAAAATCTCGTGGATCTTGATTCCGCTCAGCGCAACACTAATCACATCCAGTTCTACGTATAGAGCCGAAACGCGACGACCTATCCGAACGTCGCTGCGGAAGTCTCGCGAGGCGTTGATCAGCGATCAGCAGCGCGGGAGCAGCGATGATTCAATCTTCGCCGCTGGTCAGAGCCGCGGTGCCGGCAATAGGATGACCAGGCTGCATTTTCAGGACATGAGCCTGCATGTCGTTGAAGTAACTGGGCACAGCGGCTTCAAGACTCGGCATCAAGCGTTTGGGCGTCTTCGTCGATCGGAGCACTGTCAAATAATCCAGCAACACTTTGGCCGACTGTTCAGAATCGTTCAACATGAAATGGACCCAGGCCCAGCTCTCCGCATAATCGCGTGTCGAAAGATCGCGAAAGTCAGTCAGCATTTCGAGGCGATAGAGGTTCGGATTCCATTTCTCGGCCTCGGCCATTCGCAGTTCACGCAAATGAGATGCATGAGCCGCCCCGGGAGTTGAAGCATCCACCTCAAAGTATTCTGCCAATCCTTCATCGAGCCACAATGGGACGGATTGCAACGTCGCGTGCAGAAGTCCATGAGTAAACTCGTGCCGCAGATCTTCTTTGACCTGAGGACTGATGAAGGAGTACACCGCCAGTTCGCGAGCAGTCCCCACGAAGTAGGCTCGACGAGGAGGCAGGTCCTTCCAGGTTGTATGCATATAGAAGCGATAAGATGCTTCGTCACTGAAGAGGTACACATGCACCGGGTCACGCTGTTCCGGCAGTTGTAACGTGTCGTAAACCTGGCCGTGCAGTTCTTCCAGCTCTTTCACCAGCACGTTGTCTTCGTCCAGACGCACGTCACTGTTGATGACAAAATGTCCCGTCTTGACGCTGTGAAGCGACGGCCGATCTGTGGAAAACGTGGTCTTCGGAGTGCTCTGGCAGCCGGTCGCCATCATCGTCACGGCAAGTAACCCCGCAATGAGGATCGGCGAGGCCAGAAAATGCCCGCGCGAGGTCTTCTTGGAGAAAACGATGTCTTGCACGGACGTTCGCAACCAGTCGGAAAGAGACGATGAATCAGCTGAGCGACCTCTGGACAGTAATGATTCGGATCCAGCGACCTCGGACGAAACCGCACGGATGGTGACAGAAGCCCAGCAAACCAGCAAGCCGGATGCGGTGCCGCCTCAGAGCGATCAGGTGGCCGGAAACCGCCCATCTTCCCGGCTTCCGCAGTCAAGCGTCGATTTTTGCCGCAACTGGCATTTTTTGCCACCCGGCCAGAGCAGTAAATCTGAGCCGTACCGTTGAAGACGGTGGTACGCTACACTCCGGTGCGTGGGGCGGACCTGGAAATGCTTTGTCAGAACCGGAAACGTAGGCTGGACATTTTTGTCCGACAAACCCGCGACGGGCAGGAATGCCCATCCTACATGGAACGGAAGACTTGACGAAAGCTGTCGTCGATCGTCGGGAGATTCATCGTCGAAGTCATTCCTGTATTTTTTTCACCCTGAACAGGTTCTTTATGTCTCGCAAAGTTTATGTGGCTGGAAAGCTGGTTCCCTCAGAACAGGCGACTGTCAGTGTCTTTGATCATGGATTGCTCTACGGTGACGGAATTTTCGAAGGCATTCGAGTCTACGGCGGGCGAGTCTTCCTGCTGAAGGAACACATCGATCGACTTTACGAGAGCGCGCTGGCGATTCGACTGCAGATTCCAATCAGCCATAGCGAGATGACTCAGGCTGTAGAAGACACCGTGAAGGCCAACGAGATCGCTGACGGATATGTTCGACTTGTGGTGACCCGCGGATCAGGTTCGCTGGGGCTGGATATTCGCCGCACCAGCAATCCTCAGGTAATCGTGATTGCCGACACGATTTCACTGTATCCGCCGGAGCTTTATCAGACGGGGATGCGGCTCGTGACTGCCGCGACGATTCGCAATCATCCAGGAGCACTCAGCCCGCGCATCAAGTCGCTGAACTATCTGAACAACATCATGGCGAAGATTGAAGGCACAGATGCCGGCACTGTGGAAGCTCTGATGCTGAACCACAATGGCGAAGTGGCCGAATGCACAGGCGACAATATTTTCATCGTGAAACGAGGAGTCCTGAAGACACCTCAGCCAGACGCCGGGATTCTCGAAGGGATCACTCGTAACGCCGTAATGAAACTGGCGGTCGAAGCCGGAATCACGGTTGTGGAATGCGTGATGACTCGCCACGACATTTTCACAGCTGATGAGTGCTTCCTGACCGGAACCGCTGCGGAAGTCATCGCCGTCACCAGTCTTGATGGTCGTCAGATCGGGACCGGCAAGCCGGGGCCGGTGACGAATGATCTGCTGGAACGATTCCGCAAGCTGACTCGCGGCGAATAACCATGAGAATCGGACATTGCCAACTGGATTCGCAGCTCGGCGATTTCCTGGGAAATCTCGGGAAAGTTCTGGATGGTCTGAAGAGGGCTGATGCAGATCGAGTCGACATCGTGTGCTTTCCGGAATGTTTCCTCACGGGATATCCGGATGACGGCGAGGTGGCTCGCCGAGATGCGTTCACGATGGATTCTCCACAGATCATGCAACTGCTGGATCAAACTGCGAAGTTTGAAGCCGCCTTTATTGTGGGCTTCAATGAGCTTCGTGGCGGTGATCTCTACAACACGGCCGTTGTTGTTCACAAAGGTCATTTGCTGGGGCATTACAGCAAGTGTACGGCCTATATGAGATTTCATCGGCAGGGGCGTGAGTTCCCTGTTTTTGAACACAAAGGCCTTAAGTTCGGCGTGGTGATTTGTTCAGACGGTGGCTACATCGAACCATCGCGGCTACTGGCTTTGCAGGGGGCAAAAGTGATTTTCGCCCCCCATTTCAACTACATTTCACAGCAGGGACTCATTGGCCACTTTATGCACGTCCGTGCAGACCATACAGCCCGCGCGGTTGAAAACATGGTTTATTTTGTCCGGGGAAACAACGTTTCTGTGGGCAAAGAGGAGTGTATTGGCGGTTACGATGGAGTCGGCTACGGAGACAGCTACATCATGGATCCGTGGGGTGAAATTATGGTGCGAAGTCGTCGTCAGCAGGAAGATTTCATCTTTGCGGATATTGTCACGAACGTTGTGGACCGTGGGTGGAGTATAGGGCGGTCGATGTGGAGTGCGAGAGAGTTCGGTGAGCAACTGCGAGCCATCGTGGAGAAGTCTGCAAAGCCCGGCTAATGGGTTGTTCAATCAATCAGCCGGTACGCGTTAGAGTCCGATTTTCTGTGCAGCGTGCCAGTAAAACAACCGGGCGCTTTCGCGCTGCGGCTGATAGAAGTTGAGTTCCAGGTCCACAGAGAAACAGTGTTGATTCGGAGAAGTGAGTAAGACGCCAATGGCCAGATCGCGTGACCTTTTCGACGATACAACGATGACGTTCGGTGAGCACCTGGAAGTGCTCCGCGTGCACGTCTTCCGCGCACTGCTGGGGTTGGTTCTGGCTGTGGCCGTGACGCTGTTCTTCGGCGACAAGATCTTTATGTGGCTGCGAAATCCGATCGAGACGGCTCTTCGGGAACGAGGAATCGATAAAGATCAGATCAAGTTTGATGCTCCGAAGGAGAGTTTCTACTCCTACCTGGTTGGAATGTTTTCGGGAAAGGCAACCGAGGCCGTCACGCCTCCACCCGCGGAACTCAGGAAAGATCAACTGCGAGTTCGAATTGAAAAGGATGAGCTTCGCAAAGCCCTGGGAGAAATCCCGGCGACTGTTCCGAAGAGCGATGGTGCGGAGTCCGTTGAAATTATTTTGACCGCACCGGAGTTTGCTCAATTGCAGCGTGTGATCGAAGACACCAGCCGCATCACGACTTTGAAGGTTGAAGAAGGCTTTATGGCGTACATGAAAGTCTGCTTCTTTGCAGGCTTATTGCTGGCATCGCCCTGGGTGTTTTATCAGCTGTGGCTGTTCATTGCGGCCGGGTTGTATCCGCATGAACGAAAGTACGTTCACATCTATCTGCCGATGAGCGTGTTTCTGTTTATGGCAGGAGCAGCCGCTGGCTACTTCTACGCATTTCCGCTGATGCTGGATTTTCTGATCGGGTTTAACGAGTGGCTTGGAATTGGCCTGGAGCCTCGACTGTCAGAATACATCAGCCTGGCGATGCTGATGCCATTGATGTTTGGTGTCAGCTTTCAGTTGCCACTGGTGATGGTCTTCCTGGAACGCATCGGGATCTGCACGGTGCAGACGTACAAGGACAACTGGCGTATTGCAGTTCTTGTGATCTCCATCGCATCCATGGTGCTGACGACGTCGCCAGATCCGTGGAGCATGATGCTGATGATGTTCCCGCTGTTGTTCCTGTACGTGCTGGGCATCTTTATGTGCCAGTTCCGGATCGGTGCCCCGGCGACGGCAATGCGTTGACCAACAAGGCACCGTGCGAACCTGTCGCTGACATCACTGAAACAGATTCTGCACCGACAGCGTCGAGAGCCGCCGCATACGTGAGAATTCGGATGCCTGTTTCGCGGCGCACTTCAGTCGCGTGACGACTGAAAATTGGGCCGCGATGAGGGCCAAAACCTGTTGTGGTCCTTCTGCGATTCGCTGCGGAGCGGCGGCGTTCTGATAGCCTGTGGCTTTGGACACAGGTCAGCTGTCCCCCACCCCACAGATGAATCAACATTGACCAACATGATTGCGCAAATGCAATCTGATTCGTCATCCCGGGTTTACGTCGCTACCGCGAAGCGTTCTGGTCTCTGTTTCTGCTAAAGCCCGTAGCTATCAAAGCGCGGCTGCTCTGCCGCCAATCGCAATTTGGTTTGGGATCCCACAAAAGATCTAACGGTCCTCCCCGAACTCTATTTCGGATTCGCCAGCTTGATCAGGTGCTGATCACTCCGAACATAGAGACCACCATTGGAAGCACCCGGACTGCAAAGGATCGTCTCGGCCAGATCTAACTCGGAAACGATGATTCCCTTATCGGCTTCAGGCTTCACAACGAAAGCGGTTCCGGATTCATTAAATGCATAGATGTAACCGCCAGCTGCGATCGGCGTACTGCTGAAGCTGCCCTTCAGACGCAACTGCCAGACTCGCTCGCCTGTTGACGTGTTGCCCGCGGAAAGAACACCCGCGTTGTTCAACACGTACGCCATCCCATCGACAACGACCGGACTTGGAGTCGCTGGGCTCAGGCCTGCGGAGTTCCAAAGCTCTTCAAACTTCTCGCCCGACGGGCGAATAGCAGTCAGGCCATTGGAAGGAATCACAATCGCCCCGTCGATGACAGTCGCCGACGGAATAGTGGACGCTCCCTTTTCGAAGTTCCACACAATCTTGCCAGTCTCAGGATCAACAGCGGTCAACCCCTTCGACGACTGCAACAATGCCAACGCTGGCTGATCATTCGTCGCTGGAAGAACTGTCGGTGACGTCCAATTCGCCGCGCGAGGTCGTTCGATTTGCCATTTGGTTTCACCGGTAACAGTATCAACGCCGCAGGCGAACGCTTCCGCATCGCTTTCGACCTGCACGACGACAGTGCTGCCGATTACGACGGGCGACGACGACATGCCCAGACTGTTGCTGGCATTCGGGAACTCGCTGCCGAGGCCTCGAAACCACTGCAGCTTGCCCTGCATGTCCAGACAGATCAGATCATTGCTGGAGAAGAACGCATAGACTCGTTCTCCATCGCTGGCCATTGTTGGTGTTGCGTTGCACATCTTGTCGTGCGTCATCGTGCGGCCGGTCGCGTCAAACTGACGCTGCCAGATCTGTTCGCCCGATTCAGCGTTCACGCACACGACATGCAGGCGATCCTGCCCATAGCCCGAGCTTGACGAAACAAACACCCTGTCGCCCACAATGATGGGCCCCGAGAGGCCTCGACCCGGCAGCGGAGTCTTCCACGCGATGGTTCCGCCGCTCAGTTCCGTCGGCAGCGATTCGCCAACGGCCACAGAGTTTGCTGCGTTGCCACGAAACTGCCGCCAGTCGGCCGCGAACGAAGAATCACAGGTTGCGAGCGACGCCAGTACAGCTGTCCCCAGAATCATACGTTTCATCGATTTTCTCCTGAAGAGACATCATTCTTTGCAGTGGTCGAAACTGGAAGGACGGCCGAACCTGTGCTGTCACAAACACGCAGTTGAAATTGATAACGCTGAGCCCAATCCTGAGTCTGCTCATTCTGACAAACTTTCAGCAGCAGGACATTTTCGCCTGCCTTCAGCGAAACAGGGACTTTGTACTGATCCATCGCTGAGCTGCGATGATACTCCTCGCGTTCAAAGACAAGCTTCCCGTTGACCCACAACTTCCAGGCGTTCGGAGTTCCCAGGCGAAGTTCGAGATTCTGATCGCGATCACTTTTCCATGTCGTCGACGCATACATCAACGAACCTTTGTAGTTCTGAATCTGCTTGGCGATATCGAGAACACCGAAATCATCTTCCGTGACCACGTCCTGCCATTTCACCTTGCCCAACTGGCCATCATATTCTGCAGCAGGATCCAGCGGCTTACCCTCAGCCGCCGTCGTTTCTGGCGTGTATGCGATGGCAAATCCTTTTTCTTCCTTGTTGTCGAATGGGCCAATGACCATCCACTTTGGCAGGAAGCCGAAATGTTTCTGGATATTTACCGTCTCACCATTCTTGCGTAGAGCCTCGGCAATCTGTTTAACCTGATCTTCATGGACAGCGCCTGACATCGCTTTCTGATAGATCGGAGTCGCAGCAGAAGCCTCAGCGGCAGCCGCTTCCGTAATCAATCTGGCCACTGCGTCCCGCCGAAACTCGGGGCTGGGATCGAGCAACATGTCTGGAATCAGTTGAGCTTCGATCGTTGCGTCCTGATCTCGCAATGTTTCGTAAGCCAGGCGTCTGGCCACAGGGGACTCCGAACGGTCCGCAATGAATCCTTTCAACTCTTCAGCGGGCAATGGTTTCGATGCGGCCTTTTCCGCCGTCACAATCTCTTCAAACGCATTCCTCAACCAATTGACTGCCAAAGGAGAAGAACCTTTGAAACCCTTCAATACTGGCAGCATTGCACGGGACGAAGCCAAAGATTCGACGGCCTTGCGAGCAACCCCGGTGCCTTTTCCGCCGGGTTCAACAGACTGCAGAAGTTTGATGGAATCTGCAACGTCGTCTGCACGACTACTGTCAGAAGTGAAAGGGAAAAACAAAATGGCTGAGAGTACCATCCGACGAAAAACGCTGTCTGCACACATTACGGCATCTCCGACTAAAACAACTGCTGCTGCCTCGATCGTGCGCGGACGTCAACGGCAGAACCTTGAGGCTTGCTTTCTAACAATCCGTGAGAAAAAACTCCAGCAGCCAGAATCGCAGAACAGGAAATCCTCATGCGGCGCGTCAGCGGCTGTAGGTGAACCTTTACGGAATGCTCATGGGGGATAACCTGAGAATCTGTTCATTCCCGGTACATCGAGTTGTTATCGAGTCGATTTCTGCGAAAATCCGCCAAACGGTTGAGGCTTCCTGACTCCCTCGCTGCTTCCCTTGTTACGAAAATGAGAGCCCGCCAATGCTGTTAATAATTCTTCGAGTTGCCTACCTGCTGATCTCGGCAGGGGCAATTCTTGCCTACATTACCACGGAAACTGTTGCTGGTCAGCCAGCAGTATTGCCCAGGATTATCGAGAACAACAAGGCGATCGCATTTTTTGCACTGCTGCTGATTTCACAGATCGTGACCATCGCGGACGTCCTGGTTCGTAAGAAAAGAATTGAGGTCATTTCGGCAATCTATTTCGGTATTCTGATCGGAGTGTTGCTGGCCTATCTGATGATTCAGGCCCTGACGCCGGTCGTCCCAGTCTCAAACCCTTATCACACCGCTGTGGTCCTGATGACTCTGCTCATCCTGCCTTACATCTGCGTAGCTCTGCTGCTGCAAACAAAAGATGACTTCCGGTTTGTGATTCCTTATGTGGAGTTCCAACGAGATCTGAAAAGCGGACGTCCACTGGTTGTTGACAGCAGTTCACTGATTGACGGCCGCATAGCCGATGTGGTTGAGACGCAGATCATTGAATCTCAACTGGTCGTTCCCGACTTTGTGTTGTCCGAAGTTCAGGATGTGGCAGATTCCAGCGACAAGAATCGCCGTATTCGTGGTCGTCGAGGGCTCGAAGTGCTTGCCAAACTTCAGCAAAGCACGGTCGTCGACGTGAAGGTCATGGAGACATCTCGAACCGACTTCAAGATGATGACCGTAGACCAGAAGGTCGTGGCGCTGGCCAAGCAAATTCGCGGCGGCGTCATCACGAACGATTTTAACCTGAATAAAGTGGCCAGCGTTCAGGGCATTCCTGTGATCAATCTGAACGACGTGTCCAACGCGCTGAAGCCACGATACATCCCGGGTGAACGTCTGGTGATGAAAGTCATCAAAGAAGGTGAAGGTCCCGGCCAGGGTGTTGGGTACCTTGATGACGGCACAATGGTTGTCTGTGAAAATGCAGCCAATATGCTGGGCAAAGAAATAAATGTCATTGTGTCCAGCGTCCTGCAGAGCAGCGCGGGGCGGATGATTTTTGTGAAAATGGTCTTTAAGGCAGGCGAATGATGCGAATCGGCTTTTCCCTTTTGTGTGCGTGGATCACAAGCCTCTTCATGGGGACCAGTCTTATGGCCAATGATCAGATTCAGCGCATCGAACAGGGAAAACGGCCTGGGACTTCTTCCGCCGTTGTTGTTCAAAGCGAACGACTGATTCATACCGGGCAGTTCTTCCCGCTTGCTTCGGCGAACGATGTAAAGTCATCTGTCGCGCATCAGCTGGCCAGTGTGTTGGAACAGGGCAGGAAGTCGCTGGCTGGTGTTAACGCAGGAGCTATCGTCAAGCTGAATCTGTACGTCAGCAGCGAGTCAATTGCCACGGAAGTGCTGAACGGTTTGGCTCAGTATTTTCCGGACAATCAGCCGGCTGTTTCGCTGGTGGTGACAAAATTGCCTTCGCCGACCTTTGATGTCGGGGCGGACTTTATTTCCGTTGTGGCAGATAAGGCTCAACCCGTCGTGGCTCGGTCATCACGAATGGGAGAGCTCCCCGAAGGCTCTCGGATCTATGTCTCCGGACAAGCGGAGCAGGATATGTCACTTGCTGTCGCGACCCGCAAGACGCTGGAAAGTCTCCGAAAAACCCTCGTCTTCCTTGGCCGCAGCGATTCCGACATCGTGCAGTTAAAGGCTTTTATTCAGCCCATGCAGGATTGGAAAGTTGTCCAGGCTGAAGTCGAATCTTTCTATGCAGGGCAGTCAGGGGTACCGCTGATTCTGGTGGAATGGAAGTCGAGCGCGACTGTGCCGATTGAAATCGAATTGATCGCCGCAGGAGGCAAGCCGCCAGCAGACGCTCCGTCGATGGAATACCTGACGCCTCCGGGGATGACGACTCCAACGATCTACTGTCGAGTATGTCGGATCAATCATCCTGGAACGATTTACGTCTCCGGTCTGTACTCAGAGCATGATCGTGCAAAACATCCTGATACAGCCGCGAATGGAGATCTGGAAGTTGAAAGCGTGTTTGGTCAACTGAAAGACGTGTTGACTCAGGCCAATAGTGATTTCGAACATCTGGCGAAAGCGACATACTATGTTTCGTCAGACGCCGCCAGTTCAAGCCTGAACAAGTTGCGGCCAGGCTACTACAACCCGCAGCGACCTCCCGCCGCTTCGAAAGCCGTGGTCGAGGCTGTCGGCGTGCCCAGTCTTGGCTTGACGATGGACATGATTGCTGTGCCGAATGCAAAACCTTAGGTATTGAGGATTCCTGACAAATCCCGCCGTGGATCCCCCAGGCTTTCAAAATCATTTTGAATCAAGGCAGGGGCGTCTGTCCGGTGTTCCAGATACCGCGCAGTTCGACTTAGCACCAGTCGCGAAATGAGTTCCCCCAATCACAACCCGATGAGGCTGAGAGTTTTTTGGTACATGCATGGTGATCTATCGCCGTGAGAAGAAGATTTTTTTACGGCAGGGGATCCGCCTGGGATTTTGTCTTCTGGATTTGAGTTGCTTGGGTGGGGGGCTTTCCTGATTTGAGTCAGATTGGGCGATTCGGAACACCGTTCGTTTGCCTGTTTGGGGCCTTCAGACGATTCCCAGCTGCCGCATTCGCATGAAATT
>JBPOIW010000251.1:0-5871 GCA_052034165.1 Planctomycetota bacterium | reverse complement strand
GTCGCCCGCTGCGAGAAAGTCGCACGGCGGTCAATATGGGGAAGCAACCCCATCGCGACAACGGGGAGGAGGTGGCTGAGTGACTCAGCCTCCTCCTTACCCACTGAGTGAGGGATTGAGCATTTGCGGTTTATCAATGGTTCCGTAAATCCTTCGCTGACCGGCGTGTTGATTTAGTCGCTTCATCAGCCGCAGGGCATTAGCCCCCGTTTTTTTGCCTCGGTTTCGCAATGAAAACCGGACGCTAACACGTTCCGGCTGATTTATGCAACAGGCTGTGACGCGTCGGGTTGTGATAACTCCCTGTGTTTTCGCCCTGTGGATTTTTTCGATTGCCGAATAGCGCAACTTCAAAAAGCGGCAGCGAGTGAACACGTTGCGACTCCTCACTCGCTGGCGCGTCGGGCTTGTATTCTCAATAACCACATCCAGAGCAGCGGGAAACACCGCCCACGGACGGAACGGCTGGACTCCAGGAAACAATTTCTATGGCCGGATCCTGCTCCAGCCGCTGACAAAAATCTTTCCATCAGTTGCAGTCCATGGAAGGCAAAACATTCCTGGCCCGCGGTTTGCCTAGCAATGGATGGAACCGATTTTATCAAAGCACTCGGATACCCACATCAGGCCCTTTTGATTGTTCGCTCGAGTCATGGTAGGGCAACCCCGCTGCCAAAGAATCGCATCGAACCTATCGACGAGCCTGCAAGGTTTTGCAGACCGTGCACTGAATTGCAGACAACAAACAGAGTCGCTGGCTACTCTGACTCAAGCAACATCCGGACCATGGGATGTGCGCCCCAAGAAACACGCAAGGATCAAAAATGCAAATTCGCCCCATCGTAGCCCTCGCCGTGATGTCACTGACGATGGTTTCAATTCCAGCCTATCAGAAGCTCGACGCCAAACTCATGAATCATGAGCACGAAGACACGCAGGTGCCGCCGGCCGAACATGAGGAGCAACACCATGGCGAAGCTCATAAGATCCTTGTGACGAGTCCCGTCGCGAAACAGGTGACAATTACCCAACAGTATGTCTGCCAGATTCACTCCCACCGTCATATCGAAGTTTGCGCTCTTGAAAACGGTTACCTGGAAGAGATCCCTGTGAGAGAAGGCCAGGAGGTCAAACGGGGCGAGACGATGTTCACGATCTTGCCGACCCTGTATAAGGCCAAGCTCGCAGCCGAAACCGCGGAGATGCAGTTGGCCCAGATTGAGTTCGACAACACTCAGAAATTGTTTCAGCAGAACGTTGTGGCACAGCCCGAAGTGGCACTTGCTCAGGCTAAGCTGGCAAAGGCCCAGGCCAAAATGCAGCTGACCCAGGCGGAACTGGATTTCACCACAATCAAAGCACCGTTCGATGGCATCATCGACCATCAGCACATGCAGCAGGGCAGCCTCGTCGCGGAAGGAGATATCCTCACAACACTGTCCGACAACAAAGTGATGTGGGTCTACTTTAACGTTCCCGAGTCCCGCTACCTCGATTACATCGCCGATCCGCACAAAGACGATCTGATTGTGGAGCTTCGACTGGCCAACGGTACGAAGTTCTCCGAAATCGGCAGCATCGGAGCAATCGAAGCGGACTTCAACAGCGAGACCGGCAACATTGCTTTTCGTGCAGACTTTCCTAACCCGGACGGTCTTCTACGTCACGGTCAAACGGGAACTGTCCTCTTAAGCCGCACTGCCAATGCGGTTGTTATTCCGCAGAGAGCGACCTTCGAAATTCTCGCAAAGAAGTATGCGTACGTTGTTAGCGACGAAAGCGACAACCACCATCAGGGGAGTGGTGTCGAGAATCAACCACCCGCGAATGGAACGACGCACCAGGGCACGCATCGACATCAGGGCACGCATGGAATTGTACGGCAACGTGAGATCACGATTCAGAGCGAACAGGATGATATTTACCTGATCAAAGATGGTCTCGATGTGCACGACAGGATTGTGCTCGAAGGAATCCGACAGGTGCGAGACGGTGACACCGTGGAATTTGAATTCCATGCGGCAGATGAAGTGCTCAGCAACCTTAAGCAGCATGCCGAGTAAGCAGGGCGTCGCTGAAGGGCTCTCCTGAACGTCTCTTCGGTCACGAAATGCCGCACGGGTCAGGTTCAGCATCAGTTCTGCCGTTCAGAACAACACCACCAGGCAAGTTACACGAAACATGTTCGCAAGAATCCTGCATCGGCCCGCTTTAGCCATCGTCATTTCACTGATCATCCTTTTCATGGGTGGTCTGGCGATCGTCACCCTGCCGATTTCACAGTTTCCGTCTGTCGCGCCGCCAAGTGTGAGGGTTGCCGTTTCGTATCCAGGGGCCAGTGCCAAAATCCTGATCGACTCCACGATGGTGCTTCTGGAGCAGGCCATCAACGGGGTGCCGAACATGCGGTATATGCAGGGCGCTGCGACGAGTGCCGGCGAAGGGACGATTCAGATTACGTTTGAACCCGGAACGGATCCTGATATCGCCGTGATGAACGTGAACAACCGCGTTCAGATGGTCAAGAACAACCTCCCGCCGATCGTCGAACGCGAGGGTATCATCGTGATGCAGAACATGGCCAGCATGTTGATGTATCTGAATGTTTTCAGCACGGACCCCAATGTCGACCAGAACTTTCTCTACAATTACGCCACGGTCAATGTTCTGAATGAGATCAAACGTATTCCCGGCATCGGTCAGGCAACGATTCTTGGCAACCGCGCGTACGCCATGCGAGTGGAACTGGATATCGATCGTATGCGGGCGTACAAGGTCGATGCCGAAGACGTTATGAAAGCTCTGGCCGACCAAAGCATGATCGGCACGCCGGGTCGGCTGGGGCAGGCGACCGGACAAACTTCGCAGACACTTGAATACGTCCTGACGTGGATTGGACGTTACGAAACTCCTGAGCAATACGAGAACATCATTCTGAAAGCGAACCCCAAAGGAGAAATCCTGCGGATCAAGGACGTTGCGAAAGTCTCCCTCGGCTCATCATTCTACGACTTGTATTCGGATATCGATGGTTTACCGGCGGCCGCCATTGTGCTGAAGCAAACTCCCGGCTCCAACGCGGCTGAAGTGATCGAGAACGTTAAAGCCAGGATTGAGGAAATCAAAAGGAAGTCGTTTCCTCCCGGTATGGATTACGCGGTGACTTACGACGTTTCAAGTTTTCTGGATGCTTCGATCGAGAAAGTACTGCATACACTTTTTGAAGCCTTCGTCCTCGTCTCTCTCGTCGTCTTTCTGTTTCTTGGAGACTTTCGCAGCACATTGATCCCCACGCTGGCGGTTCCTGTCTCACTGATCGGCACATTCTTCTTCATGCTGATGTTCGGCATGTCTATCAACCTGATCACCCTGTTTGCTCTGGTCCTGGCGATCGGGGTCGTGGTCGACGACGCGATCGTGGTCGTCGAAGCTGTCCATGAGAAAATGCACACGAAACACCTGGGACCATATCAGGCGACTCAGGAAGTCATGCATGAAATCAGCGGCGCGATCATTGCGATTACTCTGGTGATGACCGCCGTCTTTATTCCGGTCACGTTTATGACGGGCCCGGTCGGAGTCTTTTACCGCCAGTTTGCACTGACGATGGCCATGTCGATTGTCATTTCAGGTGTGGTGGCTCTGACGCTCACACCAGTTCTGTGTGCGATGATTCTCAAGCCACTGGCTCATCACGGAGAACAGCGAGGCATCGTGGGCCTGGTGAATCGTGGCCTTTCCAAAATGGGCGGACGTTACGCATTCGTCATTCGAGCACTGCTGTGTCTCCTGCTGGGCCTCGGAGTCGCGGCGGGAGCCTATGCGGGGCTGCAGAATGAATTTGTGCATGAACTGATTTCGGAGCAGATTGAGCTGACCTCGATCAAAATGTGGACCATCGTCGCCATTGTCGCGTTGCTGAGTGTCATGTCTTTCCGAGCGATGTTTTCCGGAAGCGATGGAAGCGAAAAGAAACGCGGGCCGCTCGGAATATTGCTGCGACTGTTTGATCGCGGAGTTGAAAAGGTGACGGGAGCCTACGCCGCGATCCTCGGCCGGATCATCACTTTGCGGTTGTTCACGATGGTCGTCATCGGCGTCTTCGTTTACGGGATTCTTGTCGTTTCGAAAGTACTTCCGACCGGATTCATCCCACAGGAAGACCAGGGCATGATTTATGGCATCGTCCAGACGCCGCCGGGATCCACACTGGAGTATACGAACGCCAAATGCCACGAACTCCAGGCCATCTGCAAAGAACTGGATGAGGTATCTTCGGTCTCTTCCATCGCGGGATATGAAGTGCTGACGGAAGGCCGAGGATCAAACGCCGGTACGTGTATCATCAATCTGAAGCCGTGGGCCGATCGCGAACAAACGTCGAAACAGATCATCGAACATCTTGAAGAACGAGGCCGCAAGATCGCCAACGTCAAATTGGAGTTCTTTGAACCGCCCGCGGTTCCGGGTTTCGGTGCGGCGGGCGGCTTCGCCGTAAATCTGCTGGACAAAACAAACAGTGGCAATTACCTCGCGCTTGGGGAGGAAACGACTCGGTTCATGGAAGCCCTCAGCAAACGAAAAGAAGTGAAGGGGCTGTTTACGTTTTTCGCCGCAGACTATCCGCAATACGAGATCATCATCGACAATGACGTGGCCATGCAGAAAGGAGTGTCGATTCGCGACGCGATGGACAATCTCTCGATCGTCATCGGCAGTACCTGGGAACAGGGTTTCGTCCGCTTCGGTCAGTTCTACAAAGTGTATGTGCAGGCCGCTCCCGAGTACCGCAGGTTCCCGCAGGACCTCGACAACATGTTTGTGAAAAACGAAAGCGGAGAGATGGTGCCGTACTCGGCTTTCATGAAGCTGGAGAAAAAGCAGGGGTTAAACGAAATCACGCGTTACAACCTGTATCCAACAGCTCCCATTCAGGGATCACCCGCAAAGGGCTTTAGCAGCGGCGAAGCCATCACTGCAATCAAGGAAGTCGCCGCCGAAACGCTGCCCAATGGATTTGACATCGACTGGCAGGGCCTGGCTTATGATGAAGCGAGAGCAGGAAACACGGCGGTCTATATCTTTCTTGTCGTCGTTATCTTTGTGTACATGATTCTTGTGGGTCAGTACGAAAGCTTCATTCTTCCGCTCGCTGTGATCATCTCTCTGCCGGTCGGAATTTATGGAGCATTCGCACTTCTGAAGCTGATGGGCTTGTCAAACGACGTGTATTGCCAGATCGGTATGGTTATGCTCGTGGGGCTTCTCGGTAAAAATGCGATTCTGATTATTGAGTTCGCGGTCCAGCGTCGTCAGGAAGGTCTGTCGCTGAAAGAGGCCGGGATCGAAGGCGGACGGCTACGTTTTCGCCCCATTCTGATGACGTCGTTCGCCTTCATCGTGGGCATGGTCCCACTGGTCCGCGCGACTGGGGCCGGAGCGATCGGAAATCGAACGATTGGTACAACCGCCGCGGGCGGGATGCTGATGGGGACCTTGATCGGGGTTGTCGTGATTCCGGGCCTCTACTACCTGTTCGGGAAGTTGGCAGACGGCAGGCAGCTGATCCGCGATGAACACTTTTCGCCGTTGAGCGAGCAATTTGAACACGAAGCTTAGCTGGACCGCGCCATGTTCAAGAAAACCATTGAGAAGACAAGCCCGAAGCGCCAGTTTTGAAGTTGCGCATCTGCCGCCATCACGACCCGAAACGTCACGGCGTGTTGATCTAATCATAACCCGATGCGTGCGCGAGCCGCAGGGCTTGCGAACTGAGTCGTCATCTGCTGAAAGGTGGATGGCAATAAACGGAGAGGTCGTCAGAGATGATGGCCGAAACCTACCCAGGCTGGTCCGTACTGGTCTGGAAAC
>JBPOIW010000031.1:0-62419 GCA_052034165.1 Planctomycetota bacterium | reverse complement strand
GTTCGCCTTCCGATGCTCTCCACCCCGCCTCACGACGACGCAGTTTCGGTCAGCTACAGTTTCAAACTCTAATCTCCTGACAGGGACTCACACCCTGCTGATTTGATTCACTCACAAACGCACTAGTTTCGCCGCTCCGCCGGCGAAAATGGGATCCACCGCTAACCCCCAAATCAAAACTTGACGAGCCACTAGAGCCACAGCCAGTAACAAGCAGGAGGTTCTCAGCGAGAGAACGCATTCGGCACGGGAAGATCGCTCAATCCAGCACGGATTCTGCGGAGTACTGCGATTCGCTCTCGTCGAAGACGGAACCGCCACCGGACATATCAAGTTCCCAGATCGAATCCATCCGTGAACCATCGGCGTCGTCGTCCGGTAAGTTATAGCCTCGGAAGATAGCGGAACCCTGATCATGATCTCGGCTAATCGTCTCGGACGATTCCGGAGCCTGCGTTTCTCGAATCAACAGCAAGCCCGAGCATGGAACATCGTGCCCTTTCACCTGCACCTTGAGTTCCGGCCATACTGTGGACCGAGTCAACATCTCAAATCCGCTGGGCATAACTAGAACCGTGTCGCCGGGCATGGCGCCCGAGACGCCGGGATGCCAGAAGATCGGCACTGGCCCCTGCAACTCAAATTCGGAAGCGGGTGTCAGTTGATGCTCACTGGTGCGATATGCAATGATGTCGGCCTGATCGCAAAGCTGCCACTCCGATGGCAAACCGGACTTGTCGTAGATACGTTTGACCTTTGGCCAGACATCCTTCAACTGCTGGCCGTGTCGCGAAAAATATATTCCGGTGGCATGCATCATCACGGCTTTTTGATGAGCCGTCCAAAGATCCGAAGGCACCTCATCCAGACAAACAGTTCGCGACACCGCGACATGCAGCCCCCAGCGGCGAGCGACACAGGAAACGGTCGCATAGGATTCGATGGAATCTTCGCTGTAGCTCCAGTGTCGATAACGAATGTTGCGACCGTCAGCACAGACCTGAATTCTTGTCGGCGTCACAGTCCGACGAAGTAGTCGGTTGCTCAATTCACCGGCCACCGCGGCTTCCGCGACTCCCTTGCGAATATGACCGGCCGTCACTTCAACCGCATGGACCAACACCTTGCTCAATTTTCGTAAACGGTCGACTTCAAGACCCGTGAGTGGCAGACGAAGTTGTGCAATTCGCTTCCCGACGTTGCGAGTTCCCTCGAAGCCGGAATCGCTTACGACCTTGCGGCCACGACAGAGATCTTCTACCAGCGCGCCGTGGGGCTGAAACCATTCTCGCTGCTTCAATTGAAAACCGAGACCAAAACACTCCCGCTCAAAGAGCTGCGAAGAATCAACGGCGTTGGTGGCAAACAGGCGAGCATCTTCGGTCACAAACACGCTGCTGGTGCAGCTGTCAGACGCGCAGCGACTCAGATCTCCGCCGGCGGTAAACCACGCAATGTTCGCGGGGTCCTGCAGGAGCATCGCATCAGCACCAACGGAGGCCAGAAACGATCGAACTCGCTCCTGTTTTTCCTCAACATCAGCCAGACGGCGTTTGTCCTGAATCAGACAACGACGGCGGGATGCATCATCCATGCTTCCAGAGCTCATTGAGAACTACTCCTGCCGTGCCGCCGAACGATGCCTGATCATACTTTGGGCCTGATCTTCAGGTGCACCAAACTCAGATTTCCAGACACCATGGTGTTTAAACTGACGCCAAAGACCAAACCTCTGCAATTTCCAGATTCTGCGAACTCACGTTTTATTCGCAAAAACTTCCGGCCACAACGGCCCCATCACGTCTGGCCGCAAAAAACTATAACGTCGGGAGCCCGGCGGGCGGGCCGCATTTGGGACAATATTGCTCACGACGAAGCCCCTGTAGGGATTGTGCGGACTCTAGCGGAGCAAAAGAGGTGCCGTTGCAGCAGGGATTTGAACATCGCAACTCTGCGAAATCACCCTGATCCTGGAAATGCTCATGGCCCCTCGGAAGAATGGCACGGCATCACACCTGTCCCGGAGATGACAGGAAGTCGGCTTTGACCAGCAGTACGCGGGCACTGCATTTCACAATAGACATGGAGAAAGTCGCTCCACGCGTCAACAAAACACACTCATCGAAACACGATCGTCAATGAATGTGTTGGCCCGAGACGAGCTGAAGGGTGCGTTGCCGGGATGGGGAGGCTTCCCTAGAATCCGTGACAGGGCTGCCGAAGTGGGATTTCGCGGCAGCCAGAACCCTGGTTAAGTACATGTGAGCGGCCCCAATGCTCGAACGGCGTGAGCTTTTTCCAAACGTCATTGAACTCAACTTTCAGGCGCGACGTCGACTGGGATGCTGTGTGTATCTGATTTTCTCCGGCAGCGACTGGATGCTGCTTGATATCGGGTACGCTGACACCGTCGATGAAATCATTGATCTGATTCGTCAGATGGACTTTCCTCTCGCTAACTGCAAGTATCTCGTCGCGACACACGCCGACGCGGATCATGTCCAGGGATTTCAGCGTGCGAAAGAGCTGCTGCCGGGGTCCCAGCTGGTTGCTCATCCGGACGCAAAGATCATTCTGGAGACAAATGATCGCATTGCCTCCTTTGCAGAAATCCCCGCGCAGGGAATTTCCATCGACATGCCGAACTTCGTGATCGACAAAGAGGTTGACGAAGGAACAACGCTGGAACTTGGCAAGTTGAAAGTTCAGGTTTGGCATACTCCCGGTCATGCTGTTGGTCAACTGGCGTTTCGTCTCGGGAATTTGCTGTTCTCCGGCGACAACATTTTCCGTGATGGCTGTGTTGGCAGCATTGATGCTCACCATGGTTCTGATCTGCCGGCCTTCATCGATTCGCTGAAACGAATCCAGAAGAGCAGTGTTGAGTGGTTGCTGCCAAGTCATGGGCCGGCGTTTCGCAATGAACCTAAGTTGCTGCAGTCGGCGATCGATCGGCTCGATCGTTATCAGCATATGGCCGACTTTGGAACGTGTGCGGTCGACTGGCCCCTGTTGGATGAATGGGAAGCGGAAATTGCCAAGGGCCACAACCCTGCTGCCTCCTGAATTTCCGGTTCGCCCAGTCTGTGAACCGATGTCGCTGAATTCCTGTTGAGAATCGAAAGACTGTAATCCTTTTCCAGGCCACTCCCATGAATGATGTGCTCGATTTTCTTCGTCAGCAACAGTCGATCTCTCTGGAGCAGCTTTGCAGCTTCCTCCGTATTCCCAGCGTCAGTGCGGACAGTGCCTATGCTCCGCAGATGGGAGTATGTGCCGAGTGGGTACAGAACTCGATGACGGAAGCGGGCCTGAAGGCGACCATCTATCCAACCAAGGGCCACCCGATTGTTTACAGTGAGCGGATCGAGAATCCAGCTCTGCCGACGGTTCTGGTCTATGGCCACTATGACGTGCAGCCTCCCGATCCTTTGAACCTGTGGACGACTCCCGCGTTCGAACCGCAGGTCCGTGACGGCAAATTGTTCGCTCGCGGAGCAACCGATGACAAGGGCCAACTGTTTACTCACCTGAAGTCGATCGAAGCCTGGACAAAAATTCATGGCAGCCTGCCGGTAAATGTGAAGGTTCTGATCGAGGGTGAAGAAGAAGTTGGCGGAGTCAATCTGGATCATTTTCTGGAGACTCACAAACAATTGCTGAAGGCCGATGTGGCGGTGGTCAGCGATACGAGTCAATACGCCGATGGCATCCCGGCCATTACCTGTGGACTTCGAGGAATCGTGGCGGCCGAAGTTCGTCTCAAGGGCCCCTCCAAGGATCTTCACAGCGGCATTTACGGCGGCAGCATTGCGAACCCGGTGAATGCCCTCGCGAAGATGTGCGGCAAGCTGGTGGGTGACGATGGTCGAATTCAGATTCCGGGCTTCTATGACGACGTTCTGGAACTGACAGCGATCGAACAGGAACAGTATGCCGCTCTGCCATTTTCTGAATCCGCATTTCTGAAGGAAGTGGGTAGTTCAGCGACGTTCGGAGAAGCAGGTCGATCAACTCTGGTTCGTCGTACAGCTCGCCCGACTTGCGATATCAACGGCATCATGGGCGGATATCAGGGCGAAGGTCCAAAGACCATCATTCCTTCACGAGCCGTTGCGAAGATCACTTGCCGTCTGGTTCCAAAGATGAACCCGACCAAAGTTTTGGACGCCCTGGAAAAATTCCTGAAGGCCAACTGTCCGCCGGGAATCGATTTCGAATTCAAGCGATCCCATGGTTGCGAAGCCTTCGTTTTTGATCCGACCAGCGACTGGCTCACCGCGGCTCGCAAGGCTGTGGAAACAGCTTTTGGGCAGCCTCCAGTTCTGATCCGTGAGGGCGGATCTATTCCGGTGGTTCTCAGCTTCAAACAAATTCTGGGAATCGATACCCTTCTGCTCGGCTGGGGCCGAAACTCGGACAATCTTCACAGCCCGGATGAACATATCCATGTTACGGATTTTCATCGCGGCACCCTTGCCAGCGCCTGCCTTTGGTCCGAACTGGCAAAGGTCAAGAAAACTTAGGCTCGTGTTCTGTCAAGGCTCAGAAAAGGGGTTGGCTTTATCAGCCGGAACGCGATAGCGTCCGGTTATTGTCGCAAAAAAATGGCCGAGAATTCATCCGGGGCTAGCGCCCAGCGGCTGATGTTCAGAAGCCCCCAAATGAAGCCCGACGTTCTCCTCTCTGTACTCTTAGCTCTCCGCTCGTTGCTTCACTGACTACTGACTACTGATTCTGCTCCTGGAGTTTACCCATGCTGGATCTGCAGTTTATCTGCGATCATCGTGATCTTGTTGTCGACAACTGCAAAAAACGCGGTGTCGAAGTCAACGTTGATGCTGTCGTGCGACTGCGTGATGAGCGGAATGCTCTGATCGGCAAAGGTGACGAACTGCGTCGTCAACAGAAGGAACTGTCCGCGCAGATTCCAAAAGCTTCAGCTGAAGAACGCCCAAAATTGGTCGAGCAGGGCAAGCTGCTGCGTGATCAGGTCAGCCAGACGGAAGAGCAGCAGAAGAAGGTGGAAGAACAACTGCGTGAGGAGCAGATTCGCATCCCGAACATGACTCATCCTTCCGCCCCGATCGGTGGCGAAGAGGATGCGTTTGAGATTCGCGTCTGGGGCGAAAAGCCGAAGTTCGACTTCAAGCCAAAAGACCACGTTGAGATAGCCGCCAACCTTGATCTGATTGACTTCGAAGCCGGTGCACGCGTGGCGGGGTCAGGATTTTACTTCCTGAAGAACGATGCCGTTATGCTCGAGATGGCGCTCGTGCAATTTGCATTGACGAAGTTGCGCGGCGAAGGCTTCACACTCTTCACGACGCCCGACCTGGCTCGCGATTCTGTTCTGGAAGGCATCGGGTTTAATCCTCGCGGCAACGAAACACAGATCTATTCTGTGGCTAATAGCGATCTGAGCTTGGTGGCCACTGCCGAGATTACTCTGGGCGGAATCCAGAAGGATCAGATTCTGGACGTGGCAACTCTGCCACTGAAGTACGCAGGGTTGTCTCACTGCTTTCGAACGGAAGCCGGTGCGGCTGGTCGAGCTGGCCGTGGTATCTACCGAGTGCACCAGTTCACGAAGGTCGAAATGTTCGGCTACACCGGGCCGGACTTGAAGGACTCTGATGCGTTGCATGCAGAAGTTCTGCGGATCGAAGAAGAGGTCTTTCAGGCACTTGGGATTCCTTACCGCGTGATCGATACGGCTTCGGGCGATCTGGGTGGTCCGGCGTATCGCAAGTTTGACATCGAAGCGTGGATGCCGGGACGAGGTGATGGCGGAGAATACGGCGAAGTCACCAGCGCCTCAAATTGCACGGATTATCAGGCACGCCGGTTGAACATTCGCTGCAAGAGCCCGGACAAGAAGGGCACTCAGTTTGTCCAGACATTGAACGGCACCGCCATTTCCTGTGCGCGAGCCATCATCGCGGTTCTGGAAAACTATCAACAGGCGGACGGCAGCGTCGTTGTGCCGAAAGTGTTGCGTCCGTGGGTTGGCAAGGACGTGTTCACAAAGGCCTGATTCTCCTGTGCATTGCCGCCATGAACGAAGCTGCTTCATTACGACGATTGCTGGCGATTGAATCGTCTTGTGACGAAACAGCGGCCGCGGTCGTACGTGAAGATGGTGTCGTACTTTCCAGCATTATTGCTTCGCAGTTTGAACTTCACGAAGAGTGGGGCGGCGTCGTTCCTGAGATCGCTTCCAGAGCTCACGTGCGTCGAATTCTTCCTGTTATCCAGGCTGCGTTGAAAGAGGCCGATTGTCAGACCTCCGATCTTCATGCCATCGCTGTGACGACGGAACCTGGGCTTGTTGGCTCGCTGCTGGTGGGTTTGACGGCCGCCAAAACGATGGCCATGAGCCTTCATATTCCGTTGATCACCGTCAACCATGTGGAAGCCCATATCTACGCTTGTGGAATGGGTCAGGATCATTCCATTTATCCCTGCGCGGGTTTTGTTGTTAGTGGCGGACATACCAACCTCTACGATTGTCGATCTGCCACAGAATGCCAGCTGATTGGTGGAACGACGGATGATGCGGCCGGTGAAGCCTTCGACAAGGTCGCGAGAATTCTCAACTTGCCTTATCCCGGAGGTCCGTCGATTCAAAAAGCCGCCCTCAGCGGCAATGCGAAGAAGTACACGATGCCGCGACCGTTGATTCACAGCGGCCGACTGGATTTCAGCTTTGCCGGTCTGAAGACGGCCGTGCTGTATGCGGCACGAGGTGTCCCGGGGCCGAAGCAGCTAGCGGAAACTCCGCCGGAGTGCGTCAATGATCTGGCCGCGGCGTTTCAGGAAGCGGCGGTCGAAGTGCTCGTTTCCAAGTGTCGTCAGGCCGTGCGCCAACTTGGTTATTCACGATTATGCGTTGGAGGTGGAGTCGCTGCGAACCAGCTTCTGCGTGATGAATTGCAAAAGATGGCAAAGCGTGATCGAATCGAACTGCTGGTGGCTCCGATGAACTTGTGTACGGATAACGCGGCCATGGCTGCGATTGCATGGGATCTGCTGAAGGCCGGAAAAACCGCCAATCTTGACGCAGATGTGTTGCCCGGTCTTGTTCGCCATGACTTCCAGAAGAGACCGTGATTGACACGCTCTTTGGAGTTTCCGCCGAGTCGAATTGACATCACTGCCGCCAAGTCTACGATGACACCATGAGCCAGCGCATTTTGACGGCTTTGCCCGTCTACAACGAAGTGTCGCACGTCGCCGACGTGTTGTCCGAATTGCAGAAGCACACCAAAGACATTTTGGTCGTGAACGATGGTTCCACAGACGGGACAGCTCAGGTTCTGAATAGTTTCCCTGCTGTGAAAGTCGTGCATCACAACCCGAATCGTGGTTATGGAGCGGCTTTGACGACCGCATTCGAATATGCCCTGAAGCACAACTTTGATGTGCTGGTGACGATGGATTGCGATGGCCAGCATCAACCGCATCTGGTGCAACAGATCGCTGCTATGGTTCATGGAGCTGATGGCCCGGTCGATATGGTTTCCGGCTCAAGATATCTGAAGCAGTTTTCGGGCGACAGTATTCCGCCGATTGAACGCCGCCAGATCAACGCTCGCATCACGGGATGCCTGAATGAGCAACTCGGTTTGTCGATTACTGACGCGTTCTGCGGATTTAAAGCCTACCGCGTTCCAGCCTTAGCGAGCCTGGACATTACGAATACGGGTTACGCCATGCCTCTGCAATTGTGGGTGCAGGCCGTGGATCTGGGCTGGAAGATTCAGGAATTCGCAGTGCCGCTGATCTATCTGGACGAGAAGCGATCGTTCGGCGGTTCTTTGGACGATGCCGCAATTCGTCTGGCTCATTATCACAGCGTGCTGAATGCCGAGTTGGAACGACGAGGAATGTCGCAGCGATTTACTGCGGACTGTGGTTCAACAGCAAAATAGTGGCTGGCATTGAAGCGCAATGGCGAGAGCTATCCCGTGAATCTTCGAGTGTTCCGGATGGCTCACGGTGCTACCCAAGCCGGACATTGCATGACTCTCGCCGAGCTGCTTGAAGACTGAGCGCCTGCGTTTTCGCAAAAATGGCCCAAAAAACGGCCTTTTTGTGAAGAGTTCCGCCCCAAAAGCCGCGTTGCTGCAAAATGGAAAGGCGGGTAAAGTTCTGCGTGATCGGCGACGGATCGCCGAGCCTCCATGAGGCGGAATTCACGCGGAATTTGCAGGAAGAGCGCGCGATGGCAACGGAATGCGTAACGACAGCCAATTCAATTACCGAGGTCCTGCTGGCCGGTGATGCCGTGCTGAATTTGACCCAGCAGCCCCTCAATACAATGCCGGGCACACTCTTCGTTTCTCTTCAACAGAATTCTGTCACGTTGTCCCATCGAGCGACCTGCTTCCGGTGGTCGCCGGGCTTAATTCAGGAACTGACAAGACTCATCTCTGACATTGTCACTCGTCTCGTGATCGTTTCTGAAGAAGACTGTGCAGACGCAGAGATCCTCTCACGAGAGCTTGTCGCTCAGCGAATTCCACATCTGCATTGCACGCTGATGCCCCCCTGCGACGCCGACGACTACATGGACGAACAGGATGCTGAAGCTGTTTCTGAACGCCTGAGACAGTTGGGATATCTATAACACAGAGTTGCCAGTGTTCAGTTGCCAGTGTTCAGTGTGGGTTTTCAGTTTGAGGTTTTCGGATCGAAAAGGATGACAGGCGTGTATTCTCCGAAAACTGAAAACCGAAAACCGAAAACGCCATCTGAGCTTTTCATGCTCGGTATCGACGGCCTTCCTCGCTGGATGTGGCAACAATTTGCTGCGTCTGGGGTGATGCCGCACAGCGCGAAACTGCTGCAGACCGGGACGCTGGTGCCGATGAAGTCGTCATTGCCCGAAGTCTCTTCAGCCGCGTGGGCGTCCATCGTGACCGGAGAAAACTCCGGCGGACATAACGTTTTCGGTTTCACCGATTTGATGGACGGCAGTTACACGCTGGGGTTTACCTCATCCCGGACGTTTCGAGCGAAACCGTTCTGGGCTCGCGAAGGCGTTGGCCCAAGTCTGATCATGAATGTGCCGCAAACGTATCCGGCACAACCGCTGGACGGAATGCTGGTATCGGGATTTGTGGCGCTGGATCTGAAGCGGGCAGTGTATCCGTCAGAACAACTTTCATGGCTGGAGAGTATCAACTACGCAGTCGATGCCGACATGTCTCTGATTGAAAAAGGCAAGCAGAGATTCGTTGACGAACTGCGGCGAGTCATGACGGTGCGTTGCCAGGCTCTGCATCATCACTGGGATCGAGAATCATGGCAGAACATCATGTTTGTGTTTACCGGAACCGATCGGCTGAATCATTACCTTTGGGAAGACTTCGAAGACCCGTCTTCGCCTTTTCACCAGACGTTCCTCGACTACTATCACGAGGTCGATCGACAGATCGGCAGCATTCTCGAACGGCTCGATGACCAAACAACTCTGTGTGCAGTTTCTGATCACGGTTTCGCGCGGCAACGTTTAAGTGTCAATGTGAACTGTCTGCTGGCCGAAGCAGGGTTGCTTCGTTTGCGTGCGTCTGATCGGCCTTCCTACATCGACATGTTGCCCGAAACCAAAGCGTTCGCCATGGACCCGGGCCGCATTTATCTGCATCGCCAGGGACGTTATCCCGGCGGCATGGTTGACGCTGACGAATCAGAAGCCTTGCTGCAGGAACTGACCGCGTTGTTTCTAAACGCGACCGTCAATGGCCAGCCGGTTGCCTCGGAAGTGTTGCTAGGAAAAGACGTCTACTGCGGACAGTTTGCCCATCGTGCCCCGGACCTGATTGTGATGCCTGCGAAAGACGTCGCGTTGTCCGGCCGGATGAATCTGTCAGCTCTCATCGAACCAACAGCAATCAACGGCAAACATACCTATGAGGAGTCCTCATTCTTCGTTCGAGGCCACAACCTCGGTGAGATCCCCCAAAGCATGAAAGTGGAGAACGTGCTCGACGTCATCATGCCGGCACATCAACAGCAATTGCGAAAAGCCGCATAGTTATAACTCCCATAATCCTGATTACTCCAAGGCTTACACGAGCCACATGGAAGTAACAGGAGTCATGTGAATTATGGGACCAAGGAATCAAACGATGACCGAACAATCCTGCCATAACGCCAATCACACCTGCTGGAGTTGTCCGGCGGTGGAGTTTAAGGGGCATGTGGATTTTCGCGCGTGTGGCCAGGCCGCGTTTCGCAAAGCGGCTCAGGGGCAGTTGGTTGTCGAATGCAAGCGACGTCCGGAAATCGGCTATTTCGATCCAATGTCGATCACCTATGACTCTTGTTCGGAATGGAAGAAATCCGACAACGGTTATCTGCTTCAGGGGATGCGAGTCCTGATCCTGGGCATGGACGGATATCTTGGCTGGCCACTGGCTCTGAAACTGGCCAAGCTGGGCTGCAAGGTTTACGGCATCGACAACATGCTGCGCCGCAAATTGGTTGCGGAACGAGGTGCTCAGTCGGTTACGCCGATTCAATCCATGGCAGATCGTATCGCTGCTGCGAAGGAACATC
Source organism: Planctomycetota bacterium (assembly GCA_052034165.1). GTDB lineage: Bacteria > Planctomycetota > Planctomycetia > Planctomycetales > Planctomycetaceae > SXXK01. Next base: position 51,853 of record JBPOIW010000031.1, on the reverse strand, counting down.
TTGGCGCTGAAATTGACTTTCGCGAAATCGACCTGATGGATCGCACGGCTCTATTCGCCTACATCAAGGAGGTTCAGCCGGAATCGATTGTTCAGTTCGCTGAAATCCCCAGTGCGCCGTACAGCATGGCTGACGTGGAGAAGGCCGTTAACACGATTCAGAACAATGTCGTGGGGACTTTGGGATTGTTGTTCGGCGTCCGTGATCATGCCCCGGATGCGTCAATCATCAAACTTGGCACCATGGGCGAATATGGCAGTCCGTTGACGGGACGGCCTCTCTTCGAAGGCCTGTTCCCTGGTGACGCGGTCCTGCAATATCAGGGGCAGGAGTGGAGTCTTGGCGGGGAATTGACGCCTCGCGATCCCGTCAGCTTTTATCACGTGAGCAAAGTTCAGGGCACGTTCAGTGTCTATGAAGCCTGCAAGTACTGGTGGCTGCGCAGCTATGACGTGATGCAGGGAGTGATCTACGGGAACTATTCCGAGGAACTCCAGGCTCATTCGGATTTGAATACTCGTTTCGATATCGACGAATGGTGGGGTACCGTCGTCAATCGCTTTGTCGCTCAAGCCGTCATTGGCATGCCGCTGACAATTTATGGCAGCGGAAATCAACTGCGAGGATACATCACCTTGCGCGATGCCATGCAGTGTATTACTCGCCTGATCGCCGCGCCACCGGAGCCGGGGCAGTATGACGTTGTCAATCAGGTCACCGATGTCTTCAGTGTGATGCAGATTGCCAAAATGGTTGCGTCAATCGGCCGCGAGTTCGGACTCGAAGTTGAGGTGCAGAGAATTGAAAATCCTCGCGTCGAAGCGGAAGAACATCCGTACGAAGTGATCCACGAAAAACTCAGCGACCGATTCGGGTTTGCCTCTGAGTCTGGTTTCGCAGATGAAGTCCGTCACCTTTTCCGAGTACTCACGCAGCCGGACAATCGACAGCGAATTATTGAGATGCAAGACACGCTGTTCCCAAAAACCAAGTGGTCTGGCGAACATGGCAAGCTGGAAGTCCTGGAGACCTGGAAACCGGCGGCATAAGACAAGTTTTCGGTTTTCCGTTTTCGGTTTTCGGAAGTACGACTTTCGAACCGAATTACGGAAGCCGAGCTCGATGCGATTATCCGAAAACCTTAAACCGAAAACCGAAAACCTGAACTCCCATGGAACTTCGCGAAACTGATTTTGAAGAACTCGTCCTCGATTCCGATCGGCCGGTGCTGGTGGATTTCTGGGCGTCGTGGTGTCCGCCGTGCAAGATGATGCAGCCGGTGATGGAGAAACTGTCAGTCAAAGTCAGTGACTGGGCTGATGTCTATTCCGTCAACATCGATCGCAATCCAAATCTCGCCAGCCAGTATCAAATCAGCGGCGTGCCGACCTTTGTGGCCTTTGCCGGCGGAGAACCAGTCGACCGCAAGACCGGTGCGCTGACGGAGAATCAACTGACGGCACTGCTGAAAAAGGCATTGGAGGCGATGCCGATCGAGGATACGGAAGACGAAGAGGCCGAATGTGTCTCTGAGGTCCTCGAAGCATCATGTGATTCAGGCCCGAACGGGCCGATACATCTGCTGCCGGTGGCGTCAGCCACCGGTTTGAACCAAGTGCAGTGTGAAAGCCCTGAAGGGGCGACACAGGATACAGCAACAATGTGCCGGGCCTTCAGCCCTTCCGACCCTGTCAATATCCAACCGGGGCCTGACGGCCCCGGCAAAGGTTATGTCAGCCCATTCGGGCCTGAAGCACACGGAATCCAACCAACTCGATTAGACAGCCAGGAATTCATCACCATCGTTTCCGGCCTGCCAAGGTCCGGCACATCGCTGATGATGCGAATGCTGAATGTTGGTGGAATCCCGGCACTCTGTGATGAACATCGCACGCCCGACGCTGACAACCCCAACGGCTATTACGAATTCGAAAGCGTCAAGAGCATTCAAAACTATGGCGACTGGATCGATCGAGCCGTCGGTCACTCGGTCAAGATGGTCTACAACCTGCTGGAGCATCTCCCGAAGGACCGCGAATATCGAGTCGTCTTCATGCGACGACAAATCGACGAAATCATTCAATCGCAGCGAGCCATGCTGTTGCGCAATGGGATCAAGACGGAGATCCCCGATGAGGAAATCAAGGAACTCTTTGAACGAGTTCTGCGACAGTTCTATTCGTGGTTGCCATCACAGACACATCTCAAGCTGATTAATGTCAGCTACAACGAGCTGCTGTCACGACCGACATCTACGATCGCACAGATTAATCGACATCTGGGATATTGCCTGGACACCGAAGCCATGACACAAGTGATTGACCACAGTCTCTATCGCAACCGAGCGGCATGACGACTTGGGTGTTCGGTTTTCAGTTTTCGGTTTTCGGAAAGCCGCAAGTTACTGTCAGGTCGGACAGCGAGAACCGAAAACCGAGAACTTCAAACTGAAAACGCCTTTCTGAAAACCGAAAACCTCAAACCGAAAACCATTCCCCCCATGACCTTCTTCACCACCAAAACCATCCTTGTTACAGGCGGCTGCGGAACGGTCGGGCGCGAAATCGTGCGGCAGTTGCTGGCTCATGAGCCGAAGGAAATTCGAGTCGTCGATACAAACGAATCGGAGATCTTCTTTATTGAACAGGAGCTACAGGAGTATCGTCGCAAGCACCCGGAAAGCGATGTTGCCAGTCTCTGCCAGATTGGGGATATTCGCGATGCCGACAAGCTGCAACTGATGTGCAGCGGCGTTGATATCGTGCTGCACACGGCGGCATTGAAGCACGTGATTTTATGTGAACGTGCCCCGTTTGATGCGGTGCAGACGAACATCATGGGCGTCAAAAACGTTATTCAGGCGGCTTTAGCGAATGATGTTGAACGAGTGATCTTCACCAGTTCAGACAAAGCTGTGAATCCCACGAACGTGATGGGGACCTCCAAGCTGATGGGCGAACGACTCATCACCGCCGCAAACAGCCTGAAGATGGGACGACGTACAATCTTCAGTTCGACTCGATTCGGCAACGTGCTTGGCTCACGAGGATCCGTCATCCCAATCTTTGCACGACAGATCGAACAAGGCGGTCCGGTCACTCTGACAGATCGTCGGATGACTCGCTTCATCATGACGCTGGAAGAGAGTTGCCGGCTGGTTCTGGCGGCGGCCGAGAAAGCTCGTGGCGGAGAAGTGTTCGTTACCAAAATGCCGGTGATTCGAATCGCGGATCTGGCTCAGGTGATGATTGAGGAACTCGCTCCGCAACAAGGCATCGCTCCTGAGGAAATGGAAGTCACAGAGATTGGATCGAAGCCGGGAGAGAAACTGTATGAAGAACTGATGAGCGATGAGGAAACTCGACGAACCATCGAGCTGGAAGAAATGTTCGCCGTGCTGCCCGCGTTCCGCAGCGTCTATGAAGATATCGCGTACGACTATCCCGATCTGATCAATGCCGTTGTGACTGATCCTTACGTCAGCACCGAAGACAATGCGATGTCGGTTGCTGAACTAAGAAGTTTCTGTGAACGCCATTCGATTCTCGGTGATTACAGTCGTGCCACAATTCCGTTCCGACCTGCTCTTCGAAAGCGTGCCGCGTAGTGAAATGGAAACCGTCAGCATGGCTCTCCGACGCCCTTAGCGCACTGCTGGTGCGCGCGGTGGGGATCGTTCTGGTTTTCGTTTCCACGACGATGCTGGCCAGATTTCTGGGCCCGGCCGAATATGGTACCTACAGCGCGGCTTTGGGCCTGGCAATGCTGCTGGCGACGTTGGCTCCGCTGGGGACGGATCGAATTCTTTCGCAGACGTTGGCCTGCAAGATCAGAAGGGAATCATCGAATCAGCCGGGAACGGAAGTGGATGGCTCAGCAAAAGCCATCGCCGTTGCGTACGGCTGCACGCTGATGTCAATCGGCGCTCTGCTGACTGTGTTGATGGCATTTGTGCTATTCGTAACGTTCACGGGAATGTCGTCTGCATGGAATACCACGGCACTGTCGGCCGCGATGTTCCTCGTACCACTCACATTGAGTTACCTGCGGCAGTGGATAGCCATGCCAATTATTGGAACCTCCAGAGCGATGCTGGCCGAGCAAACTCTGTTGCCCGCAGCTGTGATTGCGGTGGTGGTGCTCGCGAATGTTTCCGGCTGGAGATCTTCGGGGTTAAGCATGGCTGTGATGTATGCCACGGGATCAGCACTCATCTTTGCAGGATCGATTTCAATCGGTCGCCTGCGCGAACTTCACGCAGCTGCGTTTAAGTTATCGCCCGGCGTTACGCGCGACGATGTCTTCAGCATGATTCGCCGTGGCTTGCCATTGGTCGCCGTTTCAATCGGCGCTGTGGCGTCACAATCGACTCTGCCGCTGGCGATCGCTGCAGGATGTGGTTTTGAGAACGCCGCCTGCTTTGCTTTGGCAATTCCTTATGCCACTTTGCCCGCTGTTCCACTGGGAGTCCTGGGATTGAGCCTGATTCCTCAATGTGCCCGGCTGTTTGCCGGCGGTGAGATATCTCAGGCAAATCACTGTGTGCGAAGTGCGGCAACACTGACATTCTGGTCCGCGTTCGTGATCGCCGCGGGGATCTGGTTAATGTCTCCACAGCTAACGCAGATTCTGGGGCTGCAATACCAAGCGGTTGTTGAAGTGATGCCGGTTTTGCTGCTGGCAGTTTTGATCGACTGTCTCACAGGGCCGACGGTTCCCGTCATGCAGACAATGGGACTTCAGCACTTCTACGCGAAAGCATTCTTTGGGCACTGGCCGCTGCAGATCACGCTCGTCATTGCGTTCGGTGGAACATGGGGACTCACGGGAGCTGCTGCTGGTTATCTGATTTCGCGAGCGATCTGGAATCTGCTGATCGTCATTCAGATTTATCGATTCCCAGGACTGCTGATGCTTCCGTATTTAAACCCTCTGCAGGCTCTGGCGGCTGAGCAAACTTCGTTGTTGCCGAGTTTAGGCGTTTCCGCGAAAGCGAGGACCGCATGACACCGAATGCAACAGCAGAACGATCGATCTCAACGACAATTGCAGCGATTGTCGCAGCCCTGATCACGACCGGAATGACTTCGGCGATTTCTCACACCGCAACGCTTCTTGGCGGCAGCGTCGCATCCCTGATGCTGGCCGGGTGCGCGGTTCTCAGTCCTCATGCTCGGGCTTATCTGTTCTTTCTGTTCGGCACGATCGCCCTGATGGTCCTGGCGCTGGTTTCAGCAGAAGTCAATACGGCAGAAATTTCAAGCACGATTCACGTGCTTTCCTGTTACGCCGCCCTGGGAGCCCTCGCATTCTCCTCAACCGATGTCTCATCGTTCTGTCGGCAATTGATCCTTGGCACGAACTTGATTCTGACATACTGGATTTTGTATCAGGCTTATCACCTGAGTGCACTTGAGGCATGGTTGATTTCGAATCCGTCAGGAGCCGGAAACCTGATGGCAGCTCAAATCAACATGACGTTGCCGCTGGTTCTCTCGAAGTTCGACAAGGCCAGAGGGATCGAACGACTGCCGTGGCTGATCCTTTTGCCTCTGAACTGTCTGGCGGTCTTTCTAGTGATGTCTCGAAACGGCATCGGCGCGATGTTGATCGTGCTGACACTCTATATTCTGTTCAATCACAAACGGTTGGCCGTCCTGTTTATCACCGGCATCGCCTCGATGTATTACTTCCTGGACAATATTCTGCAAACGCCGTTTGTGCATCAGATGCTCGTCAAAATGCGGCTTGTGGGATTTGTTCCGGCGGCACCGCGGTCGTTGATCTGGAAGATTACGTGGCATCACACGATTGCTCACCCGATGCTGGGCGTTGGCCCGGGAAAACCTCAGAAGTTTCTGGCGGTGATGGACATTAATCACGCTCACAACAACTTCCTGCAGGTTGCGTTTGAATCCGGATTTCCAGCCGCGTTCATCTTCACCACAATGATGCTGTTGCTGCTTTGGCTCCCGGCACGAGCTGTCTTTCAGCGGCGAGAACAATTCGTGCCGACGATTCCGATCGTGGCCTATATCATTTTTTCCTGGACCGGCGGGCCTCTGGCATTCCCTGGAGCCACTCTCTTGCTGGCCGCCTGCGTCAACGAAGCTCGCTCCGGAGTTTTCGGCGGAGAGAAACTCGGGGCCACACGAAAGTATGCAATAACTCCTTTGCCACGAGTTCGACTGTCACCGACAGCTAATGCCGCATTGGCTTCGGCCACGTCAAGAAGTCACCAACCTCATCGAGCCCAATGACACTTTCAGGCCGCCAGTAAACAGGTCAATGTTGAACGAGCCGATCCCATCAGATTCAAATGCTGCTAACACGGACTACGTGCTGTGCCTCACCGGCATGCGCGCGGTCAATAAGCGGATGGCACTCTTTATTGAAGGTGTGCTGTCGATGGGTGCAGGGGTTCGAGTCGGATCTTTACCGCGAGGAACCTGGCTGCTCGACAAATCGGAACGTCCGCTGCCGGAGACTCGCAGAGGAAATCTGACGCTGGATCTGGGTGAACTCGCCCGGGCGAAGCTGCGGGCGGTGATGTGCTTTCATTGGCTGATGCTGCCTCTGGCCATTCTTGTGGGACTTCTTCGCCGAGTGCCGGTGCTCTACGACGAACATGACCATTATGAATTGAACACCAGGGAGACAAATGGCTCCGCTGTCCGTCGTCGCCTCAGCGGTCTGCTGGTTCGCAGTATTCATCGTGTGTGTCTGCCGTTTGTGACCGTCGTTACCTGTATCCACATGGACAACGCCACGCTGAAGCGTCATCTGCAACGCTGGCAATCAGAAGTTGTCGAGATTCACAACTATCCGACCGTCGACTGGCGTCAATCTTCTGGCAGTCAACTGGTGAATGAGAAGCTGTGTTTCGTCTACATTGGTGGAGTCTTCGAAGAAAAAGGCCCCGGAGTTGCAGCCAGAGCCTTTCAGCAACTGAGCGATGCTCACCGAGAGAATGCAGAGCTTCATATCTTCGGCGACGGTAATAAGGAACTGCTCGATACGTTACGAAGCACGCCAGGCGTTGTTGTTCATAACAGTGTAACGCCAGCTCAGTTTCGATCGTTCGCACGGAGCCATCGCTGCTGCGGGCTGTCATTGCTTGCAAACACTCCGCGATATCGTCTGGTCGGGACAAACTGCACCAAGTTGTACGAATATCTGGCACTGGGAATGCCCGTGATAGCGACTCGGATTGGCGAATTCGAATTGTTCGTCGAGGACAATCAGGTTGGGTTCCTGGTGGACAGCGTTTTCAATGAGCAGCAACTTGCCACAGCGATGACAAGAATGCTCGACGATGCCAATCTGTACGAGCAGATGTCGAACAACGCCGGTCTCATGATGCAACGTGAGGACATGACGTGGGAGCACGAATGGCGAAAAGTTGAAGCCTGCCACGTCCTTAAATCATTGCGGCGAGCAGCCTGATGGAATCAGGAAAGCGATCCGTGAACAAATCTCCTGTCCCCATTTTCATATTGGGCAGCGGCCGATCAGGAACGACCGTCACCGCTTCATTGATGAATCGTCTGCCCGGCGTCCACATCGCGAAAGAGACAGGATTCATCGGCCAAAGCGTGGATCTGCTGAGAGATATTGCGAACCCGGAATCCCGTCGACAACTGATTGATGTCGTCAATTCATGGCTAGCCATTGAACAGTGGTCGGGGCGAGCCAGCGAGAAGGGATTCGAAGAGTTCTGCCAGCAGCATCTGTTCAGCGGCCCGTCAGCGTTCGTTCATTACGTCTGGCAGATTGACTCGCCGACGCCATGGGAACGATTGAGTTTCATTGGCGATAACACGCCACTGTATGTGTTGTCGATCCCATGGCTGCTGGAGATATTCCCCGACGCCCGATTCATCCACATGGTCCGCGACCCTAGAGACGTTGTATGTTCGGTGTTGTCCATGCGATTCGGCGCTGATGATGCGATCGTCGCCGCCATGGAATGGCATCACGCCTTCGGATGCTGGCTAATGGCTGAACGCCTGATACCGCAGGACAATCGGATTGAGATTCGGTATGAAGATCTGTGCCTGTCTGCGGAGTCGACGCTAAGAAAGCTCCTTCACTGGCTGGGTGGTGATGAAACGCAATCGAACCTGATAGACACGCTGAAGCTCGAAAGCCACGCCGGTGGTGAAACATTCCGGAGCGTAGCTGATTTAGCTCATCATCAGCGCTTGCAGGAACCCTTGAATGCTCGCCGCATCGGACGATACCGCACGGAACTCAGTGCCGCCGATATCACAAGAATCGAAGCCGTTGTTCAGAACGGAATGCTGGCCTGTGGCTACCGACCTGCAACATGGCAAATCAGTCCCTCTGCGACGGAAGACAGAATCTCGCAAACTCAGGCTATGATTCGTAACCTTTTGAAGCGAGCAATTCGACGATTCACAAAGCGACGCCCGTCGTAACCAGGACGAAGAGATTCGAGTTCCTACGAATCCGGCGACTCTCAAGATATACCACTAAATATCATTCAAGAGATTACGGCCGGGGGGCAGGCGTTGATGCCTGCGGCTTATTTCTTGCTGTCTTCCACCTTCTTTGAATTCAGCGGAACAGCAAAGAGGAGCTGGTCAAAACCGTCCTGATCTTCATGCGGCCGAACTCGAGCATACCATGCGGACCACGAGTTGATCGCCTTTTGCCGCCATTCGTTGACGATCTTTACCTTCTGCTCATCAGTTGGGTTCTCGATGCCTTCCAGGGGATTCAAAGTTTCCCCGAATCCATTCGGCTTGCGTGAGATAAATCTGAGTGCAGCGATGGCTTCGACATTCACGTCCACAGACGGATCTCGAATCCCATCGAGCATAAACGGAACGAGCTTGAATTGCCCGGTTCGTCCCAAAGCCCAGCATGCAGATTTGCGCACATCGGCGTTTGGATGCTTCATCAGGCTTTTGAGTTTGTCGGCCTGCCCCACAAGTTTTTCGGGATCATCAATGGAGATCACACTGCGAACAATTTCATCCGCCACTTCGATCGGGGCATCATCAATCACGGTCGGGTCGAGTTTCTCCATGTCAGCAATCAGTAGGTCGAGCTCTGTTGGCTCACGTTTCACTTCTTTATCCCCAAACGGATTGCCCCGCTTACCCTGTTGGCGGCCGACGCCGAACATTTTCTTGATGTCCTGATCCGTGGAACGCATGTAGTAAAGTAGCGCGAAAGATGTGCCCGGCACAGCCCCACCGTAGGTTTCCCAGCCGCCGTTAGCCCCCTGAAGCGACAACAGTCCGTCGCCAAACACAACGAACCAATCCTGCCCGTTAACCTGCCCAAGGTCTCCCACAGCGGCGGCGCGTTCGAGACAGTAGAAGTAGTACAGATTGTGGCCACCTTTTCCGACAGGTGCGAAGCGAGTGGTATTCCAATTCAACGCACGATTGACGCGGTCATCAAGCGAACCTGCCGAGTGCTGAGGATTATAGTCTTTGAAGGCCGACCCAAATTTCTCCTTATCCTCTTCAAATGTCGTATCAACTTTCTGCAGAGCCCCGAATAGCAGTTGGTCGTCCTTTTTCTCCGATTTAGGCGGATTTCTGAGCCCATGCAAAAGCAGTCGACAGATCCCTAACGTTCCAGCCCCAGCGACTGTCATGTTGTGGGATGAAGCGCCGCCTTCACCGCCTGCTGTTGTTCCCGGGCGGTACGACCAGCCGCCGTCCTGTTGGCCATTCCTCAGAAGGTAATCAGCGGCACGATCCAGAATCGCTGGAGAAATGGTGCAACCCGATCGCTGGCACGCCCATAAGCTCAGGATCCCGTACTGCGACATACTGACGTCACCAGAGCCGGTCTGTGAATCACTCCAGGAGCCATCAGTTCTTTGCACGGACTGAACATAGTCGGCAATTAGCTGAAGGTTTGGTTTATACAAGTCTGGGTCGACCGTAGCCAGCAGCATTGCATCCACCCCGGATCCATAAATGTGATCGTAGGCACCAATCGGCTGGTACGCTCCACTTGAGGTTCGATGCACAGATTCCTGAACGGCTTCAGCAACAAATGGATCCTCTTTCGACACTCCGCACTTCACCATCGCGTATGCAGCCAGAATCTGATAACCATGTTCCGGTTTGCTCTTTTTGACCTCTTCTCGGAGGAACGCGAGACCTCTTTCCACAGCGGCATCAAATCGAGGTATCGTCGTACTGTGCGCCAACCCGTCCAATGCCAATGCCGGAGGCACAAGCGTCAAAAAGGCTATCGTGGCTATTACGATCGTTCGCATCGAAACGTTCCTGGGGCTGTCAGCCTGCAATAATGGTTGGGAGGGTATCTGCGATCCTACCGTCTGATCAAATCGAAGTCAAAGTGCGTATCCCCTCCCTGGACATCCGCGTCCTGAAAAAGTCTGCGATTGCCAGCGGAAAGCCAGTCGCCCCACAGGATTTGAGTGAGATATTATGCTCTCTTCGGTGTTCAGACGGCGGAATGCGCATGTCGGCGAAAACGAAGCCAGGCCATGTGAATTCCGGGCACAGTGACAAGCATAACCGCCAGCAGATAGCCCGCAGCGGCCCCATTTGCGGCCCAAGCGCGACCTGCAATCCATACCCCAGCGGCGATTGCAAAGTTCGACGCCAGTGTTTCCAAAAACACAGGCTCCTTTCGATGAGCTCTCAGGTACAAAGTTTGCCCGAATGGTAACTGGAAAAAGATCATCCCCAACAACAAGATCATTGTGGGAGTAACGGGAAGCAACCGTCCTGCATATTGCGGAGCAAGTTCCTGGAGCCCAACTAGTCCGAAAAGAAATAGTACTCCCCCGATACTCAGAAAACCCGTGGAGATCGAGAGTACGCGAAAAAAAACATGATCCAGTGCGTGAAATTCTCGCTTCGCAATGAGGCGGGAAAATTCGGGAACACGAGTCTGAATCCATGACTGCGCGGCTGACTGCAACGTAATCAGTAGTTGTCGGGTCATTCCCATTTGGCCAGCCAGTTTTTCAGAGTGGAAATGGAACAGCACAGGCGCAAAGAGAAAGTAGGAGAAATAGCTGAGCAAACCGCCGGCCGCAAGCCGCCACTGAACGGGCCAGATATCGCTTCGCCAACTCAGTACGGCTCCTTCGGGAGCCAATCGGAACGGTCGAAAAAAGACTCGATATTTCACCACAATGAACAGGAGGTCAGTCAGACAGCGAAAGGTCGCTGACGCCGCAGCGGCCCACAATCCTCCTCCCGCCAAAAGAACGGCCCAAACACAAAAGTTGGTGTTGATCGCCTGAAACATTCGAAATCTGTAAGCGGCCTCCATTTGGCCACATCCTTCCAGCAAGCTAAAGAATGGAAGACACCACAGTGAAATTCCTGAGGCGAGAATTGTCACGAGCCATGGCCACTGCCAAAGAATGTCGGAGTCGCCTTTAGATGCAAACAGGAAGCTTCCCGCCAAGCCGGCAATCATAACGAACAGGATGGCGCCAAAGAGAAACCATAGCCCGGACATGCGCCCCAGACTCACAAGCCTCGAACGTGCCTCTTTGTCTCCGCAAATTGCTCCCGATGAATCAAGATGGAGGAATGCCCATTCATGGCTGCTGAAGTTTGTCACGACGATACTCAGGCCAAGGTCAATCATGGACTGCAGGGCGACAAGACTCCAGAACGTGACGTAGTACCCCTGTTCGCGTTCAGACATACGTTCTGCAACGAGCACAAAACTCACCATGCCACCGACCAGCTGCCAGCACCGTGTCGCGATACTCCAAATGATCGTGCGGCTCAATTCGAGGCGGTCAAAGAGCCGCTTTCCCGTCTTCATTTCTGATGCACCCCTCACTCAGATCTGCAGCTTTTCTCTGATACAGACCTCGATTTTGATCCAATGTTGCCGCTCGACTGGCGGCGGTCAATCTTTCTGGAGTACACAGGGGGCAAATCGCCGTTCGTGCTGCGTGACATTCAAACGGACACGTGACGGCTACGATTCATGCGGAGAGTTTGTTGGTAAAAAATACCGAACCATCTTCCCGAGCGTAATTTGCATACACGATTCTTTCGTTGGCCCCCGGATGCCACTGAACGCAATCAATGCCCCGAGGGCAGAGGATATCCTGCCGGAGACGATTCCGTGCCATCGGTTCTGCAATCATAGGTCGTTTTTCATTTCATACAATTGACCACCGAGACGCGGGTCGCCATCATCCAGGCATTCGATGCTCCGTATCTCATTTCGAGCGTGCACTGTGAACACTCCATTGAAGGCCTCCGATCGAAGGCTGTCCGTTCTGGCAAAGCAGCGTCTGCTAAGAATGCATTTTGAAAGCGGCGTTGGGCACATTGGAGGCAATCTGTCCTGCCTTGATATTTTGTTGGTGATATATCACCACGTTCTCACCGAATCGGATCAGTTCGTACTTTCAAAAGGCCACGCCGCCGGCGCGCTTTATGTGACTCTGTGGACTACCGGTAAGTTATCTGAAGATGATCTTATGCAGTTTCACAGGGACAATACTCTTCTCAGTGGACATCCGCCGCCACAGGGAATTCCGGGCATTCAATTCGCGACAGGAAGTTTGGGACATGGCACAGGACTTTCGTCCGGACTTGCTCTTGGAATGAGGCTTGCGGGTAAATCGGGAAGGGTTATCTGCCTGACTTCGGATGGCGAATGGAACGAGGGCTCAAGCTGGGAATCGCTGATCTTCGCGAAGCACCAGGGCTTATCAAATCTTGCAGTTATTGTGGACGAAAACGGTCTGCAGGGTTTCGGTACGACGGCCGAAGTGGCAAATCTGGCACCGCTGAGCGAGAGATTCCGTGCCTTTGGTTTAACAACATTGGAAATCGACGGCCACGATTCGACTGCCATTTCGGAAGCACTCAGAACTTCGTCAGACGGGCCGCTCATGATTGTTGCCAGAACGATCAAGGGGTGTGGTGTCTCTTTTATGGAAAATCAGCTGGCCTGGCATTACTTGCCCATGAATCAGGATCAATATCTCGCAGCCAGCCGACAGGTTGGTGATCTGTGAGAAAAGCATTCTGCGAAGGACTACTGCGAGAGCATTCTCGTGAAGATCTGGTGTTTCTGACCGGCGATCTGGGCTTTCAAGCTCTGGAACCGTTGCAGAGTGCATTGGGGGCGAGATTTCTGAATGCCGGCGTGGCAGAACAGAACATGGTGTCTGTTGCAGCGGGCCTGGCACGACAGGGATTTCGTCCATGGCTCTACAGCATCTCACCTTTTCTCTACGCTCGGGCGTTTGAACAGATACGCAACGATGTTTGCCTGCATCAATTGCCGGTTGTCCTGGTCGGAAACGGTGGAGGATATGGTTATGGCGTCATGGGAAGTACTCACCACGCCATTGAGGACTACGGAGTCCTGCTGACTTTGAATGGGCTGGATGCAATGATCCCTGCCTTTGACAACGATCTCGCTAACCTGATTCCCATGATGCTTCAAACTTCCAGACCGTGCTACCTGCGACTTGGTATCGGCGAACAGCCGAAAAGCTGGCAACCTCCAGCATTTGCGCCCTGGCGAAAACTCACCTCGGGGGGCGGAGGTGTGCTGATTGCAGTGGGGCCGCTTGCAGGTTCTCTTTGGGAGCCGTGTCAACTGCTGCCCGAAGCAAGAAGACCCAGCCTCTGGTGCTTGAGTCAGTTGCCACTGCCGGTACTTCCCTCGGCCCTGTTGCAGGAGATCGAACACTGTTCCCGTTTGTTGATTCTGGAAGAGCACGTTGCACATGGTTCTGCCGGGCAAGCACTCATGACTGAACTTTTCAAGATTCGCTGCGTGCCTCCCTTTGTTCAACACAAGACCGCCTCCGGATATCCATCAGGACGATACGGCTCTCAACGATTTCATCGTGCAGAGTGCGGCCTGGACGCGATCAGCGTGTTGAACTTTTTTAGCGGCAAGGATCCCGCATGATCCCGAATGCAACGCCATTGCCGGTTGAAGTCACAGACCAGAACATTGCCAGCAGGATCCAGTTAATCGACGGACCAATTCTGGTGCTGGGTGCAAGTGGCTTTGTTGGCGCAAATCTGATTCAGATGCTGCTTCGTGTTCGCAGCGATGTCCATGGCACGGCCAGTCGCCTGCCCGCGTGGCGACTGGCAAATGTGCCCAAAGATCAGATTCATGCCGTTGACCTGCTGATTGACTCCAATCTGGATACACTCCTGGATGCGGTAAAACCGAAGACGGTCTTCAACTGTGTGGCATTCGGTGCCTACTCATTTGAGACAGACGGCTCGTTGATCTATCAGACAAATTTCCACTTTACTGTGCGGCTGCTGGAACGTCTCCTGACGCGCAACGTGAGCTGCTACGTGCATGCGGGAAGTTCTTCGGAGTACGGCAGCAATTGTTCCGGGCCGGATGAACAATCTCATCTCGCGCCGAACTCTCATTATGCGGTTTCCAAAGCCGCAGCGGCTCACCTCATTCATTACTATGGGAAGCACCTGCGCCTGCGCTGCGCGAACCTGCGATTGTATTCGGTGTATGGACCATTTGAAGATTCATCGCGACTCATTCCAAGTCTCGTACAGCTCGGATTGAAGAAGCAACTACCGGATTTCGTGCGTCCGGATATCTCTCGTGATTTTGTCTACATCGATGATGTCTGCGAAGCATTTGTGCAAACTGCGATTGGTCTGCGTCAGGAGGACTACGGCGGCTCATTTAATATCGGCACAGGAGTCAGAACAACGATCGCCGAGGTGGCGGAGGTTTCCCGTAAGCTCTTCAATGTTACTGAAGAGCCGAAGTTTAACATGCCGGCGCGCCCCTGGGATGTGTCTGACTGGTTTGCATGCCCTGACAAAGCGGAACAGTGTCTCAACTGGAGGGCCTCGACCGCTCTTCAGGAAGGACTGGAACGAACGGCAACCTGGATGCGTTCCCTCCGGGACGTGGCGGCTTATGTGCAATCCTCCAGGATGTTTCAGTACGACTCACGTTCAAGTGTGAGCGCTATCATCGCCTGCTACAAAGATGGACAGGCCATTCCTGTCATGTACGCACGTCTCAAAGAAACGTTCCAGAAACTGAAGATTGATCACGAGATCATTTTCGTCAATGACTGTAGCCCGGACGATTCAGAAGAGGTCATCCGTGAGTTATCGAAGGATGACCCGAAAGTTGTTGGCATCTCTCACTCACGAAACTTCGGCTCTCAGGCGGCTTTCATGAGCGGACTACGAATCGCCAGCAAGAATTCGTGCGTCCTGCTGGATGGAGATTTGCAGGACCCGCCGGAGTTGATCGAAAGCTTTCTGGAAAAATGGCGAGAAGGCTACGATGTCGTTTATGGTCGGCGTGTAAAGCGTGACGCGACACTCTTTATGCAACTCTCGTACAAAGCCTTTTATCGCATCTTCGATTACTTCTCCTATGTTTCGGTGCCACATGATGCCGGTGACTTTTGTTTGATGGACCGAAGAGTGGTGCGTGCTCTGATCCAGTTTCCTGAGCGTGATCTCTTCCTGCGAGGGTTACGGGCGTTTGCCGGTTTTCGGCAGACTGGTGTTGACTATCGTCGTCCCGAGCGCATGTTCGGGCAGAGCACCAATAATCTTGTGCGAAATATTGGGTGGGCCAAGAAAGGCATTCTGAGTTTCAGCAATACACCGCTCAACATGCTCAGCGTCATGGGAAGCGCGCTGCTTCTGCTGACATTCTTATTGGCTGTGGTTCAGATGGTGCTGAAGTTGTTGCGTCCGGATCTGGTTCCGCAGGGAGTAACGACCCTCCTGCTCGTGATAATGTTTTTCGGATCACTGTCGATCTTTTGTATTGCGGTCCTCGGAGAGTACATGGCTAAGATCTTTGAGGAGGTAAAGCGACGGCCGCTCTATATCCGAAGAAGTGTGATCCGACGAGGAGAAGTTCGCGACGCAACCGACGAACTTCACCATGATGGTCTTTAACATAGAGACATAGATGGACTGGTGCAGAATTGAGTGAAAAAGAGTTTCTTCCCTTTGATGTTGATGTGCAGCGGACTGGTGCTTATCAGTATTCCGCAGGAACGTCGTATTCAGCATCTCTCGCAAATGCCAGACTGAGTGATCTGACTCAGGAGGCGATAAGCTGGAAGGACCTTCGGGTACTTGATGTTGGCTGCGGAGACGGCGTGTACTCGATGGAACTCTATCATCGGGGATCGCCAAGCGAACTCGTTGGCCTTGATCTGTCGCCAGCCGCCATCGCATCGGCCAGTAGCAAAGTGTCGTCGGAGCGAATGCATTTCCAGGTCAACAGCGGTACCCATCTGCCATTCCCGGATGACTCATTCGATGTGGTCCATCTGCGGGGCGTGCTGCATCACATGGAGAATCCGCAGCTGGCCATCAAGGAAGCTTTCCGAGTCGCCGGAACCGTGTTCATCATAGAACCAAACGGCTGGAATATTGGGATAAAATGTATTGAGAAGCTCTCCAAATACCATCGCGAACATCATGAGAAATCATTCACCTCGCGTCGAATTGACCATTGGATCAGGCTTGCCAACGGCGTTACAACCTATCGAAAATGGGCTGGCTTTGTCCCATTTTTTTGCTCCCGACTCGTCGCACGCGGAATGAAATTCGTTGAACCGCTACTGGAGTCTGTCCCAGTCGTCCGACAAGCCTTATGTGCCGTCTACGTTGCTGTCGGAGTTCGAGACGAATCAAACTAATCGTTGTGTGCCAGGGTGTCCGGATTCAGTATGGCTATCAATCGCACATGTCCTGTCTGCATGAAGAGTTCGAATCTTCTGTTTGCTGAAGCCAGACTCGATGCATCACGTCTTGACAGTTTTGCTTATGCGTCGCGGAAAAACCCGGAGTATATGCATCATCGGCTCTTGTTGTGTAAAGACTGTGACCTGATTTTTGCCAGTCCCGTCCCGGATCAGGCGGAACTCGAATCAGCTTATGAAGTCGCAGCCTTCGATAGCCAAAGAGAATCAGAATTCGCGGCAGCAACTTACGCAACGGCGCTGAGTCCGGTTATCCGCCGCCTTCCCGATCGAATCTCAGCTCTGGATATCGGAGCAGGGGACGGAGCGTTCTGCAGTAAGCTGCTGGGAATGGGATTTGAGAATGTGCTTGGCCTGGAACCTTCTCTGGCCCCAATCGAAGCTGCAGTCCCTCAGATACGACATTGCCTGCGTCAGGAAATGTTTACACCGGGACTGCTGCCAGCGTCCCACTTTTCACTTGTCTGCTGTTTCCAGACAATTGAACATGTTCTGACGCCTCTGGAACTCTGTCAGGAGGCAGCGCGTATCCTGAAACCGGGTGGAGTTCTTTGCATTGTCGCTCATAACAGGCGGTCCGCTTCCTGTCGAATTCTTGGTCGACGATCTCCCATCTTTGACGTGGAGCATCTGCAGCTTTTTTCACCTGATAGTCTTGTCAAACTTTTTTCACGGGCAGGGTTGCAGGCCATAGAGACGAAGACGCTTTGGAACACTTACCCCGTCTCCTACTGGGCTCGCTTGTTTCCATTCCCCAATCGCATCAAGAGTTCAGTCATACGGGCTCTGAATGCGAGTCGCATCGGTAACATCCCGATTCGTTTGCCCGCAGGAAATCTCATCGCGTGGGGGACTCGCGGTTTGAACAAATAAGCTGTTTGAGCGAATAAGCTGTGGGTGCCAACTCGATAACGTCACTTGGTCGGACGTCGGTATACTTCGACAGTCCTGGTCGATGTGATCTTTTCGTATCCAGCGTCGATGAATTCCTGCAGGCGCTGTGAGCCGCCTTCCTCGGGGCGAGACTCCATCGACCAGCCTGAAGATTCCGGCATCAGAATTACGTAATCCGGGGGATGAGAATTGATCCGGGGAGCAGGTGTCATTTCCTTGAACGCGTAACCGCCCGAATTTATTCCCGACAGAAAAAAATAGACCGCGTTGCGGCCGGATGGAATGAGGTAGATCTCCGATCGAGAAGGTATCAGTGCGGAAAGCTCCTGAAGCTGTCGGGCAGGAACTTCTTCTTCGTGCCATGGCAATGGAAGTGGCTTCGTCAATAACCGCGCGGGGTTTTCGGTCACGTCCAGAAGGATCGGTCGATCCCCGTTGTAAAGCAGAGGCAGCAAAAACAGAAGGACAATGATCACCTGCCCATGTAACTGCCAACCTTTGGGACCGGAGATTAGTCGCCAGGCCGACACCAATTGCACTGAGAAAACAATTGTAACTGCCGGAATCGCCATCAAAGTGTAGTGAAGATATCCGCGCGCCTGATACTGAGGCAAAGTAGCTGTCGCAGAGATCAACAACTGCCAGCAAAGAAAGCGATAGTCACGCTGACCGGAGAACCCTGAATTGGCGGGAATCAAAACACAGCCCAGTATTGTCACGGCAACCAGCAGTGCAAAGGATTCATCGTTTCGAATTTGACTGAGCGTGTTTAAGAACCATGAATTCTCGTGTTCGTACTGTGCAACCCACTGCAACGCAAGCACAATTGGCTTTAGCCCCTGTCCTTGACACAGAATCAGGACAAGGAATGAGATCAAGGCGGCAAACGCAGTCGTGGAGAACATTCCAGCTGCCGTTCTAAATGCGTGGCCGCTGCCCAAATCGCGGCGAAACAAGATGACTACGCATCCAATCGCCAGGAGCCCCGCCTGTTGTTTACAAAACAATGCTGTGCCCAGCCCTATTCCGAGTGCGATGGAGCCCGCGAGGAGCCGTTTCCGGTTTTCTGCCAACTCAAGCCATAGCCATGTTCCAAACAGATACGGCAA
This sequence comes from Planctomycetota bacterium, assembly GCA_052034165.1. Lineage (GTDB taxonomy): Bacteria > Planctomycetota > Planctomycetia > Planctomycetales > Planctomycetaceae > SXXK01. The sequence continues at coordinate 33,103 of JBPOIW010000031.1, read as the reverse complement.
TGTACACAGGATTTCTCGGCTTCCTGTCAGTCCCTCGTAGCGAAGACTGAGAACAACATAAAGGACACCTGAAAGAATACTCATTGAAAGCTGCCGCGTCATTCGGCCAACAATAATCCCGATCAACAATGCGTTCGCAGCCAGAAGCAGGGTGGCAGCACACTGAACCGCACCGAAAGATCCCCCACTCGCGGAAAGCACAAATTTCCAGAACACATAAACTCCTGGAAGGTGCATGGAAGCCACGTCATTCCAGGAGTTGATTCCCCATAACTTGTCCCGCGACTCACAAAGAAAATAAAACAAATCAACGCTGTCGACAGCGTGTCGAGCAACGGTCAAGTACAAGATCGAATTTGCAGCAGCCAAAAGAGCAAGAACCTGGACCGTTATCCGGAGTAGTTTTATCTCACTGAGACTTCGAGCCGCCAAAAATCTTGAGACGGCATAGGCTCCGGAAGCGAGACAAAGCCAATACCACAGTAGAAATATGAATGTGTGAGTGCCGACATTCAGCCGCGTGGCCAGTGTTGCGTGTCCGATGCACAGGGCCATCATCGTACAGACAAGAATGACCTGTGGGACGCGTGAGTGATCTGTCATGATTGGCATCGCTGGATTGGCCTTTCAGTTTGTCGCGGATCCGCCTCTGTAGCGGTGCCATTCAGATTTCGAAGTTTACCGCCTGTCGTGAGGGGGGACAGGAAGCCGTCGGCATTCCTCGAGAGATTTCCTGCCGATTCTTCTATCTGCGTGATCGCCAATCCTTTGATACACTCGGAGCCTCAGCCAAAACGTGGGGCAAAGGGTACTTCTGTTCTCAATTTCGTCGTAGATTCAGAATTGCGAAGAGAACTGAAAGCAGATGAACATGTGAAATCTTCACAATGTGCTCCATGCCATCGTGCAGCCAAACTCAACTTGCAGGGGCATAAGAATGAGAAAATTGAAATCGCGTTGGTTTCGATTCCCCAGAGACGTGGAAAAATGGCGTCAAGCGATCTGACGGAGTTTCTCCTGTGATGCTTTCCGCAATCGCCTTGACCGGCAGAGACGTTCGACGATACTCCTTACCGGAATATCGTTGTTTGCGATCCAACCGATCGGAGATCGTTGATAGTCGGATTCTACGAGACCCCCGGATGCCTGAATTCTGGAACCGTGCCAGACGACCACACCAACAGGACCTCCTGTCGCCGAATGGCGAATAGAGCCACACTTCTCCCTATGTCGCCATTGCTTGAAGTTGACAACCTGTTCAAAGCCTACGGCAGTCTCAGGGCTGTTGATGGGCTCAGCTTTTCCGTGAGCGCCGGGGAGGCTTTTGGTTTGCTGGGGCCAAATGGCGCGGGCAAGTCCACAACGATGATGATGATTTGCGGTCTGCTCGAACCAGACTCCGGAGAAGTCCGGCTGGAAGGCAAAGCGCTCGACCGCAGAATTCCTCAAAGTCGGCAGCGGTTGGGCGTTGTCCCTCAGGACCTGGCCGTCTATCCCGACCTGACGGCTCGTGAGAACCTGCTTTTCTTTTCCAGTCTGTATCAGCTGAGCGGTCAGCAACGAAAACAAAAAGTCGACGAAGTTCTGGAGCAGGTCGGACTTTCGGCCCGAGCCGATGATCTGGCGGTCACATTTTCAGGCGGCATGAAGCGTCGCCTGAATTTTGCAGCCGCCGTGATGCATGATCCTGTGTTGCTGATTCTGGACGAACCCACCGTGGGTGTGGATCCTCAAAGCCGCGCCCATCTCATTGAATGCATCCGTACGCTGCAGGCGAACGGAACGGCTGTCATCTATGCCAGCCACTACATGGAAGAAGTGCAGGCTATCTGTTCGCGAGCGGCAATCGTGGATCACGGGAAAATGCTGGCTTGCGACGAGATTCCGCAACTGCTGAAAGAAATCCCGTTCGAGATTGAATTGAGGATCGGGAATGCGTCCCTTCCGCCGGCGCTCTCTTTGGGCTCAACGGCGACAATCGAACGAGATGGTGACGAAACGGTCGTCAGGATCAGTACATCAGATGTGAACTCCGAAGCGGCGTTGAACCACGAAGTCACTTCGATCCTGGCAACACTTGGGCAACACTCCATTGGTGTGCGGTCCATCAGAACTCACGAACCAAACCTGGAACGCCTCTTTCTGAAGCTGACCGGTCACAAACTCAGAGACTGAGTACCCTCATGCCTTTTGTTGATCTCTCAAAAATCCCGGCCATCGAACCAGTACCGGGTTGCCGCATGCGAACTCCTCACGGGCAGAACGTCATGCTGTCGTATCTTGAAATGGAAGATGGTGCCGAAGTGCCATTGCACCATCATCCTCACGAACAGGCCGGCATGCTGATCAAAGGTCAGGTGCAACTGACGATCGGTGATGAAACTCGCATTTGCGAAGCAGGTTCAATGTTCATTATTCCACCCAATGTTCCTCATCGCGCAATTGCGGTGAATGGCCCTGCCGTGGTGCTGGATGTTTTCAGTCCCGTCCGTGAAGATTACGCAGAACTTGCGAACCGTTATATTCCTCCCGTCAAAGCCAACGGCTGAGACTTTCTTTGCCCGCCTCAACATGACCCTTCAGTGAGTGTTTCCATGAACCGTGTGATTGTCCGCCCTGAAAAGCTTGATCTTGATTCTCCCGGCCGCCGAGACTACTGGGTCGCTCTTGAACACGACAGTATCTGGGGCGACCACCTGATGCCACTGACCGTCTTTGTCGGACCTGAAGCGAAGGACGGAGAGGGTCTGGTTTCTTTCGGCTCAAATCACGGCAACGAATATGAGGGGCCCTGCGTCCTGAAGCATCTGGTGCACGACATCCGCATGGAAGATGTTCGTGGTCGAATCATTCTGATCCCTGTTCTGAATCCGGCTGCGTTCCTTGCCGGGACGCGAGAAAGTAAACTTGATGACGGAGTGAATCTCAACAGAGCATTCGTCGACGGAGCGGGCGTGACTCCAGCACTGGCCGGGATTACTCATCGCATCGCAGCTTTCGTGCGCCAATACATCTGGCCGCGAGTTCACATCGTGCTGGATCTTCATTCGGGCGGCGACGTTGCCAGATTTGCGATCTGCGCGAATTTTCATCCGGTTGATGATCCCGAACTCGCTGCAAAAATCGAAACCACCGCTCGCTGGTTCGGTACGCCGGCCCTGATGGTTTATCAAAACGTAACTCCGGGCCTGCTGCCATCAGAAGCGGAACGGCTGGGCAAGATCACCGTCGGTACAGAACTTGGCTGGGGACGTTCGGTAAATCCGGAAGGCGTTCGATATGGTCGTCAGGGCGTTCTGGCAGCATTAATCAACAACGGTTTAATGCATGGAAAAATCGAGCCCATTGCGCACCATAAAGCAGGGACTCAACGCAAGCTGGAAATGGTCGCCCGAGAATGCTTTATTCCTGCTCCATTCGCCGGGCATTACGAACCGCTCGTCGAATGCGGAACATCAGTGAAGAAAGGTCAGACTGTCGGGTATCTCCATGATTTCGATCGCATCGATCTCGAACCATGGCCCTGCATCGCGGCTCTCGATGGCGTGGTCCTTGCACAAGCCTGGGTTGCCCCCGTGCCGAAAGGTCAGCACATCGTGGTGGTGGCAAAAGAAGTCTTGTAGCCGATGACTTCAGTGCGAACTCTGTAAAAGACAGAACGGACTCCAAACGACGGTGCCAATGAAGACCTCGAGCACCAGAAAAGCTCAGTCCAGACAAAGACGATCTCCGACACTGCCGGCTAGGCTGATACAGCGGCCGGCAGTCTCACGACCAGCCCACGGCCCAGCTGTCGTTGCTCTCCGGTTTGAATCCCACATGCAAGGGCAGGGGAGTGCTTGTCAGGCTCAGCGGAATCGCGGAACCCGGTGATTCGAAACATCCTCGGCCACTGTCGGCCTGGAATTCGTGCCCATCGTTTTTCAAAACGGTGATGCGCCTAGCCTGGCGGGTTGACGCCATTCTCAGGAGCCCTTGGCACTGTCTTTTCAACACTTGGCACGGTCTTTTCAACAAGGGCGTGAAGATGACTCAACAGCCGCTCCGTGGAGTTCTCCAGACTCAACTCCAATGCTCGCACACGCGCCGCTGAGGACATTGACTTTAATAATTCGGAATTGCTTAGCAGGGAAATCGTGTTCTGAGCCATCGCAAAAGAATCCCCGGATGGCACCAGGTGGCCACTAACGCCATCGACGACTTGTTCGATGTTTCCACCTGCCGCTGCGGCGATGACGGGTGTCCCGGACGCGAGGCTTTCCATGATTCCGGCCGAGAAATTCTCGGTCGTGGAGGCTGTCCAATAAACGTTGGCTCTGGCGTACCAGCCCTTGAGCTGGTCTCCAAAGACTGCGCCAGGAACAAGCACCTGCCCACCAAAGGCGGCAGCTTTACGACGAAAGGCTTTCAGCAGAGGCCCGCGACCAAGGACCACTAATTTGGCGTTTGGGACTTTGGAATGGACGTGTCGGAAAGCTTTCAATAGTTGCCAAACGTTCTTCTCTCTGGCAATTCGCCCCGCGCTGAGAATGATGGGCGAATCGTCATCCGGTATGGGATTGAATCGAATATTTTCAGGGCAGAATCGTTCGCAATCAACGCCATGAAAGCCCAGATACTCGATACGCTCCCCGTAGATCGCTCGATTGCGATCCGACAGAAAGCGAGAAGGAGTCAGATTCGAATCGTAACCCGAGACGACAGGCTTCATGATTCTGCGTACGGCGGGAACGGCGATGCGAAACGCGGTTGCTCCAATGTAGTGTTCGCAATAGCCTTGCCAGTCCGTCTGCATCAGATTGACGCATGGAATCTTATGCTGTTGCGCATAACGAAGGCCGATGGGCTTCCCATACCCTTTTAGCCACCCGGAAGCTGCCCCGAACAGCCCGGCAGCTTCGTCGACAGTGATCACGTCCGGCGCAAAATCCTCAAGTAGTTTGCGATCGTCCCACACTTTGTGCGACGCAGCTTCCGGAAAAGAACGACGCAGTGGATTGCGTACTGTGGGAAACGCGACTGCACTGAAGTTACCCAATCCGGCAAGCTCGTCGAGTCCAGTTGCCCCTGAGGCATGACTTTCATCACCATCCGGCACCTGCGGATGAAAAAGCCGAACCGTGTGGCCTCGCTTAAGCAAGCAGGCAATGCGTTCATGCACGAGCGATGAAATCCCCGTCATCATCGGGAGATAAGAAAATGTGAACGCGGCGATCCGAAGTGGAGCGTAATGAGATGGGTTGTCGGTTCCGCTCATGGGCAGATTGCGATTCAGGAAATACGGTTCGGCATGATTCAAAACCAGGCTACGGTCCCTGCAGATGTCCTCATCCTGCTCCGCACGATGCATCATTCCCTGTCGCGAGCGCTACGGAGTCGACAAGGATATTTCTTCTGCGACTCGCCCAGGAGGCGAGAAGGCGCCAGACGACCATCGGGGCATTTTGATTCGATCACCCATCAGGCTCAGTGCATGGTGACCGTTTCCCATGCGACAGGTCGAGCAGTTCTGATGCAATTCCTGAGGAAATTTGTAAAAACCTGCGACGTCGATCAGGTCACGACACCGGCGAGCCTGTGAACCGCGAGCCATTCCGGTTCTGTGACCGGTTGAATTGAGAGACGGCTGCCCTTTTTCATGACCATCATCTGACTGCAGACCGGGTCATCACCCAACGCCGCGCGGGTGACGGGTTCGGAAAACACCTTTGCCAGCTTGATATCAACCATAAACCAAACCGGTTTGCTCTCCGTTGATGCTTCGTCAAAATACTTGTGGTCAGCCTGCCATGCAAAAGAGTCTGGATATCCTTCTTTAACTACCTCGGCTGTTCCGGCGATGCACATGGGATCAGCATTGCTATGGTAGAAGAGCACTCCATCGCCCTTCTTAATATCGTCCCGCAGCATGTTGCGGGCCTGATAGTTTCGCACGCCTTCCCATGACGTCCGCTTGCCTTTGCTGGTGGCAAGATCATGGATCGAGAACACATCAGGTTCCGATTTGAAAAGCCAGTAGCGTCGCATCGTTCAATCTGCCGATTCTTGTTCAAACTCGCCCGGACTCTGATGAGTCTGCACTCAAATGTCAGGAGCCATCGCGGTCACAGGCACCACGATGGCTTTGGTCCTTACTCACGTGCGTGGACATGATTAACTCGATTCTCAATCATGTATCCCGCGAACATCCTGTCTCAATTCACACCGTGCGAAGAATTCACACCGTGCGAAGACTCGTTTCGGATCAGGCCTTTGGCTTGACCAGAACGTTCGCCGATTGAATCGTTGCTGCTTCGAGGGGCTTGTCGCTTCGATCTGTTTTTGTAGCACCGATCTTGTGAACAACCGCGAGGCTGTCCGCATCGGCCGTTCGGCCAAACGCCGTGTACTGACGGTCAAGGAACGACTGAGTTCCCAGGCAGATGAAGAACTGTGACCCACCGGAGTTCGGATCATTTGTGCGAGCCATAGAGAGAACTCCGTCAACATGCGGAGTCGCGTTGAACTCTGCCTTGATCGTATAGCCCGGGCCGCCAGTGCCTGTTCCCTGTGGACATCCGCCCTGAATCATGAAGCCACTGATCACTCGATGGAACACCACTCCGTTATAGTAGCCGATTTTTGTGAGACCGATGAGATTTAAACAATGCCCGGGTGCGACATCCGGCAGCAGATTCAACACGATCTTGCCATGATTGGTGTTCAACTCAATCTGGTAGTCGTTCTTCTTGAAGTCAATGTCCTTCACTGCGGCATCAACTTCCGGTTTTCGATTTTTGCTCATGGCCTCATTCTTGATCACGGATAATTTGAACGTGGGACGGCCAGCACCTGGACCGCCTTGCAATTGGCCGAAGTGTCCGGATTTGGCCCACAAACGCAAGTCAACGGAAGGCCTCTCGCGGACAGGACGATCATTTCAGAAACGTGAACGCAGAGCAAAGCAGAAAGGCTGACCCCGCACTCTCCGAAACCAGCGATCGCCGAGTTTTGCAAACGAGCCGCCGCGATTTCGTGACATTTCTCCGCAGGCGTGTCAAAAACTGATGTTGAGTTGCGTATTCTCCTTTATGGAAAGACGCAAACCATGACGCCAGCGCCGGAAACCAGCGAGAGTATGCTGCTTCGAGTCCGAGATCCGCAGGATCAATCGGCGTGGGATCGCTTCGATGCCCTTTATCGCCCGGTGGTTTATCGGGTGGCTCGGCGAGCCGGTTGGCAGCACAGTGATGCTGAGGATTTGACTCAGCGAGTCATGGTGTCAGTGGCGAAAGCCATCCCGGACTGGCAGCGAGACCCCAACAAGGTGGCTTTCGAAGCTGGTTGTATCAGATTGCTCGGAATGCGTTGATCAGCACTCTGCGAACATCGCGACGTGACATCGCGATCGGCGGCAGTGATTTTCTTGAGCAGTCTCAGGCCATCAAGAATCCGATGGATGACATCGAACAGCTGATCAACGAAGAACATCATCGCAGCCTGCTGCGTACAGCAGCAGAGATTGTGAAGGACGAATTTCATGCGTCATCCTGGCAGGCGTTCTGGCTGACAACGTTAGGTGAACTTTCCGTACCCGATGCCGCAGAGAAGTTGCAACTTTCGACCGGTGCAGTTTACGCCGCCCGCAGCCGAATCCTGCGACGACTGCAGGAGGTCGCTCAGCAATACGAACATGACAGCGGGCATCAACCAGAGGCCATCGAACATGCATAAGCAACAGCTCAAAACAGAGTGCAATTCGCAGAAGCTCGAATTATTCCTGCGAGGCAGTCTCAGCAATTCTGAAACAGAAATCCTTGAGCTGCATTTGACGGAATGCGAATCGTGCGCAAGTCAAATCCAGCATGCCGCTGAACAGGGTGTGTCGTGGCAGGATGCCCAGTCGCGACTCATGGTCGATGAATATGACAGCCCGCAGCACGTCGCGTCGATCTCATCGCTGTTCTCGGACGATCACAGCCCAATGACAAAACGGCAAACCGCAGAAGTGCTCTCGCGCGAGATTCGTGGCTGGCTCGACGCAAGCGATGACCCACGCTCGATGGGGCGTTTTGCAGGCTATGAAATTGTTGGCATCGTCGGCCATGGTGGGATGGGCATCGTACTGAAGGGTTTTGAAGCGTCGCTCAATCGTTACGTCGCGATCAAGATTCTGGCGCCTCGACTTGCTACTAACGGCAGTGCTCGAAAACGATTTGCCCGCGAAGCTCAGGCGGCCGCTGCCGTGCGTCATGATAACGTCATCGCGATTCACCGAGTTGACGAATGGCACGGTCTGCCGTTTCTGGTGATGCCTTATGCCGGTGGTATCTCTCTGCAAAAACGCATTGACTGCGATGGCCCGTTGAGCATCGAACAAACACTGCGCGTCGGCGTGCAGATTGCTTCGGGCCTCGCTGCGGCGCATGCTCAGGGACTGATTCATCGCGATATCAAGCCCGCCAATATTCTGCTGGAACAGGGCGTCGAGCGAGTCACGATCACTGACTTCGGTCTCGCCCGCGCTGCCGACGATGCCTCTGTCACACGAACCGGGATCATCGCCGGAACGCCGCAGTACATGTCTCCCGAACAGGCCGAAGCCAGGCAGCTCGATGCCCGCAGCGACCTGTTCAGCCTCGGCAGTGTGCTCTATGCGATGGCCACCGGCCGCTCACCATTTCCCGGCACCGGCAGCTTTGAGGTCCTGAAACACATCGTCAACGATCCCGCGCGCCCCATGCGCGAGATCCAGTCATCAGTACCTGAGTGGTTTGAACGCATCGTCACTCGGCTTCATTCAAAGTCGCCCAATGACCGCCCGTCTTCCGCCAGCGAAGTGGCTCAGGTGCTTCAGGAATGTCTTGCCTACGTGCAACAACCGACAGCGACGTCACTGCCCGGATCTTTGACCGCGGCGGCGCAATCGGACGACAGGAATCGTCGCCCCAGGATCGTCAAATTTATCGCCAGCGGCACGTTCGCGTTCCTGATGATTCTGGCGGGGATACTGATCGTGCTGGAGATGGACAAGGGGACTCTGACCATTGAGTCGGAAGTGGATAATGTGCCGATCCGAATCATGCAGGGTGATAAGGTTGTCGAGAAAATGACGATCTCCGCGTCCGGAAAGGCAGTGCGCGTTGCGGCGGGCCAGTACACGATTGAGATCGATGACTCAGTCGACAATCTTGTTGTGCACGATGGCAATGTGTCATTAAAACGTGGTAGCAGGGAAGTCGTCAGAATTTCGAATTCCGCTGTCGAGGGCAGCAGAAGAATCAGCTCGCCAATCGAGCAGATCGACAACCTGCCGGAAAACACAGAAGTCCACGTCGTCGGTTGTTATCACGCGACCAACAACGAGCCGGTGAATGTGCGAGTCGAACGAACCGGGAAGCCGATCGTAGTTGTTCTCACCGCCTACTTCGCTACGAGCTGGAATCTTGAAATTGATCAAAACACCGATGTGAGAGGTGTCATTCTGAGTGGCTACTTTGATCAACGGTTTTCGCATATCGCACCAAAGGATATCCCCACGCGAATTTTGACCTATTTCCCGATCTGGAAGGACATTTCCTCTGAAGAAAAGAAAGTGCGTGTCAGCCAGTGTTTCTTCGTTTGGTCACCGATTCTTGAAGACTTCGGAAAGATGCGTTCCCTAGTTCGCGAGATCACCCAACGAGACGTCGCGAGCTTTCAGGGAATCTATTCCGCGAAGTCATTTGTCATCGACGGGCAACGAGGCGCGGGGGAGGCACAAGTCGCAGCTCGCTGGCAGGCGTTGTCAGAGAGGGCCGATCAAAGCACACCGGGATATCGAAAGATAAATACCGAATTAAAATTAGTGCACAACGATGACAACGGTGGACTTAGCTTTGAACAGCTCCGAAGACTCAATCAGCTGATGGATACATACGAGAGGGAACTCAAACGCAACGGCGACAGCGCCGTGCTCGAGCCATCGGACCAGCCACGAAACCCAGAGCCGATTGCGATGGGAAAAACATTGCGGCAACTGCAGGGCAAATGGCGACTCACGCGTCAAATCGCGGACGACGGCGACGAGAAAAGCACGCCGGCCAGAGCTATTTGGGAATTCAACGGTAACAGGATCATCGTGACAGACGGAGGTCCCGGCGGAGTTATGCTGATCGAACTCGACGAATCACATTCGCCGGTGCACGTGGATGTGACCCTCGAAGGTGAAGATCAATCGGGGCTGGGCCTATTGAGCCTCGACGGCGACAAACTCACTCTCTGTCTCGGCGAAAGCCAAGAATTGCCCGAGCAACGAAGCCGCCCGGAGAAGCTTCAATGGGTCAAAGGAGTGTGGCTCATGGAATTGCAACGCTTGCAGCCTGGTGAGTCGGTCGCAATGTTGAACCCAAAAGCTCCCGTTGCTCCAACAGACAACCTGGATGGTGGGACTAAACCCAGCAATTCAGTTCCGGGGACGATGCCTGAGCCATCAACGGTCGATCCCGCTCACACCATTACCGGTTTTGTGATGGAATTCCGATCCGGTACTGCGGATGTGCCGGTGTGCCTCTGCGATGCCGCCACAGGATTGCCGGTCGCAAAGAACTCTTACAAGCCGATCGTCTGGAGCAAAGGTCTCGGCGGCAATCCGGCACAGGAAATGGCGATTGCTGTTTCAGACGAGAAAGGGAATTTTCGCTTCGACGATGTGCCCGACGGAAAATATCGATTGATCGCCCAGAAGTGGATGGGACCGTACAAAGGAGTGTTCGAACTGCATGGGGCAGAGATTCGATTGATGGGGGCCGCTGATGAAATCATTGTGCCGCGCCCCACAGACGAACAAGCCTCGCGAGCCGTATTGATTCCGCATGGCGAGAACGCGATTCAGTTCAATCAGGATGTTGGGAACAACGAAACATTCCTGTTCCTCAGCACCGCGCCGCCGGAGTTTGATCCGATTCTGGGATTGCAGGGTCTTGGCACAGCCTTCTGGAAGAATCTCATCGGAGTGAATCGCATGCCGCTTGGGAAGACAACCGTCACAGGGGCGCCGAACAAGCCTGTATATGCCTTCCTGTTTGCTGCCGACAATTCTCCGGGCTTTGCGGCAATCACAATTCCACCGCCAGAGACTGGAATGGTCCGCCTGCCTCCGGAGCCGTTTGTGGCAGGCTGGTCTGATGGTCGCAAAACTCCCCCACCAAAGCTGGCAGAGTTGATGGAGTTTATGAAGAAGCATGAGCTTTCAACGCAGCGACTGCTGGAGATTCCAGAGATGAGCAACGCCAATTTCAAGGCGTATCAGGCTCGCGTGCAGGAACTCTGGTCGGATCTCTCTCGTGTCATCGAACTGCCGGAAGGCCAAACGGCTCGTATTGGCGACCTACTGGCAGCGGATGCTTATTTCAAGTTGCAAAAATGAAGATGGCAGTAGTTCATTCTTGCCTGCAGTTGAGAGAAATTTTCAACGGAAAACGTCAGCCTCGTGGGCGCGAATTGAACCGTCTGAGGTTTGATGGTCAGCGTAAAGACCGTCGGTGGCAGCACTTCATTCAATCCACTCCCCAACGTACGTCTTGCCCGTTACGGTCCGCAGTTGCGAAAGTAGTGCCGAGTTCCGGCGGCATTGCCGTGCGAAATTGCAAACGAATGCCAGCTGAGGCCAGCACTACGCGTTGAAAGCACCGGACACTAACGCGTTCCGGATGACTCAATCAACAGTCCGCTGGCGGATTACGGGGTGGCATCTCGGCGCAGCGGAAAAGAGCCTGAGGTACAGTGCTCCTCCGTGAGCATTCTCTTCGGGCAGCCACCATACCATGAAAACTCAACGTGCAAACTTTTGGCGTCCTGTTGCTTCGCAGCACAGCCTCTACAGGCTGTGCTGCCCGGCGATCCGCACCGACCTGATGTTGAGTCGATGTACTATTTCACAAGGTCAAACTTGAACTCACTGGATTCCGCTGACACCGTAGCTTTCAAATCCGTGCTGGCCGGATCACCGTATTTTGAAGGGATCTGGAATTTGAGTACCGGCGGAGTCACGCCAGGAGCCGGAGGTGTGTTGTTCACAGGACCAGTGATCGTCACGCGATAGGTTCCTGGCAGAACACCGTTTCCGAACAGAAATCTTCCGCCTTCCTTCAGCTGAGCAATCGCAGCATCGCCAGTGGACGACGAAGAAAAATTGACAGTCCCTTCGGTCAAGGGCTTGCCGTCCAGAGTTACGGTTCCGCTCACTTCCACGGTTTTGGGAATCGTCGGAGTTTCAGCACAACCCTGCAGCGCACCGAAACCGGCGATGGCGAGAACAAACAGCCAACGACAAGAACGCATAGATGAATTTCCTTGAGTGGATTCAGTTTCATAACGAGGACGCTGTAGGAAAGCATCCGGAAAAAAGTCACTGCCATTTTGAAAACAAACCAGACGCAGCAAAGCCGCGTCTGGTCGTTTTTAACTCATCAGGGAGTCTGGATTCCGTTCATCAGAACTCACCGAGAGGAACACCATCTTCACGTGAGCAGAGATTGCGAAGAATGCCCATGTCGACGTTGTCTGAGATGAAACGGACCGAGCCATCACCGAGCAGACCATGAATACCGCCAACATGGAAGGAGTTGATCACAGTATTCGCGTCCCACGGATTATCTGAACCCGCAGCCGCGGTTGGAGAATTGATTCGATACTGAACTGTCGTCAGTCCAGTGCTCCAGGAGTCGGCACTGTTTGGAACGGTCGCTGACACTGGCTGACTGAATGTCGTCCCGGAATACCCGCCATAGTAGCCGCTGCGGATATCAGCAGTGCCGACACGACCCGACTGTTCCGCCACCATCATCACGTTAGACGTTCCGTCTACGGCATCACGAATCCGCGTCTGCTGGTTGTGGAGCAACATTCCGTTGTTCCCGTAGAAGCCACCATAGTTACTCGCTGACCCTATCACACGACCAGCAACGTCCGGTGTCGCTCCCGCAATTCCAACATACATGGGAGTCTGAATTCTCATCGCGTTGTTCACGAGGACAGCATTTGGATCCAGAGGGCTGGACGGACAAATGTAGCCGGCAATCTTGTTGTCCTGCAGTGCAATCATGTTCGTGGATGTTGTCACGTTGGAAGAAAACGACTGCGAGAAATCCATCTTCGAATACAGGTTTCCCTGCTCAAGATATGGAAACAGATGCAGACGCCAGTTAGGAATTCGGTCCCATGCTACTGCACCGTTCGACCCAGGTGGAAAGCAGCTGGCGGTGCTCTCGTAGTTGTGGAGCGCAAGCCCGATCTGCTTCATGTTGTTTTTACACTGTGTGCGGCGAGCTGCCTCACGAGCCTGCTGCACGGCTGGCAGCAGCAATGCGATCAAAATCGCGATGATGGCAATTACCACCAGCAATTCGATCAATGTGAACGCACGACGTTTTTCTCTTCGCATAAAACTTCTCCTGAAAATGACGGGAACCAAAAAGGACTCAATGATCGCCGGAAAAAGAATTCTATTGCTTTCAAGAAACCCGAACATCTGGACACTATCGGCTAATGAACTTCCGTACAACGGGGTTCCCCACGAAAATTCCCAATTTTTTGCTTGGTACGGTCTCGCTGATTTTTGAAACCAGCCCCGCAAAGTGGTGCCGTGTCAGGTTTCCCGAGGCCTCTTGAACAATCCAAAACGTGGAGAAGTTCCTAAAATGCAACTCAAGTGCCAGAAGTCTGAATTGATTTTTGATGGTGCATCGGGATATCGATGATCTCTCAACGTGGCGGCTGAAACGGCTCGTTTGACTTCGCGCAGCCAAGGGGTTTTCGAGCCTATGGCTCAAATGCAGTTATCATTCGCATGCGTTCGGCCATGCTTCCTGAGATTTCCTTCGACTGAAAATGATCGGTCACACGCAGTCTGTGCATCAGTATCCGGATTCTTCAGTTGCCTAAATTGAGGGCACTCGTGCCCGGGGCCTCAATAGTCACTTTCGAATGGCCGCTCTCAAAAAGTCAACACCTAAGTGTGACGGCCTCATCCCAGCTACACCTTGCATCCTTCAGCACGGAGAGGCAATGCTAGCGACCCGCATTAGTCAGCTCACTTCGGCCCTCGACGGCGGTCCAGAATGTCGACGTCGGGACGTTCTCAAAGACTTCACTTCGACCTGATGGCCAGCGCACCAGCAAGTCGACAACGTCTGCCGCTCCGACACCAAAGATCAACTGACGTTCATTGGCGGCCTGGTAGCCATCGCCCGCAACAAGCTGTCTGGACAATGTTCTGTCGCCAATCCGAACATCCACGGTCGCACCGATGGCTTCTCGAGCCGAGATTGTTCCGATGAGTTGTACAGCCAGAAAGTTGCCCTCGGCCGCGGTGTGATTGGTCAACAGAGCCGTGGGACTGTCGAGATTTCCCACGATAAAATCTTCATATCCGTCACGGTTCCAATCGATTCTGGCCACCGCGCGGCCCAGAAACCGGCCTTCAAACCACGGCCCCAACTGACTTGCAGAAATCTCGTCGAAGCGTCCTGAGCCAACGTTGTGAAAAACCTGTGTCGGCATATGCAGCGGAATGCCGCGAGCGGTCTCATCATCCACATGTCCGTTCGTGACGATCAGATCTGACCAGCCATCAAGATCGGCATCCAAAAACTGAGTGCCAAATCCCAACTGCCGAATGCTGGGTTCTTTCAGCCTTGCTTCCATCGTGGCATCAAAGAACATCAGCGCTGGCTGACGCTGATACAGCGTGTTGGATTCGTTGTAGTAGTTGGTCACGAAGAGGTCGAGTTGCTGGTCGCCGTCCGCGTCTCCGGCAGCTATTCCCATGCAGGCCTGAGTCCTTCCTTCGCGGTCAAAGGCCAGCCCCGTTATCACTGCCATCTCTTCAAACCGAGGTACGTCACCGGGTGTCGCCGTCTGATTTTGAAAAAAGAAATTGGCGGTTGTGTCGTTTCCTACGAAGAGGCTCAGACGACCACTTCCATCAAAGTCCGCGGCAACCACGCCCAGACCTTTGCCGCCAGACGCGAGGACTCCAGCTTCTGCTGTCACATCACGAAACTGACCATCGCCGAGGTTCAGCAACAACTGATCGTCGGCCGCGTCAAATTCATGCGGCGTGCAAGCCCGGGGGGTTCCATCAGCCTGGTAACAGATGCGGCTCAGCAGGTTGTCGCCCGTGAGGTAGTTGACGACATAAAAATCCGGCAGAGTGTCGCCATTAAAATCTGCGCAGGCCACGCTGGTGGACCACGCATCGCCGACGATTCCTGCTGACTGAGTCACATCCGAGAACGTGCCATCGCCATTATTGCGGAACAGTCGGTTCTCATTCACGTTGGCGACAAACACATCCGGCCAGCCATCAGCATCAAAATCCCCAAAGGCCAGACCCTGGCTGTAGCTGGTCTCTATTACTCCAGCGGACGCCGTCGTGTCCTGAAACTGAGTTCCCCGCTGATTCCGAAAGACTCGATCGGATGGAGGCTGCGACTCGTTTTCGGGCCAGTCTCCTCCCTGAGTCAAAAACACATCCGGCCAGCCATCTCGATCGTAATCGACCGCACCAACACCGCCTCCGGAAAACTGAAACATCCGCATTCCCGGACCGGCCATTTTGTCGCCATGTTGATACTGAAAACGCAGCCCCACGGCTTCCGCTTCTTCCACAAATCGTATCGGACTGCTTTTTGAAGAATTGGTTTGTTCTTCAACCAACGTCACTTGAGACGACGAGGTTGGCTTCATCCAGTCGGGCAACGCGTAACTGCTGAGATCGTGAAGGAGAGCTGGCTGAGCAGCCTCGTGAACTCGCGGCGTTTTGTTGTCCGGCCGACGAATCTCTTTGAGCGGCCCAGCCCCCTGCGGAAACCGCTTCCGCAGCATCTCGGCCCACGTCCACGCTTCCCATACGTGTCCGCATTCCACAGCGGCCAGCGCGACACGGACGACCTTTTCCGGAGACGCTTCCACGTTGTACTGCTTGGCTGCCAGCAGCAACTGTTGCAGATGCTCATTCCGGCGTTGAAACGCTTCCGCGACCTGAAGCTCGCCGAGTGACGCCAGAGCCTGACCCAGCTGATGATGTGCACTGCGATGCGAGGGGTCACGTCGAGCAGCCTCCCAGTAGCATCGCACTGCTCCTCGCACATCGTGGTGACTTAGTGAATAGTCTCCTCGTAAGGCCCAGAGATCGGCGTGCTCATCACAGGCCTTCGCAAGACCGGCATGCCATTGGAGGAACGCGGCCTCGTCGGCGGTTTCCTTCAAGATCCGTCCAAGCCTTGCTTGTGCATCACAGAGATCAGGGCGTTGTGCGAGGCCCTTTTCATACAGGGGCCGAGCCGCTGCGAAATCATGCTGCTGCCACGCGTGATGCGCTGTGGCGAGTATCGTCAGGGCGTCATCAGGGGCCGCTTTCCCATAACTGGCCAGGGAGGCGGCATTCTCGGCCGCCGTGTCGCCAAGCCCGAGCAGCACCAGATCCACATCAGTCGCCTGTCCTGCGCGCACACGTTTGAATCGTAGGTCGGTTGTCAGACTTGTCAAACCACACAGCCCATACAAACCAGCCAGATGCGCTTCCGCAGCAGGCTGATCACCGCCCGACGCAACGGCCTCGCGAAGAAACTTCTCCGCTTCCGACAGCCGATAAAGTTGCAGCAGCAGAATATCGCCGGCTCGAAAACAGGCGGCCCCATGGCGCTCATGATCCGCCGGAACTCGAGCATACTCCGCGAACGCCGACTGATAGTCTTTCTTCCGAGAATGCGCTTCGGCGGCCAGATAACAGACGGCACCATCGACCGGTTCACGCTGCAAGAACGGCTGCAACAATTCCAGAGCGATCTCGGGCTGCCCCTGCTGCAATCGTTTTTTGGCCAGCGCGAGGCGTTCCGCCTTGTCATCCTGCCGCGTCCAGAGAAACACGAACAGGACCGCAAGGCAAAGCAGGCCGATCGCCAGCCCGGTCGTTTTCTTCCATCCCACGGAAGAAAAGGGGTCAGGTCTCATTTTTGGTCTTCCGCATGGGCGAGTGTGAGGTTTCAAGCAGAGGCCGACGTGGCGGCTTGTCGCCCATTGAGCACCCTCGAATCAATGCCCACGTTTTACGCTATTCCGGAATGATTGCAACTCGGCCTCTGCCTCGGCCATCTGAAGCGTCGGCGCGACGGAGGATGCGGTCGAGCAGCTTCGGCAGCGGGAAGAAGAAAGCAACGCGAGGTGATGCAGATTCTGGGGTCAGCAGACTCGGCTTTCGGGAAATGCGAATTCGCGCCGGAAGTGAATCCCTTCTGTGAAACATCGAGTCCGGCGGGATGAGACCGGAGACCCGAAGCGAACACTTGTTCGTCACGTTGCTCGTGATGCTATCAATCAAGTTCTCAATCCATGTCGGTGTGCATGACACCAGAATGCTGTTTTGTCAGCGGCGTTGCCTCTGAAAGATTCCTGCCGAGGCCTCGGTTTCAACAGTAGCTTGTTGCCATGGAGTACTGTTGCTCCATCAACGGTCGTTTGAAGGGTTGAAAAAAGCGGACGAGACATCCACGCTCCGGGAGCGTGGGCATCTCGCCCGCTGACGATTTCTCAAGTCATCCCGGACAAAGCACCGAGCCCGCCACGGCCGCCGAGTCGAATCGCACGGACGACAAGTTGTGATTGCACGAAATCAGGCTTCTCAGAGCAGATCTAAGATCTCACCAGCGACCAGGTCGTTGATAATATCGTCGACGGCTCGGAAGAACCAATCGGTATCGGTTCCCCCGTACAACACATCATCTTCACCTGCGTCGTTCAGCACGTTGATCGTGGCTTTCAAGGAAACAGCCGGACTCCCAACGCCAGCTCGCAGATTCGCGATGCGAGTTGCGTACGCGTTGCCAGAAATCCACTGAGCCCGAAGCGTGTTGAGATTGCTCAGATTAGTATCGCTCGTCGTGCGACCGGCAATCAGAATATCATCGCCGGCGTCGCCCTTCAGAATATCCAGTCCGAGGCCGCCGATCAGAATATCACGACCGGTGCCCGCCTCCAGGATATCAGCGCCGTCCAGGCCGACCAGAATGTTATCGCCAGAACCACCCGTCAGCCGGTTGGCCAGAGCATTCCCCAACAGCGTATCGCTGCCTGTACCGCCCACCGCATTCTCGAAGGTGCTCAGCGAATTCAGCCTCAATGTTCGATTCGCACTCACCGGTTGATTCGACGTTGCTCCCAGATCCAGCACGACGCTTGTGGTCAGATAGGCGAAGTTCAGCGAGTCGACGCCTTCATTGGCATTCTCGGTTACCAGATCCGCTTCCGCAGATGTGGCTGGAACGAACATATATGTGTCGTTATCAGCTCCGCCGATCAGAATGTCGCTTCCACCGGCCCCCAGAAGCTTGTCGTCTCCGGCGCTGCCGGTCAGCGTATTATTCAGCGTGTTCCCGAAGAGCGTGTCAGCGCCGGTGCCACCGTCGAGATTCTCGAAGACGACCGCGGAGTTCAGCTTCAGCGTTCGATTTAAATGCACTGCCTGAACCGGCGTTGAACCCAGATTTACGACAACGCTGGTCGTCAGATAGCCAAAGTTCAACGTGTCGATGCCCTCATTCAGATTCTCGCTCACCGTATCGGCTTCCGGGACGGTCGTCGGCACAAACATGTAGGTGTCGTTGTCGGCCCCGCCGTAGAGCAGGTCGTTGCCGTCGGCACCAAGGAGTTTATCGTTCCCGGCATTGCCGGTCAGAGTATTGTTCAGACCGTTGCCGAAGAGCGTATCAGCACCGCTGCCCCCCACAAGGTCCTCAAAAACCACCGCGGAGTTCAGCTTCAGCGTTCGATTTGTATGTACCGGCTGAACCGCCGTCGATGCAAGATTCACCACGACGCTCGTCGTGAGATAGGCAAAGGTCAACGTATCCGTACCTTCGTTCGGATTCTCAGTCACCTGATCGGCTTCCGCCGCGGTAGCCGGTACAAAAATGTAGGTATCGTTGTTGGCTCCGCCCTGGAGTAAATCGCTGCCTCCGGCACCAACCAGCTTGTCGTCTCCAGCGCCGCCCGTCACAGTGTTGTCCTGACTGTTGCCAAATAGCGTGTCAGCACCAGAACCACCGATGAGGTTCTCAAAGGAAACTGCGGAATTCAGCTTCAGCGTTCGATTCGTGTGTACCGGCTGAGCCGAAGTGGTAGCGAGATTCACCACGACAGCTGAACTCAGGGCCGCAAAACTCAACGTGTCGATGCCTTCATTCGGCAGCTCAGTTACAACATCGTTTTCGGAACTCGAGGCAGTCCCGAAGACGTAGCTATCATCACCGAACCCGCCGAGCAGAGTATCACTCCCGGCACCGCCATTCAGTATATCGCCACTACCAAAGCCGAAGAGTTGATTCGCGCTCGCATTGCCAGTCAGTGAATCTGCCGCAGAACCACCGGTCGCGTCTTCTATGTCTGATGACGATGTCAGCGTTAAAAGTCTGCCGAGGTTCACCCCCTGAGCGACCGTCGATCCCAGATTCAGCGTAACAGCGGTGGACAACTGACTGAAATCGATCGTATCGCGACCGCCTCCGGGACCCTCTTCGATCGTATCAGATTCAACCAACTCGGACGCCAGGAAAACATAGAGGTCATTATCAGCACCGCCGGAGAGTGTGTCATTGCCGTCGCCGCCCTGGATTGTGTCCAGTCCAGCACCACCCCAGATCGCCAACGGAATGCTCATCGTTGCATTCGCGGCCCCTGATGTGAAGCTATCATCGTCCCCGGCGCCTCGCAGGCGGAACTGCGTGATATCAGATGTCGCATAAGTCACGGTATTCAGGTTACTGAATTTCAATTCAAGGTTGAGCCCATTGGGTGTGATCGTGACGGTATCGGCAGAATCTGTTCCGAATGCCATCACCGGCCCGGCCGGCTGATGATAGACTCCCGCAAACGCCACCGTGTTATCTTCGTTCAGTGGATCGACGTCGGGCTCTTGCACAAGGTTCGCACTGTCTGCAGTGAACAGCAGACGATAGTCGGTATTCAGGTCCGCGATGCCAGCACCAGGCAGGGTAATGCCGCTCCCGAGTGTCAAATTGACCGTGTGAGCGCCCAGGGTACGGTCAGCAGGACCGGGAGCGAACGTGCCGATTTGCGTATCGCCGTTGTCCATCAGTCCATCATTGGACTGAAAAATGTCGATGTTGAACGGAGCAATATTGCCGTTTGTGATTTCATACGAAATCGCGATACCAGTGCCCCCATTACCCCTCGCGCTCGTCATGTGGATGTCCGGGCGCTCAGTGGCGAAGTTGACAAGCAGTTCCATTGAACCAGAGGTGGCGTAGTTGTTTGAATAAACCGCGATGCGGTATTCCTGGCCGGGAACCGCATTCGTGATATTTATCGCAGTGCTCGGCCCCTGGAGCAGCGTTCCGGCGGAATTAAAAAGGGCCAGTCGCTGATTAAATGTCGGAGCCGAGGCCGAAATTGCTAAGACCCCGTTCGCATCAGCAGGAGCCGTGACCGAGTAGTAGTCGATGTCCGTTGGGACATCCAGCACCACTGCAGCTGAGGCGTCACCCTGGGCATCAGGTGTCAATATGAACGAGCCCGTTCTGAACGGTCCATTCACGATTATCGAAACATTGCCCGCGGTCGTCCCTGGCTGATCCGCCACGGCAATGATGTAGCGAACATCTGCAGTCAGATTGATAGTCAACTTTGCATCATCATTAGACACCGACACGTCGTCGTTGTAACCCACTTGTGCGCCGGTACTGGCAATGTAAACCGCAACCTCAGGATCGACGGAATTTCCAAAGTCACCAACGTCGATCACGTACGCTCCAGTGAACTGGGGCGCAAAGAAGAAGGAATCCACATCACCGGCGAAATCAATGAACGCATCAAACGAAAGCGTGTCATTGACCTGGTCCACAGACGGGCCGTTATACACGACCGCATCGCCCTCTGCGAAATTCTGTGTGGCCGGGAGAGTCAGCAAGCATCGTTGTTCAAGCTGTTCGTGCTGCAGAAGTCTGAGCTTGTCACGGGTCCGGGACTGTTGCCATCGAGGAAATCGGGTGTCTCGCCAAACTCGAACGAAAGCTTCTCGCATGAATTTCATAAGATACGCCTCGTTAGAACGCCTGGAGAACAGGGGCCTGACACCGTGTCAGTCAACCGATTCGGGAGCCCACAGGGAGAAGACGAGAAGACAGGGGCAGTCACCGAATTGAAGCTTGACGAGCGGCCGTCTCTTCCGTTCGACCAGGCTCTTTATGGCAGACTGTGTTGCTCGCATTAGATGCACTGGCAATTGTTTGATTGCGATATTCGGATGAGCGTATCGTCTTTTGTAAAGTGCGACAATCCATTTCCTAAGAATTAGTTTCGGGGCACGAAACGACGAGCCACGGGCTTGAAAAATCGCGTCGTTCTGGCCTGCGGAACGCTGTCGTGTTTCCGCTTCCTGGCTGTCGTCTCCCTGGATTTCACAATGCGCAGTGCAGCCAGACTCACCTCGATCAGCCTGCAGCCCGGGAGCTTCCTGATCGTGGCTAACGTCAAGGGGTTTCGCGACTGAATAAGTGAGCAGGAACACCGTCGCAATGTCTTTTGACGCAGCTTCATGAGCTGCTGAAATCAACTGGAGTCATTGCGACACGGAACACGCCGCGGTCACCAAATCGACGGGCCAATTCTGCGAGAGAGCTCAGGACGTTTCGAATGGATCGACTGCTTCAGGTACGATCGCTGGGCCTGGCTTCGAACCGGAGCTCGAAAGCGCAGGGAAGCTGAGTTGTTCTATCAACCGTAGCGGTATCTGCCGATGTGTCAGAGACGGATCGAGGTGTCAGCGTAGATTCTGTGGCCGGCTTGTTGAGCCCGTCCGCATCATGCGAAGCCTTCGCCAGGACATCAGACGTGCCCTTGTCGATAGAAAATTTACTGAGACATCCTGATCAAGGTCGACAGACAATGCGTTCAGCCCCGAGGGGATTGGTTGCACAAGTTCTGATAGGGAGGTCGGAAATGGAAAACGCTTGCGGCGGGTTCACCGGCCATCAGCAGTTGGTCGTTCATCCGCCCTGCCGTCTGTATCAACGGACATGTCGTTGTCGGCGATCTCCCATGGAGCAAACGGATCCTCGAACTGTTCCCACTCCTCGGGTCGCTTCGCAAGTTCTGCGTCGGTTAACAGGCAGGCATCGAGAGCTCGAGTGATCTCAGCACTCTTCAGGTCCTGTCCGATGATCACAATTTCCTGACGGCGATCACCCACCTGCTCATCCCAGATCGATTCAATCGCGGCGATCTGCTGAGGATCTTCGAGCGGCCAGTCGTCTCGCGGAGTTTCCGCCCACCATTGTCCGCCGGGATCGGCGCTGATCACACCGCCGGCCTGCGACCAGAACCCGGCCAGGCTGTGTCGCGAAGCCAGCCAGAAGTAGCCTTTGGAACGCAGGATCGAAGAAGCCGCGTCGTCGTTGACCCAGAACTCGTGAAATCTGCGGGGATGAAACGGGCGGCGCGAGCGATACACGAAGCTGGAAATTCCGTACTCTTCAGTCTCTTTGGTTTCTTCGCCGCGTGGCACGCTGAGCCATTCCGCTGCGGACTCTGCCCACTCCATTTGAAAACGGCCGGTGTTCAGAATAGTCATCAGAGGAACCTGGCCTCGTTCCGCTTCAATGACAAGCGCCTCTGGATTCATCTTCTTCAGAATGTTGTGCAGACGATTTCGCTGATCTTCGGAAACAAGATCTGTCTTGTTCAGAATGATGACGTTGGCAAATTCAATCTGGTCAGTCAGCAGCAGTGAGAGATCTCGATCGTCGGTTTCGTCCATGCCCATTTTTCGATCGCGGAGTTCATCCTGCGATGAAAAGTCATTCATAAAGTTGGCGGCATCCACCACGGTGACCATCGTGTCCAGTTCAGCAACGTCGCTCAGCGAGTTTCCCTCTTCATCGGCGAACGTGAATGTTTCAGCAACCGGCAGAGGTTCTGAAATGCCGGTCGATTCAATCAGCAGGTAATCGAATCGGCCGTCGTGGGCCAGCCTGGTGATTTCCACCAGCAAGTCGTCTCGCAGCGTGCAGCAAATGCAGCCATTAGACATCTCGACAAGTTTCTCGTCCGTTCGGCTCAGTTGCGCCGGACCTCCAGCGACCTGTTGAGCGTCGATATTGACTTCGCTCATGTCGTTCACAATCACAGCGACTTTCAGACCATCGCGATTCGAGAGAATATGATTGAGCAATGTGGTCTTACCGGCTCCAAGGAAGCCCGATAGCACCGTGACTGGTAGTTTTTTCATGATCCGTTTCACTTGTCATGCAAAGAAAAATGGGGAGAGCTATGGTTTGTCCGTTCAACGCGACATAAACATCCTGTTGGCAGAGACGACAAGAATCTCTTCTTCATCCAGGCGTCCCGTCCCTTCCAGAACCAGAAGTTCAAACTCGTGGACGCCGAAGAGCTCTCGTGCATCGATTCGAAGCAATTTCCCGGAGTCATCTTTGAACTCCACGAGCGCCATCATGCTCTTGACATCGCGTCGGCAGAAGGGACATTCGTGCGGATCGTGCGATTCATCACCATCGTGACCCGTTGCGTCCGTTACGAAGAATCTGGCTACACCATCGGAGAAAGGAGAAACCTCGCCAGCATTGATGCGCACTCGAATTGTAAAAGGAGTGTCCGGCTTCAAGTCGCCGGATTGAAGCGCTTTGCGGATGGTGGAAACAGGCTGCTCGGAACTTAATGGCTTCTCAGTGAGGAATTGCTCACGAATTCTGAGCACTTGAGGATCAACGGCTTCTCCGCAGCCAGCCGCCATCATGCCACTGAAAAGCAGGATTGTTACGCACCATCGCTGGACGGTTGTTGATAGTGCTGGACTCGTCGAACTTTGAGTGGAATAGCGACGTTTCGTCGTGCGATCCAACAGACGGTGTGAACTTGAGCTACTTTGTACCATTTGCATTTGATGCAGCTCCTGCTTCGACACCTGTAGCGGTCGGCACCGGTTCTGCGGCTGATGGCTCACCTGATGCTGGCGCTACCCCACTTTCCGGGGAAGTCGCCGCGGGATCGCTCGCCGCAAGAAGTGTGGTCAGGGCAGCGTCGATCGTTGCCGACTCTTCAGAATATGTAGATCCTTCCTGGCCGTGCATCGTCTTATCGACTCGACCAAAAGCGTCCATCAGTGTGTTCACCGAGGACTGAATTATGATCCGGCTCTCCGCGCTGACTTTTTCTTTCATTGAAAGGTCTGGAATAACCTCGAGGATTTCCCCCACTTCATGCAACGGACCATGAGCGGCATCCTGATCATTCTTTGCGAATGAGTCTCGAATGACGTCTCGCAGCGTTGTCAGCTGAGAAATCCCGTCCTTCAATGACTCGGGTCCATGGTCGTGTTCTTCATGGCTGTGACCGTGATCGTGCGAAGACTTAGCAGATTCCTGCTTCGCAGCGTCACCGCACCCACTGCCGACCAACAGTGAAAGTACGATGGTCAAAGACAATGAACGACGCATCAACAACATTTGCAATATCCATTCTGAAAGAGAGTGAGACTGAGCGACGAACAATTGAAGCTGCAAGAAGTCAATCTAATGTCTATGTTCCGGAGCACCGATGGCGACGATGGCACCGGGAGTGCCACCAACGACCGATTTCGCACGGACCGTCAGATCCTTCAGCGTCATCACCCAGATCGTGCCATCGCCAGGATTGGTGAAGCAGGCGAGACGGCCTTCGGAATCGAAACTGACCGCATGATGTCCGTGATGACCGTCCACCTTGCTGGCTCCCACGGGCATCGTTTTGGCAATTTTTGCGTCCGAGAGATTACGGTCGCCGTTTGGATCGAGATCCACGATCGTCAGTTGCTCCTGAGCCTGGCCTTCCTTTTTGTCGTGGAACAGGAATGCGTAACGTTTTCCACCGGCCGCCAGCACGACTTCCGGAGTCGTGAGTGACAAACCATCAGCCACTTCAATTGGCAATTTGATGACTGTCGGCTGCGCGGCCCTGGCGTCAACTAAGCACAGCGACGATTTGCCTTCGGGACTGCCGGTTGTAAACAACACCCAGTTGCGTTGATTCACGAACGCTCCCGTCCGGTTTGGTTTCTCTGCGCCTTCTTCTTTGCCGAGCGAAATGTGATTCACACCAACCGTCTCCGCCGTCTTCGTCAGTGAAGTATCCGCATCCACCCAGCACACACCGTCGGCTGGAGCAAAGAACACGCGGCCAGAATTCACCGTCGCTCCATGAATCACACCTGTAGGCAGTTTGAATGAATAGGCAATCTTGTCACCGTCGGTTTTCTTCAGGTTGACAACGTCGACTCGGCCCATATTTGGACCACCGCCATCGATCCAGGTGGAGTAGCAAACAGTGTTGTCCACGGCGGCCATCGTGATGTGATTGCCTCCGCCGGCGCAGAAGGTTCCGCATTCCTGGGCAGGCTTTGAATCCAACTCTTTCGGATCAATCTGAGTGAACCCGTTCTTCCTGTCGTTCGCCAGGTAGAAGTGATCGTTATAGAGATAGAGATGGGCCGGATTGCCCTGATCGGCATCCAGTCGGCTGCTCTTCACCAATGGTGATGAGACAAACTTCCAGTCGGAATGATCTCCGTGCGGCTCTTCTCGAACGCCTGTGTCGATAACGATCCAACCGCTCTGATATTTGCCATCGTCATTGTCACGCACTCCGACCAGCAGATACCCGGCCGCATGTTCCATCTGGACGAGATCCTGTTTCTCCGGATCCAGTTTTGGAAAGTTCTTCACGGGCGACGCCGACACAATCCACTTTTCGCCACTGTGGACTTCGCCCCACATCAGGACGTCTTTGTCGCGATCCTGCCAAAGCACGCGAGCCACTCGTGGCCCGGGATCGTCGGCTATTGCCAGCGGCGAAAGCAACACTCATCCCATCGAGTATGCGATGGCCCAATTTCTAAGTCTGTTCATGTGTAACAACCTATTCATAGTAAGCTTCTTCAGCATTGCGTAAGTCAATAAACAGGCGAGCGGTGCGACGTCAGCCTCCCGCTTGCCGAAAACGAATCACTGCGAGAATGGATTTCCGGATCCCTCTGATGTGCGAAACTTCCCGCCTTCGAAATGAATGCAGGACCATCCCATAGATTCGCCTGATCCTCGAATCCAGAAGAAACGACGATCGGCCTTTCCTGCTGTCATCAGCTTGGGAGCACCTTCGAAGTCCGAACTGCCCTGAAAGTGTGCATGAACCTGAAAGAACTTTGTCAGCAATTCCTCGTCGGCCGGGCTCAACGCCTGTTGCGCAGCCCACAATTTGCCATCGGCGGTCCACGAAGCAGGCAGCTCAATCGTCGCATGTAGCAACGGCTCTGCCGATGTTCCTCCGCAGCCCGTCAGAAATAAGATCCCCAGGGAACACAGCACTGAAAGTCGATAATTCATAAGGGCCTACCTATTCCACTACTTGCCACGGACACAGTACAGCCGTGTTCCCGTTCGGATGATGAATGCACCGTCTGCTGCTGCCACGCCGTAGACAATCGGATCGCGTGCGGAATCTCGAGAACCTTCCCGACGCTTGCGGAAGCTGTCTTCCATCGTCTTCAGCTCTTCAGCGTCTATCAGGCTGTCTTTGTTCAGATCCACTCGAGCCATCATTTCCTTGAACTCAGCGGGCAGTTCCTCTGCAGAGATCTTCCCATCCGCATTGGCATCGTTTTTCAGCAACATGGCGGCCATTCCGCCACCTGGACCGCCGCGACGACCAGTGCCTGATTCGCCTTGTGCGTCATTTGGCGTTCTGCTTGTAGTCGCTGCTCCGGCAGCACCACCTTCCGTTGACTCGCCGTCACCGTTGTTTGCAACGCTTTCCGTATGGCCTTCGCCGTGTCCATGTACGACGCCCTCCTGGTGCTCTTTGTACGATTCCGGTGCTGGAGCGTTCTTCGGATCCCAAAGCAGATTCGTCGAGACCTTGCGAAACGCAGGGCCGCTGCTGATGACCTGAGTCTTCCCATCCTTTCCAAAGAAAAACACATAGTCGCCAGCCACGATCGGCGTCGCCCAGCATGTTGTGCCAAGCCGTTCGGTGTATTGCGTTTCGCCAGTCACGCTGTTGACGCAATACAGGACGCCGACGTTGTTGAGATAGTACGCGCAATCGCCATCAACGACCGGACTTGCGTAGTCACAAACGGCCTTGTTGGCACGCCAGACCACTTCATGCTTGCCATCAATGGAGGCATCAAGTTTCAGGCAAAGATTGGACTGCGACGCTTCCAGGGCCGACCCAAACTCCGGAATGCGAGCGCCGACGAACAAGTAGGGACCAACTGCTGTTGGTGAGGGCACTGAGTTGCCGGAAAGTCCGCCTACAGTCCAGATCTGTTTTCCATCAGCGGAGTTGTATCCCGCGACCGTTCCCGCAGAGCTGACGACGATTTGTTCCTGACCGTCGTGTTGAATCACAATCGGAGACGTCCACGAACTTCCGGACGGCCGATCAGACTTCCAGCGATTCTCTCCAGTGGTCTTGTCAACCGCCAGCAGATACGACGGACCTTTGTGTTCGATGTTGACAACGACAAGGTCTGACGTCTGAGTCGGCGAGCTTCCAAGCCCATGATTGTTCTCGAACTTACCGTATTCACTGGTCAGACTTCGCTTCCACTTGAGGCTGCCGTCGTGGTTAACGGCGACAAGGTCCCCGCCTTCAAAGAACGCGTAAACTCCGTTCGCATCAACCATCGGCGTCGGTGCGGCTCGGGAGGCCATATAGTTGGAGGCCGCTGTGGTAGATGCTTCCTGCGACCAGACCCAGATCTGTTCGCCGGTTTTCAGATCGAAGGACAGAATCTGACATTCATCCTTCATCGAGCCAACGACGGTCGTCAGGTAAACTCGACCATTGAACACAACGGGGCTCGATTGACCGTACCCCGGCAGTTCCTTCTGCCAGGAGATGCCCTTGTCCGGGGACCATGAAACGGGCACCTCAGACGCAGAGTGCGATGAGCCACCATTTCGAAATTCGGTCCAGGAGGACGCTGCCGGTTCCCCGGCGATGCAGGGCGAAACACTGATGATCAAGATTGCGATGACTATAGATCGCATAGAAAGGCTCCTGTATTGTAGAACGACGGATGTTGCGGGTTAGCAAGGTTGTGTAGATCGCGGTGTCGAGATAACCGGCCTGTCAACCAGACCGGGCTTCTCTCAGTGGGATCGTTCAAGAAGGGACACAAAGTGCGACCTCAGAACTCGCCAATCACCTGTCCGTCGTTGCGAGAAAAGATCGCTCGGAAGGTTGGCAGATTGACGTTCTCTGAAATAAATCGCACGCTCCCGTCACACAGTGACAACTGAGCTCCGCCGACATGCAGACTGCGCGGGCCGGAGATAATCTCGCCATGGTTTCCAAAGTCCGGGTTCCTGGAGTTCGGGGGGTAGTAGCCCTGGACCAGAGTGTGAAATCCGGTTGATGAAATCCAAATGCCCGCTCGGTTCCCATTAAAGTTGCTCGATGCCGTCGTTTCCATTACTTCAGCCAGAGGCTGACATGGTGATCCGAGACTAACTCGCTTCATCTGGCGCTGAGGATTCACCAGAGTTGTGGTCGCCGCTTGACGATTTCCAAACAGTGTCTCCGCCATGAAGGCGGTATTGCTGGTTCCGTCCGTGATATCGCGGAACTTCGTATTCGAACCTGCCCAGAACAATCCGTCATTGCCAGCGATGCCAGAGCAATAGTTCAATTGGGTGCCGGATCCTGCATTCACAAGATAGTTGCCACCCGCCCAGGCAAATCCGAAGCCATCTGTGTACATGGGATTGCCAGAGTCGCTCGGGCACATCAACACTGGAATTCGAGTACCGGCCACCACTGCATTCGCAGGATTGACTTGCGGATTCCATGCAAGTCCAATGGTCAACGGTTGGGTAAAGTCGATCAGGCCGTGCAAATTGCCCTGCTCATGAAACGGAAGCAACTGCGCCTGAGCCGAATAGCCATAAAGTGACGCTCCCGCCTGCAGTGGAAAACAGCTGTGCGTGTCCGCATAGTTATGTGCCGCAAGAGCCAACTGCTTCAGGTTGTTCTTGCACTGAGTTCGTCGTGCAGCCTCACGTGCCTGCTGCACGGCTGGCAGAAGTAGCGCGATCAGGATGGCGATAATGGCGATGACCACCAATAGTTCAATAAGCGTAAAACCTCGTGACAATCGAGAAGCGGTTTTCATAGGAGATGTCCTTTTGTAGTGAATGATTCAGCGGCGCACGCCGAACAGGGCGCGCGACATCGCTGTTTTGAAATCCATGCAATCAGAAAAACACCTCGCCACGGTCACGCAGCGCACGGACTGGTCGGACCCGTGAATTGCGCAGCGCGAACCGCGGGCGAGATGAATCAGGGAGTCGGCAAACGCCGGCGGAACAAGGGCGAAACAACGTGGCCTATCATCAAGGCGATGACGACACAGCCCGCTTGATGCGGCAACAAGCACCAGAAAACGCACCAATGAGCAGGAACGCTCTGGCGCCTTGATCGTCACACCAACCGATCACTAACGCGATTCGGCTAATGGACTCTCTCGCAGGTTTTCTGATTGCAGCGAGGATCTGCCCCTGTTCAAATAAATCTAAACAGCTGGCGGTGCTCGGCATTGAGGCGGCAGACCAAAGCCAAGCAGCGGGTCTGCACAATGAGCGATAGAGAGGATTTCGATTCGGTCGATCGTGACCGGGAGAACCACGAAATGACACACAATTCGAGGAGCGGCGATGGCCTGACAGACTGCACAATTCGAACAATCATGCGTCTTGTTCTTTGCTGGGTCAGAGCTGCCGTGCGAATGTGAATGAGGACCGGTCGCTGAGTGATGAGCATGGCGACAGGCTGAATGGACGTGCGAATGCTGATCGCCAATGCCTTCGCTTCGCCCGGTCTCACACGTTTCGGCGGAGCAGCCTCCGTCGATCAAGGTATGCAACCACGGCGCACCCGACGGGACAAGAAGCTGCCACGAGATCAGCAGCCATGAAAGAATTTGAAAGCGACGCGGATGCATGCTCTCGGGGCCAAGGAGAAAGAAAGTGCAAGTCCGAGCCCGACCAGTGGCCCACATTCTAACCGACTTTACGTTATGTCAACCGGGAACATGAAATGAATCGCTGAATTTCGTAGTGAACCCTGAACAAAATGCGAGAGTGGAATTGCCGCAGCTATTCGTCAGGCATTCAGAGGTTATGGTATTAGCGGCAACAACTCGTGCAGTTCTTTGACACTTGTTCAAATGATACAGCGATCGAATCGGGAGCCAACCATGGACGGCCCATCTCAATCCAACTAAGAATAGCGACCTCCAGCTCGCCTGCAGCCGCATATTGAAGTTGCGCATTTGCCGCCATCCCAACCCGAAACAAGTGTGAGGCATTGAGCATTTGCGTTTTATCAATGTTTCCGTCAATCCTTCGCCGACGCGTCGGTTGATGATAATTCCCTGTGTTTTCGCTCTGTTGATCTCCCCGATTGTCGAATACCGCAACTTCAAAACAGCGGCTTCAGTATCGAGTAAGATTTCCGTGAAATGTTTTCTGGAGTGGCAACGCTTCGTGCTGGGTCAAGTCAGGATAGGACTCGGGTGCTTTCCATGCAGCGGCCGCAGTTTGTCTGAGTCGATCCGGAGTATGCTCAAGATGAACCATCAGATCTATTTTCCTGAGCAAACATCGTGTGACGACAGTTGCCACTTGCCTTGTCACATCAGGCCAGCCGTCGTCAGAATCAGACTGCGTGTCCACGGATCGAGTCGAGGGGGCTAATTCGAGGGACGCTGAGAAACGATAGCGTTTTGACCTGAGTTGACCGGGGCACAACGACGGCGATTTCTCTGGATCTTGATGTCTTACTTTTCTCAACTCTGCTGATATCTCAGACGCTCTCATGGATCTTGATCAACTACGACGCGAAATCTGTTTTGAAGCCGCACGGTTGCTGAGCGGGCGTCGTGAGACGAACTACGCTCAGGCTCGATGGCGGGCGGCGCGGGCGATTACTCGCAGCCATATTCCTCCTGAAGCTCTGCCGACGGATTTTGAGATTCGTCAGACATTGCAGCACCTTGTTTCTGCAGACGGAGAGATAAAGGCGGATCGTGACCCGGTTCCGGGGAACCGCAAGTATCACTATTTTCTGTCACTTCTGCTTCCGCTCGATCGAGTACGACAGGATCGAGTGAGCCATCCGGAAGGAGACGTACTTTATCATTGCCTGCAGGTGTTTGAACTGGCTCGCGAGCAGCGTCCGTGGGATGAGGATTTTCTGATTGCGGCCTTGATGCATGATGTGGGCAAAGGGATTGACCCGATGGACCATGTCAACGCTGGCCTGGCGGCATTGGAAGGTTACATCTCAGATCGGACGAAGTGGCTGATTGAAAATCATGGCCTTGCGCAACGAGTCAAAGATGGAACGGCCGGAGCCAGAGCGAGGCGGCGATTGACCAATGCGGAAGATGGTGATGCTCTGGATCTTCTGGCCAATTGTGATCGTGACGGACGTCATCCCGGGCGAATTGTCTGCACTGCCGAGGATGCTATTGAATACATTCGCCAGCTCGAAGAAGAGAACGAAGCTGAGTAACTGACATTTGCTTTAATTAGCTGGCAATTGATTAACAGACTGGGCTTTCGGGAGTTGCGATTTCAGAGCAGAAGTGAAATCATACTGCGCAGACGCGAGTCCGGCTGGCCTGGACCAATTGTTTTGTCCGCCGGGCTGACACCTTACAATGCGATGAAACTGATCGACTATGGAACTTTCTGACGTTCGTAAAGTGGCTTCACTGGCTCGGTTGGCTCTGGATGACGAGGAGCTGCTGGAGTCCGGGAAGCAATTGACCTCCATTCTGGAGTATGTTCGTTTGCTCGACGAGGTCGATATCACGGGTGTCACGCCAATGACTCATCCGGTGCCAGCGGAGAATATTTTCCGAGACGATCAGATGCTGCCTTCGCTGCCTCGAGAGGCGGCTTTGGCTAATGCTCCGAAGACGGATGGCGAATTCTTCGTGGTGCCAAAGATCCTGGAAGAAAAAGGCGCGTAATTGTTCCGGAGATGCGTCCGGTGTTTACGTTTCCTCAAGCCATGGCTCATGCGTTTTTGTGGGAGGGTGCAAGGGATGACTCAGGCCATTGTGGATCCGGGCGAACTTCGCCGATTTGCTCAAATGCTGCGCCGCTTTAATGAAGAGATCAATGAAAAGACCGCAGCGGTCGCCGGACAGCTCAACCATCTGGGACAGACGTGGCGAGATCAGGAGCAGCTGCGGTTTTCAGAAGAGTTTGTTTCGAACATGAAGTCGCTGGGGCGATTTGTGGAGTCGAACGAACAGTTCATTCCTTATCTGCTGCGAAAAGCGCAGTTGGTGGAAGAGTATCTCCAGCAGCAATGATGATTCCGTTTCGCAGGGGAATGCTCAATGTGCCAGTCGGCTAAAGTCTCATCATGGGATGCAATCCGGCAGTTTGATGCTGCGGTTGTGGTATTTCAGGAAGAGGCTCGACTTTGCCTCACGTCGCTCGACAGTCAGCTGCGACAGATTCTGTTGTGGCTGGAGCGATATCGCCCTTCGTTCTGGAATCGGGAGATTGAAAACTGCATTCGCGACATCGCTGATGCTCGCGTCAGGCTCCACCAATGTCGTATGCGACGCATGGGAGATTTTCGGCCGTCGTGTATTGAAGAAGTGAAAGATCTCGAGGCGGCTCAAAAGGCCATGGAGTTTGCCCAGAAACAGGTTCCGAACGTGAAGCGATGGAACATCGAGGCGTCGCACGAGGGCAATGAGTACCACGGTCGTGCCGCTCAGCTGGTGCAGTCGATTGAGCGCGAGATCCCGCGACTGTTGGCGATCCTGACGTTTACGATTGATCGCCTGGAAGCGTATGCCGCCGTGACAACTCCAGGTGGTGCACCGGACCAGTCTTTCCTTCAGAAAGTCTCAGGTGAGTTGGAAGCAATGCTGGCGGGGGTGCCGCAAGTTGCGAAGGAAAAAAGTCCGACGGTGACAGGAAATCCAGAAGCAGAATGATTCGTTGAGTCTTCGAAGTATAAAAAAACGGTTCCGCGCGAAATGAAG
>JBPOIW010000243.1:0-3189 GCA_052034165.1 Planctomycetota bacterium | reverse complement strand
CAACTCGCGTTTGCTGCCGCCACGCCGCGTGCCTTCGTGGTGACGCGTTTGGCACCCACAACAAACCGGGCCTGAAGGGCACCCAAATCCCTCCGGCGCGTGCCGACGGCAGCCGCCGGAGGGATTTGGGGAGTGCAGAGAAATCACTTTTCTGGTTGCCAAACCTTCTCACCTCCGGCACGAGGCCGAAGGGGTCGATTTGGGACCGTCGCACTTTTGCTGCGTCCGGAACTCAAAGCCTGAAAGGAAGCGATGACCACTGAGACACCTATTGTGCTTTTCGGACACCCACGGTCAGCAGCAAATTGGCCCACAACGCCTGATCGCCCGTCTGAATTGTCAGGACGTGATCGCGAGAATCAACAGCGTCGTAAAACTCCCAGCGAGAAATGGGCTGCAGCTCAATCGACTGGCCGGCGTCTGCCAAAATCTTCCGATAATCACTCCAGACCGGAGGATCATGTGGCAATCGATACGGATCATCGTCTGGCATGCCCATCGTATTGACGGCCTCAACGGGGATTGCGGTCAGGAGCACACGCAGAACCTGAGCGACTGTGACCAGGCCAGGCGCAAGGTTCAAACTAATCAACTCTGCCTTCGGACCAATCGCCGATGAAGCCGGATAATTTCCGTCGGCAATCAGGACTTTCGAACTATGGCCCGCTCGCGCGAGGATCTGAGAAATCTGCGGATGAATGAGTTCTGATCGCAACATACAAACGGTCGTCCTTTAAGAATTTCCAGGAGAGACATCAAAGGCGGGATTGTGGCTGCACGACATGGCCTTGCCAATAATGTCGTCAATGGCTTTCCCGGTTTTCTGCAAACGAGTGCCGCATACTTCCGCGGGATAAACTTCCCTCAGCTCAAAGGCTACTTCGCCAATTAATGAGTATCTTTGTCAGATCCATGCATCGCGCCGGTCGAGCCAGCCTTCATTTCACCCAGGAGCCCCCATTGCATTGGCGCATCCTGGACGTATTGCTTCCCAAGATGCAGCGCGATCTCAGCTCGAGCCAATTCATAGCCCAGATAAAACGCATGACTCGGATCCATCTTCACATCGTGAGCCGCCCCTGTCGCCTGAGATTGCTCAAACAAACGAAAGACATCGTCGCCACTCCAGTGACCATGGCGATTCATCAAATGCAGTCGGCCAGCCTCTGCAAAGATTCGAAAATTCGTATCGGTCAGCGCCGTTGCCAGAGTCTCCAGCGTCTGCGTTGAAACAGAACGCAAACGAGAATCTCTCAGCATGACTAATGACGAATCCAGATGCTTCGGAATCGTGCGGGCTGCGACGGCGTGATGAACCAGTCGACGAGCCACATCAAATTCACGAACTGCACTTCGACACCAGTTGATGACCTGCGTCGTGAGAATACTCTGAATCCCCAGTTCCTCACAGAAGGCCGCCAGCACCATATTTACCCCGGCAGAATCCACTTCCGTCAGCTCTGTGACATTGCCGACTCCCATCATCATGGGAATGTCGGGGTATTTCTGACGAACCTTCAGATAGCGATCCAAAGATGCCGCAAACCCCATCCCGATCGGCTCAATGATCGGATCAACGCGAAACGGTACACTGGCACTTCGAAGTTGTTCAATCAGATCATCCAGCGACTGCAAGTCCTGAGGCGTATCAGGAATAACGACCACTTCCGTCTTCAGCTGCGGCACCCAGTCAACGTTGGTATGGTTACAGCTCAGGATCAGTTCGGCTCCTGCCGTCACCGCCTGTTCGACTTCGTGACGATCGAAACTATCAATCGACACTCGCAGCCCTTCTTGTCTCAGGGCGGAAACAATTTCCATGATGCGTGGGCTGCTTTCTCCGGGCACTCCCCCCACATCAATCAGATTGGCTCCTGAGGCAGACAGACTCAAGGCTTCGCGCACGACGTCCTTGAGCGGCATTCGCGTTGCGTGATTGATCTCCGCGATAATCTCGATTGAGTAACCCGTCAGATCGGCCTTCCGTCGTTTGCTCAGTCCGAAGTATTCGGGCAGATCATGCAAATCGCGAGGTCCGCGTTCGAAGGGTTTCCCGAAGTGCTGCTCCAACTCATGGAGATCTCCCTGACACCAGCCCGGCAGAATCACTCGATCAATCTCTGCGGGAACCGTAAGACGCTTCAACAACAATCGACTATGCAGTAGCGCGGCAACCTGAATTCCGGGAACAACAACTTCGAATAGAAAGCCCGCCTTCGGAGCAATCGCCTCCAGTACTTCTCGCAAACTCGCCTCGGCCAGACGACCGGTCACGAAAAGAAGCACTGGCTGAGAATTGACAGAGGAGGATGTCATGAGGCCTGCATGATGCATAAGAGTCAGGATCAGTTCGGCTACTGTAGGTCGTGAGGTTGCATATCAGCAAGCTTGCGGCCAAACACTATCGCACGGCGCCGCCATTGACGTTAATGACCTGTCCCGTGATGTAGGAAGCTTCGTTGCTCAACAGGTACCGCGCCATATTCGCGATATCCTGCGGCTCACCCCATCGCCGCAATGGTGTCTCCGCCATCACTCGATTCTGCCAGTACTCACTGGCCGTCGCGCCCCACGCGGTTCGGATCCAGCCGGGTGCAATGCAGTTGACTCGCACAACAGGCGCGAGACTCACGGCCAACGAGCGACTAAAGCCCATGATGGCATTTTTGGCCGTCGCGAATAATTCGCCACTATCACCTTCCATGCCGCGATCAGACTGGTCCCAGCCAATGTTCAGGATGGCACCGTGCTGCTGCTCTCGAAATCGCTGCCCGAAGGCCCGAGATAACTCGATCGTGCCGAGCAGATCCGTTTGAATCAATTGATTCAACTTCACCGAGAACTCTGCACCGCGCAGTTCCGTGGTCAACAGATCGGCCCCGGCATTGTTGACGATGGCATCCACGCGGCCGGTCCGAAATGACTCAAGCAGCAATTGCTGGCGATCATTCTCCCGCGAGACATCCGCGGAAATCACGTCGGCCGCCCTGCCCAACTTTCGAATCTCCTCCGCCACCGATTCTGCTTTGCTGATCGACTGACGACAATTCACAATGAGGTCCGCGCCGGCCTTTGCACATTCCAGAGCAATCGCTCGGCCGATCCCATCGGAAGATCCGGTCACTAGAACTCGCTGTCCTGATAAAGATGCAAAAGTCATGATGGGTTAGCCGAAACCGTCCAACAAAA
>JBPOIW010000034.1:0-2997 GCA_052034165.1 Planctomycetota bacterium | reverse complement strand
GAGCGTACTTGTCAGCGAAACACAAACTGAATGCAGCACATATCAACGGTGCGTTGTTGATCGCTGCGGTGTTCGGAATCGCCTCCGAGAGCTTTGTGGTGTTTCTGTTAGTGGCGAGCTTGCTGATTGGTGGCGCGATGCATGACGGTTCGATCCGCAAGTAGTGCCCGCCGTCACCATCGTTCAAGAGCCCTCTATCTTCGTCTCGGGGATAGCGGGCATTTTCATGCAATCGCGGAGTTGCGTTCGGCTCCGGCTCGGTTTCATTCATCATCCTTTTTGAGGAATACCTGCGTGTCACACATTGTCGAAATCAAAACGGAAATCCGTGATCCCATGGCAATCCATGCTGCGTGTCAGCGGTTGACTCTGCCGGAACCTGTTTTCGGTGAAGTCAAACTGTTCAGCACGTCGGCCACTGGCTGGGCTGTGCAGTTACCGGACTGGCGTTATCCCGTTGTCTGCGACGTGAACACAGCGAAGATCGCGTATGACAACTACGAAGGCCGCTGGGGCGACCCCAAACACCTGGATCGGTATCTCCAGAGCTATGCCGTAGAGAAAGCTAAATTGGAAGCTCGCAAAAAGGGGCACACTGTTTTCGAGCAGCCGCTCCATGACGGTTCCATCAAACTGACGATTCGTGTGGGAGGTGTCGCTTGAGCAGTGCTTTGAAAACCATCGAAATCATCATCGCTCCGAACGGTCAGTCCAAAGTGGAGACAAAAGGCTTCACGGGATCTGAATGCCGTGAAGCGAGCCGATTCGTGGAACTGGCCATCGGTCAGCAGACCAACGACATCCTCAAATCTGAGTTTCATCAGACGGCTACCGCACAGCAGCAGGTTCAACAGGGCCAGTAGCACAACGCGTGCTGCAACACTTTTCAACATCATCTTTCATCGGAGAATTCTACTATGTCATTGATTGAACGGTTCAGTGAGTACGTGCGAGCGTGCTTTACCGGACTCTGGATTGAAAGCCATGAGCACCAGGATGCGCTCACGGCCATCGCACTGCTCTGTCGTCAAGAACAGTGGCGGCTGGCGACCTGGGATATTGATCAGGGACTCAAGGTCGACGGCACGCCACTCGAAACAGGAGGCGCTGACCCTCTGGCTGCGATCCGATCGTTGAGCAGCCTGGCCACCAAGGACGGCACGGCGATTCTGGTGCTGCAGAACTTTCATAGGTTTCTGCAGTCCGCTGAGATCGTGCAGGCTCTGTCACAGCAGGTGATCGCCGGTAAACAGAACCGAACGATTGTGGTGGTTCTGTCTCCCGTGGTCCAGCTGCCTGTGGAACTCGAAAAGCTGTTTGTAGTTCTGGAGCATGAACTCCCGGATCGCACACAACTCGCGGAGATTGCACGCGGCATTGCCACGGAAGATTCTGAGCTGCCGGAGGGTGCCGAACTGGCCACCGTGCTCGATGCAGCGGCTGGCTTGACCCGACTGGAAGCTGAGAACGCTTTCAGTCTGTCACTGGTGCGACATGGCCGGATTACTCCGGATGCGATCTGGGAACTGAAGACCCAGATTCTTCGGAAATCCGGTTCCTTGGAACTGCATCGTGGCAAGGAAGATTTTCAGAACCTTGGTGGTCTGGCGTCATTGAAATCGTTCTGTCAACGTGCCATGCGACGACGAAGTCCGGAACAATCGACGCAGCGATCACGCGGAGTGTTGTTGTTGTCGCCGCCGGGCTGCGGCAAGTCACAGTTCTGCAAAGCTCTGGGACGCGAAGTCGATCGACCGGTGTTGATTCTGGATGTCGGCAGCCTGATGGGCTCGCTGGTTGGCCAGTCCGAAGAGCGCACACGTCAGGCGTTACGCGTTATCGACGCCATGGCTCCGTGTGTGGTCATGATCGATGAAGTTGAGAAAGCCTTCTCGGGAGTCAGCGGTAGCGGTGACTCTGGAGTGTCCTCACGAATGTTCGGGACGTTTCTGTCATGGCTCAATGATCATGAGTCGGATGTGTTTGTGGTTTGCACGGCGAACGATGTCTCGAAGTTGCCCCCGGAGTTCGGACGGTCCGAACGCTTTGATGGGATTTTCTTCCTGGATCTGCCGGGTCAGGAAGAGAAATCCGCCATCTGGAATATCTACCTCGATTTGTTTCACATCAGTCGACAGCAGCGACAGCCGGATGATACCGACTGGACTGGCGCCGAGATCAAAGCCTGCTGCCGATTGTCAGCCTTGCTGGACGTATCACTGCTGGAGGCCGCTCAGAACGTGGTACCAGTGGCGATCACGGCCAGTGAATCGGTCGAACGCTTGCGGACATGGGCCAGTGGTCGATGTCTGTCGGCGAGTTTGCCGGGCATTTACCGGCGCGAAAACACCGTGGAGAAACCCCGACGTCGTGTGACTCGGGATGTCGTCAATAACTGAAAACAGGAGATTTCAATCGGAATGGCTGTTCGCGGCCATTCAGAAGTTCGTTTCACAGATTCATTTTCATCTCAAGCCGGCGGTGACTGCGTAGGTCACCGACCGGCTTGTTTCATTTCTGGAGATCTTTTCTATGAGCACACTTTTGGACCCACCACGAACCCGCCAAACCGTTGCCCCCGGTGATCGGCTGCGGACGACCATGGCCGCCGCGAGACTCAGTTTCACATGGCTGGGGGTTCGCAAGACTCTCACGTCCGCCCAGAAGAATCAGGCGGCCGATACGTTCGGTGCGGAAGGTAAGTTCCTGTCGGCTGGCAAGAAGCTACTGGATACATCACATCCGGCCTTCAAGGCTGTCAACGCCATTCGAGGTCGCTGCGTTGCGTACTGGAAGGCGGTGTCACTGCCGTATCCGGAACCCGGCATTCGTCTGATTCCTCAGCAGTCGATCACTGAGTTCGATGAACAGGTTGTGAAACTTCGCAATGAACTCGACAAGGCCGTCACAGAACTGAATCGTCACTACGACGAGCTGCGTTCTGCCGCCCGCCAGCGTTTGGGTGATCTGTTCGATGCCAGCGATTATCCGGTCTCA
>JBPOIW010000020.1:0-1854 GCA_052034165.1 Planctomycetota bacterium | reverse complement strand
CTCTGGAAGAACTGCGTGGAAAGTGCCTTGTGAAGAGCCGGGCTTTTGGACAATCGCCACGGGCCGTGGCACGAACCCACCGTTTTCGCGGCCAGGTCACGAGACACGCCCAGACGACGAAGTTCCGAGAAGCGACGGCGACTTGTCTTCCATTGTTGCCACACAACCGCCCTAAGGCGGCGGTGGAGCCAGGAGTTC
Organism: Planctomycetota bacterium; assembly: GCA_052034165.1. GTDB lineage: Bacteria > Planctomycetota > Planctomycetia > Planctomycetales > Planctomycetaceae > SXXK01. Next base: position 1,656 of record JBPOIW010000020.1, on the reverse strand, counting down.
AAGCCGCGAAGCACGCTCGGAGTTTCGCAGCGACCAAAGTAGCCGAGCCAGCCGCGCAGGTAGCTGTTCAGCTGGCCGGTCATTTCGTCCAAAGCAAGCCCGCGAGTTCGCCGAGTCAGCGCACGAATCCGGTCTTTGAAACGCTCAATCGCTTTCGGGGCAATGCGGCGCTTCGGCCCCCGGTGATTCGTAAAACTGTACCCGAGAAACTTCCGATTCCACGGACGATCCACCGCACTTTTCGATGAGTTCATCGTCAGCCGGAGCCGTTCCGTCAGGAAACGACTGACACTCGCCATCACGCGCTGGCCCGCACGAAGACTGCGAACATAGATGTTGCAGTCGTCGGCATACCGAGCGAACTTCAGGCCGCGTCGTTCCAGCTCGCGATCAAGATCATCGAGCATCACGTTGGAAAGCCAGGGAGAAAGAGGACCACCTTGCGGCGTGCCCTCATCGGTCGCTGTGACCAGGCCATTCTCAAGCACTCCTGCGTTCAGAAACGCACGAATGAGTTGCAGCACGCGGACATCCCGAACACGTCTTGCAATCCGACTCATCAGGATGTCGTGGTTGACTCGATCAAAGAACTTTTCCAGATCGAGATCGACCACCCAGCGGAAGCCCTCGGCGATAAAGCCCTGAGCCGCCGTGATGGCCTGATGCGCCGAACGCCCCGGTCGAAAACCGTAGCTGCTGTCAGAAAACGTCTGATCCCAGTCTCGCTGAAGAACCTGCAGCAACGCCTGTTGAATGAAGCGATCCAGCACCGTCGGAATGCCAAGCTTACGCACACCGCCATCAGGCTTCGGAATCTCCACTCGTTTCACAGGCTGAGGCTGGTAAGTGCCCTTCAGCAACTGCTCGCGGATCGTCGGCCAGTGCTGTCGAAAGTGGTCTTCCAGATCCCGGACGGTCATGCCGTCCGCTCCCGGAGAACCGCGATTCGATTTCACTCGCCGAAGCGCAGTCACCAGATTATTCGTCTCGCATAGCATCTCCATCAAACGCTCTGGTAATGCCGGGTGTTCGGAACTCCTCTTCGCCGTAAACGATTCGGTCCCTTCGCCGGAAGCCCTCGGAGTTTCACTCCGCTCCTCTTCCGGAAAGGCCAGATGCAACTGGATTTTCGGCCGCCTGTCGTTCATGAGATTCGGGTCGTACTGACCGCTCCATTCAACCTCTTTCGAGGACCGTTCGGGCCTTCCCGGTTGTCACGGATTCCAGAAACTCCGGCCGTTTCTCGCCCTTTCGAACGAGTGTCTCGCCTCTGATTCCGACGCCGGATACTACGCCCTCTGCTGACTTCTGCCGCACGATCACAGGCCTTGCGACCTGCTCAGTCCCGATTCCAACGCAACGCGTCAGTTTCGCAGACATGCGACAGACCTCCCGAGGTAAGCTTAACCGCCTCCCGCGCACAACCGCCGGATTTACGCTCTGCGTCTTTGATGGATCAGGACTTCGCTGTCATTGGCCAGCTCGTCCGACACTCACGCCTCATATCCGATTTCTGTTCGTCGGCTCACGCGTTTGCTCCACGCTTCCTTCAGACCGTGTCTCACGACACCGCCCGTGCGCTTCGCTAATCCTTCACCTCCATCAGGCTGGATAAGGGACTCAAACCCTCAAGCTGTTAAACATGCTCGGCACACC
>JBPOIW010000033.1:0-26690 GCA_052034165.1 Planctomycetota bacterium | reverse complement strand
CGAGCCGACGGAGCGGCTCGACTACGTAGTTTCGTCGCTCCGTCGGCGAAAATGAGATTCACAGGTAACCCCCAAATCAAAACCTGATGAGCCAGATTGTGTTCTGTCAGGAACAAGTTTTTTTTGGGGGGGGGGCAATGCGAGCCGACGGAGCGGCGCGACTACGTAGTTTCGCCGCTCCGTCGGCGAAAATGAGATCCCCCGTAACCCCCAAATCAAAACTTGACGAGCCACTAGACAGCTCTTTGCCGATGCAGATCCGGGTCGACGCAGGCGGCCATTTTCTCGGTGTTCAGCGGGAGTTTCAGGAACTCCTGAATCGCAGCCGACGTTTGAGCGGGGCTTTCCATCAACTGCGCGTGATCGACATATTGCACCTGAATGTTCGGCTGGCGACTTAGCCACTGCTCAACGGTCTGCAGATGCTTCTGAAAGTGAGCCGCCATCATCTGGGCTGGCGGGCCAGGTGGTTGTCCACGACGCTCCAGCATCTTTTCCTGCGACCGCAGAACCTCAGTGAGATTACGACGCACAAAGACGACGCGGTACTTAAAACTGGACGGCAGTTTCGGCAACAGGAAGGAAATGATCTTGATGGCTTTGCCTTCAGCCTCCGGAAGCCAGGTCGTATCTCGCTCAAGAGATTTCACCTTTTCGAATTCCAGATACCCGCGTGGATTGTCCTCGTCGGCTTGCCGCAAGTCATCGCCCAATACCGTGAGTCCGCCGGCAGCCAGCATCTGCATGACAAGAGATGTTCCCGAACGAGGAAGTCCGGACACGACAGTGATCATGGCGATTTCTCAACTAGACAACGCGGATACCAAACACTCGACCAAGAACCAGACTGAAGACCATGATCAGCACGAACGCCGCCACGAGCCACGGCACTTCCGTCTGGCCGATGAGCCATTCACGACGCGGATAGGACAACAGCATCCGTCGCATCGGACCGGCATCGAGCGGGGGTTCAGACGGCGAAAACAGTTGCTGAAGCAGCCCATCGGACTCGCGAGCCTGCGAAATGCGAACCAGTTGGTCGCCGGTCGACACAGATTTTCGTTCCTTGATCCCGTCAGAAATGACATTGATCCAGCCATTGCCAGCCCCTGTTGCAGCAATTCGCCATGCGAGTTCGTTTCTTGAGGGAATGCGAACGGGGGGAGAATCGATCGCCAGCATCTCCGGAAGCTGCAATTCAATACTCTGATCAAGGACTGACTTCGACGGATCAATTTCCACCGAAAACACGGACTGCTCGCCGATTCGCAGCGGCCGACGATCGAACCAGGATTCCATCTGAACGAAAATCAACAGCAGCGGGATGAGCCCCACGGCCATGGGGCGGAGGAACTGAAACAGGTAGGCCGCATTGGCGATCAGAATGCGTCCGCAGGCCGTGAAACTGACGCGCAGGTCGTGCTGGAACATCAGCAGTTCCAGGGTTCGAGCGAGAAGTCTGTTTCGAGTTCTTCGGATCGCGTTCGGGTTCGAGGAGAAATGAAACAGCGCGACAAGCACTATTGACGCCACCACTGACGCCGCGATCAAGCCTGGCCAGGCCGACAGATGCATGAACGGACGCATCAGCAGATCAAACAACCCGTTGATCACGAGGTTCAGGCGCCCCATCATTCGATGTATCCCAGTCCCTGCAGACGTTTGCGAACTTCTTCTTCAGACTGTGCCTGCTGCACTTCTGCCGCCGTCTTCTCAAGGATATGTGTTATGAATTCATCGACCGAACTATAACCTGCCACCTGTGCGGCCTGTTTCAGCGTCGCATACAGATTGCGTTCAATCCTGACCTTGGGTTCGAACATGAATGGTATCTCACTGCGCTTTTCAAGAATTGGTAACCAGCCAGCGTCGTGTTGCCGCTTTCCAACTACAGTAACGGGGTTCCTGTCATTGTTTCCGGAATGGGGGCCTTGAAGGCCTTAAGAATTGTCGGCGCCAGATCTTCCAGTCGTGGCGAGGCCGAATCCAGTTTTCGGCTGCTGAGTAAAACACCTGGAACGAATTGCGGATCGATGCAATGGTCTCCACTCCAGACATCAGTGTTATCGAGAACCAGTTGTCGCGGAAAGCCGCCAAGGATCGTTTCCCATGAAGCACGATAATTTCGGTTGTATCCAATCAGCAGATCCGGCGCGAGAGACACATGCGGGCCGGAGTAAATTTCGGAGGCCCGAAAAACATTGGAGATGACGAGTTCGTCGTTCTCGGGGTCTCGAATTTTACAGAGCTTTTCGATCAGTTCTTCTTCCAGATTGGTCGCCTCAGCAGCGTCAACGCAACCGAATTTTTCTCGGCCTTTTCGATTCAAATACAGACCGTTCAGGCCCAGCCCGAAGGCCCGAGTCCTCGTCCAGTCGACATCGTGGAAGTTGGACGCGCCCTGTCGAACGGGTGGTGAGTTTGTTCGCATCAGTCCATTCTCGAGGAGCCACGAATTGAGATTAAACTGGCGGCGAAACGGCGCGAATCCATGGTCGGACATGACGATCAGCCAGGTCTTTTCATCCAGCCGTTCCAGAGCTTTTCCGATCGCGTCGTCGACTTTCTTGTAGAGCGATCGAATAAACTCGCCATGCGATTCAGCGAGTTCCGGTGTGAACAATGGATGCCTGGGGTCGATCGCACGCCAGAAGACGTGTGAACTCAAATCCAGTGTCGAGAAGTAAAAGAACAGAAAGCCATCATCGAAGCGATTCAGTTCATACTCGAAAAATCGCAGACGCTCGTCGTGCACAAACATCGCCTGTTGCTGATACTCATCGGCGTCCAGTACGCCCGCCGTCAATGCATGAGTATCCTCAACCATGCCCTGTGTGTAATAGTAGCCCAGTTCGCGAACCAGTTCGCGTGAGTAGTCCGGCGGAGTCGACAGAGGCAAGGATGGATTCGCAGGGTCGATGTTCATCGGAGAAACGTAAAGACCGAAAGGCCGGTGGACGCTTTTCAGATAAAATCGACAGATGCCGGACGCTTCAACAAGTTTCGGTATCAGCGGAAACTTGACGACGACCCAGTCACTCCATTCCTTCTCTTTCAGAATCAAAGTCTGATCCTGGACGACAATCCGCACGACCGGTTGTTCGGGATCGCGATAAATTGTCAGGGGGATCTGACTTTGTTGCTGATCTGCGGAGAACTCATTGACGGGGCCTCGGAGCTGACATTCGATCACATGATCCCGAATCGGAACCCGTTCGATTCTGCCTCCGGAAACGTCGCGAGTTCTCTCCTTGATGTTGTCAGTGAACCACGTAAACGTGCCGTAACCGCCCTGCAAATCGGGCGTTCCCATACCGGCCAGAGTTCTTGCCTCTCCCTCCGTCGGTGGAAAGTTGGCAGGAATTCGAAAGACGGAACAGGGAACGCCATGCTGTTCCAATTCGGTCCAGAGTGTTGCTCCGTGCCGTAAGCTCTTGATCGTGGCCGTCGACGTTGGAAGGACAAAGTTGCCGATCGTAATTGGCTTACGACCCGGCACAATCCGACTGATGGATTGATACGGGAGCATGGTCTCGGGATCTCGCGCGATGAAATCGAAGATCCCATGTCCTCCGGGATTTGTACCGGAGATGAAGTTGGACCATGCGACGGGACTTTGAGGCGGATTGCTGGTTGCAAGAGCACTGAAGGAGCCCATTTCCATCAGTCGTTTGCAATTCGGCAATGATCCTTCGGAGATAAACTGTTGCAACAGAGCGTGATCCATGCCATCCACGCCCAGAACCATCACGCGACTGAGATCACTCGTGGGCCGAGCCATCTCTTTCTTGCCACAGCCCGACGCCAGCATCATGGCGCCGGTGGCTTGCAGGAAACGGCGACGTGAAGCGAGCATCGATTGAGAACGTCGGCGAGGCTTCATCGGGGCGACTCCGTCTCAGGAACACCCGTGTCCGAACTTGAGCTCGACGCGTGAGTGCTTGACGCGTTGCCACGGGGCTCGGTAGCAGTCTTTCGGCTCCCAAACTTCCATGGTTTTCCGTCAAAGTAAGCCGGCATGGGAACACCGAAAAGGGTAAGAATTGTCGGTGCAAAATCCATGATGGAGGGAGTCAGGTTCGGCGCTAACGGACGATTGCAGAACAGCATTCCGGGCACAAGAGCCGGATCGACGCAATGGTCGCCGCTCCACGGCCGATCATTGTCGCGAAACACAGGACCATCGCAACGCCCCACCGCATTCTCCCACGAAGCACGGTAACCCTTTTCATAGCCCACGATCACGTCGGGGCCGTTGGAAACATAGGGTCCACTATATTCCTGGTGACAATCATGAACCTTGAAGACCGCCTGACATTGTCGATCCGGATCCTGAAGTCCGGTCAACTTGCGGAGAATCTCCTGACGCAATGCAGCCGCCTCTGAAGGCAGCACAATCCCTTTCGACTCGCGCCCTGACTGATTAATGTAGATGCCCGTCAGTCCAAAGGCATAGGCCCTGGTTCTGCTCCAGTCGACTCCGTCAAAGTATTCTCCTGCAGAGCCCGCTGCCTCGTTGAGGGTCAGGTAGCCGTTCTCTCTCAGCCACGCATTCAGATTCACACCACGACTGAAATCGCAGAAGCCGTGATCCGACAGAACAAACAAATAGTCATCGTCTTTGACTTCTTTGCGAACTCGACCAATCAGTTCATCCATGCGAACGTACATGTCATCAATCACATTCCGATGCTTCAGGGTATCGCGTCCTCGATTGGCCGGATGATCAGCCACATCGTGGCGCCAGAACATATGTTGAATTCGATCGGGGCCGTCAAACACGCACACTGTCAGGCCGCGCTGCATTCGGCGTAAAGAATCGAACAGCATCCGCTCACGCTCATCATGAATGGCCCACGCCTGTTCCAGAAATGCCTCTTCGCCAACAACGCCCGAGTTCAGGCCCCAGGTATCTTCTGCAAGGCCCAGCGTGCCGAAGGAATCGTGCAGCTTTGCCAGATACATGGAAAAATACAGAGGATGAGAAATGGGCATCGCCGGGCGTTCGGGATCCAGATGAATTGGCGAAACGTACAATCGAAAATGTGGAGCCAGCGACTCCAGCCGAAGTTTGCACAGCCCTCGAACCTTCGTAAACCAGCCGATCCGATATTCAACGCGCAGCCAGTCGGACTCCTTCTGCAACGGCACAATGATTTTCTCTGAACCGTTTCGGACTTCGATCAATTGCTGCTGATCCAAAACTCGTATGTTCAACAACGTCTGAAAGTCTGTCGGCACTCCCCCTGATGGTTTCGGTGGTCCCGGCAGGTAGGCCTGAATGCGTTCGCCGTTGCGGTTGACCAGGATGCGAAGTCCGCCGGTTGTGGCACGAGCCTCATCCGGGTCGGTTGTGAACAGAGTAAAGGATCCCTGAGTTCCTCGCAGGTCCGGGGTGCACATGGCGGACAGGGACAAGCCAAAGAAACGTTCCGGAGGAAACGTGATGGGCACTCGCAAAATGGTGCTGAAGGTGCCGTAGTCGCCGAGGATTTTCCAGAACGGCTGGCTCTTGCGCAACAGTCGCACGGAGGTCTGATTGCCAAACCATTTTCGCCATCCCGTCGTTTGCCCCTCAATGATTCGGGCTGACGAGAGTTCCGGAAGATAAGTCCGAACGTCACGATTGAGGAAATCGTAGATATTATGTTTGCCGGGATTTACGCCCGTCTGAAATGACGACCACGCCACCGGCGAAATCGGAGGAAGCGTCGTGGCAAGATCTGAAAAGGTGCCCGTCTCCGCGAGCTGTTGAAAATTCGGCAAGCGACCTTCGGACATCAGGCGACGGACTCGACCAGGATCAAGTCCATCGAGTCCCACAATCACCACACGGCTGGTAACCGGTCTCAGCTTAAGGCGAAAGCGTTTGATCACCAGAATGAGGACGCGAACAGGCCATGTCAGAATCGAAAGGAACAGCAGGCCCATCGCGGCAAACAGTACCAGGAACGAGCTCAGAAACGTGATTCCAGCGCCCGGGCCGATGTAGGCTTGTAAAAAGAGACTTTCAAGACTGAACACGGAAAGCCCCTGCCATCGAAAGATTCGATTTCGGCGATGAAGAAACACGGAACAGTAACGTGGCCACCAAACGTCTGTTTTTGCCCATCATTCTATCGTAGTTCACATGGTGGCAACTCGAAAGCGTTTCCCGCAGAGACATTGCTGGCTTCTCGATCGGCAGAGATGTCTGTCGGTCGTTGCCGTGAAGGGAATTATCAAACCCGACACGTCAGCGAGCGATCTACGGAGACATTGGGAAAACGCTAAAGCTCAATCCCTCATTGACCGGCGTGTTGAATTAATCAGCCGGAACGCGTTAGCGTCCGGTTTTCACCTCTGAAACCCAGAAAAAAAACCGGGGGCTAACGCCCTGCGGCTGATGAAGCGATTAAATCAACACAACGTGACGTCTCGGGTTGTGATGGTCGCAAACGCAGGATCACCGTTTGCGGATACTATTTCGCACCAGTTCCTTAATCGATTTGACGGAGTGACACGGAGACCTATTTCTCTTCAGCAACATTCTTTGTTGCCCAGAAAGAGGTGAACTGTTGGTCAACGTTTCGCCAGCGGCAGAAGGAGCTTATTGCGGCGTCGATCCAGTCGACATCAGCCGCCGGATTGTCGGTCTCCGGGATCTTGCCCACCCCTGGCATGGATTCCGCAAAACGCAGCCAGCGCGAAGTCCAGTCATCGGATTCTTCGGCACTGCGGACTTTTTCGACAAGTAAGATTCGGTTCAAAATACTTCGCAGAATCTCCGGGAGCGCCAGCGTTTGAAACTCAATGGATTCGACCAGATGCTTCTTCGGGACGACTCGCGGATTCACCAGCAGCATGGGCTCATCAGAAAAATCCAGCCGCCACACTTCGCGTCCAAGATCCTGCGCGCGTACTGCCAGCAGGGGGACTCGAGGCAGTGACTGCTGTTGCTGGTTGCGGGGATTGATGCGATCCGCCACGGCCAGCAGGCGTCCGCGAGGTTCTGCCGTTGAGACCACTTTGACTCGAAATCGCAGGCCGGCCAGTGTTCCGAATTCCGAAAGCCGGCAATTGGCCGGCGGAGTCAGATTGCCCACGGTCCCGAAATCAAATCGTACCAGTTCGAGCTGTCGATAGGCTTCCACAATGACTGCCGCAGTCGGAGGAAACCCGTAGCGATCCAGCTGCAGCTCGGCCGTAAACGACTCAATCCCACCGATCCCGGAAACGGTGATCGTCACGTGATTGCGTGAGATCTTGCGGCGGCCTGTAAAGTTGAGTCTTGGCATGGAAAGAATCCTGCGACCGGCAGGCGACGAAGAAAACTAGAATCGCAGATGCTAACTGGACAGCGCCATGTTCAAGAAAACTATTGAGAATACAAGCCCGAAGCGCCAGCGAGTGAATGAGTCGCAAGGTGCTCACTCGCTTGCGCTTCGTGCTTGTAGGGGAGCCGAACATGGCGCTGTCCAGCTAAGAATAGACAACCCGGCATTTGCGGCCAATGGCTTTCTGCGTTTATCCAGCACGACGCTGCTTCCGAGCCACAATCTCCGTTTCACGGACCTGCACAAACAAATCTCGATTGATGTCAAATCCTGCGACCGTCACGTGGAATCCGGCTTTCTGTGGATAAATGACCAGGTGATTTGGAGCGATGATTTGAACGATCGCCATATGAGACTTGATCAGCACTGGGTCCGCATTCAGGCGGAAGTCGGTTTCGGCAAAGCGAGTCAACGGATTACCTCGTCGACAGTCATAGGCCACGAACACATCGAGTCGCCCGCATAATTCTTTCGAACCCGAAGCCTCCGCAACTCGAAATCCGCCCTTTCGACTGTTGAGTCTGAACGGCTTTCTTCGGCGTGGAGTCGAGGGCGACGACTTCAGGCGGCTGAAATCAGGAGCCGTCGCTTTGCTGGACATTGCGGCAAAGTTGACGGGCACTCCGACCTGATTCTTGCCAGCTCCGACCGAGAAGACATCCAACAGCAGTACGGGATCTTCGTCATCAGCAGACTCGACCAGCAATTGGCAGAGATCGGCGACAGCGTTGCGAACAAACCGCAATGTGGCCGCCCCATGCAAATACTTGCCTTTGAAATGAGAGGACTCCTCGCTCCATTCCGTGTGAGCAGGATTCTCCGCATCGCCAAGAAAGCCCGTCAACGCAGGGTCTGTGATGGATACGATCGCATTCACGTCTCGAATGGGGCGAGTGCGAACGTCTGAAATCACGATTCCGTCACGAACGAAAACCGGACGTTTCTGCAGCGAACCTTCTGCTCGTTCCACAAACGCGTCAAAGAAGGTCGTTCGCGGCGCGGCGTCTTTGGGATGAATGGTGATAGGAATTCGCATTGAAACTCGGCCCGCCTCTTTCCACAGGGAACGAAGTACAGACTTCGTTGATTCGGGCACCGACAATGCTGAACCGTTCGGTGACTGCTCCTGAGAAAATGGAACGCAGGACAGGTGATTATCCCTGTGCGTCAGCGACCACTTTGTCAGAGCAATCAGGGGACTCATGGACTGCTGCAATGCTCGACTGCACGATTTGAGTGCCCCTTCGAGCGACGTTGAATCCAGAACGCAACGTGCGTCTGCATCTTCGACGGTGACGACAAGCTGGCCGTTCAGAACCGGAAAGAAATAGTCCTGCACAACCGCTTCGATCACCGCCGAACTGGTCCAGCGTTCGTCACAGTACGGCACAACCAGAGTTAACCCGGGATCAGTCCCACGTTTCAATTCAAAATCAGCGATGAACTTATTGATACAGCGTTGATCGGAGACCGGCAGAGATGCCTCATTGCGATCCGGTTTCTTGCCGAACCATCCATCCGGAGTATAACTTTTGTCGCCAACGTGATGAGATCGCAGGATCGACTGCCCGACGAGCAGACGTTTCTTGTCATCATGGCGTACGGTCAGGCCGAAGAAACTGCGAATACGACTGCTGCGTGGGAAGACAAACTTCCCCAGTCCCCAGCGACCACGACCACCATCGGTTTTATTCGACTGCCCTTCCGCTCGAAAGAAGTAATAGAACGGATTCTTAACACCGGCCACTTCATGATATTGAGCCACATCGCCGGTCAAGCCGGTCGTTCCACTATCTTCATAGGCGATAAACCGGCAAGGCTCATCATGTCGTGGAGCATCGCGGAGCCCGCTGCCTTCCGCGTGGAAATGGGGCCATCCATTTTCAAACCAGCGAGCAGCTTTCTCCGGAGACAGAGCTGCCTGATCGCCCGACACAAAAATACGAACTCGCACGGGTCCTTTGACTCGGGGACGTTTTGCATCCAAAGAATTCTGCACAGCTTCCCGGATGAAACCACGCAGCTCGGTATCGTTCGTGAAGAACTCCCCCTGAGTTGCTTCACGGTTCTTGAAGCGAGGATTAACCTTGTTGAAGTTCCAGGAGAGTTTCATGGCTGCGTCATGTCAACAAACGGTTCGCGAAAATGTTATGACCAGATACTACAGGTACTAGTAGTGTTCGGATTCGGAAACGCCCTTGAGCAGCGAGAGACTTTGCCGGGTGGGTAAATTCCGGAGGCCGCGAAGGGCTGAACTTCTATGACGATTGAGACGTTTCCAGGCTGCAGAATGTGCCGGTCCACGACTGGTGCTGAGAGGTCATTTCTTTGATCATGCGCCGCCTTCTTTGACCATCTCATGGCTCACCCAAGACTAAATCGTTCCATCGACAGGCCATTTCGGCAGCGTTCTTGTATAGACCCGAGCAACCTTTCGGGAGATTGCTACACTACGTTGGCGACGAAGGGGCAGGTTCAGACGGTAGCTGTCTGGTGATCGTCAGAGACTTCCAGGCGGGACCTGAGAGTACTCGTTGTGCTGGCCTGACAGAGCATCAGAAATCCGGACTGACCCAAACAGCGTGTGATCTGGAAAGGCACCGAAGATGTCGACCGACGATTCGAGCAGGTCGCTGATTCCATCAGCATTTGGTGCCGGCAATACGATTCGACTGCTGACCAGCGCGGCGTTCTTTTTGGCGGCGTATGTTATTCCTCTGACTTTCCCGGAATGGGCGGGTTCCAGAAAAACGCTGCTGATTCTCGGCGGTCTCAGTCTGGCGTTTTCCCTGATTACCATTATTTTTCCGCGACTCACCGCGAGGCTGACGCAGCGAATGGGGATCCGCTCGCGGATGTTGCTGCCGAGAGAAGGGATTGTCTATCTTGGAATCATGCTGCTCGTTGCCGTCGGCGCGCTGACGGGAGGGAGTCCGGATACAGGCAATATTCTGTTGCTTGTTTTCGGCATGATGGCTGGACCATTTGTCGTCAACGGCTGGGTCGTGGATGCGATGCTGACGCGAGTCACTGTTGTCAGACAACACCCGCTGACGACTCAGGCGGGAGTGTTTTTCGGCGTGGATGTGAGGCTGCGGAACGACAAGCCATTGCTGTCTTCTCGCCTGATCGAAGTTCGGGACGTGGTGCAGGGACGAGATCTGCGTGTGGAACCGACGGTCACGTTTGTTCGAGTTGGGCCGCGAGAAGAACGATTCGGCCGCTATGAATTATGCATTAATCGCCGCGGCCTTTATCGATTTGGTCCGATGCGTATCAGCAGCCGCTTCCCACTGGGAATCGGTGAACGAGGTCACGTGGTTGAAGGTGAGAGCGAGCTGATTGTTCATCCGGCGCTTGGTCGACTTCTGCCGGGCTGGAAAAGACGCGAACGAGATCTTGCAGAATCCGCCAGTCGAGCCAACGCTCGCATGGGTATTTTCGATGATGATTTCCACAGCATTCGTGAGTACCGCGCCGGGGACAGTTCGCGAGCCATTCATTGGCGCAGTTCTGCTCGACACGGACAGATGATGGTGAAGGAACATCAACAACATCGCGAGGCCGAACTGATCCTTCTTCTGGATTTGTTTTTGACGCCTGCTTTTACGGAGTCATTGCAGGAGACAGCTGTGAGTCTCGCGGCGACATTGTGCGTCGAGCAAACTCGACAATCTTCCGCTGGAACCTATCGCCTGTTGATTGCAGGAAAAGAGCTGCAGAATCTGGAAGTGGCCGGAGCCTCACGATTTCGAGATGCGGCCTTGAAAGCATTGGCCACGTGTCAGCCCACTTTGAAAGCACCGTTGTCAGAGATTCTCACCTCAGTTGCTCAGGGACCGATCTCCCCGAACAGCCGTTTTGTGCTGATCACTCCTCGCCCCAAAGCCGCGCGAGAGATCTGCGAGTCGATAGCACGGGATTCGGTAAAGCATGAAACGCAGATCATGCAGCGACTGTTGATTCTGGAATGTGAGGCCGAGACATTTAATGATGTCTTTGCGATCTCAAGCAGCATTACAGGGGGAGAGATGACGCATGGCTGAATTGCCGGCAGAGAAAAGTGATGCGAAGCTTCGAGCGACATTCTTCCGGAGCATGACGCTGGTCACCTCGGCCTCCGCCCTGATTCTGGCCGGAAGTGAAGCCTCGTTTTTCCCGGCCGGACTCACACCGATCGTGGCGGTCATCGCGTGGATCTTTGTTGATCACTACAGAATTCTGAAGATCCCGGTTCTGATCGGTAACCTGTTTGGTCTGGTCGCGTTATGGCTGGCGGCGAATGAGTTTCTGGGGGGCACTCTGATCCAGAAGCTGCTTTCCGGAGCCCATCTGGTTGTCTATTTATCATGGATCGTATTGTTGTTGCCCAAATCCCATCGGCAATACTGGTGGCTGATGGCCTTGAGCGTGCTGGAGCTGGCCATCGGGGGAATCGTCGCAGGCGACGCCACTTTTGGCGCGGCGCTGATGGGTATGATGTTGCTGATGTTGTGGACCATGTCGGTCTTTTCGTTATATCGAGTTCAGGACTTCCATGCAGGCAGTCGTAGCCAACATATCGTGGAAGATTCCTCAGCATCCGGCGAGTCGCAGCCGCATCTCACAAATGCAGGTTCCATTCAGAGACCCGCTCAGCGAAGCAAAAATCTTCGATCATTCCTGCGGACCTTCTTTGGACTTGGTTCCTCACGAAAGAAGTCAGACTCGCCCGCGAGTACCGGAGAAAGACCTCGCACGGTTCCATTAATCATGGTTCGAAATGGGTTGCAGCGTGATGCGGCCGCCACCTGGCTGGGCTGGCGATTTCGAGGCCTGGTGAGCGGTTCGTTTGTCGTGTCGCTGGTTCTGGCCTTCTTTGTCTTTGCCGCGTTTCCTCGCGTCTGGATTCCCGGTTTGGTGCTGGGGAATATTGCCGTGGAACCCATAATTGGCGGCGGCCGTACAGGGTTCAGTAATTCGGTGTCTCTGGGTGACGTCGGCAGGATTATGCAGAGCAATGCGCGAGTGCTTGCGTTCGACGCGACGAACATGAAGACAAAAAAGTCGATGACGGCTGAGGAACTGGCAGATGGCCTCGGTATGGACGAACTTCGATTCCGCGGGAATGTTTTTGCACGTTACTTTGATGGGCACTGGTATCTCGGATATTCGTTGCGAGAAACTTCTCATGAGGACGGTGTGCATCGTCCCGGAAACTATTCTCCACTGCCATCGGACTTCCTGGTCAACATCGTCCAGGACCCTCCACTGGAGCTATTTGCATTCGCGCCGTACCCGGTGAGTCACGTTTCGTCCTCCCGAAAGAATCGGGTCCTTGCAACGGAGAAACGCGCGTGCCTGATATGGCTTGAGCGTCCTTACGACGATACTTTTGCACGATCGTTCTCTGTTCAGTTGCCTCGCGTGAAATCCAGGAGTGGCATTCCATTCGAGTACTGGAGTTCACTCCCTGCTCGCCTGAGCCAACAATCCGGTGTGTCTTCCAGTGAGTATCGCGAGAAACTTCAGGCGTCCGCGGAAAGACTGTTTCTGACGGATGGTGTGGAAACTCAATATCTTGAAGCTCCTCTCGGCCCGCGGACGATGGAACGTCGCGTGTACATCAAGGAGCGAGATTTGCAATTTGCTCTGCCAGAGCTTTACAAAATTGCCAATCGGATTTGTCAGGACGACGGGGAACGAGTTCCACCGGACGAATGTGCGCGAAGAATTATGTCGTACCTGAGCCGGGAAAATGGTTATCGCTATTCACTGACGCCGACTCGGAGGGACAATTCGATCGACCCGCTGGAAGACTTCTTGCTGAATACGAAAGCCGGTCACTGTGAATATTTTGCTTCGGCCTGCACTCTCATGCTCCAGTCGGTCAAAGTTCCCGCACGCCTGGTCAATGGATTCTACGGATGTGAACTAAACAGTGTTACCGGGAAGTACGAGGTTCGGCAGCGACATGCTCATGCATGGACCGAAGCGTGGATCAACGGGCAATGGGAAACGCTTGAGGCGACTCCAGCAGCTGATCGTGAAGCGTTGCTTGCGAAGAATGAGTCGATCACGTTGATGTCGAATATTCAGGAGGCCATCTCTGATTTCTGGAATGATGGCATTCACAATATGTCGGCTCAACGACAACAGGAGTTCTTCGCCCCTGTGATCTCCACTTCAAAATCACTGTACCAGACGATTCAGGAGCAGGGATTGCTGGCGACAGCTCGCCACTGGATCGTAAGCCTCGCGAGTTCTCCGGACAGATGGGTGAGTTGGCAAGGGGGCGTTGTCACATTCGTGATGCTGGCCGCTATCGCCGGACTGATTCGCATTCAGGCTTTTCAGCGAATCCGCAAACTCATTCGGTCGCTGTGGGAACTCAGATCGCCGCGTCATAAGTCGTTGAAGTCGGTGATCCGATTCTACGAAGGCTTCTGCGCTCTTTGTGAACGGCATGGCCTGAAGCTTTCTCCCAGTAACAGCGCATTGGAAAATGCTCAGATTGCCACAAGAGAATTCCGCTCAAAAATTTCATCGACGGAGATTCTGTCGCTGCCGGTGCGCATCGCGGAAGCATTCAATCAGGTGCGTTTTGGAAATCAGCCGCTGTCCGATGAGCAGGCCGATGCAATCAGCAGAGATCTGCAGCAGTTTGCGGAGATGCTGAAGTAAGGAACAGTCCCGAATTAAATTTCCGCCGTAGCCGAACTCATGAGAGCCGTAGCCGTACTCATGAGAGCCGTAGCCGTACTCGTGAGAGTTCGAACTGAAGTCTCACGACCTCCTCTACGTAAGTTACTTCTGCACGGTTCCTCAGACGATTTGGCCTTCGCGCAGTCCGGCAAAGAGTACGGCAGCGATGAAATCAGCTGTGGTGCCGGGATTGCGACGATTGCCATCGGCCCTGAGAAACGCGTCCAGATCAGCCAGCCCGGCTGACGAAGCCGTTTGATGCGGCCAGCCACTGTGCATTAACTCCTGAGCTTTCTGCTTCACTCGTTCTGACATAGACACGCCACATTTGCGAGCAATCAGGCTGTCTCCAAACTCCGCCAGAAATCGCACCGCGAGCCATGTAATCTGCTCGGTGGACGTTTCGATCGTCTGCTGAGCCTCCGCCAGCCACTCCAGACCGTTGCCCAGCACTTGCTGAAATCCGTTCGCATACTGAGCGGCGATCAAATCGCGATCAGCCGCGAGCCGCATACATTCCACCAGATTCTGAGTTGGCGCTTCATGCAGATCCTGGTTTTTCACTTCACCCAACCCCGCGGGCTGCGCGCGGCGGATGGCTTCGTACACGGCAATGCTGTCATCGACAGTTGTCCTCAGCAGGACATCGCCGATTCCTTGAGACAATGATTTTGAAGCCGGCACAGCGGCCAACGGTGCGATCAGCAAAATGATGCCGAGGTTTGTGTTGTGGCCGACAACCTGACGAGTCGCCTCGACACACTCCAGAATCGTGCGGCCCAGAGGTCGTGCGGAAGCCATCGCCATGACCGGGGCAATCGCATCGGCGGAGGCCAGAAAATCGGCGACTGTGGCATCGGCGAAGTCATTTCCCGGTGAAACATTTCCCGGCTTGGGGCTTTGGACTTCTCGCTGACACGCCAGCTGAACCCAGCGACAGATTTGTTGAGTCCAGCTCGCGTCAGAATGAGCATCGTTCTGTGGCATCGCAATTCACTCAATCACGGCTGAACGCGATCAGCAGGCGGAGCATTCGCGGCCAGTGCTTCGGCATCAGATTTTTCCTGTTCCCATCGCTGCACGATCGGAAACATCCAGCGAGCCCACAGAAAATATTGAGCGACGAACAGCAGCAGCAGGCCAAATCCCGCCACGACCATCAACAGCACGCCCGGAATAATCACCGCAACCAAAGCAACAAAACCCGCCGCGAGAACGAACGCTGTCATCAGAGCGATGGCGACGGTGGGCGGCTGCGATGATTCGGACTTTTTCAAGCGATGGCCCCGGATTCGATAAGTTCCTGAAGCGTGGAGTAACGAAACTCCATGCCTTCTTCGAGCGACTCTTTGATACGAGCTTCCGTCAGCAGATATCCCAGCATGCCACCGGGGCATTCAAAATCAATTTCATCAATCAGCCGACAGCTGTCGGCGCTGACGAGTTCAATTTTCTGAGCATGCTGCCAGGCTCGAAGCGGTCCATCAATTTGCGATTCCAGAATCAGAATGTCTGAAGTCGTCAGATATTCGTGAGTCGCCCGCTGCTTGAAGCCATAAGCCGTAATCCGAAACTCGATGCGTTCACCAACCATCACTTCCGGCGGTGCCTTCACAATCTCAAGTTCCAGATCCGGATTGCTGATCTGAGGCAAATTGGCCGGTCGCCCCAAAAACGCTCGCAGCGCAGCGGGAACGCAGGTCAAAATCGGGGACGTTGAAGTGAAGCTGGCCATGAGTCGAACTATTCCCACTCAATCGTTGCAGGTGGCTTTGAACTAATATCGTAGACCACTCGATTGATTCCGCGAACGGAATTTATGATTCGAGTCGAAATTCGGGCCAGCACCTCGTGCGGAAACTGGTACCAGTCGGCCGTCATAAAGTCTTCCGACTGGATCGCTCGCACCGCCGCTACGTTTTCATAAGTGCGATCGTCGCCCATCACGCCAACGGATTGAACCGGCAACAGCACCACAAATGCTTGCTGGATATCTCGGTAAAGTCCCGCGTTGTGCAGCTCTTCAATCAGGATCGCATCGGCTTCGCGAATGATTCGCAAGCGTTCTTCCGTGACATCGCCAAGGCAGCGAACGGCAAGTCCTGGACCTGGAAACGGATGACGCCAGACCATCGTTTCCGGCAAGCCCAGCTCGACACCCATCCGGCGAACTTCGTCCTTGAAGAGATCTCGCAGAGGTTCGATGAGTTCAAATCCCAGTTCAGCGGGCAGCCCACCGACATTGTGGTGTGATTTAATGGTCGCTGCAGGACCGTCTGGATTGGCTCCGGATTCAATCACGTCCGGGTAAAGAGTTCCCTGCGCCAGATATTTCGCGTTCGGGATCGACTTGGCTTCATCGCGGAAGACATCGATAAACACCTTGCCGATGATCTTGCGCTTCTTCTGCGGATCGGAGACTCCGGCGAGTTCTCCCAGGAACCGGGCCGACGCGTCAACGACATGCAAGTCCGTCTTGAAGTGGCCGTTAAATTGCTCTTCGACCTGACCGCGTTCATCTTTTCGCAGCAGACCGTTGTCGACAAAAATGCAGGACAGTTGATCGCCGATCGCTTCGGAAATCAAAGCGGCCACGACTGAGGAATCCACACCGCCGGACAATCCACAGATGACTCGGTCAGTGCCAACGCGCTTTCGAATGAGCTCCTTCTGCTGTTCAATCAGCGAACTGATGCGCCATGTGCCCTGACATCCACAGACATTGCGAACAAAGTTGCCCAGCAGTTGTCCGCCGAATTCTGTATGAGTGACTTCAGGGTGAAACTGCAGGCCATAAATCGGCAATGTCTTGTGCTTTACGGCCGCGTTTGGGCATGTTGATGTCGATGCAATCGGATCGAAGTCACCGGTCAGGCTTTCGACCTGATCTCCGTGACTCATCCACGCGGTGAACGTTTGCGGAATCCCTTCGAACAACAAATTGCCCGCGACGGCTGTGCTGGACTGAGTACAAGGGGATCGGCCAAACTCCCGCGAATGAGCCGGCAGAATTCGTCCGCCCAGCGTGTAGCAGGTAATCTGCATGCCGTAGCAGATGCCCAGAATGGGAATGCCCAGCTGAAAAATGGCGGGATCGATTTTTGGAGAACCTTCGCCATAAACGCTGGCGGGACCGCCCGAAAGGATCAGGCCTTTGGGATTGAGAGCCTTGATGCGGTCAGCGGTCAGATCGTGTCGAACCAGCTGGCAAAAGACATTTTGGTCGCGAACCCGACGAGTGATTAGCTGAGCGGTCTGACTTCCAAAGTCCATGACCAGGACTAGTTCGTCCTGAGCGGCAGCAGCGTTTTTTGCGGGCGATGAAGTCGAAGCGGAGGTGGAACCGGCCATTTTGAATCGACAGTCTCAGCAAAGACGGCACAAGGGATGCAGATCTGCGGATTCGTTGACCGCGACGGTGCAAACCCGGACTGTGCCTGGTTACATTGCCTCGTCCCGATCCACGTCCTGCCGGGCCGAGGGAAAGCGAAACAGCTTAGCAGGCAGACTCCGGGCCGAACAGCATCGACCATTTTCTTTAGCCACATATTCTCGATGTATCTTTTCCGACTAGCTGACCGCGTTTCCCGGGGTCTCCGTGAGATCTCGCCGGACCGCCTTGCGCGGCATCGGGAATTTCTGGTCTGCCAGCAGACCGAGACGGGCGGTTTTCGAGGCCGCGAAGGCGACGCCGACCTTTATTACACGGGTTTTGCAGTGCGTGCTTTGGCCGTCAGTGGTGGACTAGAAACCGACTGCCGCGACAAAATTGCCGCCTATCTTGGTGCCATCGATCCACTTAGCCTCGGTGTCATCGATCTTCTGAGCTGGCTTTACAGTGCACTGGTGGTTCAGGCGTCTGGCGGGCCGGACTTGCTGCAATCCGCGCCGGCAGACTTTGCGGATCAGGTGACCGTTTCCGTGGAGAAGTTTCGCACAGCGGACGGAGGTTACGCAAAATCCACAGACGGGGCGCTCGGCAGCACGTATCAGTCGTTCCTCGTCGCGCTGACTTATGAACTCATGGGGCGGAAGATTCCGAGGCGAAACGCGATGGTGCAGTTTCTCTACGATCGCCAAAGAAACGACGGCGGCTTTGTTGAGATTGCTCCGATGAAGCGCAGCGGGACCAATCCCACGGCGGCCGCCGTTGCGTTGTTGAATCAGCTGAATGCGATGGATGATGACATCGCTGATGACGTCACGGGATTCCTGACTGACGTCGTGAGTGCCGAAGGAGGATTCCAGGCGAATACTCGCATTCCTTTTGCCGACGGCCTGTCGACCTTCACAGGTTTGCTGACAGCTCAGGATTTGAAGCGACGAGATTTGATTCCACCGGACAGAATTCTGCATTGGCTTGGCACATCGCTGGAGCTTGCGGCCGGTGGTTTCCGAGGCGCCAGCTGGGATCAGCAGGCCGACGTGGAGTACACATTCTACGGGCTTGGCATTCTGGGTCTGTTGTACGCTCCGAATGAGTAGTGTTCTGTCCAGAACAAGATCTGGGGTTCAATGCGAGCCGACGGAGCGGCTCGACTACTTAGTTTCGCCGCTCCGTCGGCGAAAATGGGATCCGCCGGTAACCTCCAAATCAAAACTTGACGAGCCACTAGGGTCTGGACTTCAGATCAAATGGAAAAACCTGATCATCAGTGTCCGCAATATTCGCAGTGAGTGTGGAGTTCTTGTTATAGATCGCAGGAACAGGGTTCATCGCCACGGGAGATCGCCCCGTCTTCAGTACCGCAGCCGCATATTCGGCTTCGTTATCGATGTCAAAATTCAGATGCTTTGTCGCTTCAATTTCAACACGATGCAGTCCCGGCACCGGTCCAAGTTGCTCATCAAGACTGAACTTCCCTTCGACGATTTCCGCCATCACACCAGGGCCGTTTGTCGCGGTCTGTGGCACAAGACGAATAACACCGTGTGCCAGGGGAGTTCCATCCACATTCACACTACCCGAGATGACTTGTCTGTTGAGTTGATTGTCTGAGCCGCAACCGAGACTCAGGACAGCGATGAGCACACTCGACAGCAATGCCAACGATCTCCTGCCGTCATCATGGCGATTAGAATTCACCTGGCACCTCCCCGCCGGCGCGTGTTCCAGCAGAGTCAAGAACGATCTGACTGATGTTCTCGCTGACAAATCTGACCGAGCCATCGGCCAAAGCAAACTGGGATCCGCCGATATGCTCACTGCGGAACCTTGAAAGAACGTTGGCTCCTCCCATTTTGGGATTGAACGGAGCCATCGTGGTGAAAGCAGTGGCCAGCGGATACGGAGAAGACCAGTACGTGAATCCCCAGCGAACCTGACCTGAACAGGGACCGGAAGTGAAGAGATAGTCCGGAAGATTCCAGGCGGCCTCACCCACCAGCAGCGTATTTGAAGTTCCGTCGGTGATATCCCGCATTTGAGTTTTCCCGGACCCTGGCCCGACGATCGCTCCGTTGTGAGGATTCCCGGTCGCGAACGCTCCCCACGGATCACCACTGCCAGTGCTCACGGCATAAGTGCCCGGCGCTCGATTGTTCGCATCACAGGCTGACATCGGGACCTGTCGACGAAACGGCGCGGATGGGCAGAGATAGGCGGGAATCACCTGCTGCACAGCCGCCATATTGATTGGCTCGCTGTTTCCCAGCGAAGGATTGTAAAGCGTAAAGACTCCGGATTGCTCAAGGTGTGGCAGGATCGCCACAAACGCACTGGCTTTTGCG
The DNA here is from genome assembly GCA_052034165.1 of Planctomycetota bacterium. GTDB lineage: Bacteria > Planctomycetota > Planctomycetia > Planctomycetales > Planctomycetaceae > SXXK01. The sequence goes on along the minus strand of JBPOIW010000033.1, from coordinate 6,960 downwards.
AGCGTTCCGGTTCCGCCAACTTCTGTTGCGGGGAACAGATTAAAGACGTCGTGATAATTGTGAATCGCGAGCGAAATCTGTTTCAGATTGTTTCGACACTGAGTCCTTCGCGCGGCTTCGCGAGCCTGCTGCACAGCAGGCAGAAGCAGCGAAACCAGAATCGCAATGATTGCGATCACCACAAGCAACTCGATCAGAGTAAAGCCTCGACGACGAAGCCACACATTTCGCACTGACATGCTCTGCAACATAGAGCCATTCCTCCACACAAACGACACAAGGTGAAACCGAACGACACCATGTCGATCGGACAAGCTTGTGCTGAGCGTGGCTGGCTACCTGACCATGTCTTTGGCTGGCTGCGGCCTCAGCATACTGATCTGAACCTCAAGTCACTCAACATGCCGCCGAACTGACACTGAGATTCAGTCTCAACAAGATAGCAGTCATCGGTCGAGTTTCAACAGCAGTCCGGCCAATTCCAAAGAATTTCATGTGAGTGACAAGCCGCCAGTCAAATCGAGCCTGCGATAAAGCACCCGAAGAGGAATTCCAACAAGCTTAATCCGTAAGCCTTCACCATGCGGAGCGTCATTGGCTGCCGGCGGACCATTGAAAAAAAAGGAGTCCAGCATACTCGCTGAACTCCTTAAAGATTAAACGTCACATCGCGGCGAAAGTTATTGAGCTGGCTGCATCGAGATGCGAATGCGGCGGTACTCCATTTGTCCTCGGTCGCCTTCAAGTCCAATCGGACCAGTCTCCGGAACCTTCAGAGCTTCCTCGATCACTTCGCCGTTGCAGGTGCAGTGAGCAAGACCATCGTTCACAACAACGACCAGTTCGTTCCAGTCGCCGGCCTTATAGTTTTTCAACATCTTGTAAGGACCAGCCAGCGGATAATCGCGACACTGCAATTGTGGCTTGCGAATAAATACGCCGCTGTCGGCATTGGGTGTCGCTCGAAATTCCAGCTTCAAAGTAAAGTTCCCCGGAAACTCGCGAGTCGTATAAAGCTGCTGAACTCGACTGCCTTCCGCAGGAGTTGTCACAATGAATCGCCCATTCTTCGCGACATAGCGACCGTCAGGAGTCACGGTCTTGCCATCATGCCCCCAGCCCGTGAGATCTTTTCCGTTAAAGAGACTTTCGAATCCCTCTTCCGGCGTAAATTGATCAGGCTCGGTCTCCAGAAAGCCCAACGTGGCCAGAATCGGAGTCAGTGCGGCGGCCCATTTCCTGTAGCCGATCTCATTCAGATGCAACAAGTCCGGCATTTCTTCAACTTTCGCATCGCCCGCTTCATTGGCGAACAAAGCCCACGTATCGAGCACCGTGATCTGAGGATCGCCTTTGACCTTCGCGGCCGTCAGCTTATTGATTTCCCGAATTTTGTCGGCCGGACGCTTCTTCGTGGCGGAGCTGGGGAAGACCTGACACAGGATAATCGGCAACTCCGCATTATGCTTCTTCAACTCATCCACGATCAGCTTGATGTTGTCAGCAATAACTTGCGGCTCGGCCTGCTCTTCAAGATCGTTGGTTCCCATCAGCATCACGACCGCTGACGGATTCAATGACATCACGTCCTGCTTGAGTCGCAGCAGCATGCCGCGAGTCGTATCGCCGCTGATACCACGATTGGCCGCCTTCATTCCGGGGAACAAACCCTGAAAATCATCGCCCCAGCCCTGAGTAATTGAATCACCCAGGAACACGACCGCCCTCTGGTCCTGCTCAACCTTCGCTGCCCACGCCGCGCGACGTTCTTTCCAGAGCCCCTTGAACCAGTCGTAGCGACGGATCGGCCCGGCCCCTGGAATACCATCGTCAGTGGCTGGCAATTCAAAGCCGGTTGCATCGTCCCCGCGGAGGATCGACAGCCCGGAACCGAGCGAAACAGTGATGCTCAAAAGCACCACGAATAACAAACGCGTGGAAGTCCGAATCATGACAGCCTTTCTCGAGATGCGTTCTTTGCTGGACGATGAGCTCCTGCATCTCGTTGACTGGATGCAAACTTCGGAACTCCCAAAAAAGTACGCAGCATCGATAGTCCCACGTCGTCGGAACCATGAATGCTGCGTCAGCGTTCGAGAAGTTTACAGTTCCGCCGCACAACTGCGAGGGATCCGGAGTCCTCTATTCCTTCAGTCGCTCCGGCTTGCAGAGCAGTTTCTTGTCGTTGGCAGCTCGCCCGCACTTGGTGCAGACATGGGTGGCGTTGCACACGAGTTGCTTATACAGCCCAAAGTCAGACTTCAGCTGCTTCTTCATTTCGCACAATGTTTTGGACATGAGCCTTAACTCTTCCTGCAAAGAATTCAGAGCGAGCATCGCCAAACGCGGAGTATCAGAATTCACCCAAAACGTTACCGTCGGCACGCTGTCCGAGGTTCCGCCAGGTGTTCAAATCAATATTCTCGCTGATCGATCTGACCGCACCATCCATCAGCAGGCTTTGAACGATCCCAGGATGAAAGCTGCGAGACGTGACCACTGCGTAGGTCGTGATGCCGTCGCAGACACTCGCGGCGGATGCTTCACGCTTACTGGTCGCATCGAAGTCATAGGTAACCCCAGCAACGGTCGTCAGCACCTTCGTGTTTGGGGTGAATGTCGTTGTAAATCCTGTGTGAATCGTGTTGCCCGACACCCACTCAGTATGTCCACTGGTGGCACTCCAGCCTGATGTTCCCAGCAGACCACCCAGCGTTGAAGCGGTGAAAGTCACTGCTGGCGGAAGGCTGCAGTTGTCGTGAAATCGAGGAGTGAAGCACTTCACCTCGGACATCCCAACGGTGTTGCTCATTCCATCCGTGAAGTCGCGATCACGAGTCACCTTGCTGTATGCAAACGCGCCGCCACCGTCGACCGAGAAATTGGTTCGATGAACTTCATAGATCCCTCGACCCACAGCGTAGCTGAGCGGATAATGCTCCGCGACACCCGCAGCTGTCAGCCGCGCTCTGTCGTTGGGGTCCGATGGACACAGCAAAACCGGAATTCTGGTGGCAGCAATATTGACCGGGCTGACATTGTTTGCATGCCCATAGCCAACGTTAAAATCGATCTTGCTGAAGAGATTTCCCCCTTCGAGGTACGGCAGAATAAACGCCTGAGCCGACCACGTCTGAGTGTTCGTCACGTTGTTGACCCCGTTCGGCGGGAAACAACGGTGAGTGTCCAGATAATTATGAAACGCCAGCCCCAGCTGCTTCATGTTGTTCTTGCACTGAGTTCTCCGGGCGGCTTCCCGAGCTGCCTGCACAGCCGGAAGCAGCAAGGCGATCAGGATCGCAATAATCGCGATCACAACCAACAGTTCAATCAGCGTAAATCCGCGGGAGCGGAGCCTAGACTTTGAGGATACGGGCACAGAACAACCTTTCGCCAAAAAACACAAAAACCATACGCGGCCACGTACCGCATAAAACCTCTGTGCCGGGCTTGGCTGGCTACCTGACCATGTCACTGGCTGGCGTTGGCCTCAGCAGAAGAAAACCACCTGCAATGCTGCAGACGTTGACCACAACTTCACCTCAACGTTCTTCGGCATTCGCCGCAATGAAATTGAGACTCAGTCGCAACACTCTAACAAAGCGGCGACGTCTTTCAAGATCATCCCTCAAGTTTTTCTGCGTGAGAAACAGAAATCCAGCGTTGCGTGTCGAGTTTCGCAGTGCCGACTTCAGTCGGCATTGTCATGCGAGATTGAAAACGGATGCTGGCTGAAGCCAGCACTACGAGTTGTAAGAAATTGCAGATGAATGCCGGCTGAAGCCAGCACTACGAGTTGTATGAAATTGCAGACGGATGCCGGCTGAAGCCAGCACTACGAGCTGAATGAACCGGACGCTAACGCGTTCCGGCTGATTAGATCAACAGGCCGGCGCGCCACCGCAGAGGATGTCCCGGGCTTTTTGCCCTAACGAAACGCGACACCTCAAAATGCGTGAGCGCGGTATCCACGGCAGCGAGTGTGAAACTCTGCAGCTCACGTTAATCGGATGCTCACAGGATCTCGAACCGCCGATGTTCGAAGAATGAAACGCGATGTGATTTGAGATTGATTTGTAGTTTCGTCACACTGCAATTTCCTGAATGTCTGGCATGAAAGAGATTTTCGGGGCACGTCGGCCGAGCAGTGTTTTCTCCGGATTCTGAGAGGCATTTGTGAACAAGTTTTTTACTCACGGATATGCTCACATCCGCAGAATGTTCGATCGCAACTTTCGATTCCTCCGATGCCTCACAATCCTTTTGGTCCTGCCCTGTGCGTGCGCGGCAACATTCGCGACCGCTCTAACTGCTGACGAGGCGAAGAGGCCGGATCCATCCAGCGTCACCCCGCCCGAGCCACCCGGTGTTGAAATGCGTCAGGCCGGGATCGGGAGATTCAGACCCGATCACTGGGGCATGGTGAAGGGGCGAATTCAAAATGCGAGCGACCAGCCAGCGACTTCCCTGACCGTCGTGACTCCCGCTGGTTCCGAGGGATTGCAGTTCGCCCGCCAGTTGACTCTTCCAGCAAAGGTTGCATTCGAGTCCAGCTGGCCGGTTTATGTGCGCGAAGCAAAAGCGTCGGGTGGCGTCGAGTTTCAATACCTGTTCTTCCCGGAAGGCCAGGATGACGGTGTCATTCGTCGCGAGTCACACAGTTCTGAAATTCCGTCATTCCACGGGATGACGCAAATGGATCTTTTGCCGCTGAGCGGTCTGATGGCCAATTCCGGATCTTATAATGAAGATGATACTCCGGTATATGACCTGATGGGCGTCATGAGATACGCAGCGATGGCCAACAAAGGCGTCACTTCGATCAACTCCGCCGAAGTGACGGCGGCCCCGGAATGCCTCGACGCGATGGATCAAATTGCCGTGACAAATCCGGCACTGGTCAACTTTCCTCAGGCCTGCGAAGCACTGCGAGCCTGGATGTTGCGAGGTGGTCGGCTGTTGATTGCGGCGGATCGAACCGGTCCTGAGGTCGTCGACGCCTTGCTGGGTGACAGTCTGCCGATGTCATTTGTCGGAGAGACATCAACGAACTCCCTGACTCTGGATCTCAATCCGGAGTATCCTCAGTCGCAGTATCCTGTGCGTTCCGTGGCTCGCGAATACCCCGAGCCGGTCCGCTACCTGCGAGTCATCCCGGAGCCATGCGAAAAGATCTGGACCGTTGATGGCTGGCCTGTCGCCATGACGAAAAACCTCGGCCGCGGTTCGGTGCTGGTGACCACTATTTCAGCTCAGGTATTTTTTGACCCTGTGCAATACGAGAAAACATCTGATCCGTTTCATGCGCTGATCGCCTCCAGCCGCCGCATGCAGGAAGTCATGTTTACGAAACGGCTGGCTCCGAACATTGACGAGACGACCGCGTCCGATCAGGCCGCCTCCATGATTGGCTATCGTATTCCCTCCCGCAATGTCGCTGTCCTGCTGCTGGCTATTTTTCCGGTGGCGATGCTGATCGTGGGACTGTTTTTGCAAAGACGTAATTCCGGGGAACGGCTGATTATCGCTGTGCCCGCCATGGCGATCATCACCGCCCTGCCCGCAGCCCTTGTCGGGTTTCAGATTCGCAATGTCGCGCCGGCCACCGTGATCGAGTCGGTCGTGATTAATTCTGCTCAGGGCTTTACCGATCTGCCCGCTGACGGTTTTGCGTCCGTGTTCGTTCCGTCTCCGCGCGATCTGGGCGTTTCCGCGGAAAACGGCACGCGACTCGATGCCCTGAAGGACAACACCAATTCCGATTATCGCCGTATGACGTGGCACGGCCCCGGAGATGTCTCGTGGGGAAAGTTCCTGCAGCCTGCGGGACTTAGAACCTATTCTCTGAACTCTGTTCGTCGCCTCGGAAAGCCCTTTCGCGTTCGCGCCACTCTGGATGAATCAGGGCTCACCGGAACATTGCGAGCACAAGAGGGCATGTCTCCCGGCGACCCAATTCTGGCGGGAATGAATCGCGAAAACCTGGCACTTGATCTGGATGATTCCGGCCAGCTCCGAGGGACTCCGGATAACGCTCTGCTTTCCGGGCAATATTTTCGGTCGTCTCTTCTGAGTGATGATGAGCGATACCGATCCACTTTATTGAATGCTGTTTTCAACTCCACGCAGGAAGTTCAGGAAGCCGCTTTCCCATCAGAACCCTCTGTCCTGTTCTGGGATAAGTCTGACGACCATGTCCTTCATTTTGAAGGTGATGACGTTCGCCGACAACGTACCGTCCTGGTTGTGCATCCGCTGGAGTTGTATCCGCCTGAAGCGGGTAAACCGTTCCTGATTCCTCCTCAACTGCTGACGTATCGCTCTGTGGCCAACGACGACGGAGGAGTCGGAAGCTCTTATGCCAACTTGCGACGAAGATGGCAGCCCCAGGAATCTGCCTCAAAGACAATGCTGGAGTTTCACATCCCGGACGCCTGCCGGCCACTTGTTCCCGAATCCGGAGAACTCAAACTGCTGATCCGAGCCGGCTCGCGATTCGTAAAGATCCTGTCCGGCGATCGCAGCAACCTGCAAACGATTGCCGAACTGACCAGCCCGCTCGGAATGCAATCAGTGTCAATTCCAGGTGAGCTGATTCAAAGCACCTGCCTGCAGGGCAAACTCTTTTTGCAGATTCAGGTCAGCGACATCGATTCAGAAATAAAATCCGATGACATGACGGGCGAACAGGATGATAGCTGGCAGATAGAACGTGTCCTGCTGACGTTGAAAGGGCAGAGAAAACCCTGATCGCCCGACGCTGCTCGAAAAGTTCTCCTGTTAGTGTCGGCGATTGAACCCGAAGCGTCACGGCATGTTGATTTAATCATAATCCGATGAGGCTGAGAGTTTTTTGGTACATGCATGGTGATCTATCGCCGTGAGAAGAATTTGTTTTTACGGCAGGGGATCCGCCTGGGATTTTGTTTTCTGGATTTGAGTTGCTTGGGTGGGGGGCTT
>JBPOIW010000220.1:0-9298 GCA_052034165.1 Planctomycetota bacterium | reverse complement strand
GTCCGAGAAGGGTAAAGTCCTTGAGGTGGATATTGCAGAGTTAAGCTTTCGATCGAGCGTCCCAATGGATCGATCGACAGGAATTGCCGTTCGACATCCGGTGACCAGAATTGTATCGGTTGGTCGGGTTGTGCCGTCAGGGCATCACAGGCGGAGCAACTTCACTGTCTTCCAAAGCCGGAACCGCGTTGCGTCCCCAGATCAGATAGAGCGGTGGCAGCACAAACAGGTTCAGAATCGTGGAGGTGACGATTCCGCCGAGAATCACAATCGCCAGTGGATACTCAATTTCATGTCCCGGCTTGTTTCCGGCCATGACCAAAGGAAGCAGCGCCAATGCGGTCGTCAGCACTGTCATCAGAATCGGGATCAGGCGTTCTTCAGCGCCGCGAACGACCAGGCTGAGGCCGAACGGTTCGCCTTCGACCTGCTGCAGATGGCGGTAGTGACTAACAAGCATGATGCCGTTTCGAGCTGCGATCCCGAGGACCGTGACAAAGCCAATCAGCGATCCAAGTGACAGAGTTCCGCCGGCAATCCAGGCGGCAATGACTCCGCCAATCAATGCAAACGGAATCGTCAGAGCCACCATGGCGGTCAGTTTGATCGACTGAAAGTCCATGTAGAGGATCAACAAGATACCGAGCAATGAGACGCCCCCAAGAGCAATGAGGCGACGCTGGGATTCCTGACGAGCCGCATATTCCCCGAGAAACTCCGGATGGTACCCGCGGTCAAACGAAAGACCGCGCACTGCAGCTTCCACATCCCGTGCCACGGAACCGAGGTCGCGTCCTTTGGCGTCGCATGTGACGTCGATTCGTCGTGATCCGCCTTCACGTTTCACTTCGTTCGGAGCCGGGACGATGGCGACATTGGCAACATCTCGCAGAGGAACCTGGCCTCCCGTCGGAGTATCGATGCGAATTTCTCTCAGCGAATTCAGATCCGTCCGAGTTGCCTCAGTGCCCCAGACAACGACATCCTGCTTCTTTTGGCCTTCATAGACTTCGCCGACTTTTGTCCCGCGAAGAACCGTCGTGATCGCGCGACGCACCTGGCCCGGTGTCAGCCCAAATTGCTCAATCGCATCGTGCCTCAGTTTCACTTCGAATTGAGGCACCAGCACATTGGCTTCCACTTTCAGATTGTTGATGCCCTCAATCTTCGCCATCACGGCTTCGGCCTCTTTGGCTTTGGAGCGGAGGACGTTCAGATCCGAACCATAGATTCGCACCACCACGCTGGAACTGGCTCCAGTCAGAACTTCTTTGACTCGCTCTCGCAGATATGTCAGCACGTCGCGGTACAGGCCCGGATAGCCATCAACCGCCGTCTGAATTTTTCCAAGTGTCTCGTTGTAATCCACATCGGTATCGATGCTGATCCAGAGTTCCGTGAAGTTCGGGCCGACAACTTCGTCTGCAACTTCCGCTCGCCCAATATGGCTGCCGAAGTTTCGCACACCGGGGATGGCTCGAAGCTCTCGACTGGCCTGAATCGTGACTCGATTCATCGCTTCCAGCGACGTTCCGGGCTTCTCGACAAAGTGCATCAGAAAATCGGTCTCCTGAAAGTTCGGCAGAAACTCCTGCCCCAGCCCATTCAGAATAAACATCGTTCCCGCCAGCGATGCAGCGAGGAACATAAACGCTGACTTCGGACGACTTGCAAACCATGGCAACATCGCTCGATAGGGCGTACGCAGCCAGCGACTCAGAGGCGGCTCTTTCTCTGATACCTGATGTCCCGGAAGAATCAGCAGGCACATCGCCGGAGTCACGATTAACGCCACAACCAGTGACGTCAGAATAGCGACGACATATCCAATCGCCAGAGGACGAAAGAACGCTCCGGGAAGTCCTTCCAGAAAAAAGACCGGAAGAAAGACCAGCATGATGATCACTGTTGCATAAACCACTGCACTGCGGACTTCGAGCGATGCCTCAAGGACAACTCGGAAAGATGACCGCGGCTTTGCCAGCGTACGATTGATTCGCAGACGCCGCACGATGTTTTCCACATCAATAATAGCATCATCCACGACTTCTCCGAGAGCGATAACCAGACCAGCAATGATCATGGTGTTGATCGTCAATCCCATCCAATAGAGCAGAATAATGGTGGCCATCAGAGAGAGAGGAATCGCGGTAAGACTGATGATCGCCGTTCGCCAGTCGAAGAGAAACAGTCCGATGACCACGACCACCAGAATGCATCCCGTCAACAGTGATGACGTCAGGTTGTCGATTGAGCGTTCAATAAACGTGGCCGGTCGAAAGATGGTCGGATCGATCTCGACATCCTTCAAGCCGGGCCGCATCGCTTCCAGAGCTGCTTCTACTTTTCGAGTCACTTCGAGCATATTCGCGGCCGGTTGCTTTTCGACAATCAGCAACAGCCCGAGCTGATCGTTGATGATTGCATCGCCGATCGCAGGCGGAGTTCCGATCTTCACATCGGCAACATCGCCCAGATGCAGCGCGGCCCCATCTCGAAACGAGACGACGGTTCGTGCCATGTCTTCCGGTGTTTTAACAGACGAAAGTTGCCGCACGGCAAGTCGCTGATTAGGCGTATCAACAAAACCTCCAGCATCCAGAGCCACCGCATCGCGAGCACTCTGCAGCACACGGTCGAGTGTGACGTCATGGGCGAGCAATCGTTCTGAATCAACGATCACCTGAAGTTGCTTATCTTTCTGTCCCCAGATAGCTACGTTGGCAACCCCCGGAATGGCCATCAGTCGAGGCCGAATGGTCCACACGGCCAGTTCCGTGAGATCACTCTGGTCAAGCTTATCTGACCAGATGCCTATTTTCAGCATGCGGCTTAATGACGACAACGGCTGAAGAATCACAGGGGGCCGCGCGACGTTAGGAAGTCTCGGTCCTTCTGACGCGAGCCGTTCCTGAACTAACTGGCGTGCACGATAGACGTCTGCATTCTGATGCAGCAGCAATCGGATCGAAGACAATCCCATCACGGATTTTGACCGCAGGGTCTCAAGGCCAGGTGTCCCGATCAGGGCATTTTCCAGTGGAAACGTGACGAGGTTCTCGACTTCTTCGGCCGACAAGCCAGGAGCTTCTGTCTGGATCTCAATGTACGGTGGAGCGAATTCCGGAAACACGTCCAGCGGCATCGATGGAACCAGCCGAAGTCCCACAACAATGAGCACGACCGACAACGCCAAAACGGCGATTCGCATTCGTAGTGCTAACTCAATCAGCCAACTCATGGTGAAATCGCCCTGCGAAAATCTGCCACACTACTAACGGCCCGGTCGTTACTTGGCGAATCCGAATTCCGTCCCTGCCAGCTCGGCTACAGCCGCGGTGACAATCGATGCTCCGACTCCTGGTCCATGATTCAGCGCGGCCCAGCCGTCCGCGACATAGGCAACCTCAACTCGCTGCCGAACGAACGTTCGATCGTCCGTCTTTTCATAAACCCACTGGTTGCCATAGATATCGAGATAAACGGCCGACCAGGGAATGGATCGTGTTGTCGCTTCGCCCTTCACTCGAATCTGAGCGCTAAGCCTCTGTCCCGGTTGATACCTTGTGTTCTCGTTGGGCAATTCGTAGTACACATCGACAGTTGAGGCCAGGGCCTGTGCTGTTGGTGGAACGATAATCGGCTTTACGCTAACAAGTTCTGATGTCTGGCGTTCTCCGGGAGCCGCTAACCGAGCATCTCCGGTAAGTTCGAGGCTGTCGAGGTCGCCAACATAAACGGGAACTCGAACCCAAAGCGTTGCAGTGTTCATGATCTCAAACATTGCCGAGCCCGCCGCCATGATTTGACCAGGCTGAACCTGCACACTGCGCAGGATCCCGGACATGGGAGCGACGATCGGAATGGGCTGGAGAGTTCCGGCTTCCGCATCCAGTTTGATTCCATCCACAATCAATTTGCGAGCCTTCGCAGCCTCCAGAGCAGCTTCCGCCAGTTTGAGTTGTGCGGTGGCTTCATCTACCGTTCGTATCGTGCCCGATTTGTCTTTCAACAATCGTTCTGCACGATCCAGAGCAATCTGAGCTGCTTCAACCTGCACCTCGGACTGCTGCACCTGAGCAGCGGCATCGTTCTGTGATTGAGCGATCGTATTCTTTGCCTCGGCAAAGCGAATTCGCTCTGCCGGCGTCAACACATCGCGTTCAGGCGACAGCATTGGCATCAATTGCAGGACCTGCGAATCTTTCTCGATCCGCTGGCCTGGAATGAGCATGGGCTGTTCATGCTGAAGCTTCAATGTCCCTGAGAGCGGAGCAGACACGACGACTGAGGCTCCCGCCGGTAATACAACCTCCGCTCCATAGGTGCGAAAACGCGGCATGCTGCGCTCTGCCATCGGCTGAGTTTCAATGCCCAATCGTCGCACAGCATCTTCGGTCAGCTCGATCGTGTTGAGGCTGGTCTCAGAGACGGAGTGTGTCGTCTTTGCGGGTGGAACAGGCGATGTTTTGGCTTTTTCGTCAGACGACTTATTACACCCAACGCAATAGCATACGAATATGCAACAGACAACTACGTTCAACCAACGACTTAGAGAGCATTGCTCAATCGCAAATTGTGGCATTACGCGGTCATCTCCGAAAACTGAACATCGGCTGGCACGGCAACGGTGTCGGCCGTAATCTCGATGGAGGATGGAAGCATTCTGCCAGGCAGTGTGACAACGACAGTCGTGCCGAAACCAACATCACTGCAGACGTCAATGGTTCCTCCATGAGCCTTCACAATTCGCTGAGCGATCGACAAGCCGAGTCCGACACCACCTGACTCACAGCTTCGGCCGAGGTCCGCTCGATAGAATCGTCCAAAAATGAATGGCAGATGCTCTTCTGCGATTCCGCTTCCAGTATCCATCACACTGCAAATGACGGCATCCTCTTGGCACTCACATTGGACTCGGACTGAGCCATTGGCTTGGGTGAACTTCAGGGTATTCTCCAGAAGATTGAGGAATACTTGTCGCAGCCGGATATCGCTTCCAACAACTTCGCATGGCTGCAATCCGTCGGCGGTTAGTGAGATCGCTCTTTCAAAGGCCCTCGGCCGCAACTGCTGAACAACATCGGACAAGACTGCATGAATAGGAACGCGGTCTTCCATTGGCTGAGCAATTCCGGCATCCTCGCGACTTAGGTTTAGCAGCTGATCGGCAAGTAGGCACATCCGATTTGTCTCTTCAGCAATCACGCTCAGTGCCGCTCGATATTGTTGCGGCGTTCGATCACCACGAAGAGCCAGCTCTGCTTCCAGCTTCAATGCGGCAAGAGGTGTCCGCAGCTCATGCGAAGCGTCGGCGGTAAACCGCTTGATTTCACCGACAGCCCGGTCCAGACGGGCTATGAGCGAGTTGAGAGTTTCCGCGAGTGTACCCAATTCATCATGAGGATTGGGCACTTCGATTCGACTATGGAGGCTATCAATTGTGATTGTGTTGGCCGTTTCGCAAATCGCGGTGACGGGGGCCAATGCACGTCCAGCGAGCAGATATCCCACGGCCACAGCAATCAGTAGAGCAATGGGTACGAGGCCGAAAGCCACCATTTCGAGCGTTTGCAATTCGTTAAGTAACGGTTGCAGAGACGTGACCGAGAACACTCGAAGTGTTCCAAATGCGCCGTCAAACTCTGCCTGGGCCGAGCGAATCGTCAACGACTCGGAAAGCTCATTGCTTGCAAAGACAACGGACTTTGTGTCCTCATTCTTAGCAAGCTGAACTCCCTGTTCGGGCGTCAATCCCGCACTGACAAAAATGATTGAGCCCTGCGCATCCACGACAACGAAGTCATAGATGTCGTGATGATAGAAACGTGCCTGAGCTGCTTCTTGAAAGTCAGTGATGGACTGGTGCAGGTCGGCTTCCAGCAGGATCTCACGCAACTCTTCCCGCAATGCCGCATCGGTCCGCGCAAGCAACTGCTGGCGAGTGATCAGAATCAGGACGATGCCAAACACAACAACAATCCCTGCGACAGCAAGAGCGAAGAACAGCGACAGCCTCCCGCGGATGGACAGCCTTTTCACAGCGCGTCTCCTAACCGGTATCCCTTGCCACGAACTGTTTGCAGAATCGGAGCGCAGCCCGGTAATTCCATCTTCTTTCGAAGATGATTGATATGAACCTCAATCACATTGGTCCATGTGGCATCCGGCTGTTTCCACACGCTGGCAGCGATCATCTCTCGAGTCACAATCTGATTTCGATTCTGCATCAGAAAGACAAGCAGTTCAAATTGCCGTGGCTGAAGTTCTATCGGGCGACCGCCGCGAAGTACAGTTCTCGACATCAGGTCGACCTGAATGTCCTGTATCTGCAGCGTGTGTGTGTCACTGCGGAGTTCCGGTAATCGTCGACGCAGCAGTGCTCGCACTCTGGCGAGCAACTCATCAATCGAAAACGGCTTGATCAGGTAATCGTCCGCTCCGCAGTCGAGACCACGGACGCGGTCCTCAATGGAGTCACGTGCTGTTAGAAGCAATACAGGTACGTCGTTGTTCTCACTTCGGCGACCTTTCAGCCATTCGAGTCCATTGCCGTCGGGCAACATGATGTCGAGGATGACCAGATCCGGAGTCATCTTGAATTGCTCAGTGGCTTCGGCCAGAGTCGAAGTTCCGACGACGACGAACCCAGCCTCGGTCGTCGCCGACACAATACTTCTCAGCAGGTTGGGTTGGTCTTCGACAACAAGAACCCGTGACATTGAATCGCCAGCAAGATAGTTCGGCAGGCAGTGTGAAACGCCAACCCAGTCTATCCGATCAGCCGAACTGCTTAGGAGTTGAGCGGAGCCAGATAAACTCAATTTAATCTACTACATCTGTAACAGTTCGTCAGATTTCACTATCGTTTCGAAACCTTCATCCCCGACCTGCTGCGCTGCAACTGTCGGCCGGATATTCCTTAGATGTCAACGAAAACGATGGTTTTGAGCATGGGTCTGCAACGTGAGTTGACCAACACAGGTAACTGGCTTTTTCGCTGGCGGAGCTTTCTCCCTGTCACAGTTGTCGTGTGTGCCGTTATTGCGATGTTGCCAATTCCACAACCCAAACACGACGGCCTGATTGCTGACAGCATTGAAATCGTGAGTCTGGGGATCAGCTTTCTGGGCATGTTGATTCGCGCGATAACGGTTGGCCATACTCCGGCCGGAACATCGGGGCGGAACACGGCTGGTCAGGTTGCGGAGTCGCTGAACACGACCGGAATCTACTCGACGGTCAGGCATCCCCTGTACCTCGCCAACTTTCTGATCGGCCTTGGCCTCAGCTGTTTTACTCTGACGTGGTGGTTTCCGTTGATGTACATCTTGACGTTCTGGCTGTATTACGAACGGATCATGATGGCAGAAGAGTCGTTCCTGCGATCGAAGTTCGGCGAACAGTTCAATGTCTGGGTGCAGCGAACCCCAGCCTTCATCCCAGGCTGGAGAAATTACACTCCACCAGCACTGAAGTTCTCGCTGCTGAATGTGCTTCGTCGAGAATACAACACTTTGCTGCAAATTGTCGTTGTTAGCTTTTTGCTGGAGTTGTTTGGGGACTGGTTTGATACAAAACGACTTTCCGTTTCCATGCCATGGTGCATTTTTCTCCTGATCGGTACATTCGTTTGGGCATGCCTGCGAACTCTGAAACGCAACTCCTCAGTTCTGAAGGTTGACGGCCGGTGACAGCAGCAACGGCCTGCGTCTCCTGACTCATAAACGACCGGGACCGATTCCGTCCATACTATTTTAAGCGGCGATTCGAATCAGCCCTGCGAAGCTCCGGTGGTCACGACTGAGGCGTCGAATCAGAGTTCACTTCACTACTCCGGTCCGACACACCGGATTGACTTCGGTTGATGTGATTGCCCCAACCAAGCTTGGGAGAGGATGAAAGACGTTAGAAAGCAAATCTGAAACTTTTCGTAGGCGTTCTGCGGGTGGAAATCCTCTGCACTGCGATGTCGTCATCCAACGCGGGAAGCACTATACAGGGCCGAAAGTGAAACGAACGACGGCTTCCCAAATCGCAGGCAACTGATGTTATCGTGGTTTCTGTCGATCCCACACGTCGACAATGCACTGACGCAACGAAGATGGCTCATATAAGACCGTACCGGCCTCACAGAGCTCGTCGGCTGGATTCCACTTGACGAAGTCTCGATAGGTCTCCAGCAGCCGACGAGGGCCGAGGATGTGAGTTCTTGGAAACTGCAACCTGTTAAGAATCATCTCACTATTCAGTCCAGTTTTTTCACCGAGACGTTTCACCGCAATGAGGTCGGGGTTGGGTTGCGAATGGAATGCACAAATCACACCGTCCAACAATGGCTTGATCACAGAGGTTAAATTGCGAAACGGGGACGGAAATCGAAGCGCAATTCGCATCTCGAAGCTCCCCGGGAACGTACGCGTTGGAGCTGTGCCAGATTCACTGGCGGGCCACCAGATCTCATGGGGCTTTGTAGACGACGTGAGGGAGCTGAGGAGGAACGTCAATGAAACGTCCGGCGGCCCGGCCGTGAGATGAGACGCTTCACCAAGCCGGTAATAATGATGGTGTTTAAAATATCTTCCGGACGGACTGGCAGAGGGTGCGATGTGGATTCGATCAAATCGAACTCCTGTCGTCGCTACTGGCTCGAAGGTGGCCGCACCAACGTTATAGAGAAGAATGTTCTCGGCATCACAAAAGCTCTGATCGAGAGAGCTATAGGTGGCTAGGAGAATTTTTTTCTGCCCTGGAGCCAAACACCGAAGTGCGGAACGCAGCGAGTTTCTCGCATCGAGCATTTGTCCCGTGGGCTCGAACGGAAGTCTCTTGTCGGTCCAAAACTGTATCGATGCGCTATCGCTTTCAAGATGGAAGCAGGATTCGAGTGTCATGTGTTGAATATTTCACCGATTACCGACTCTGAATACCACCGTACCATGCGGATCCGTGTTAGAACTGCATTCGTTGCTGTTGACCGAAGCGTCAAAACCAAAGCCTCTTCAGTGCTCCGACGTGTCGGACGTCCGACGCCCCGACATAATGAAATACTCGTGCATTTCACGTTGTTGGGACCGTTGGGAGTAATTCACCGCCAGCGACGTCAATCGACAGTCACAAACGGTCGTCTGCAGCACGGACATTCGCCGTCATGGCCTTTGACGAGTGCAAGGAATGCAGACGGTTGTGGAATGGTCATGATGGCTCGAAACGCGAGTGGATCACGGTGTGCGTAATGACGGTACGTGATTCCGCCGACAGCATGACCAAGTATTTCGATGGAAGACTCAGGAATGTG
>JBPOIW010000264.1:0-31552 GCA_052034165.1 Planctomycetota bacterium | reverse complement strand
CCCCAACAAAACGCCGAGCCCCCAAAAAGTCCCCCAAACCAAAATCCAGCGCCCCCCAAACCATCGCCGAAGAACGCACACTCTTCAACATGGAGGACGACGAATGAGTGAAGCAACTCCCGAAATCCCATTCGTCTGGCCCGACTTCCGCCGCTTGGCAGGAATGACCAACCCAACTCCGGATGTGGACGGCTTGCTTGACAACGCACAGTTAATTCTGGGTGTCGTTCAAGGACTATCAGACGTAGGCGTGGGTCGATTGAGGAAAGTCTTGGCGGCAACGGCTTTGGCCAATTCGGACGGCGGCGACAAGCCCGCCTCTGACACTACGAAAGTACGCTTGATCGTAACGCTGTATCCAACGTGCACGACAACATCGGACGTGCTACTCTCGTTACTCCGTTTGCAGGCCAGTCATCCATCTCTGGAAGTGCGTCTTGTGACCTGCGACCTGTGGACTGGGCCGGAAAGCACGTTGGCATGCTATAAGACTGTTGATTCAGTGCCTTTCGTGATGTTTGGCTCGTCAGCGAACTTTGAAGACCCGGTTGACGATAACGCTCATCTAACACTGGTGTTTTCGCCGGAACCATTGCTCGCAGCGGAGTGGCAAAAGTGGTTTGACGTCAAGTGGCTCAAAGCCGCTTGCCTGAATGAAGAACGAACACGAATTCCATCGCTCGTCTTGCCGAAAGGAACCGTGGAGGCTGCTGAGAGGTGGCGGACTTACGAGCAATTGCTGATCGAAAGTGCAAATAGTGATGAGCCAGAAGCGAAGGAAGGGCCTCCGGCGCAAGTGGCTGTTGAAGTGACCATCGATCCGGTGACAAATCAGATTGTTGCGAAGACAGCAGATGGCACTCCAGTGCCGACCGTTTCCGCCGTGAATAAGTTGCCTCAATTGTCGCCGGTATACCGGAAGCTCGCACTATTACTCGACATGGGTCATTTGGTAAGCGTGGACAAGACTACGCGACTGGCTCCTTTCGAGGTATCAGTCAAGCCGAAATGGTTTGGGCTGGAGACGCTAAAGCAAATTGGTTCTGTGAAGAGGCAAGTAAGTTACCGGATCTCTGCGCTGACCGAAGAGGAATTGAAGCAGCTTGAAAACCGGAGGAAGAAGACTGGCGAGCTGTTGGACTTGTTCTCTTTCTCACTGGCAGACGGTCAAAGATGGATGCCCACAGCGGCGGAGGAACTGTTCCAACGAGAGAACAGCCGGGTGAACACAGAGGCCGCAGGCATCCTGTCAAAACTCGTCGCTGGCGATCTTAACAAGTTCATAGAGGGAAGGCGGAAGACTGTCAGTGAAGACGCAAATCGCATGTACGGCGATTTGTTTCCCGACAAGAAGCTCTCTGACGACGCGCTTGATGAAATCATGAACGCTCTTAAGAAGCGATTTGAAGGGGCGCAAAAAGGATCTTTTCTCCCACAACTGTCATTCAACCGAGTCAGCCTGCCGCAACCGCAGGACTCAGCGTGGAAATCGCAGTTGGGTTCGGCGCTTCATCTGCTGCTGAGTATCGTGCGTTTTCCCCGCAAAGCGTGCAAGAACGGGAGTTACTTCGCACGAGGCATGACTGCCAAACCGCCCGAGATTCTCAAGGCAATGAACTTGTTGAGCGACCCATTTGTAGGCGTCTTCGACCGTTTTGAGGCGAAGGAGCGAGCTGAAGCAGAGCTGGATGCGGTTGAAACTATCGAGTCGTCTGACGTTTCGGCTGAAGAGAAGTGTCAGCAGTTGTTCATGCTACTCGGCCACGAAATGCCTCCGCTTGGTGTTGAGAGTGGGAGCCAAAGAGAGGAAGCCAAGGCCAACGACAACGTAGGAGGATCTGCCGTCTTCGATAGCAAGGACAGCAAACCCGCCAAGCAGGAAGGTGGTCTGTTCGATGGGGAGGATCACGAATGATGATCGTAGTCCTCGATACGACAGAGACGTTCAACGACCTTCGCCTTGAAGGTCCGAACTTCAAGTTGCTGAAGACATACCTTCATGACACCTCAACCACGTTGGCGATTCCGCGTGTTGTGTTCGAAGAGACGGTAAATCACTTCCGCGAAAAATTGACAAAGTCCGTCAAAGCATTCGAATCAAGCGTGCGGGATTTGAAAAAGATGGTGTCGGGGGCAGAGCTTGCATCTTTGTCAGTGCCCATTGATCAAGTGGCGGAGTTGCAGAAATTTCGTGCTGATCTGGATGCAGAGATCAAACGCCTGAACGGCGAGATTATCGAATTTGATGGTGTAGCCGTTGCTGCACTTGTGGAGCGATCTCTCCAGCGAAGAAAGCCATTTGATGGTGAGGGCAGAAAAGGATTTCGTGACGCAGTCATTTGGGAGACGATCCTGCACAAGTTATTAGCCCCGGGACCAGCAGACGTTCAGATTACGTTCCTGACCAACAACTCCTCCGATTTCGGCAAGGAGCAACAGCTTGCAGAAGATCTGCAGAACGACTGCCGGTCCATCGGAAAGTCCGAAGCCTGTGTGCGTCTCGTGAACGGGCTCCAGACCTTTATTGATACGGAGGTCAAGCCACATCTTGAAACACTTGACGCAATCCACGCGCAACTACAGGACGGAATATACAAGGCGTTCGATGTGTGCGAGTTCTTTCACACTTTCTCCGACTCCATTGAGCGGAAGATCCGCGACAGTGTGCGGAAGTGTGACTTCGACAGAATTACGGGGCGGCTCGTTGGAAGCTTTCGAAAGCCTGACCTGGAATCCATTGAATCGAGGTTCTCAGACAATCAAATCGCGGACGTCTGGAGCCTTGAGGATGGACAGGTTGCCGTCGGTGTTGACTTGACTGTCGCTGGCGAACTCAAGTGCCTTGAAGGAAGAGAAGAATACTATCCTTATGAGGATGAAGTGTTCTCTGAGTGGTATGAACACGAGTATGTCGGCGATGCGGAGTTTGCACTCTCAGTAACAGTCATTCTGGATAAAGAATCCGGGGAACTTCAGGACTACGAGGTCAACGAGGTTGACATCATTCTTGGGTCAAAGTGGCCGTATCCGGAATATGACTAGACGCAACACATTGAGATCAGCATTCGGGCAAGCGACATCTTTTACACGTTATCCAGTTGAAGTATTCAGATGATCTTGAAGACCATTACTCCAAAGTTTATTGGCCCATTCGTTGGCGACACTACGTTGCAGCTTGAAGACGATGTTACAGTGTTGACTGGCTCCAATGATGTGGGAAAGAGCCTCGCGCTACGCGCTATTGAGATCCTCTGTACATCCGGTAGCGTAAAAGAGCACGAAGTAAATCGATATCATTCTGAGGAGTCTCGAAGGAAATGGAATGAAGACCCGGACATCAAAGTCGATGCCGTGTTCGAGTACACAACTGCTGACACAGGGCAGAAAGGTTTTCCGCGTGATTGGAATCCTGGAACGCGAGTGACAGTTCAAAAATCTCCGAGTACAGATCCGGCGAAAGGGGAGATCAAGTTAGTCGAAGCAAATGGCCAGCGAGTAAACCCGAGCAGCAGCCTTTCGAAGTTTCCGGATGTGATTTGGCTGCCGAAGCGTTCTCAGATCCGGCCAGTTATTGACATCAACACCTGGTCGGACGCCGAGCGAGAGCTTCTGCAACTTGGTTTTGGTGAGAAATTCAATCCTGAGCAGAACTCTGCCTGGACCGATTCCACACGCCGAAATAAGGCACGCGATGCCGAATCGCGTCTGAGCGAACGGCTTCTGAGAATCTGGCCTAACTCGATGCGCGCCGAATTTCAGCTTATTCCGGGTGCTAAGCCGGAGCTTTTTCAGATCTCGCTTCTGGACAAACATCGAGGCTCGTCCCCTCTTGAGACACGAGGGCACGGCCTTCAGCGGATCGTGCAGATTATGGGAGCACTGCTGCGGATTGACCCGGCAACTGGACATTCGATCGTTTTATTTGATGAGCCCGAGACGTCATTGCATGCAGACGCTCAACATACCCTTCGCAGACTACTCGAAGAACTGGGAGCACATCAGACAATTCAAGTCGTTTACACCACTCATTCGCCGAGTATGATCAATTCCTTCCGTCCGCGTTGTCTGCGGATGGTTGAAAGTTACAAGAATGGAGATCGAGCCGTATCACGATTTGTGAATGATGCGTATCGATCCAACTTCACGAAGGTCCGCAGCAGCCTGGGTATCACACCCGCTGATTCACTGCTCTATTCGCCAATCACAGTGATTGTAGAAGGCCCGACAGAGGTTCGCTGCCTGCCGTTGATGTTTCAAAAGCTTGTCGACGCCAACCTCCTGGACAGGGGTGACATGGAGCGATTGCTGCCATTAGTGCATCTACTCGATGGTGAAGGTGACAAATACGAGTATATGTGCAGGCTTGCCAAATCACAGAAGGCGTCGGTGATCCTGTTCCTCGACTCTGACAAGAAAGGAACTTCAAAAGTTGAACAAGTTGCAGCCAATCACGACGACGTTGACGTCATCTTCACAGCCGATGGAACTGAATTCGAAGATCTCCTGCCGAAGTCGCGATATATGCAAGCCATTGCAGATTGGCAGACAGATACTTCGGAGCGCTTCTCTGAATCGGCGTTCGCCGCTTGGGAACGACAGCACAACAATAATCCAAACAAGATGTTTTCCAAGCGCATCGAAGACTGGCTGAAATCGTTGTCGGTCGAAAAATTGAATAAACCGATCGTCATGGAATTGGCTGCTGAGCAGACCCCTGCAGAGGAAATCAGCATTGAACCGCTAAGGCAACTGATCGCCGCAATGAAAAGAATTGCTGAGTCCTTGTGATTGCAATGATGAGCACCAATCAGTTTTGGGATGTTGGAGCAAGCGGAATCCCGCCCTCCGATTTTCACAATGAAATTCCGTTTTAGAGTATTCAAGTCAGCTCTATGAACATTCAAACATTGCTCTCAGCATTGAACCTGGGAGAGGACAAGGATTGGGAGTACAAATCAGCGAAAGGCGGTTTGCCTTCATCGCTTTGGGAATCGTATTGCGCCATGGCCAATACGGATGGCGGCTTCATTGTCCTGGGAGTCAAGGAACTTGATAGCGGCGGCTTCGAGGCACAGGGGCTGGATGATCCTCAGAAGACTGAGCGAGATTTCTGGAACACGGTTAACAATCGAGGCAAAGTCAGCGCCAATTTGCTGACGAATAGCAACGTTCGAGTCGAGTCTGTAGATGGCAAGTCGGTACTTATCATTGAGGTGCCTCGTGCGAGCCGTCGGCAGAGACCTGTGTTCGTCGGCCAGAATCCTCTGGATGGAACGTTTCGCAGGTTCAACGAGGGCGACTACAAATGCAGTCCGGAGGAAGTTGGCCGGATGCTGGCGGATCAGTCTGAACAGACTGCCGACAGTCGCATTCTTCCAAAGTTCACAGTTGATGATCTGGACGCGGAATCCGTTCGGCAATATCGGAATCGATTCTCAGCTCGTAATCCAAATCATCCATGGCTCAATGAAGATGTGGCGGGGTTCCTGAAGAAGCTGGGCGCCTGGGGACGTGACCGCGATTCTGAGACTGATGGGCTGACTGTTGCCGGATTGTTGATGTTCGGCAACGAGGATGCATTGAGTGATGTCTCGGCGAGCATCAACTTCCATCTGGATTATCGTGAGCGAATCAGTGATGCCATTGGAGATCGCTGGGCAGATCGACTGACAATCGACGGCACTTGGGTCCCGAATCTGTTGCAGTTCTTCCAACGCGTTTATCCGAAACTGGTGGACGGTCTCAAGCTTCCGTTTTCTTATCAGAGCCGCCAGGAGACGCAAACGTTATTCTCCGATCCGATCAGGAGCGGAATGTCGCCGACACATGAGGCGATTCAGGAAGCTCTGGTGAATGCCCTGATCCATGCCGACTATCGCGGTCAGGGCGGGATTGTGATTGATCGGTTCCCGGATCGGCTTGAGCTTTCGAATCCAGGGACACTGCTGGTTTCTCTGGAGCAGATGCGACAAGGGGCAGTGAGCGAGTGTCGGAATCCTGCCTTGCAGCGAATGTTTCAAATGATGGGCGCTGGCGATAAAGCCGGGTCTGGAATTGACAAGATTCGCCAGGGCTGGGCATCGCAAAAATGGCGATGGCCGCTGATCGATGAGCAGTTGAAACCTGATCGAGTGCGTTTGATCATGCCGATGGTCAGCCTGCTACCGGAAGATTCCCTGGCGAATCTGCGAACTGTTTTGGGCGGTGAGTTTGGGCGATTAAACGCCGCACAGGTGCAGGCCCTCGTGACAGCCGATGTGGAAGGTAGCGTGACGAATCAACGGCTCCAGCAGTTTTCGAATGATCACACGACGGACATCACAAAGATGCTGCAGGAACTGATCGTTAAAGGACTTTTAGTGAAGGACGGCTACGGTCGCTGGGCCTCGTATCGCCTTGCTGAGCGGTTTTACAGCTCACCACACAAGGCTGATAGCTCACCACACAAGCCAGACAGCTCACCACATAGCGATGATAGCTCACCACACAACGACCGACACAGCGACGAAAACGGCCTGGAAATCGATCCGGAGTTGGGCAGTCAGGACCTGATTACGATTGCAGAACCGTCACGACGCAACCTGCGGTTACCTCCTGAGCAAACAGAACAGATTATCATCGAGCTTTGTCGTGAACGGTTCCTGACTCACCGGCAGATTGCTGATTTGCTGCAGAGGGACGCCAAACGCACCAAAGAGCGTTTTCTCAGCAAAATGGTTCAGGATGGGAGGCTCAAGACGAAATACGCGGAATTGACGCACCCTGATCAGGCCTACACATCAGTCAAACCGGCGGAGTGATCGAATTGAATTCGAGGCCCGTAAAGGATTGCGCCAAAGCTGCTTTGACGTAACGAAGTTGCAATTCGACGTAAAATCAAGACGGCCAAAAAATGTCACAACTATTTTTGGGTAAACGCGTTACGAGGAAATATGGATTGCAACTTGCGCTGAAAATGACGTAACAAGTTGCAATTGTGACGTAATCGATCGGCATCTTTAGGTCAAAGGAATCAACGCATTTGATAGCAGGGTTGTCACGTCAGCGATGGGGGAAGAACAAAGTTCAGGCGACAGGTCATTGTCTCAGCATCCTTGCGTCAAGATGTACACCGACGCCGCTGAGCCGAATCCTAGGAAGGACGGTTAAAGCCTGACATCAAGTGGGGCGTGAGAGGAAATGCGGACTGTTGAATGGACATCGCTGTGGCACTGCTGCAATCAAAAGGAAAGTAATGCGCGTGCATCGAAGTGAAAGAAGAGCTGGTTGCGAATATCAAGGCAGTCTGGTTGCGGGGCGCGATGAACGAACATGAGATCTTCAAGGTGTTGATGAAACTTCCGCTTGAAAAACGGGAAGCCTATCTGCTCCGCGCGTGTGAAAGTCAGCAAACACTGTTATTGAAGGTCCGCCAACTAGTTCAGGCGGAGGAACAATCTCACAAGACTCTTTCTCCCGCACCTGATCTTGAGTACGCAACTCATTTGAAAACCCCTGAGGAGTTGAACGACGAGGAAAAGTCGCATTCAGAAACGAAGAGATTTGTTTCCGAAGATTTAAGTGATTCAAGCTCGCTTCGTTCCGGTGACAGAGTTGGACCATTCAAACTGCTTCAGCCCCTGGGGAAAGGTGGAATGGGTGAAGTCTGGATGGCCGAGCAAGCTCAGCCTGTCAAACGACGTGTCGCGTTGAAAGTTGTTAAACAGGGCGTTGGCTCCAAAGAAACTCTTGCCCGCTTCGAGGCGGAACGACAAGCACTCGCCTTGATGAACCATCCGAATATTGCTCGGATTCTGGATGCTGGAACCACATCGGATGGACAACCGTGGTTTGCGATGGAGTTGGTGCCGGGGCGGACGTTGACCGACTACTGTGACGAAAACAAACTGGGGGTCAACGAACGCCTTGCTCTTTTCGTTGATGTCTGCAGCGGCGTTCAGCATGCTCATCAGAAAGGGATCATCCATCGCGATTTGAAGCCGGGAAACATACTGGTCACCGTTGTAGACGGCAAGGCGGTACCGAAGGTCATCGACTTCGGCCTGGCAAAAGCAATGGAGAGTACTCAGCGACTGACCGATCAGTCGTTGTATACTGCAATCGGACAGATTCTTGGCACACTCAAGTACATGTCGCCAGAACAAGCCAGTCTTGACTCGATCGACATCGACACACGGACGGACATCTACGCGCTTGGAATCGTGCTTTACGAACTCCTGACGGGTTCCACTCCTCTGGACAATTCATCCATTAAAGGCCAAGCGGTCTTGAAGGTTCTGGAACTGATTCGCGAGAAGGAGCCACTCAGGCCGAGCACGAGAGTCTGTGGCGGAAGCGAAGAGCAGATCTCATACATCACAGGAAAACGACGAACCGATAGTGTTCGGCTGAATCGAATCCTGGCCGGTGATCTCGACTGGATCGTCATGAAGGCGCTGGAGAAGGATCGGACCCGCCGCTACGAATCCGCATCAGCGTTTGCCGAAGATCTGAATCGATATCTCACTGGGGATGTAGTTCAGGCGTGCCCGCCTTCCATGGGCTACCGAATTCGTAAGTATGTTGGGCGTAACAAAGGAATTGTGACATCATCGGGGATTGTCGCAGGGCTCGTGATTTTGGGCCTAATCACGACCACCTGGCTCTGGCGACATTCCGTTGCTGCAACGAAAACTGCCGAAGAGGCAACAGCGAAAGTAATACTTGAGAAGGAGAATGTTGAGCGAGAAAAGCGAAAAGTCGAAGCTGAGCGTGACCGAGCAGACCTCAACGAAAGGGCCGCAATTGATGAGGCCGGAAGATCTGCAAGATCTGAAGAGAACCTGCGAATTCAAACTGACAGACTCCGATTTCAGCAGTACGCAACAACTCTTTCCGAGGTACAAGCTCATCAGCAAAACGGCAATCTGCTGGCCGCAGCAACGACCTTATCAACTACGCCGGTGTCATGCAGAAACTGGGAGTATGCTCATGTGAATGAGCAGATTCAGCGAAGCTTCGGTTTTCGCATGCAGAGTTCCGGCGTTGCATCTCTTGCCATCTCAAGTGACGGCAAGTTTCTGGCGACTGGGGGCGAGGACGGAAAGATCAGGATATGGAGCGTGCCAGAACGCCAAATCAAGCGTGTCTTGAAGGCTCACTTCGGCAAGATTACTGCAATCGAATTTGACGCTGACGGGAAGCGGCTGGCTTCAGCAGCATTAGATGGAAACGTTCGAGTTTGGGACATTGAAACCCAGAAGCAAATTGCGTCAAAATCGACTCAGCAGCATGCATTAGACCTAGTCCATCGCTTGGTGGCTGTGATTGCCGAGGAAGAAAAGTCTGACAAAATCTTTCAGGAGTATGACAAGTGGGTTTGTGATGTTGTGGACAAGTTTGGCAAAGGCCACGACCGGGCTCTGGCACGCATTGAGATATTTAAGCAATTGCCAGTCTGGGAGCTGCTACAACGCCAAGGCCCGGAGAATGAGATTCTTCTGAGTCTTCTCCACCGCGCATTCCGGGACTCGGCCCCTTCGGCCATGAAGTTCATGCAGAATGAACCCAACATATTGCTAACTCACAACAGCCAGTCAGGGCTGGGAAAATGGAGTTTTCTGGAAAATAAAGATGTCACGTCCGCGCTTGGCGGAGACGTAGCTGCGTTCAGCGTCGATGGAAACCTCCTCGCGATCAGCGGTTACAAACAGACATCTTTGTGGAACGTCGTTACTGGAGAAAAAGTATCAGAATTGCCTCAGGAAAAAGGTCGAATCTTCACGTATTCATTCTCTGCTGACAATAAGCGTCTCTTGTGTGCCGGTGATCAGCTTGATATTTGGGATTTGGAAACGAAAAGGATCATAAACACTGCGGAGATTGGGGCGGAACGTGCCGTTTCGTCTGCATTCGCTCACGATGGTCTTTCAGTTGTCGTGGGCACTACAGGCGGTGAGTTGATTACGTGGAACTGGGAGCAGTCCTTGTTGAAACGGCAGAAAGCCGCTGGTCAGATTGAGGCTGTGGCAATCACTGATAAGCCACATCCGGTCGCTATTGCTGGGACTAACTTCGGCCACCTTTTATTCGTGACAACAGAAAAGAATGGCGACATCGCTCGACCGTTCTCAGAGGGTTGCCCAATTGCTTTCGCGCCAAGAAAAAACGTCATCGCCGTCAGGAAGGATTCGCGGATCCGGATCTGCAATGCGGATACGCTTGCCGAGGAGACAATCTGCGAAGGCGAACTTTCAGAGGTAAGGTTCCTGTCATTCTCGAAGAACGAAAGATACCTCGTCGCATTGACCACAGCTGATTCTATACGGGTCTGGGAAACCTCCAACGGCACTTTGATTTCAGACTATGAGTTGACCGAGGATCGGGACTTTTCGATCAACGAGATTGCCGTCGATGACATCAGTAATCGCCTTTACCTTAGTTCTCGCAAAGGCCAGGTGAGGGTCAGGAACCTCAAAGACGGAGCACATATCGCCGAGATCGATGCTGACGTCGCTTGGCTCAACGGTATCGAACTCTCCGGGGACGAGCCGTTGCTGATGACGCGCGGCGGAACCGGAGGGATCGAATTGTGGAACTCGACGTACTCAAGGCAGCAAATTACCGCCTTTCGCCAATTCTATGGCCACACGGGCGACGCTGAGTTAACGGACCGTTACTTAACTGTTGCCACGCGTGACGGGGTTGAGATCTTCGATGTTCCTGCCGAACAAACGGTGATGACTTTCAAGGGCAAGTCGTCTGTGAACTCATTTTGCTTTTCACGAGATCGCTCTCGCCTGTTTGCCGCGTGCGGCAGCGATATTCTCGTCTGGGACACCTTGTCAGGCGCTCTGGTGATGACTCTCAATGCAGAGGTGGGCTCTATTGCTCGGATTGCAATTTCTGCCAGTGATTCACTGTTGGCGATTGGCAAAAGTGACCTGCAGACGTTCACTGCATCCACCGTTGACGGCGCGTGCATCGCTGATGATCACTTCGATAAAGTTTCAGTGATTGCAACACCGGGAAACGAATTTGTCGTGACGGGAAGTGCAGACCGCAGGATCCTGCTGCGAGAAAGCGATAATGGGACACCGTTGAAGACGTTTTCCATGAGTTCCGGGATCGTGGGGGTTGAGTATATGAAGGAACTCAACACACTCGTTGGAGCAAATATGGACGGTGACCTTGTCTCATGGGACCTGAAAACTGGTCGGCAGATTGCTGCCAGCGAGAAGAGAACCCACTTGACCCCTCATTGTTTGCTTGCCCATCCAAGCGAGGAGTTTTTGGTTGCGGCAGGCCATAGGCACGATGTCGATGTGATTGACGCGAAAACGCTTAGGATTGTTTACAGCTTTCCTCTGGACGTTGCTGGCGATTGCCTAGCGTTCACTCCCGATGCAAAATCAATTCTCGTTGGGACTCGTCAGGGGATCTATGCGTGGAGTTGGTCGTCCAGGGAATTGATTACGCATCGGTTGCAATCATCTGCCATATCTCAACTTGCCTTCGATGCCGGAGACAGACTCCTGGCATTGATTGGTGGGAAGTTGTCCTTTCTTGATAGCACTACGTTCGAAACGATTAATGATGTGGGGACCGGCCAGACAGAGGTCCTTTGCTTTGCCGCTTCTCGATCTCGGAAGCTCGTTGCAGTTGCTTTCGACGACCGCATCGCAATACTGGACCTTGACTCGAATACCGAGTTACGCTCGATTCCCGTTGCGGGCCGTGTAAAAACAATCGCGTTGTCCCCGGACGAAAGTAAACTCTATGCCGGTATAGACAATGGGTTGTTGATATGGACCCAAACTGGCGATGATCTTTTGGGGACAAATTGACTGCACGGTGAACCGTCGGAGGCTATTCGACGAACCAGATAATCAATGGACTCGCACAAAGAGCAACGTGATTCGTTTGGCAAATTCGGCACCGTGGAGCAAAAGGGGGCTCCCCAGAAGCAGGAAAGAAAAGTCAGGCCGAAGGGCTACCGAATGGGCACTTGTACTTCCTGCGTTGCAAATCCAGATAGATGGTTGAAAAGCCAAAGTCACTCTTCAGGCCCATAAAAGAGCGACACTTGACGGCAACGAAGTGGCTCAGATGGAATTTGAGAGTACTGCCCCGTATACGCGTGGATTCCTCGTTTTTGAAATCTACCCCGTGGGGAGTCGTTGGCGGCTCCCGGCTCCCTGTGTATCTTGGGAGGGATGTGCTGAGACTCTCGGATGAGCTATTGGTACTTCTCTTGTACTTCGGCACCGGAAGGAAACGCAATAGGCACTCGCAGACCGTAGCTCGGGAACCAGTTCACGATGTCGACCAATCAGTTTGAAAAGCCTCGATGGCTGCGGGATCTGCTGCGTTTTCTGTCTCTGAAGAGTCAATTCGTACTTTCAGGGAACATCCAGGATCTCCAGGTGCAGGAAATTACCGCCGGCACTCTGGCTGCAGTACCTCTGCAAACATCGCTGGCCATTGAGCTTTACCAGCGTGGTTATGAGCATGTTGTTGCTTTTGACGTCGTGCGGGGCGTTCGGATCCTGACTCGAAATGGGGCTTCTCAACCGGCACCGGCTGTGCTGGAGACTCTCGGGTTGGCTGGTGCTGATCAGGCTCCGTCTGCCGCAGAAAGAGCTCATGCT
Organism: Planctomycetota bacterium; assembly: GCA_052034165.1. Classification (GTDB taxonomy): domain Bacteria; phylum Planctomycetota; class Planctomycetia; order Planctomycetales; family Planctomycetaceae; genus SXXK01. The sequence goes on along the minus strand of JBPOIW010000264.1, from coordinate 18,923 downwards.
GTTCTAACGGCGATTGCCGCATTTCAGGGGCCGCCCGTCTGCCTGATACTCGATTTTGCGTCCAGGCTAACAGTCCGAAATGATTCCTTGTCTCAGGGCGAACACACTTTGTTTTCACGAGCGTTTGTGAATTCGCTGTCCGCACGACCGCGTCCGGCGGGGGAACAACGGCTTCCATTCCACAATACAGTCATTTGGATTGTGGACAAAGAAGGTGACCTGCCTGACTGGCTCACGCTTGGAAATCCCAGCATCAGACACATTCCAATACCGAAGCCGGATCATAGTTTGAGGCGGGCAATTGCTCCCAGCTTGTTCAGATCACTGCCAAAGGGCACAGAATCGGGAGAAGCAGCTTCCAGCAAAGTTCTTTCAGATTTCATCGAACAGACCGAGGGACTATTGCTGATCGATTTGAATGCGATCATGCAGCTGTGCCGGAATGAGGGCCTGACGGTCATGCAGGTAGCCGATGCCGTTCGCAGATACAAGGTCGGCGTCACGGAAGATCCATGGCAGAAAATCGAGAAGGAGAAAATTCGAAACGGGATGGCCTTTGTTCAGTCTCGCGTCAAGGGACAAGATCATGCCGTGGTGCACATGCTCGATATTGTCAAACGCTCTGTGACAGGTGTCGGCGGGGCTGGACGAAGCGGACGTCCGCGAGGAGTCGTTTTTCTCGCGGGGCCCAGCGGTGTGGGTAAGACAGAACTTGCAAAGACAGTCACCAGCCTATTGTTTGGCGACGAGAATGCATACATCCGGTTCGACATGTCAGAGTTCTCGGCTGAGCATTCCGATCAGCGGCTGATTGGCGCGCCTCCTGGGTATGTGGGATACGACGTCGGAGGCGAACTCACAAATGCCATCCGGGAAAAGCCGTTCAGCGTGGTGCTGTTTGATGAAATTGAGAAGGCTCATCCACGAATCCTCGACAAGTTCCTCCAGGTACTTGATGACGGGGTCCTGACGTCGGGCCGCGGTGATCGGGTCTATTTTTCTGAATCCTTCATCATCTTCACTTCCAATCTGGGCATCTACCGCACAGATGCCACGGGTAACCGAGTCCTGAATGTTTCTGCGGATGACAATGTTGAAGAAGTGCGATCGAAGGTCCGGTCAGAAATCGACAACCACTTCAAGGTGGTGCTCAATCGTCCTGAGATTCTGAATCGAATTGGTGAGAATGTCATCGTCTTCGATTTCATTCGGCCAGAATTCGCTGCTCAGATTTTGCAGCACATGGTTGATGCCACTTTGAGAGGTCTGGCAGACCGCCAGATCAACGTGGCCATCGACAGCGCTGCAATTGCCACACTGAGTGAACTGTGTCTTTCGGATCTGTCGAATGGCGGTCGAGGCATCCGCAATAAGCTGGAGCTGCATCTGGTCAATCCGCTCGCGAGAGCATTGTTTGACTGCGACGCGCTGCCCGGCAGTAGCTGGCAGATCTGCGAAATTCAGCACGGTGCAACCACCGAACTGAAGATGGAGTGTGTGGAGCGTGGAGCATGACTGTTCATGTCTCCTTATCCCGTGTCTTCTTCCCGGTGACGACACTCGGGCCAGGGCAGCGAATTGGAATCTGGTTTCAGGGCTGTTCAATTCGGTGCCCCGGTTGTATCTCTGCCGACACATGGTCACAGAAGCCGGCGGATATGACCGTTGAGGAAATGCTGGGAAGAATCGGTCCGCACCTGGATCAGGCCAGCGGCGTCACCATTTCCGGAGGCGAACCATTTGAGCAGTTTCCGGCTTTACTGGATCTGCTCAGTTCAATCCGCCCGAGGCTTCAGAGCAGAAGTGACATTCTGGTCTACAGCGGATTCAACATGGCAGACCTGCAGTCACAAATATCGGCACTTGATGGACTCGTTGATGCTCTGATCACAGGTCCGTACATCGCGGAAGCCGGTCAAACACGCCCGTTGATGGGAAGCGACAATCAGGAGTTACATCTGCTGACTGACTTGGGACGTGCCAACTTTGCAGAATACCTGCGCCCACGAAACGCCATGGATGACCAGTTTGATTTGCTGATGGATGACGATGGCACGGCATGGATGGCCGGTATCCCAGGACGCGGTGATTTCGAAAAACTGCGATCTGTGTTACATGATCGAGGAATCTCCTTCCAAACGACTGAAGATCGGCATTTGCGATCATGACGAACGGTGAACCATTCAAAATCTGTCCAGCCTGTCACGCCCATCGACCGGTCGCCGAGTTGTCGTGCGAGAACCCGGTCAACGGTGTCCCTTGTGGCTGGGATATCGTGCTGGAGGCGATTCATGAGCCTCAGGCGGGCGAGACAGGGGCTGGTGTTGAACAGCCTGCGCCGGAAACTCGGGGTGTTCTCCTATGTCGGAACGGTCATCCGTACAGCGAAGGTGATCTATTCTGTCTGATATGCGACGACGACTTGTCTTCTACGGAGTCCACCTCAGATTCAAAACCAGGCGACGACCAACCCGATACAAATCCATCGCCGGGAACTGATACGCGTCAGATCGCTGGCTGGGAAGTTGTCGAAGAGCGTCCGACGACATTCAGGAATCAGCAGCATTTTGTGGTTTGTCGTTCCAACGAGGAGGCTCGGTTCCTCCTCACGCTCTACCGAGCCGGCTCTGAGCCCGATCCAGCGATTTACGACCTGTTGCGCAAGTTTTCACTGGAACATGTTCCGAAATTGCACGAAACCGGTCATTCGGAAGGGCAGGCCTATGAAGTGGGTGAGCTGCTGAGCGGTGGCAGCGTTCGGGAATTGCTGATTGATGGCAGCGACATTTCGGCCATCGAGCGATTCGTTGCAGAGCTTGGTCAGGTTCTCAGTGGTTTTTCAGAGGCGGGACTGAGGCACCGCGATATTCGGCCTGAAACGATTCTCATCCGCACACGGCAACCGCTGGACCTGGTTGTCAGTGGATTTGGTTCTGCCCGGCTCTCCGATCTGGACCTCGAGATCGCTGCGCCAATTGAAACTGGCCGGTATACCGCGCCGGAAACCGTCATGGGTGGCATTTCCGCGGCGTCTGATTGGTGGGGCCTTGGAATGGTGCTCCTGGACAAGGTCACCAATGGCCGTTGCTTTGCGGGAGCCGATGATCAACTCTTCATGATTCATGTGATTGCCCACGGCGTCACGGTGCCTGAGGGACTGCATCCTCGTCTGACCACTCTTCTGCGAGGACTGCTCACTGTCGACCGAACCGAACGATGGCATTGGAAGCAGGTGCAACTTTGGTTGAAGGGTGAAGACGTCCCGGTGTCTCAACCGGAAGCTGTGGGAACGTCGGCCAGCAGTGGCCCGTCAATCCGTCTTGGTGGCAGAGACTATTTTAGTGTTCTGCAATTCTCACTGGCAGCCGCGAGAGCCAGTGCATGGGAAGAAGCCTGTGGCCTACTGGAACGTGGTGCGATAGCGGGTTGGGTGCGGGAATTGGATCTTGAGAGCCGAGTCTTATCAGCTCTTGAGCAACTGACGTCCCGAACAGACATCTCCTCCGACTTCAGACTCGCTGTGGGACTTCAGTTGCTGAATCCCACGCTGCCTATCATCTGCAAAGAAGCGATCGTTTCGCCGGCTTGGCTGCTTGCAAACCCGGAGTCAGGATTTGCTTTGTTATCGGGACCAGTCCCGGAACTCCTTTGGCGTTTTGGGCTGCAATCGCAAGCGTGGCTCTTGCAGCTAGCCAGGCGTCTTGAGTCTGCCAGAAAGCGGGCGCACTCACTCAGCATCCAGCTTGAAGAGAACCAGTTCCGATTCTGCTCAGTTGTTTCATCCCGCGTTCAGTTGTCAGCGATTTGGGATGAACGGCGGCAGTTGTTCCCTGATGCAAATCTTCCGGCCCTCTCCTCAATCATCGATCGCAGGAATTACTCTGAAGAAGACCTGATTCTTTTATCGTCTGCGGCGGTTGGGCAATTCCGTTCAGTTGATGAAGTCATCACAGCGACGCTTCACCTGGCCGGTGAAAGATCTCTTGCAGCCCCGGAATCCGAATTGCTCCATAGTCTGTTGCAGCAGCCTTGGTTTCAGCTCTATCAGACACTGGAACGACGTACTGAAGGATTCGCGAGATGTGAGATCGCGTTGATCGACGAATGGGTTGATAACTTTCGAATTCGTCGAAGACTTGACGTTGAACAGCTATTGATCGTTTTGGCGATTCCTGAAGACTTGTGGATCAAGCCCCCGCATCAGGGCTATCTCACTTCGTTATTAAAGCACTTCGAAAAGAAGGTCTCTGGTTCAGTACTTCGTGGCCCTCTGGTCAAGATGACCATTGGGAAGACAACTCCTCGAATCGACATCACGGAGTTGGGGTTAGAGCTAAAGGATGCAAGCAGCATTCTCGAGCGGATCCTTGCAAAGTCTGCACAACGGTCCGTTGTATTGCCGCAAATCTTCGAAAACGAACCGAACCCGGAACATCGACTGAGACGGCTTGAGAATCATTCGGCAGCGTACCAGCGAGATACCGGCGTCAACGGACTGTGCCTGGGATTTCCGTTTATTGTTTTGAACGATCAGCCAACGAAACGACAGCCGCGGTTGGCTCCGGTGTTACTGTGGCCGGTGACATTAAAAAGTTCAGTCGGCCAGAGAGATCAGTTTTCCGTCGCGTTTGACTCAGTTCGTGATGAGGTACGACTCAACCCGGCGTTTGATGGTATGCTGGGAAATGAGCGTGCAAAGGATTGGCGGGAGGCGGCCAACAGCCTGATGATGCAGGCGTCCATTGGGATCTCAGCTGCGCTGGATGCTTTTGGGTTACTTGCAACGGTTGCCGGGCGCGAATTATTGCCAGTTCCGGACAAACAGGCTGTCGAAAGGATCCGGCACAATACACTCGTACCAGCTGCCGTTCTTTTCCATGTGGAGTTTATCGGTCAGTCGTTGGTTGAGGATCTACGACTGCTTCCCCAGCAAACGATTGAGGGAACCGCACTCGAAACAATGCTACGCATCGGGGCCGCACCGAACGAACGTGCCCAGGCTCCCGCAAACGATCTTCGTTTTATGGTTGCCGCAAGTGATCCGTCTCAGGAAACCGCAATCGCTCAGGCATTCGGTGAAAAGGGAGTCGTCATTCAGGGGCCACCCGGGACGGGTAAAAGCCAAACCATTGTGAATCTGGTCGCCGATGCAATCGGGCAACACAAATCTGTGCTCGTCGTCTGCCAAAAGCTGCCTGCCCTGGATGTCGTTCGAAAGCGACTGGAAGCGCACGGGCTGAAAGATCGAATTTGCATGGTCACAAATGTCAACGGCGATCGCGAGACTATCGTGCGTGACATTCGAGACCAGATCACTCAGCTCTCGAATGGACAGGTCAGCACCGATTTTGGCATTCCACAGCGGCGAGGTGACTTACAGACGAAGATACTGGCAATCGAAGAAGAGATAAATGATATTTTTCATGCTGGCCAGCGACAGGATTCAGCGTGTGGTCGCTCCTATGTCTCAATAGTCGACGAGCTGCTGTCCATAGAGTTAGAGCATGGAACAGACATCCCAGATGTAATTGGGCTTCGAAGGTTGCTGACGCATGTTTCCGCCGTATCGCTGGAGCGTCTTGAGGAATCTTGCGCAGATGTTGGGTCACTTTGGCTAAACTCGAATTTCGAAAACAGCCCTTACAGTGAAATGCCGGACGTGCCACATGATGATGCGTCGATCTCTGAGTTCCGTACCAGCCTTGAATCTCTTCACTCCGCCGTGGAAGCTCGATGTCAGATACTGAAAGAAACTCCCAACGCCATTGCGGTCGAAAATCCAGATGATGCGGAGAACTGGATTAATGACAATGAAGCATTCTTCAGATCGTTCGCAGCGGACGACTTCAACAATCTTCAGGCGAAAGTCGAGTGCTTTGGTGACGATTCAGGAGGAAGCCAGTTGATTCAGTCGCTCCGCGATCTGAAAGAGCTCTATAGATCCAGCAGTCAAGCCTGCGAGGAAGTGGCGACACTTCGTTCTGTGCTCTCAAGGTGCCCGGAGGATCGAATCCGGAGATGCGCCGATTCTTCAGGGCAGTTGTCCACCTTATGGATGGCCTCGCGATTTACCGATAATCCACTCCAACAGATGAAGAATGATCCCTTTGATGCTGCTTCCGTCGCTGCGTTTCGGGAAAGCCTGGAAAACCTGGAGAATACTGAACGCGAACGTAATGCCGTTGTTAAGCAGCCGTTCAAGGGCAACGACGTGTCCAATACGGCTGAACTGAGCAAATGGCTGGGGCAGTACGGCAGCACTCTGCAAAACATCGACTCCCCCACTGCCAGGCGAATTAAGGAGCTGTATGGCCTGTTCGACACTTCTTCGACTCGGAAGTCCAAGGGCGCGACGCTATTGGCACTCACCAGGGATTTTTCCGATCGCCTGACGAAACTGGACTTGTCTGCATACATTGACTCCATCGGGCGAATTGTTGCGAGTATATCGCCTTCGGAAGTGATGTCCTGGATCAATGCGGCGCCTCATTTTGTCAACAAGCCATCGCTGGTTGGTAAACTCAACCCCGTTCGTGTTCTGGCTCTTCGCCGGGTAAAGCAACTTCTGACTCAATCATCTGTTGTAGCGGATGCAGCGTCGATACAAGCCGTTGGCATTGCATTGCTTTTGGAAGCACAAGTACTCGAAGTTCGCCGGAATTGGGAGCCTAACTCCGCATTTGCTGCCGGTGTGACAGATCGATCTCATGTACCGTCCCTTATTGAGCTGAAGGATGAGATTGAGGCAGCCGCACGCGACCTCGACATCACGAGTCGGGTCTACAATGGGTTGGCAAATTGTCCGCTCAGGATTCGCATTGATGTCAGTAAACTCGACAACCCTGCTTCATTTCGAAGTTTAGTGAAAATGGCCGATCTGCTTGTTCGCCGGTCGAGTGCTCGAGCGAAAAGTCTTGCAGCGATTGAGACACTTCGCGAATGGATGTCAGACGAGTGGTGCCATCAGGCAGTGGAAGCGGTTTCCAGAATGGCTGCCGATGAGGCTGACTACGGCTGTCCGGTAAAGGCTGTGCTCGCAGCGTTGCCGACACTTGAATCGTTTGCCACATTTCGTGATGAGTTGCGGAAGGCCGGACCGGTGGTTCTCAAAACCTTCGAAGCCCTTTCACCTCTGCGACAACGAATAGAAGACCTGTCTCAGATTTCCCCGCTGCATCAGGTGGTCAGAGCCATTGTTCTTTTCAATGGACTGGCTTACCAGATTGAACGATCAAAACGAAGAATGCCGGCCATCGCAGGCTTTACCGTGAGCACCGAGGAAGAGCTGACGTTATCCCTCCGTTCGTTGGAAAGACTTGAGGAGATCACGCAGCGATTGACATCCTGCCCGTGCATTGACGCTGAACGCACGAATCTCGTGATCGATGAGAACGTGACGATGAACTTTTTCACGCGAATGAAGGAGAGCATCAGGCGAGGCAAGGCGGTGCGCCAGTGCAAAGCAGTGCTGGAGGATTTTTCCTCATGGGTCTCTGACACATGGAAGGTAAAGTTTTTGAAGCATGTCGAGTCAAATTCTCTGAGCACAAGAGTTACGCAAGAACTGAAGGACGCACTCCCATCGCTCAAAGATTTTCTTGTCTTTCGTCGACGGGCGTCAGGTTTCTCCAGAGAGCAGCAGCAATGCTTTACGGAACTGGCAAAGGCTCGGGACTTCCTTCACGAGGGCGGGACCGAATTGGTTGGCAGCAGAATTAAGACTGTCATTCGTCGCGAGGGCCTCCTGGCATGGAAGGCCCTGCTTGAGTCCCAACTCCCCCAACTCCTGACGAAGAGATCCGAATTTGATAGAAGGATTAACTCGCTTCGAACAAGCCTCGAGGGGCTGAAAGAAGCGGATAAGAAACTGCTGACGAATAACTTTGCTGCGAACGCCATTGGCCCCACAGTTCGCTGGGATGACATTACTCGTCTTCGTGGACCTCGGAGAGTATCACTTCGAACATTTTTCCAGAGTGGTGAGTCTCTGGGGCTAAGATCACTCCGTCCTGTTTGGCTCATGATTCCCGATGTGGTGAGTCAAGTGCTTCCTCGAGTTGCCGGGATGTTTGATATTGTAGTGTTCGACGAAGCATCTCAAATGCCTGTGGAGCATTCGCTTCCCAGCCTGTTCCGGGCGCGGACCGTTGTTGTTAGCGGTGACGAGAAACAAATGCCGCCATCGTCATTCTTTTCCAGTCGAATGGAGAGCGATGAGACGGACGACGAAGACGACAATCTTTCAGATGATGAACTGACCGAACAGGAGCGGGACGCTCAGGAAGAGGCATGGAATCGTCGAGAGATCAAAGATTGCCCGGATCTGCTGCATCTCGCTGAGTCCATCTTGCCACGAACGATGCTGCAGATTCATTATCGTTCCAGATATCGTGAACTCATTTCCTTTTCGAATGCTGCGTATTACAGAAACGAACTCAGTGTGCCGGTCATTCATCCAGACAAGACGATTCTGGCCGACAAACCGCTAGAGTACATCCCTGTTAAAGGAATCTACGAGAAGCAGACCAATGAGATTGAGGCGAAGAGGGTCATCGCGTATCTCGAGTCAATCTGGAACCAGCCTGTGCAGGGTCGGCCATCGATCGGTGTTGTCACGTTCAACCGCAAACAGGCGGATCTGATCGACGATCTCCTGGAAGCAAGAGCGGAGAAGAGTGCGAAATTCCGGGATGCGCTAATCGCGGAACGCAGTCGGCGAGACAATGGTGAGGACATGTCGTTCTTCGTCAAGAATGTGGAGAATGTCCAGGGCGATGAACGTGATCTGATTGTGTTTTCGACAACGTTTGGAAGAAACCGTCAGGGAACTTTTCGCCGGAACTTCGGGGTACTGGGCCAGAGCGGTGGTGAACGCCGGCTGAATGTCGCCATCACTCGTGCACGGACGAGAGTTGCCCTGGTAACTTCCATGCCTGTTCAGGATGTTTCGGACATGCTCAACGTCCAAAGAGCCCCTGTGAGCCCACGTGATTATCTGCAGGGATATCTTGAATACGCGAGGCTGATGTCTTCCGGAAACTTCGAAGAGGGACGTCGGTTGGCATCCAGAATGAACTCTGGGAAACGTCCGGGATCCGAGGCATTACGGCCCATGAACGGCTTTCAGAACAGCGTGTTCGCATACTTATCTTCACTTGGATACCAGATCTGCCGGCCAGAACCGGATCCGGTGCTGGGCATAGACTTTGCGATCATCGATCCGCATACCGGTCTCTTTGGCGTCGGGGTAGAATGCGATTTACCGACTCACAAACTGCTTTCGACTGCAAGAGCCAGAGAGATCTGGCGTCCCTCGGTAATTGGCGCTACCTACCGGGCGTTTGTGCGTATATCCGCGAGCGATTGGCTTCAAGACCGGACTTCCGAGCAGCAGCGTATCTTAAGGGAGATTCGAAGTGTGATGGGAGAAAAACCATGAGTGGCCCGAAAGTCATAACCATCGTCTCCCTTGAGGAGGTCGTTGACATTTGCCAGGTCCTGCTGGCTCAAGTTGATGCAGAAATTGCAGAATGGACTCGCATTGGCCATCGCAATTCTGTGATCTCAGAGTCAGACGAAGCAGCCATAGCCCAGAGTCGTGCGTCATTAACCAGAATGCTTGAACTGGGGCAACACCTTTCGCTGCAGAAGGAGGCGCCGCTGTTGGTTCAGAGACTACGCTCTGACATGGACCAGCGACTTGAACAGGCAGAGAATGCTCGGCTCGGCACAGCAAGGCTTGTTCGCTCTCTAAAGTTCACTGCGACTACGGTGCTGGGGCAGGCCAATGGCGCCGGGATCGAGTTGCCGTCAGACGTGGCCGGGTTGCTTCAGGAAGCAACTCAGGGTCAATGTGAGGACATTGCCCTCATGGAAGCTGCTATCTTGAAGGGCATTGAGTTAACGAAGCCAAAGCAATCGGTGGCGCATGACGTGAGTGCTGTTTCCCGACAGTTATCTTCGAATGCAAGAGCCGATTCCCTGGATGACTGGATACGCAGAAACACTGATCTTCCGGAACCCGACAAGCGTTTCACAACTGCCGACAGGCTCATCGGTCAGATTCGTGTGCTGGACCAACAGTTTTCCAGCGAACCGTTTGAACGCAGGCTTCAGGAGATGGTCTCGAATGAAGGAATAGCGAATCAAGGCCTGATGCTCGATACCATCTGCCTTGAGTTAAAGACTCTGTTGACAAAGGCCACGCAGCTGGCGTCTGTCAGGCGGCGCCTCGAGGAGCTCCGCATAGAAGCAGAAGTATCTGGGGAATTCGATGAGCTGCAGTCGTTGTTTGGGCAGGTGACGGGGTGCCTGCAGAGGGACAACTTTACGGAAGCCAATTCGCTGATTGACAAAATCCAAGTCGCTTTGAATACGGCCAGAATGCAGAAGTCTGGTGAAAAGAAGCGGCAGGCCCTTATTCAGGGACTAAATGAGATTGGCTATGCCGTGAACACCGAAATGGCAAAAGTGTGGACGAGTCAGAAGCAGATGGTCGTCCGTAGTCCAGTGAATGCATCAACTGGTATCGAGCTTGGCGGCAATCTGGACGCCGGTCGATGTCAGGTTCGTGTCGTAGCGTTGGACGGCGTTTCCGCGTCTCGTGACCCAAAGCTCGATAAAGAACATGAAGAGCAGTGGTGTAGTGATCTGACAAAGCTGCAGGAGAAGCTTGCTAGCGCCGGGGCAAGCTTACGGATTGAAAAAGCGACGGCGGCTGGTGTGGTGCCGCTTAAGGTTGCAAAAGGGTTCTGGTCCGCAGACTTTGCAGAGTGTGTTGCTGAATCGGAGCCGATCCGAGTGGAGCAAAAGCGGGCCAAATAACGAATCGTCGAATCGAGAATATGTTTCCCACGTTCATTGTGGATAGCGATAAAATAATGTCAGTGAACTCGACAGAAAACAGTCCGTCCCAGACGCAGCTTCGCGCGGAGCTGGAGCGAATGGTCATCGGCGACTTGCTGGGGCCAGCGGGCGGAGAATCAGAGGAACTGACAGAGCGTTCAGTGCGTGACCGGTATATTGTCGGCGTACTGGCTCCATCCAGAGGGCAGGAATCTGAGACTTCAGCCACCTGGCAGCCTGGAACGTCGCAAGCGGCTGCCACGCCTGCTGGCGATGATGAAGATGACGATGAACCTGCGCCTCTGGTGCCGGATGAACTGGCGGAAGGCGGACGAGACACATCTGAAGACGGATCGACCGATAAGGACACTCCTGTCGCGTCAGGATTTCTGCCGTCGTCAATCGGCATGACGTTCTGCATTGATGCGGCGGAGACGTCGTTTCAGGCTAAATCTTCCTGGGGCCAATACAAGCGGGAGAAGAAGGAGGATCAGCTTGATCCGCGCACGGGCAATCCAATACGTGTGAACAAGCGGTACAGTCGCGGCGGTGAGAATCGCATCGCATTGCGCGAAGGTCGAATCGAACTCATAGTGCCGGACTCCGAGTTTCCGGATATCTATCTGCAGGGCCGAATTCGCAAACGTGCTGATCAGTGGATGGTGACGCTGTTTCTCGTCAACGCTCAGGAGATGCGGAAGCCGAAGGACGAAGTACACATTTTTCAGCCCAGACTGACCGTGTTCGGGACCGGAAACGCTGCGATCTTCGTCGGACGGCCAACGGTCGGAGCCAACGATGATCTTGAAGAACGCCTGATGGCGATGATGTATCGCAGTCAGATGGAATTTGCGGTGGGTCACGGTGTCAGCGTTCACGTGGCAACCAGCCATGACCAGCCAGGTCGCGCAACTGCGATCAGTACTGAATGGATTCCAAAATACGAAGTGCCTCGCACGGCTCCTCCGACAGAGAAAGACGCAGATGCAAATCCAGCGTTCAAGCTTCTCGAAGGCATGGTCCTGGACATGAAGATTCTTGCGGAGGCAGATGCAAAGCGTCTGCCGAAGATGCTGGAACCTCTGACCGTTGCGTATCGGCAGTGGATCACCGGGGAAGCCGCGAAGCTGATCGACCCCAAGGAGGATCTGGCCCCGTTTGGAGATGCTCCAAAGTATGCAATCGACCATTGCGAACGAACGCTGCAGCGCATCGAAGAAGGGCTGAAGCTTGTCTTATCCGATAAGCAGGCCCTGGAATCGTTCCAGTTTATGAATCGTGCGATGTGGCTGCAGCGAACTCATTCAATCTATGCCGAGCGGGTTCGGCGTGGTGACCAGCCGGATTTTGACCGTGACATTGACCTCCCGCACAATCGAAGTTGGCGCCCATTTCAGATTGCCTTCATTCTGCTGAACATTCCCGGAGTAACAAAGCTTGATCATCCCGATCGGAGCGAAGGACCGGAGGCGTTAGCTGACTTGCTGTTCTTCCCGACCGGTGGAGGCAAAACCGAGGCGTATCTCGGGCTATCAGCTTATACCATGGGACTGCGACGGCTTCAGGGAACGGTTGCCGGTCGCATTGGAGACGAAGGTGTTGCCGTGTTGATGCGGTACACGCTGCGTCTGTTGACAATTCAGCAGTTTCAGCGAGCCACTGCTCTAATCTGCGCCTGCGAATCGATTCGTCGTAAGTCGCTGGAGAAAGGTGACTCTCGCTGGGGAAAGAGTCCGTTCCGAATCGGATTGTGGGTCGGTCGCCGCACAACGCCGAATCGCACAGATGATGCGGCAGAAGCCATCAAGCAGTCTCGCGGGAATGCCTATTCCGGTGGAGGTATCGGCAGCCCCTATCAATTGACGTCTTGCCCAATGTGCGGCAGCGCAATCGACGCCGGACGGCATCTTGAGGCTCGAACGTATCCGCATGGATCCGGTCGAACTTTGACTTTCTGTAGCGACAAGACTGGCCAATGCCTTTTCAGCCGTCGTCAGGCCCCCGATGAGGGCTTGCCAGTGGTTGTGGTGGATGAAGAGATCTATCGTCGGCTGCCCACGCTGCTGATTGCGACGGTCGACAAGTTTGCACAGATGCCATGGAAGGGCGAAGTGCAGATGCTGTTTGGTCAGGTCAATGGCTACTGTGAGCGACATGGCTTCAAGTCGCCGGAGGTCGAAGATTCAACATCTCATCCAAAGTCAAAACTGGGACTGCCTGCCGTTCGGTTGGCTGACCACGGCCCACTACGTCCACCAGACTTGATCATTCAGGACGAATTGCATTTGATCAGCGGTCCGCTGGGTACTCTGGTTGGGCTTTATGAAACCGCAATTGACCAACTCTGCACCTGGGATGTGAACGGACGCAAGATTCGACCGAAGGTGATTGCGTCGACGGCCACAATTAAAAATGCCGATGTGCAGGTTCGCAGTCTCTTTATGCGAACCGTCAACATTTTCCCAGCTCCTGGCCTCGATGTGAAGGACAGCTTCTTCTCGATTCAGAAGGAGCCTACCGATCAGGACTTCGGGCGTCTCTATTTGGGCATCTGCAGCCCTGGACGACGACTCAAGGCCGTGCTGATTCAGGTTTATGTGTCACTGATGTGTTCTGCTCAGGTATTGTATGAAAAACACGGGCGAGCGGCGGATCCGTGGATGACTCTGGTCGGTTACTTCAATTCGATGCGCGAACTGGGCGGCATGCGGCGACTTGTGGATGACAGCGTCTTCACGCGATGTCGGGCTCAGGACAGACGAGGACTTGAAAAACGTTTCTTCAGCGGGGATTACCTGGCAGAGCTGACGAGCCGCATGAGGTCAGAAGAAATCCCGAAGACCCTAGATCGACTTGAAGCTCCGTTTGACCCTGTGTTGCACGAGGCACGAAAATCAGCGTTTGAGACGAAGAAGTACGACAACATTCCAGAGAAGCCTCTTGATGTGTTGTTGGCGACGAACATGATCTCGGTCGGGGTCGACGTGAAAAGGCTTGGGCTCATGGTTGTCGGTGGCCAGCCAAAGGCGACTGCCGAGTACATTCAGGCAACCAGCCGCGTTGGCCGATCGTTCCCGGGACTTGTCTGCACAGTATTCAACTGGGCTCGACCTCGGGATTTGTCTCACTATGAGACCTTTGAGCATTACCACTCGACGTTCTACAAACATGTTGAACCATTGTCGGTGACTCCGTTCTCGCCGGGGGCGTTGCAGCGAGGGCTGGCTGGCCTATTGGTTTCGATGGTGCGACTCCGAAGTTCAGAGTTCAATCCAAACGAGTCGGCGTCACGAATTACGACCAGCAATCCTTATGTGCAGGAAGCGATCGATGCCATCGTTCGGCGGGCTGAGATCATCGGTGACAAGCCGACCGCTGACTTCTGCCGTGAGCAGCTCTTGAAGAAAGCGGATCGCTGGCAGAGCGATGCTCAAAACAATGATGGCGGGCGAACGCTGGCATATCGAGAAGTTTACGGTGATGCGGAGAAGAAAGGAACAACGATCAATTTGCTGCAGAGTCCGGGACTTACTCGTTGGGATGAGTTTACTTGTCTCAACTCGCTCCGCGACGTGGAGCCTCAGGTAAAGTTCATTATGAGTGATGGCGGAATGGACGGGCGAACTGACGAGTCTGAGGAGTCTCTTTCGAGTGATGCGATTGTTCAGGTAGAAGATGGGGAGGAAGCAGAATGAGTGGTTCCGCCTCACAAATGAAGAAGTCAGAAGTTGGAGAAGTTCGGCCAAGTCAGACACTGACAACGTACGGCGTTGCGTCTCTTGTAGACTTGCCGAATATGTCTGTGATTGTCATGGGGCTGGATGACTGGCCCGTGTCGCAGAGCAGCGAGATCTCAGAGGAACGACTATTGTTGTCGGCCAGAGCTATTTTGGGGCCTCAGGTGTCGCGGCTGATGACTCCGCCGCGTGGACCAGAATCTGTCAGTGGTCAGTCAAACTGGTTTGATGAATCACGGCTTATCGGCATCCCAGTCGCGGCCTTTCCACGCTGGATGGTGTGTTCGAAGTGCCGGTTGCTCGCGCCTTTGAGTTCTAATCTCTTTGAGGCAAAGGTTTATCCGTATCGCGCCGATCGAGCCTGTTATGTTCACAACTGCACGACACAAGGAAGGCCGCCGCTGGCGATTCCTGCACGCTTTCTGGTCACGTGTGAGCAGGGCCATCTCGATGACTTCCCATGGCTGGACTTTGTGCATCGAGGTGTCAAAGGATGTAATGGGCCGCTGCGTATGCGCGAATATGGTCCGTCCGGGGAAATGGCGGACGTCATGATCAGTTGCGATGCATGCAAGGCCAAACGCAGGCTGGCTGAAGTGATCGGCCCGATCGGGGCAAAGCTGCTGCCTGCATGTACTGCTCGACGACCTCATCTGCGCGATCATGATCCGGAAGGTTGCAAATGTGACAAGGTGCGGCCTATTGCTCTCGGTGCCTCGAATACCTGGTTCCCGGTCCTAATCTCGGCATTGTCAGTACCGCAATCAGCAGACGAACTTGGGCGTTTGATCGAAGAGAACTCTGCTACATTTGCCGACATGGACAGCAAGGCAGTGCTGGGTTACGCCCGTCGGCAGGGATTACTGAAAGATTTTGCAAAGTTCACTGACGACCAGATCTGGGCGAAGCTGCAGGAGTCGAAGACTGCCGTCGAAGAGAAGGAAGACGATCCGAAGGACCTGAAGGCGCCGGAATGGCGAGTGTTTTCTAATCCTGCGTCTGCGAAAGAGAGTCGTAGCTTTAAGCTGAAGACCGTTGAAGCCCCGGATGATTATTCAAAGTATTTCGACAAGATTGTTCTGGTCGAAAAACTTCGTGAAGTCAGGGCACTGGTCGGTTTCTCGCGGCTCAATTCAGCACGGGACTTTGACCGGGCTGCAGACATGCCGGAAGATCGCAGGGCGGCATTGTCGCGCCGAAAGCCGACATGGATTCCTGCCAGCGAAACTCGCGGTGAGGGCATCTTCTTTCAGTTTGATGAGAAGGTCGTGGCGAAGTGGGTGGATGACCACAAAGCTTATGCTCAGGAGTTCAACCGAGCCCATTTCAGTTGGAAAGCGTCCAAGGGAATGCCGGATCCTGATAAGGGCTGTCCGGGGATTCGATACGTGATGCTGCACTCATTCGCCCATGCATTGATTCGCCAATTGGCTGTGGAATGCGGCTACACATCAGCATCGATCGCAGAACGCATCTATTCGCAGAATCCCTGGGACGGCGAACCGATGGCCGGTGTGCTGATCTATACCTCGGCGCCGGACAGCGAGGGAACGTTGGGAGGGCTCTGTTCCCTTGGCACGCCGGATAAGCTGGGCAGGCATATTCGTCGTGCTTTGGAGAAGGTCAGTCTGTGCTCTTCAGATCCTTTGTGTTCTGAACATCCGGTTGGGGATGGCGACAAGTTGCATGGTGCCGCATGTCACGCCTGTTCATTCCTGCCGGAAACGTCCTGTGAGCGTGGGAACAAGTTTTTGGACCGTGCTTCTCTGGTACCAACAGTGGAGAGGTCGGATGTTGCATTCTTTGGGACGGGCACATGAGGCCGCTGCAAAGAATCATCCAGGAGGCAACAACTCTCGCGGCAGCGTTTCCTCGCTCCGTGGTGGATAGCCTGGCGGAAGCAATCGGTTCCAAGCCCGTAGCCAGTCTGGGAACTGAGATCTCGCAACGGATTCCGCATCATCAGTATCGCGAAAGGGCGTTGGGGTTTATTGCTTTTTGGACTAGTCAGGCACCGGACGTTGACTCTCAAGTCGTTGCGACTGCACTACTGACAGCGTCAGCAGCGGAACAACGTCACAGAGATTCTCAAAGTGTCGAGCTAGTATGGACCGGGCCTGAATCTGCGGACATCGCTTTTCGACGAACAGAGCAGGCAATTCTGCAGGTGCTTGATTCTGCTCAGAAGCGAATCACGTTGGTCAGCTTTGCCGTCTACAAGATACCGAACGTGGCGAAATCGCTTATCAAAGCTGCTCAGCGAGGCGTCCTGTTGACCGTCATCGTGGAGACCCCCGACAAACTGGGTGGCGAAAATGAATACAACACGATTCGAGCACTCGGTACTGACGTGGCAGCTCGATCTTCGGTCTACTTCTGGCCGAAGGAGAAACGAAAGCTCAGCGAATCCAACAAGCCCGGGATCCTGCACGTCAAATGCGCCGTCGCCGACAGCGAATGGCTGTTTCTCTCCTCGGCCAATCTGACTCAGCAGGCATTCACGATCAACATGGAACTCGGCACTCTCATCCGAGGTGGCTCGCTGCCTCAAAAGGTTGAGCAACAGTTTGAAAGGTTGATCAAGGCTGGCGTGCTGTTGAAACTATGACGTATTTCAAACGGCAAAGAGTTAAGGCACCAGGGCACAATGTCCGGCGGACTTGGATCCAAACTCATTTCAAGGTTGAATCGCAATGACTGCCAACGACAGAAGTGCTCAGACTGAATCAGAACGGGATGGAAGCGACGAACTTGAGTTTGTTATTCAGCATATCACCGCAGTCCTCGCTGGACATCAGAGTCGACAACTCTTGTATGAACTGGCTTCGGAGTCGGAGGCTGGAACAGATCTCGGTCAGACTATCGACTGGGATGTCCTTGACGTCGCGGCAGTTGAGCGGTTGGTAGGGATTGCCGTAAACGCATCGATGTGCCGCGCGATGCTCCTAATCATATATGCTGACAAGCGTTTGACTGATCGTGAGTTTGATTTCGTTCGCCGTTCAATGAATCCGTTCGTATCGATACTTCGGAGTTCTTCGTGTTCCCCTCTATGTCCAGACCTGATCAGATCTCATGCGGATACTGCGGCGTTCTCAAGCTGGGTGCGTGATCGTTCGCCGGACCTGTTTGCCGAGGATGGCGTCGGAGGTAAGGCCTCAAGCCTACCAAGGCTTTGCTCGTTGTGCGATCCGTTTGTAGAAACTCCGTTGCTCCCTGTCTTTCTCTACGCCGTGCGGCGGCTATGCGTTATGGCAGCGAACGCAGACGGCATGAGTGCCGAGGAGCAGTCGGTACTGGATAGCTTTGATCGCTTAACTGATAGGTGCGAAACGATATCACGGAAAGTCACGGCTCGCTTGCCTGATGTTTCCAAGTTTGACTCCAAGCTGAATAGCGGTAGTTCCCTCGCTGACATTCAGACCACACTCAGGACTTTAGACGGGGACTCAAAAGAGCGTGAATTGATTCTGGCAAGGTCTGCAAAAAGGTCGAAAAGGCTGGAGTCTCGCATCAATCAAAATCGTCGTCGAAATGCTTCCTACATTTTCGACGATTGGAATCTTTCGGTCGCTTTCCTGGTCCTTGCATGCTGGGTGTTTGTTACGGGAATTGGGTCCGTAGCTGCAATGGCCTTCAAGTCGTGGGCAGTTGGATTCATCTTGATTTCTTCAGGTTTGTTCGTTGGCACAAGATTTGTCGTTGAGGTGTTACTTCATCGGAGTTGGTACTCGACAACCAGAATGCAGGCGGAGTTTCGCGACCTTCGCCTCAGGGGGTACAAAGCGTGGAAAGAGTTAATCAACGTCGACGAAGAAATTGAGCGGCTTGACGAAATTTCACGCCCGATGATCTTGGCGGCTCAAGTAAGGGAAGCACAAGCTAGTGCCGAAGAATCGCGACTTCAAGCCGAGCGGCAGCGCAGATACGCGGCCATGTCATCCTATGTCGTGCCCCGTGGAGGGCCAATCCGAGTTCGATCCTATTACCGTCGAGATGGGACTTTTGTTCAGACTCACTCGCGACGGAGGAAACGTTAATGGCCTAAGAAGGTGTGCATCTATAAGAGTAAATCAACGCCAAGCCAGGGTAGACATCTATCAGCATACACTCTACCCCTCAGCAGTTTGCACCATCCACTGATCTTGGCATTGATCTTAGCCGAGAATATCAGATTGCTACTCAGCGTGGGCAGTGATGGGTAGACTTTGAGGGTGCCCATGCAATTGCTTATCGTGAGGACAAAGAGTCGGAGAATCTCATGATCCAGATCAGCAAACCAGACTTCTCGATCGGCAAGCTCCTGGCCACGCCTGCAGCTCTTGAGGCGTTGGAAGAAGC
>JBPOIW010000248.1:0-36944 GCA_052034165.1 Planctomycetota bacterium | reverse complement strand
TCAGCGGCTTCATGGCCTGTGCGAAGCCTTCCGTCAGGAATGCGTGGAAGGCGAGCTAAAATATCTGTCAGACAGACTAAAAACTTCCGGAGGTCTCAAGAAGATGAAAAGTTTGATCATGAACGCTCTACCAACCGAATTCCGCTCCAACTCATGAATCCATGATGAAATGCGCAACTTCAAAACTGTCGCGTAAGGCCGCTTCCGCCAGTTTCCGCTTTGTAATATCAGTAATCGTGCCAACCATGCGAACGGGAGCGCCGGACGAGTCACGACTTACCACCTGACCTCGATCAAGAAACCAGCGATAATCTCCGGTCTTCGTTCGCAGTCGGACTTCCCCCTGCTTCACTGGCATGCGTCCGGACAGATGGTCGTCCAGTGCCTGCTTCACGAGGCTGACGTCGTCCGGATGAAGCATCTCAAAGAAGAATTCAACGCGTTGCGAAACCTCACCCGGATCGTAGCCCAGCAGTCGTGCCCACTGCGGACTGAAGTAAACAGAACCGCTCGGCATATCCCAGTCCCAGATCCCATCCCGGGTCGCGTCGATCGCATGCTGGAAACGTTCAATATTCTCTGTCAGCAATTGCTCCTCGGCCTTTTCCCGAGAAACATCTTTGAGCGTCACAAGAAATGATGTTCGAGCCTGGTCGTCAATGTTGTACGATCTCTGGATCGCGACCGAAGCCCAGAACGGAGCGCCATTGGCTCGACTGAACAGGAACTCCCCTTCCACGATCCCGTCCGAATTGCGAGCCTGAACAAACAATTGCTCGAACTGGTGGATCAAGTCGTTGACCACGGAGTTTGCAAGCCGTCGGCCGATCAGTGATTCATTCAACGTTCCCAGCAGCACAATGGCTGCACGATTTGCCTCAAGAATTAGTCCTTCGCGGCAAACAACCACATAACCGATGGGCGCTTGGTCGAACAAATCCCGATACAAGTTGTTGACGGAAGCGGCGGGAGTTTCAAGCCTCGACGCAGGAAAGGTGAGGTGCTTACTCGGATTGCGTTCTGTAAAGGGCATAGGATCTTCTCGCCGACTTGAAGTGGTCAGAATCGTCGGCGCGGTTCCGGGATTGTGGGTGCGTGGATTAGTTGCAAAATGCCAGTTCGGATAATTCTATGAGAGTCAGTCGCCCGCCTCGTGAACCCAACAGTCTGATGACCATTTTTCTCAGCTGACTGTTGTGCCACAGGTCATCAGATCAGACTCTTTCCGTCCATCCGGTGCTCAAGGTTGCGAAGCCAATGCCATTCAGGTTCTTTCGACTGGCTGGTGTGGCGAGACTGTAACATGACTGCCCCCCCTCAACAAACCGGAAGGTGGCCCCGGGGGCATGGCCAGTGGAAACCAATCCGACGCCACAATGGCGAAATTTTTTTTCGAGATCGGGTACCGTCGCGAAGTCAGAGTTGGGGAGACGGAAGATCGAAGCCTCCGCAGCTTCTCGGAGGTTGCGGATTTCCTCGAAGTGATTGCGTTATCTGTCCATTCCTGGGCCGCGCGGATGGCACCCTGCTGAGGGCATCCCAATTCTGAACGGGCTTCGACGGAACTCTGTTCGCTGCTAGAATACATCACGGTAACGTGACTTGTGCGAATGTTCGGACCAAACTCTTCCCGACCTGAATTTTGTTACTTCGTGGACAATTTCGACGAACCTTACAATTCACGGAAAGCTCTATAGGCCCGCCCCTCCGATGTCCTCATCTCCTTTCAGGCAGTAATGAACAATGCACCCCGTTCTTCGACTGAGCGAACATGCCCGGCGTTCTGCACATCAGGCCATTGGTTTTCTGATGCAACAGGCCGTCGAGAACGCCGACTGTATTTCCCTGGCCGCTGGACTTGTCGACGAGAAATCTCTGCCTGTCGAAGCAGCTCGCGAGACTGTCGCTGAGTTGCTTGCCGACGTCGCCGCAGGACGAAAGATTCTGCAGTACGGGATCACTCCCGGACCTGAACCTTTGCGACGAGTGTTTCGCAGCTATCTCGCAGAGCTTGAACAGCATCCGGACGAACTCAGGGATCTGCCTCTTTCTCAACTGATGCTGACGACCGGCTCGCAGCAACTTCTGTCCCTGGTTTCGCAGGCACTGTTTGACCCCGGCGACATTTGCCTGATCGCGGCCCCGACCTACTTCGTGTTCATTGACGTTCTGCAGGCGGCAGGTGCTCGCATTATCCCTGTTCAAGCTGACGATAATGGGATGTGCCCGGACGCTCTGGAGAAAACTCTGCAGCAACTTGAGACAGAAGGTCAACTGCATCGAGTTCGGCTCGTCTATGTTGTGAGTTACTTCGAAAATCCATCCGGCATCAGCGTGTCCGTCGAACGGCGCCCGAGATTACTGGAGATCACTCAACGGTATTCGCGCAGCAATCGGATCCTGCTTCTGGAAGACGCCGCTTATCGAGAACTCATCTACGACGGCGAGCCAGCACCGAGTATCTGGTCGTTCGATAAGACTCGTGAAACCGTTATTCTGGCTCAAACGTTCTCCAAGAGTTTTTCCCCCGGGATTCGAGTTGGCTTCGGTGTTCTGCCCGAGCAACTGGTGAAAGCGGTCTCGGATCTCAAAGGGAACGAAGACTTCGGATCTGCGCATCTGAATCAGCATATCGTTGCTCGAGTGCTCAAGAACGGCGTCTATGCTCGCCATGTTGAAACGGTCCGCGCCAGTTATCGCCGGAAACGTGACGCCATGCTGGCTGCTGCGGAGCGGGAGTTCGCCGATGTGCCGGGCGTTTCCTGGGTTCGTGCTTCTGGGGGAATGTATGTCTGGATGAAACTTCCGGATCACGTCGAAACCGGCTTCAGCAGCGAATTGTTCCGCCGCGCGACTCAGGTCGATAAGGTCATGTATGTTCCGGGCGAACTGGCTTATCCGGTAGACTGGCCGCAGAGACCTCGCTGTGAAATGCGACTCAGCTTTGGAGTCCAATCCGTCGAAGGCATCGAAGAAGGCATTCGTCGCCTCGCCCGTGCGGTGAAGGCGGTTATGGGAATTGAGTAAACCCAGCGAGAGATTTCTGAGCGGCGCGGCAAAACGGCGGTGCGATCTATCTCGTTGTGCAGAATCCAGTCGACATTGTTGCTCTGATTTTCAACGGAGTGCTGGCTGCAACTGGCCTCACAAGCGGTACAGCGACGAATTCGGCATTCCTCCTGTCTCCGTTCTTTGAGGCACTACTCAGTGAACCAAACAATCCAATGGCGCCCGTCCTGTTCATTCACAATGTTGCGCGTCCGCGCCGCGATGTTGAGAGCAGTCCGGGAGTTCTTTCATCAACGAGGATATCTGGAAGTTGAGACGCCATGTCTGTCCCGCGATATCGTGATTGATGCCTGGCTGGAACCGATTGAAGTTCGACATTCAGGATCACGATGGTTTCTGCAGACGTCGCCGGAAGCCACGATGAAGCGTTTGCTGGCGGCCGGCAGTGGCTCGATCTTTCAGATCAGTCGAGTCTTTCGAGCGGGAGAATCCGGTGCTCGCCACAATCCCGAATTCACGATGATCGAATGGTACGGAGTCGACACAGACTGGCACCACCAGATTGAACTCACAGAGCAGCTCGTGCGCGCGAGTATTGGCGCGGCCGCCGAGATCACCTCACACGCCGTTTCTGCAGGCTGGACAGCCGGACTATTCGTCCGCACAACTTATGCTCAGGCTTTTGAACGCGTCTTCAAAATCGATGTGCATGCCGCCTCGGGAACTGAACTGCTGGCGGTCGCCCGCAAGCACCACGTTCCCATTCCGGAAACTTGTACTTCCGAACAACGTGATGATTTGCTGAATGCGATGCTGGCCTTTGCGATCGAACCGGATCTGGGACGCTGCAAGACGTCAGGGCAATCTGCTCCGGAGTTTCTTTGCGACTATCCGCCCAGTCAGGCAGCTCTGGCTCAGACTTCCGGATCTGATCCCAAAG
Source organism: Planctomycetota bacterium (assembly GCA_052034165.1). Lineage (GTDB taxonomy): Bacteria > Planctomycetota > Planctomycetia > Planctomycetales > Planctomycetaceae > SXXK01. The sequence goes on along the minus strand of JBPOIW010000248.1, from coordinate 32,995 downwards.
TCGCACGCCGATTCGAACTGTACGTCGACGGTATTGAACTGTGTAACGGCTATCAGGAACTGACGGATGTGGACGAGTTGCAACGCCGCGAAGAGACTCAGAATGCTGTTCGCCGTGGCAGTGAATTAGTTTCTCTTCCCGGCGCGCCTGCAATGGCCGCTGCGATGAAATTCGGCCTGCCCTATTGCTCCGGCGTCGCCCTCGGCTTCGATCGACTTGCTATGATCGCAACAGGATCAAAGCAGATCACCGACGTGCTTGCCTTCCCCGCTGATCGCGCGTAAGCCGAACCATGTGGCAATCCGCTGACGTGTAGAACTTTGAATCAGCTGAATCCGCGAATTTGTCCGCCGCAACCTGGTCAGGATTCGACTTGATCCTCCGACGTTGTATCGTTCCACTGTTTCCTTGAGAGACGCTGAAACGCTTCAGAGTTGAACTCCAGTTCCGCCTATGCACGAGGCCCCGATGTCCGCAATTGTTGGTGTGATTATTGTCGATCATGGATCGCGACGTCGTGAAAGCAATGAAATGCTGCATGAAGCGACCGCTCGCTTTGCCGCACAGTCGGAGTTTTCGATTGTCGAGCCAGCTCATATGGAACTCGCGGAACCGACGATTGCGCAGGCTTTTGATCGCTGTGTCGAGCGTGGTGCCACTGAGATTGTCGTGTTTCCGTATTTTCTTTCGCCCGGTCGCCACTGGACCGAAGACATTCCTCGTCTTGCCGCGGCTGCCGCGGAAAAGCATCCAGGAATCAAATGGCTCGTCACCGCGCCGTTCGGTCTTCATCCCGGAATGCTGGCCGTCATCAACGATCGTATACAGCATTGTCGAAATCAATCAGCGCCGCAGAATGTGTCAACTGGTTGCGATGTCTGCGGCACGGCCACGCCCTGCAGGAACACTGAATCCCCTAAGCGCTAGCCGACCGTCGCTTCCACGATATGCCCGGCGTTGCCCCGATTGACCGCATTCGATTGCGCATGAATCCAGCGATGTTGGCCAACGTCGCTCAACTTCTGGCGCGCGGATTGAACGTCGATCGTTCGTAATCACGCGACGAATTCCAGATTTCACCTGGAGTCTGAGTCAGGGTGACTTCATGCACAGCAGGTGGCGGCCTGTCGAGACCGATCCGGAGCGTATTCTCTGTTGATGTCCGTTTTGCGGGATCGTTCACTGTTGCGAGTACGAATGTGACAACAGTAGACTTCGAGAGCTGAAAAACAGGAGCCTCCGTATTTTTTCTCGGGGTGCGCCAGAATTTGTCGATGCAGCGAGGGTTCTGATGGCACGAAATCTCCCGGACCGAAGCTTGTTGCCCTGTGCCTCCCTGCTGGCTCGTCGCGATGTCCTGCGGGTTGGCGCTCTCACCGTTGGCGCGACGCTCGTGCCGACGGACTGGACATTCGGAAAAGAAAGTTCGACGGATATCGCCTCTGGAAAGTCACGGGCGGACTCGGTGATTTTTCTCTGGATGGGCGGCGGTGTGACTCACATTGACTCGTTCGATCCGAAACCTCATGCTCCGGGGGAGATTCGAGGAACTCTGGGGACGATTTCCACATCTTTGCCCGGCGTTCATTTCGGCGAGCCTATGCCGCAGCTCGCGCGGATTGCCGACGAACTTTGTCTGGTCCGCAGTTTCTCCCATGACAGCAACGATCACTTATTGAGCCAGGCTTATACGCTGTCGGGCCGCAAAGTCACGATGGCTCAGCTGTTCTCCGAACCGAATCTGGGATCCGTAGTCTCTTATCTTCAAGGTCCTCGCAATGGCCTGCCCGGCTACATCGCCATTCCCGGTGTGACTCGTCCGGGACCGCCCCCATACAACTTGTTTGTCGGAGGATGGCTGGGAAATGGTTACGCTCCTTTTTGTGTCGGCGGAATTCCCGAACAACCGGACTTCACGGTCGGCGAGAAACAACTGAACCCCAGCCCCGAAGCTTATGAAGATCTGCTGCCCAAAGATCTTCAGCCTTTGGAAGGATTGTCTTCGGGGCGCATGACCTCCCGACTTTCCCTGCGACAGCAACTGGACTTCGTTCGACGTCAGGCGGACGAAACTGCACAATCCATTGCGCAGCGGAAACAGTATGAGGGTGCAGCGAATCTTCTTACCTCACCATCGGTTCGTTCGGCCTTCGACTTGTCGCTCGAGAAGCCGGAAGTCATCGCCGACTATGGGCAGACTAAGATTGGCCAGCGATGCTTACAGGCACGTCGACTGGTGGAGTCAGGTGCTCGCTTTGTCATGGTGGACTATGGCTACGATCCTGACTACGGCAATCTCTGGGACAATCACAATGCACCGGGACAGAACTTTCCGCATATCTCAGAGATGTGTCGTCGCGGTTATCATCTGGCGGGCACGGACCGAGCCTGCGCCGCGTTGATTCGGGACCTGAAAGATCGAGGAATGCTGGAGCGAACGCTGGTTGTATTCCTGACGGAATTTGGACGAACGCCGAAGATCAATTCCCTCGGCGGACGCGATCACTGGGGAATGTGCGGTTCGATTTTCTTCGCTGGCGGTGGCACCAAAGCCGGAGAAGTCATCGGGGCATCGGATGATCAGGCAGCCTGGCCAATTACTCAGCCATGGGGGCCGGCCGACGTCGCCGCCACCATCTACGAGGCACTGGGAATCTCCACAGATCTCAGACTGCCCGATCAGTTCGGCCGTCCGTTGCCGGTTTTAGATCACGGCCAGACGATTGCCGGAGTTTTCTGAGAACCGGTACTGCTGAGAATCGCTACTGCTTAGGAGAGTTGCTGCTGCGAACCGCTACTGAGCACCATTACTGCTGAGGCGCGTCGTAGTTCTCGTCAAAACGGACGCTTCTTTTGCGGGGAGATTTTGTCTCGGGCAAAAACCGTTCTTCGAGGGCCTGCTCAAATCGCAGAGTTTCTGTGGATTCCAGGGCTGGTTGCTGATCTGGTCTTGTCCCATCGACGTGAACAGCCTCAAGGTTGCCAAACATCTTCGGCAACTCACGTCCGCGCTGACCGAACACCATGACCCCCGCCTGATATGTCTGTTCTACGTGGCGGCACCACTGGACTTGTCCGTTGAGCACCGCACGATCACGCCCCCCGGACGAACCGAAGAGCGACAGGCTCTGATTGACTGCCAGCTGTCTCGAGGCGGCAATTCTCAAACCACCGATCGAGTAGTCGAGTATCTTGACAGTTTCAAGTTCGCCACCTTCGTCCCACAGAACCCACGCTTTCCAGTTGCATTCGTAGCGTAAGGTACCCCGCAGATCGTTCCAGTGATTTTCTGTCAGGCGATCAGGAAGCGGTTGCCCCAGAAAAGCGCCAATCTGCCAGCCCAGGGGATGCGGTCGACACCAGTGAACCACGGCACGATTCTGAGTCACCGCACTAATGAAGTCGCTGTAAATTGTTACCTGAAGAGCAGTCCCGAATCGGAGGGGCCTGTCGGTAATGAAAATCAGATCCATTCGTGCCAGATCCAGCAGCTTTGCCGGCAATGGAATACCGGTATCTAAACAGGCCGAGAGATAAATCTCCGGGCTCCCGGCACGTCGAGCGGACGAACCGGTGCTGTTGATCGGGAAAGGAAACGACATGCAAACCTCGAAGAATCAGCATTTTAGACGAACGACTCTTCGGGGCAAAAGCGCGAGGAATCGCAAGCCGTGTTATCGAGGAGGCCGCGAGCAACTGTATTCGAAACTCAGGGAGCCGCTCAGAAAATAAAGACTCTGCGTGAGAACTCCCGATCAGACGAATTCGAGCGAATATGTGGGTCGCAGGGCGCACGGCAGGGGGCCCATCATTCCGGGACTGTTAGAACCACAAGCGGCTGGCGTCTTGAAGCTCATGGCGGCAGGAACTGCCTGATTTCCTGCGCTTCGATCCAAACAGGTTGTTCGCGTCGGTAAAGCTCGGCAGACCGGAACGATTGACAACTGTATCACGGTTGTTCGGGATGAACGACAAGTTTGACCAGCGTTTCATGCATTCGTTGGATCGTAACGACTCTTCCACGGAAAAGCGTTATTCATCAGGACGATACATCAGAAGCACTCCGCGCAGTCGTCTCGCACTCCAGCCAGCCGCTGCGTGGTTCCAGCGCCGAGCAGTCCGGTTCTCCTGAGGAGCCGGAGATTCTTCCCTGACCGTAGTTATGGCAGTGCGAATATGAAATTTGAAGCAATCTCTGGAAATCGACGTTCTCGCCGTTACCTCTCGGTTGATCATTCTCCGGCGACGATCGAATCCCTCGAAACTCGTGCTCTGCTTGCGGGAGCGGGCCCTGTCATTCTTTCTCCTGCAGGAACAATTGCGACGTCCCAGCCTGTCATTACATGGCAGCCCACGCCTGGAGCCACCAGCTACGATGTCTGGATCGCCGATTCAGAGACCCGCGAACGTATTGTCTTCAAGGAAGGCATTCCCGGTACAACGACCACTCTGGCCGGCGGTGATGCGCTGCGTCTGGGGGCGAACCGTATTTGGGTTCGAGCGACAGTTAACGGTGCGAAGACGGATTGGGGAACTCCTCGGGACGTGCTGCTTCAGTCACCTCCAGTCACCACTGGCCCGATCAATTCTGCCAACCCCGCGACGCCGAACAGAATTGAAACAAACGACTGGGCCGTTACCTGGACCAGTCCCGATGGGGCAAGATCTTTTGAAGTGTTTCTCAGTAATCAAACAGAGCAGACCAGTACTCGTTATACCGTGCAGAACCAGGTTCCGTTGCTCGATGCGAAAGGCAACCAGATTCTTGACGGAACAGGGAATCCTGTTCTGCAGGAAGTGAGATCACTTTCTCTGAACGGAGCGGTCGACATCATTGGTGCGACGCCGCAGGTCGTCACCGGAACTGTGAATCGAACTTTCATTGATATCACGTCCGAAAATCATGGCCTCGTGACTGGCAGTAAAGTTCGAGTCTCCGGAGTTTTGGGCAACACCGGCGCGAACGGCGATTTCACGGTGACAGTGATCTCAGAGAATGTCTTCCGGCTCGACAATGCGGTCAGTTCCGGAACCTACACCTCGGGCGGAAACTGGATTTCCCTCGTTAACAATGCCCCGGCGGCGGGTGTGACGTCGCGATTGATCCTCGGGCTGACCACCCCTAAAGCCATCGACGTGACGGTCGCCAATCATGGCCTGAAAACCGGAGAGAAAGTACGAATCACGGGCGTCGGTGGAAACACCGCTGCCAACGGCACTTTCGTCGTCACGGTGGTCTCTGCAGATGTCATTCGGTTGACTGGTGTCGCGGGGAACGCCGCGTTTACACAGAATGGTCAGTTGGTGCGTCTCACGGCATTGCAGAGCAAACTGGAGCTGGGCAAGTATCGACTCTTCGTGCGTGCAACCGATGACGCTGGCCGTGTTTCCGATTGGTCAGCTGCTCGCGATTTCGAAATTTCGCCAGTGGTCAGTGTGACGCGTCCCGCAGGTCCCACGTTCGAAACTCAGCCGCTCCTGCAGTGGTCCGCTGTTCCGGGAGCCACGCATTATCAGGTGGAGGTGTATGGTTCCGATGTGCGCGTCACTTCCAACAATCACGGGCTGAAGAATGGCGACAGCGTCCGCGTTTTCGGAGTGCGAGGTCTTGCCGGTGCGAATGGCGATTTCGCCATCACCGTCATCAGCGCGAACGTGTTCCGCCTCAATGGGGCAGTCGGGAGTGGTGTCTACACGACAGGGGGAAGTTGGCAGAAACTATCAAACGGAACTGCCGGGCCGAAGAGAACTCTCACCAGTGTCACTTGGGTAAAAAGCGCGACCTTTCCGATTTACAGCGCAGACTACGTGGTTGGGACTTCGTATCTGATTCCATACGAAATCGCCAGGTCGGTTCCGGTCGTCAGCGTGCAGGGCAAACCAACCGCCGGTACCTATCGCCTTGGCTTTGAAATCTTTGGCGAGAAAGTTGAATTCAAGCAGACAGCTCCATTAGCGTACAACGCGACTGCCGCACAAATCAAAGCCGCGATCAACGCCATCGGTCTGCAGAGTTTTGACGTGATCGTGGATAGTGCGGCTCCATCCTTCACTTATCGCATTCAGATTCCAGCTGATTTTGACAGTGTGAAAACTTCCGTAGTGTCGAGCGTGACGCCAGGCACAGTTGTGGTCTCCACGTTGAAGGTCCCAATTCCTGCTCAACAATATGACTTCCGAGTCCGTGCTTTAAGATTGCACCAGGTCACGACGATCACCCCTTCGGGAAGTCCCGCCAGTGGAACATTCGTCATCTCACTGACCACCGCGACGAAGGTTCCGGTGACAGTCCAGACTGCTGCTCTGAACTATAACGCGACGGCCAATGATATTCAGGCGGCAGTGCGAATTCTGAACGGCTTCGGGAACGCTCGTGTCATCTCCCAGGGCGAAGCGCCAAACACGATCTTTCTTCTGCAGCTTCCTTTGACAGGAAACGCGTCTAATCCCGGAGTGATTGGTGGCAATCCGGTGACCGTAAAGATTATCTCCAGCGTTACACCGGGAACGGTTACAAGCACGACAGTGGTCTCTCCACGCGTCGACAGCCAGTGGAGCCCGCTCGTCAGCTTTACTACGATTCAGAAGCCAGTCATTACAGGGCCGCTGGGGATTGATACCGCGGACCCGGCTGCGCCGCGGACGATCACCGATCTTCGGCCAACGTTGCAGTGGACGGCTATTGATAAGGCTGCTCGCTATGAAGTTTGGGTAGAACGTTCAGCAAGCACATCCACGTACCTGCGAACGACCTCGTCGGTGAATTCCTATAAGTTTCAGGCGGACCTGCTGAGTGGAAATTATACGGTCCGCGTGAGAGCCGTCAGCACGACCGGGCAGTTTACCGAATGGAGCGAACCGTTCGCATTTACAGCAACGGGAGGAGCCAGCGTTGTTCAGTCAGTCTCTGTCTCGCAAACGCGCCGTGCGACGATCACCTGGGCTCCGATTGCGGAAGCCGCTTCTTACGAAGTTCAAATTGCCTGGATCGGCGTGAACATCAATTACCTGCACCCGACTGGCATCAAGGCATTAACTTATACAACCACATCAGCACTCTCGCCTGGCAATTATCGAGTCTGGGTGCGAGCCGTAAAAGCGGATGGGACTTTTCTGGGCTGGAGTAAGCCAGTCGACTTTACGGTGGTTGCGACGGAATTGCAGACGCCGTCAGAGTCCGACCTGGAGTTGCTTGCTGTCCTGACATCCGAACTGTCCTCCGAAGACAGCACACAAACGAATGCCGCATCTCGCGTCAACTCCTCTGAGTCCGAACAGAGTGAAAACGATGCTAACGCGGACGTAGTGCAGCCGGTTTCGGCCTTTGTTCTTGTCACACCGGAGTCCGTGCCGGCGCCATTCGAGAATACTGCAGACGGCAAAGATTCTCTGTTGATCGAGCAACTGGCTCAAGCCTGTGCGAATCAGGAGTGGTGGACGGTTGCGCAGAACGCCTCTGCATAGCCTGCTGAGTCCATTGCGATTTGTCGGACTGCCGTCGCTACTGAATTTGATGTGAGAATGTGGCTCGTCAGCGTCGTTTGTGGGACACTGGCGTTTTGGCACTCTCCGACGTGTCTGTTTGGTTTTGTCGAGTGCGGGGTTCTGCATCTCTTAGAACCCTCCGGGAACTCGTCCTGGTTCGTGAAAGTGTTTTCCTGGGAACCGCTGAGTAATTGCCGGCGGTTCTTTTCATGCCCCAAGCTGTCACTCTCGGCGATCCAATGTCTCACAACAGTTCTCCACCCAATCCACTGACGATCCTGATTACAGGCGCCTCAGCCGGAATTGGGAGGATCACCTGTCGTTTATTGGCGAAGCAGAAGCATCGATTCATTCTGGCGGCCCGGTCAAAGGATAAGCTCAGTGAGCTCGAAGCAGAACTTCGAGCTGAAGGGGTCGAAAGCCTTGCGGTGCCTACCGATGTCTCGAATCCGCGAGCCCTTGAGTCGCTCGTTAAAGCGGGTGTGGATCGTTTCGGCCGAATAGATGTGTTGATCAATAACGCCGGCATCGAGTGCTTTGCAACTCTTGATGAACTGCCGGTCGAAGACATTCTGCAGACGATTGAAACGAATCTCACCGGGGCCATTCTGCTGACGCGATTTGTTGTACCCGTGATGCGTCAGAATGGGTTCGGTCGCATCATCAATATCTCCTCCATCGCCGGCAAGCACGGCCCGGCATACGGCGCGGTCTATGGTGCGACAAAGGCCGGATTGATCGCTTTCACGCAGTCACTTCGCGGGGAACTTTCTCCCGCGGGAATCCTTTCGACGGTCATCTGCCCGGGCTTCGCGACTCACGGCGGAATCTATGATGAAATGGTGAAAGCGACCGGCAAGAAGGCACCAGCATTGCTCGGAGGAACCACGGCCGAAGCGGTCGCTGCCGCGATTGAAAGAGCGATCCGAAAATCGCCGCCCGAAATCATGCTGAACTTCCCGGCGATGCGTCCCGTATTTCTCTTCCGGGACATCTTTCCGCGACTGGGTGAGATGCTGATTCTCTCAACGACTCTGAAGTTCCTGAGACGAGCGGCTGCCATCAGGAAATAGCCTGTTACGGAATCACGTCGTCCAGCAGCGCGATGCTGACAACTTTCTCCAGCCGCACGTACACGGTCTTTCGATTCGGCTGAATCCCGTGGACGCGAGCATCTCTGACATAGACTTCGCGCGTGGTCGTTGAGTCACGCAGATCATGCACATCTGCCGCCCGCAGGATCAATGTCTTGTCGCGAAGTTCGTGCAGTCGCCCGACGTAAACATACGGTGATTCCACATCGATAACGACGTTCTTTCCGATGAATTCTTCCACCGACGATTCCTCAGCAAATTCATGTTACGATGCTGTCTGGTCAACCAGATTCAGACGACAAAGGAACGAGAACCTTGATCCCATTTATCAAGATGCACGGCTGTGGCAATGATTATGTGTTTCTGGACTGCTTCAGCAATCCAGTTCCCAAAGATCCTGCCACCCTGGCGATCAATATCAGTGATCGGAATCGCGGGGTGGGCGGCGATGGTCTGATACTGATGATGCCATCTGAAAGCAACACCGCGGTGGCTCGCATGCGGATGTTCAATTCCGATGGTTCCGAAGGGTCACTCTGCGGAAATGCTCTTCGCTGCATGGCGATGTGGCTGCATCAGTCGGGACTTGCTGGCACCGAATTCTGCATCGCCATGTCAGACCGTTTAATGCCGGTGGTGATTCTTGAATCCGATTGGCAGCACAGAGCCGCTCAAGTCCGGATTGAGGTGGGCTCGCCAATCGTTCAAACGGCGTGGGCTACAGAAAGAGAACGGTTTGTCCGGACGGTTAACTTGAGTGACCTGCACCTGCCGGATCTTTGTCACCCCCCTGTGTTTGTTTCTATGGGGAACCCTCATACGATCCTGTTCGTTCGCTCTCTCGAAGCGTTGGACTTCTTGACGCTTGGCCCAGCCATTGAGTGCCATCCGGAATTCCCCAACCGCACGAATGTCGAGTTTGTCGAAATTCAAAGTGCCCCGTCAGAAACTTCGACTCGCGCCAAAGTGCGAGTGTGGGAAAGAGGTTCGGGCGAAACGATGGCCTGCGGCTCAGGAGCCTGCGCTGTTGCGGTCGCTGGTATAACAAGCGGGCTTCTCGCCAGTGCCGTCCCGATCCAGATCGAAATGCGCGGAGGGAATCTGGCCGTCATCTGGGATCGGTTCAACAGTGTCTATCTGGAAGGTCCCGCCAACGAAGCCTTTCGAGGATTCTATCCTGCAGACATTGCTTAACAGCAATACCACCGACCTGTGGTTTCTCGTCTCTACGCGCCGGCTGCAGCCACGGCGGCTTTCATTTTACTGAGTCCGGTCTTCGCCACCTCCAGTGCATCCTGCTTCCAGTAGTCGCGATTGAAAAGTTCCAGAGACAACGTGATCTCGCGGCCGTGACCACCAATCGAATTCAGGATCTTCGACATCGGGGCAATTCCGTCACCCGGGTAAACTCGATGCGAATCATTCATTTCACTACGTTCCGGCATCGCGGGATAGTCGTTAACGTGAAAGACCTGCAGCGCATTATCGCTGAACAAATTCAGCCCGGTGAAGTCCGATCCCCCTTTGAAGATGTGGTAGATGTCAAGCAGCAGGCAGGCTTTCGGATGACCGGTTTCTCCAATCACGAACATCACCTCGCCCAGCCGTGAAAGATTCTTCGAGAAGCCCCAAACTTCAAGTTGTGGGACAACACCGGTCTGATCTCCAAGATCCTGGAGTGCTCGAAATCGTTCGGCCGCGACAAACAGATCAATCTTCGGACTGTCTCCCTGATGCGCGCCGACGGGCGGAGCGGCGATTCGAGTTCCCCCGATTTCGCGAAGCATGTCCATATCGCGTTTTGCTTCCTCCAAAGCCGCCTTTCTCTTCGCCTCATCGTCGACGATCCACTGAGCAAACCCGATCGCACTATCGACAGTCAGGCCCGCATCAGAAATTCGCTTGGCAAGATCTGACAGCTTTCCGCCTTTCTCGACGAATTGCCGCAGGGTCGGAATCCACGGTTCAATCCCGTCGTATCCCGCTGCCGCCGCGACATCGACTTCTTTTTCGATGCCCAACTCCTGACCACGAATCGTGCTGGTATTCAGACAGTAACGAAACCCGCCCTTGGCGTTCTCAGCAGCCGTGAACACGGCATGCGACTTTGGAGCAGCCTGCGAAACAACGGCTCCCAGTCCGGAAGCAGCGGCGGCGGTGAGAAAGAGACGGCGATCGACAGACATACGAAAACCCCGGAATTCTGCGGAACTCTGATGAAATGGAAAAGTCTGCCGAAAGTAGCGGACACAACGAAGAATTGGAAACGTCCGTCGGTCCGGAAGGGAATCGTCGCGAGAATTCCTGGGCATTTGGCCGACTTTGCTGCTCCGGCATCGCAAATCGCGAGATGGCAACTCAGGTTCCGATTTTGACACTTGAACCGAGGGCCGTCCAGGCTACCTTTTGTGGTCCGGCGGCCTAATAGGCACAAGGCATCATCCATCGGGATTACGTGCCGGGCGATCGGCGGGAAAACTGAGGCCAATCATTCGTGAAGCTGGCATGGCATTTCAGTAAAGTGAATCCACGGTTTAAAAACCGTGAAGCAACGCAGGGCGAGTTTTTCTCCAGCGATACCGAACTGCGCGCGTTTGTTCGCGAGGCGGTGCAGAATTCGCTCGACGCCAGACGTCCGGGACTCAATGGCCCCGTCTCCATCCGCATCTATGTGTCGGGGACCGAAGGTGCATTAAGTGCGGATTCGGCTAAGCGATATTTTCGCGGGGGCTGGGATCATTTTCATGCCGAAGGCAGCGGGCTCCGCGATGCTCCCGGCAAGGAAGACTCCTGCCCGTTTATTGCCTACGAAGACAGTGGCACTACCGGTCTGACGGGTGATACCGAGCAGTTTCATGAAGTGCCTGGAGTTCGTAATCCGTTTTATTACTTCTTCCGCGCGGAGGGGCAATCCAACAAGCTGGAGACAGGGCGAGGTCGCTGGGGACTCGGGAAATTCGTATTTCCTCGCAGCAGCGCGATTCGAAGCTTCTTTGGACTCACGGTCCGGTATGACGATCAGAAGCGATTGCTGGTTGGCCAGTCGATTTTGAGATCGCACCATCTGGATGACAAGAGCTACACGCCCGATGGTTGGTTTGGCGAGAAGCCAGAGAAAGATGAAGCCGCTGCTCCCGTGGATGATCGACAGTTCATCGATCAGTTCGAAGAAGATTTTTGTCTGGAACGTCGTCAGGATCCCGGCCTGTCATTGGTGGTCCCATTCTGCGATATCACCTGGACTCCGGACGCAATCGTTGAATCGATTCTGCAGGACTATTTTTACGTGATCCTGCGTGATGAACTGGTGGTAACCGTCGAAAGCGTGAAGACTCAGACGGTTCTGAATTCACAAACGATGGCCGGTATTCTGAGTGCGTCCAGTGCGCAGGTGCGCCAGCCACTGAAGCCGCTGTTTGATCTGACTCGCTGGATACTGACCAGGCAGGCCGCCAGCTCGCAGATGAATCTTCGTGCTGCAGGCGTTGCCTGTCAGACGAAATGGAATCAGAAATCGATGCCGCCGGAGGTCTTCAATTCGATCCGTCGATCGTTTGTAGATTCGGGTCGTCTGGCATTGCGAGTTCCCGTCGATGTTCAGCATCGTAACGGTGTACTCAAAACAACGCATTTTGACATTTACCTGGAGAGGGCCGAGGGGTCTCTGCAGAAGCGTCCCATGTTTATTCGCGATGGGATTATCATCTCGGATGTTCGCAGCCGCCTGATTCGTGATCTGAATGCCATCGTCACGATTGATGATCCGCCGTTGACCGAGTTTCTTGGTGATGCCGAGAACCCGGCGCATACAGAGTGGCACGAAGAGACTTCGCACTTCAAAGGCAAGTACGTCAACGGATCTGCGACGCTGCGATTCATTCGCAACTCCGTCGCGGATCTCTGTCAGATGCTGACGGAAGCTGTCGAAGATGAAGATCCCGAAATGCTGCTGGATGTCTTTTCTGTGGGGCTGGCATCGTCCGATTCAAACCAGAAGTGGACGGTCGAATTTGCCTCGATGACGAATCGCTCACCTGCAAAGAGCGAGGACGGCACCGACCGTTTGCAAAAGCTGAAGACAAAAGTTCGCCCCCCACGTTCCTGGCGATTAACTCGCAAGGCCGGCGGGTTCCGGCTTTCCGGTCGCCCAAAGCCTGAAGAAATTAATCGCGGCATCGAGGTGCTGATCGCCTACGATCGACGCAATGGAAGTGCCCTGCGGAAGTATTCAATCACGGACTTCCAGCTCGATCATCAGCCCATCACGATTCAAGCTGAAGGTGTTCATATCGAGATTCCGGAGCCGAACCGACTCGTGGTCTATCCGGAACAGGATTCGTTCGAAGTTCTGGTGACCGGCTTTGATCCTAATCGCGACCTGTTCCTGCAAGCCCGCACGAGTAAGTCTCTCACTCGATTCCGCGCGATCCGAGAAGCTCTGACGTTTGAGTAGCCGCAGTTCAACGCCACTTCAGACTTGCCAACATCGGCTGGCCGCGTATCCAGTCTGCCACGCGCCTTTTTCTGAATCTCCGTCGCACGCGTTCGTCCGATACAGAAACTGCCTCTGACAGGTCAGCCTCGCGGCACTTCGAGCAGCCCCCTTCTGCGATACGTTCGGACGCTCCGTCGCCAGTCGCAGAATTGACCAGCCAACGAATTCATTTTCGAACTCGATAACCAAGGAGCTTCTGAATACCAAGGAGCAGGATGACCCAAACCGCGACGATGCATTCTTTCAGATTAATCTTCGTGACACCGAAGCGCCGGTCTTCAAAAATGAAGGGAATCTCCATCATTCGGCAGCCAACCTGGCGACAGCGGTACAAAATCTCTTCCTGAAACGCATAGCCGCGAGCCACCGTCAGATCCCAGTCAACTTCAGCGAGGCGGGCCACGCGGAAGCAACGAAAGCTGCCACTGTTGTCCGCCGTCCTGAGGCCCAGCCAGAATCGAGCCCAGAAGTTGATCGTCTGGCTCATCAATTTGCGTCGAAATGTCCAGCCCGCAACCCCGCCGCCGGGCATGTATCTCGATGCGATCACGACGTCGCAATCCGCGGCTCCAGCGATCAGCAAAGGGACATACTTTGGACCGTGGCTAAAGTCTGCGTCCATATTAACCAGCAGGTCATAGCTGTGCTCAATCGCATAACGAAAGCCCGCCAGCGTCGCAGTCCCCAAGCCCAGTTTTCCGGGCCTGCTCAACAGTCGAATTCGATTATCAAGCTTCGCCATTTCCGCGACCAACGTACCTGTCCCATCAGGCGAGTTATCATCAATGACAAGGATGTTTGCTGCTGGAACCAGTGACAGCAACTCGGGAATCAACCCTCGCAGATTCTCGACTTCATTATAGGTACAAAGCGTAATCAGAATTTTCATGAGGGCGAAAAACTCCGATCTGCTGGTCCTCCTGAAGCAGCCACACCGCCAGCAGGCTCGCAGCCTTCGTTTGACGACTCCACACGCTCTGATCGTGGCGCAGCTGAATCAAATGGCAGCCGATTCTCCGTGCGCAGAGTCTGCTCCAGTGTCAGAGGCGAAACATTCAGAAGACTTCTTATCTGGATAACTTCATCCATCGCTTTTCTGGCAGCGATGTCTGACGTTCTACCAGATCTCAGCACGCTGCGAAGCAAAATATTCTTCGGCGTATGCTCCATATCGATAAACTCAAGCACCTGAGTCTGATAACCAGCGGCAGATAACAATGCGGCCCTCATTGTATCTGTCGCCAGCGAAGCAAATCGCTCCTTCGTCAGCCCGAATGATGTCAGCGGAGCCAGTGATCCTGCCTGCAGATGCTCATTCAATTCGTGCTGACAACACGGCACCGCCAGAATCACTCGACTCTGCCAGCGGATTGCCTGAGCCAAAGCATGATCTGTTGCGGTGTCACAGGCGTGTAGAGAAATCACCAGATCAACCGGCCCGGAAGATTCGAATCCTGCGATATCTCCAACGGAAAACTCCAGATGCTCCAGATGCAACTCACGCACAATATTTGTACAGGTTGCAACGACGTCTTTGCGACGATCAAGCCCGATGATGCGGCATTCACGCCGAAGGACACTTGTCAGCAAATAATGAGTCGCAAAAGTGAGATAACTTTTGCCACAGCCGAAGTCCACAATCTGAATCGGACGGTCCGAAGGCAATTGGTCGACAACATCGTGGATGAATTCCAGAAAGCGATTGATCTGACCAAACTTGCGAGCATGGCTGGCTCGTACCGTTCCGTCCTTGGTCATCACGCCGGTGTGAATCAGAAAGGGACACGGAACATCCTCCGGGATCAGATAATTGCGTTTGCGATTATGGCTAACAACCTCCACCACGGGCTTGGCCATGCCCCTGACACGACGGAGGGAGCACTTCTCTTTGCGGGAAGTGCGAGCTTCCCACAGGACGTCCGCTGTCGTTAAATTGACGTTGCGATAATCTTCTGTGGCCAGTCGAGCCAGCTCGGAGGATGCTTCGGAACTGTTCAAATTGCGATGAAACTGCTGCGTTGCCGTTGATGTCGTGAACTGCAGCATCCATTCGCCTCGAATTTCCGTCGGCCGCACGTCAACTCGCAGATTCTCCGCCACCGTTCCACGCGGCGCGCTGAAGGTGGCTTTTTGCAGGGTTCGCTGGGTCGCCGATTCCCGCAGGAGGCGAATAAGTTCTTCGGCGTGATCAGACATGGTACTCGACAGGGCTCAATATTCTCAGCAGGGCGGATGCCTGTTATGCTGCTCGGGCAGGAGTTAAATTCGTTCAAAGAAGTCTGGCATCTTCATGATGCGGGGATTAGAACCAAATGGCGTTGAACAAGAAACAGCAGAAGCAGATTGAAGCGGCAAAGAACAAGATTACTCGTTTGCGAGGCCTCCTGACCGCGGCAAAGAATCAGCCGGATGATCCGAAGGAGATTCCGAAGCTCGAAAAGGAAATTGCCGACCTGAATGCGGAAATTGAACGAATCCGCAACGAGTAATAACCGCCTTCTGAAAATTAAATTGGACCGCCGGTCATGTCACCGCCAACTGTGATCGTGGTTCATCCGCGAGAACGACGCAGCAAGTGTTCGGTTGAACCACTGCGAAATAATCCGGATTTTGTCTTCACGACGTTTCCTCATCCCGTCCCTATCGACGTGACAAACTATGTACGTCTGGGGATTGGAGGGCGTTTGCTGTCTTCTGAAGATGCTGACCGCGGCCTCCTGCTGCTTGACGGAACCTGGCGTTTGGCGGCACGCATGGATCCGTTTTATTCGCACGTCGAGGTCCGCTCGCTGCCTCTGATTCATACGGCGTATCCTCGCAAGTCAGAAGTTTTTGCGGACCCCACCGAGGGCCTCGCCACAATTGAAGCTCTCTACGCCGCCCTCAGAATTCTGGGCCGTGATACTCGTGGTCTGCTGAACCAATACCACTGGAAAGAAAAATTCCTTGAACTCAATGGCTGGGCCGAACACGAAGGCCTTCCCAAAGACGAACTCTAAGACCGTACCCCGAAACGCAAACGCCAGCACACAATCGGCGTCCCTAAGACACGGGCCGAGTACGAGATGGGTTACGATCAGCGAATCGGCCCATTCCATTGATAGTCGCTGTTGATAGTCGCCCTCGTACAGTCCAAGCAGTTCCTTTCTGCCGGAAAGAATTGCCGCATTGCGAACCGTGTCGGCGATGCACTGAGGATCGCAAATGGTTTCATCAATTTCATTGCACAGAGGCATCGGCCTTTGCCTCGAAGCCGCGGCCATCCGCGGATTCCTCATCGGAATCTATTGTCGTTCAGATCTCTGATTGAATCACCGGCCTGTCCCTGCCTTGTAAACATGCGGCTCATGCGCAAGCAGACCACAGGCAAGTGATCACTTCGATTGTTCACGATCGGGTTCTGAGGGAAACGTAAACTCAAACACACTTGTTCCCTGACACTGATTGCCGCCCAGCAGCAGAACCACCGGATGCCCCTTCGCGTTGAGGCTCAGCAGCGCCTCGGTGTGATCATCATGAACAAACGGCATCGGTCCCATGTCAAAGAACTCATTACGAGCCACATCGAAGACACAGGAAGAATGCAACTCGATGTCGGGACCATCCGGCGGATCGTGTTCACCGCCAGCGTAAAGGAAGAATCGGCCTCGCAGTGGATGCTGTTCGAGGTAAAGATCAAACGCGGAGTAGTCACTACCGCCTTTCTGAATGCCAGCTGCTGAATAGTGAAATCCCTGCATACTGGGCCCGGGCGTAAACTGACCGCTGGTCACATCCAGAAACCAGGTCTCATCCGTGGTCAGCCCCGTAACGGTATCCTGACCACCCGCAATGAAGACGCGACCATCAAACGTTTCGAATGCCTTCATATCTTTCAGTGTCGTTGGCAGCAGGCCCGTACAGGTCGTCCATTGATTTGTCGTCGGCGAATAGATTTCGGCATTGTTCTGTGCGCCGCCGATCACAACCACTCGACCATCTCGCAGTGTCACCTGAGCATGCAGGGATCGCCCAAACTCGGTCGGCGATGCAGCAACGAATCGGTTACTCTTCGGGTCATAAATGTCGACGCTCTTCAAACCAGCGCCGTTGAGCGAATTGCCTTCTGCTGACCCGCCTGTCAGAAGGACTCGACCATCACTCAGAGTTGAAATTCCGAAACTATGGCGGGCCGCTGACAGCGTATTCAGGACAGGTTCAAATTGCATCGTCTGCGGATTGAACAGCTCCGCCGAATCCAGCACCGCAGATTTCTGGAATGCACTGGCTCCGCCGGCAAAAAGAACCTTTCCACTCGCAAGCACAATACTGTCCAACGACCATCGCCCGGTCGACATCGGCGTGGCAGGCGTCCATGTTCGCGCAACGGGATCATAAACTTCTGCTGTCGCATTCGCTGGAAAGCCGGGTGCTCCCACATCCAGTCCACCAGCCACGATTGCTCGCCCGTTCGGCAAGGCCGCCGCCGCCCCCAGAATATGTCTGTTCTTCAACGTCAACCCGGGATCCGCGTTTGACCATCGTCCGCCAAAATGTTCACTGCCGGATTCCTGTGCCATGGAATCACTCCCGCACAGAAGGCACCCACAAGACAGGCTCATACTGAACACGACGGCACTGGCACGAAAGAAACGCACTGTTGTGTGAAGCACTGGAATTCTTTCCTTGAGGAGACAAAGCGAGAACATTACGTGACCAGCCAGAACCTGCGGAATCACCAGCGTCGTCAGAATACAAAACTCGATGTTAACAAAGAACAAGAAGGCTCGCAGTCAGTTGACGGCAAGTTCACTTGCTGAAATCATGAAACATCGTGATTCACATTCTTTCGGGTTCAGTCATTTTTCTCCGGTGTAGACAAGCTTTTGAACAGTGACCATCCCGGCCCCGGAAGTAAGGTCCTGTGCATCTCGATGCTTTTTCAGCCATCATGGAGTTTTCAATGAACATCATCCCTGGCCTGCAGAACATGCATGGTGAAATGACCGAATGGCGTCACAAGCTGCACGCTCACCCTCAAACGGCTTTCGAAGAGACATATGCGTCTGAGCTGATCGCCGGATGTCTCCAATCATGGGGCGTGGAAACTCACCGAGGTCTTGCGGGTACGGGAGTCGTGGGCACCATTCGAGGTTCCTTGAAGGATCCTGACCGTGGTAAGCGAACGATCGGCCTTCGAGCAGACATTGATGCTCTGGATATTACCGAACAGAATGAATTGCCTTACCGGTCGGTGTATCCGGGAAAGATGCATGCGTGCGGACATGACGGGCACACGGCTATGTTGCTCGGTGCTGCCGGTTACCTGGCGAAAACGAGGCAGTTTTCAGGAACGGTGCATGTGATCTTTCAGCCAGCCGAAGAGAATGAAGGCGGCGGTCGAGTGATGGTGGAGCAGGGACTTTTTGATCTGTTCCCCTGCGATATGATTTTTGGAATGCACAACTGGCCCGGTCTGGAGGTTGGTCAATTTGCATTGTGCACGGGACCCATCATGGCCGCATTTGACGTTTTCGAAATTAACATCCGAGGTCGCGGATGCCATGCGGCGATGCCTCATGTGGGTGCCGATCCGATCGTAGCTACAGCTCAGATTGTGTCGGCGTTACAAACCATCGCGAGCCGCCATGTGAATCCGATGGAACAGATCGTTGTGAGTGTGACTCAGATCCACGGTGGCGATACGTGGAATGTCATTCCAGGAGAAGTGCAGCTCCGCGGGACCGTCAGAACTTTCCTGCCGGCCGTTCAGGCTCTGGCGGAAGAGCGGATGAAAGGGATTGTCAGTGGAATTGCTGCTGCGATGGGGTGTTCAGCGGACGTTGATTATCAGCGACGATACCCCGCTACGATCAATACGCCGAAAGAGACGTCGATTGCAGCAACCGCGGCCGCTGAGATCGCCGGAACGGAGAACGTGGATCTGCAGGCAATCCCGTGTATGGGTTCCGAAGATTTCGCATTCATGCTGCAGAAGTGTCCGGGCTGTTACATCTGGGCCGGAAATGGCCCGAGTCTTGATGGTCGAGTTCTTCACAACGGTCGCTACAACTTTAACGATGACTTGCTCCCCGTGGGTGCCAGCTACTGGGCTCGATTAGCAGAGTCCTGTCTGTAAGACCTCCAGCCGACAAAGGATCGCATATCGGACGGTGAACAAAGCCCGAGAGAACCTGTTACCCGTCTTCTCATGGGCGTGGAAGCAGAATCTGTTTAACGCTCTATTCCGTCTTCCTCAACCGAGGGTTAGCGAAATGTCGCCAGTCGTCACGACCTGCTGAAGTCGGAGATCAATCGTTATTCTCATTCCCATGCTCACTGGCTCGTCTGGTGGGTGGCATTCCCCCGAGGCTCAGAGCCCACGGTCGCCCTTACAAGGTGGGCTGCAATGTCGGACAACGGCGGCTTGCTCCGATTATCTCCGAGACCTCTTGCTTCAGGGCGACTTTGCGATTCCAGGAGTGTCGAAATCACGGGAGAACAGAACGTTTTCCGCACTGAAGCTGGATCAGAATCTGAAGGCGAGTGATGAGGAAGCTCGCTGCGAAACCAACATCGTGGATCTGAAATCCCAGGATGTCGTGCACTGAGTTCGCATTGAGGGAATGTTCGATGACTCACCGTCCATTCACTCCATACATAATGGCGACCATCAGCAAATTCTTCTTGAGACGTCCTGACTCCGGACCACCGCACTGACTTACTTTACTTCACAGAGACTGAGCGCCGTTTCCTTGATGGCGCGCAGGTCCAGCTTGCCTGTGCCGAGCAGCGGAATTTGTACCACCTCGAGGAAACTGTTGGAGCCTGGAATCCACAGGTTCGGAAGTCCGGCGAGCTGCAGTTGGTCGATGATCTCTCTTGCACTTTTCTGCATAGGCTTGTGCAGCACAACCAGTCGTTCGCCTTTGGACGAATCGGGCACAGCCGTCACCGCACATGTGATCTCAACATCACCTGCGGCCCCTTCATTTGACGTTTGGCCTGCGAGCGTCGCATTCTTTGGAGTGTCGCCAATGATTCGAGCGATCTCCTGTTCGATCCGGATATGCGGCACCATTTCACCACCGATCTTGGAGAAACGGCTTAGACGCCCCGTAATTTGAATGAAACCTTCATCATCGATCATCCCGAGGTCACCCGTGTTGTACCAGCCGTCCTGAATCAGTTCAGCGGTTTTTCCCTGATGATTCAAGTAGCCCAGCATCACGTTCGGCCCCTTGATTTTCAGCATCCCTTCTTTGTTGGTGCCAAGCCGCTCGTTCGTGTCCAGGTCAAATACGGCTGCTACGGAACCGGGAATGACTCTGCCAACGGTGCCATGTTTCGAGGACGACTGGCCCGAGTATTCTGTTCCAAGCCGAGACGCGGGAATGTTAACGGCTGCAATCGGCGACAGTTCCGTCGTACCGTAACCTTCGCTGGGCTCGAAGCCGTACTTTTCCCGGAAGGAATCCCGCAGCTCATCCGGCATCTTCTCCGCACCAACGATGACCATATTCAGTGAACTCATCTGCTCGACACTGCACCGCTTCATATATGACCGCAGGAACGTTGGCGTTGCCAACAAGATCGTCGACTTGTGCTTCTCGATCAGCTTTCCAACTGTTGAAGCATCCAGCGGATTGAAGTGATAGACGCCAGACGGCTCCGTACACAGGGGCAGCCACATGGACACTGTGTAACCGAACGAATGAAAGAACGGCAGCACCCCGAGCACTGAATCGGTGGGGCGAAGATGGAGCAGATGACGCACCGCTTCGATGTTTGAAGCCACATTGTCATTGGTCAGCATGACGCCCTTGGGATCCCCCGTGGAGCCGGACGTAAAGATAATAGACATCACATCGTCGGGCTTCACACGTTCAAGGCCCAATCGGCGATTCAACATGCGCAGTGGAACAAACCGAGCCGTCAACATGGCTTTGATTTTTGCCCATCCGGTGATCTGCGCACTGAGATCTTCCAGATAGATCAGTTCAGCGTTCAGATTCATCGGCCGCTTTTCCATAAACCGTCGGCTGGTGAGAACCTGCTGGACGCCAGCTTCTTTGATGCAGTAGTTCACCACTTCTTCTGAAAGTGTGTAGTTCAGATTAACAGCCACTTTGCCAGCCAGAGTAACAGCCGCATTGGCCAGTACTCCACCGACGGATGGCGGCAGCAGCAATCCCACGTTGTTATTTTCAGTCTTCAGCACCGTCGACGTCAATAGCTTATGCAGTGCCAGCGAACCAGCCAGCAATCGGCCACCAGTGAGTTGAGTCCCGGCGGAATCGGCAACCCTTGTCCGTCGCCATGCGACTCGACACTGACGGCTGAATTGCTTCGCGGGAAGCAATCGGCGGTGCTTTCTCCGTTCCATGGATTTCGCTCCCAGTTCCAGCACCCCGTGTCGCACCGCGTCCACTTCGTCAACGCCATGAAGTGGTGAACCGAATGAGATCGAAATGGGATACGGCCAATGGCGTGGTTTTTTCCAAAGGAAATTGCCACGATCATAGCTGAAGATGCTTCCCCAAAGTTCATCGAGGTAGACGGGGATTACCGGTGCGTCGGTCCCTTTGAGAATCTTCAACAGCCCACGCTCAAATTTCTGCAACTGTCCGTTACGAGTCACCTGGCCTTCGGCAAAAATACAGACCAGTTCGCCGGCGAGCAATGCTTCACGAGCCGTGTTCAGAGACTGCAGCAGGGCTCGCGGACCATCGCCGGAACGAATTGGAATAATACCGAACAATCGAGCGAGCCAGCCGATCCACGGCCCTTTCACATAATCCGCATAGGCCACCATTCGAATATTGCGTGAGCTGGAGAGCAGCAGCATGATGCCATCCAGCCATGAAACATGATTGGCGACAAGAAGCCCCGGGCCTTTCTCCGGCAGGTTTTCGACATCATAGATGCGGACTCGATAGACGAAGCGACTGAGCAGCCACACGAAAAATCGAACCGTCGCCTGTGGCAGCACCCAGACGACATAGGCAAAGATCGGAAGAATACCGATCCCGGTCAACAGAAAGATCTGTGCCGCGCTGAGCTGCAGTCGACCACTGAGAAACCAGAATAATCCGGCGACGACGACCATGCCCAAGGATGTCAACTGATTTCCGGCTGCCAGAATCGCTCCCAGTTTTTCGTGCGGGCTTCTTTCCTGCAGGTAAGCGTTAAGCGGCACATTGAAGAGCCCGCCGCCGAGGCCAATCAATCCCAACATCGCGCCGGCCATCAGAGAAGAAGTGTGACACAGGAAAAGAATGACACAGGCCAGAGACATCAGAAATGCACCGAGCGGAACCATACCCAGTTCGACGCGACCGCCGGACCACCATCCAGCCAGAACGCTGCCGAGTCCTACTCCAAGAGACAAGATAGCGAGGAACGTGCCGACATCCGTCTGAGTCTGCTGCAGCTCACCGGTGACATAAGTATCAATGTTCATCTGCGCCAGTGAGGCCAGAGACCAGAAGAACGCAATCCCCAGCGTAACTCGAAGAATCGGTCGGTCGCTGAAGACCAGTTTCATATCGCGCCAGGAGTATTGAATCGGGTTCCACGGAAACGCCAATGTGGGATTCGCAGAGGGAACTCGCTGGATCATCAGGCTTCCGATGACTCCCAAAACGGCAACCGCCTCCAAAACAATCGCTGCCAGTGTGAGACTCTTGCTGGCAATCGCGTGTTCGCCGAGCTGCATCCCGGCGCCAGCTCCAACAATGGCCGCAATGAGCGTCACCAGTGCTACCAGTCCATTGGCGGCCGACAATGACGAACGAGGCACCAGTTCAGAAATGATGCCGTACTTGGCGGTGCTTAGCAGAGCACTTTGAGTCCCCAGCAGAAACAGGACGGCGAACATCGTTCCCTGATGTCCTGTCTGGATGGACCAAATGCCGAGGGCCACCAGCACGACTTCCGCGACCTTCAGCCAGATCGTGGTGGTCCGCTTACTGAATCGGTCTCCCAGCCAGCTGGACCACGGAGCGAAGATCACGAATGGCAGAATCAGGCTGCCGAGTCCAAGTGACAGAATCAGAGACTCTTCCCCTTTGAGTTGTTCAGGGGAAAGCCCGGTTCCCTTCAATTGATCCTTGGCGATCGGAATGATCAGCCAGCGATACATGTTGTCGGTGACCGCGGTGAGAAAGCTCATCAGCAGATAGCCGATGAATGAAGCCGACTTGAGACTGGAGCGAGAATCGGTGTCAGACAGATTATGAGACGACATCGGCAGCGACTTTCAGAAATTCATGACCAGTTGGTGAATCGCGGAGTCAATAGGTGATGGCTTTCGCTGGATTCTTCCTGAGACATCTCCACACGCGTTGAAGCCTCGAATTTGGGCTAAATATTTTTTTTGCAGATTCGCGTGAGGCAGGAAAAACGCTTTGAATTAGGACCGGTTCCAGAATCGCCAGAAAATCTTTGGCCCAAATTCGTACTGCGGACGCGTTCTCTGAAAAGCGTCCTGTATTCCCGGAGGAAGTTGAGGTCCGAGCCATGCAACAATTCTCAGACATGCACTCCATTCCGTACCATTTGGCAAGGTTTGCGTTATTGTTCGCAACGATTGCCATTCTTGGCTACTCCGACACACTACTCGACAGCCTTGAAACCACTGCTGGCTACGGCTTACATCGACTCACGCAGGAACTCTGGATGTTTTGCAGATAGTCGAGGCAAAATCCTGCGAACGTTCGCTACGTTCTTTGTGGTTTGAGCAGTCCGCAACCGTTCGACAGGATGACAACGTGCCCCAGGCTACCGATTTACTGCTCAGCATTTCCGCAGGTGACCGCAACGCGATTCATCAGCTTATGCCACTGGTCTACGATGAACTGCGAGCGATCGCCGCAAGCCGGCTAAAGCACGAACGCCCCGATCATACGCTGCAGCCGACTGCCCTGGTCAACGAAGCGTTCCTGCGACTGGCCGATCAGACTCGAGTCAACTGGCAGGGGAAAGCTCATTTTTGTGCAGTGGCCGCCACCATGATGCGACGCATACTGGTGGACCATGCCAGGCGCAGGAATGCGAACAAACGTGAAGCAGGAGGCCAGCAGATATGTCTACAGGATACTCTCCTGCCGTCGATGAGTCCCGAGCCGGTGGATGTCGTGGCCGTGAATGATCTGATGGAGCAACTGGCTGCAGTGAACCCGCGACAGGCTCAGGTTTTTGAACTGAGATGTTTCGGGGGACTGGATGTGAAAGAGACTGCCGCAGTGCTGGAAGTCTCAGAAGCGACTGTTAAGAATGACTGGCGTTTCGCCAGGGCCTGGCTGGCCTCTCAATTGGATTCGGCGGAAAGCTGAAAGCCAATAGTCAAAAGCCCGAAGCCATTCGCAGAAAGCAGAAGGCTGAAGAAATCATGACGAGACTAACATCAGGATGTGACGATTCCGGGCAGGACAAACCAGCCCAGGAACGCCTGGAAGCGCTCCGCGACTACGAACGGATTCAGCAGCTGTTTTGGCTGGCGGTCGAGAAGCCTCCTGATGAACGAGTTCTCTGGGTTAATAGTCAATTACTGCCTCCGGAGATTTCTCGCATACTGCTGGCTGCGGTGATGGCTGATCTACGAGCAGATGTCGAAACTCTGGAATCAGAAGTTCAAAATCCGGCTCTTGCGGAAACCATCTGTGCCACTTCCGGAAAGCCACTGAACGCAAGCCGGTCTCGCAGGCTACCGGAAATACCAAATTATGAAATTCTGGAGGAGATTGACCGCGGCGGAATGGGGATTGTCTATAAGGCGCGCCAGTTTCGCCCCGATCGACTTGTCGCCATCAAAATGATGCGGATGGGGGCGTTTTCGTCAGCACAGGATGTGGAGCGATTTCTTCACGAAGCCAACGCGGCCTCTCAACTGGCCCACGCGGCCGTGGTGCCGGTGTATGAGGTTGGTGACGTCCAGGGTGAACCGTTTATCGTGATGAAGTTCATCCAGGGAGTGACTCTGGAGAAATTACTGCAACGCAATGCTCTGACGACGACGGAGGCCATCAAAAAGCTGCGAGTTGTAGCGAATGCGATCGCAGATGCTCATGAACACGGCATAATTCACCGGGATCTGAAACCCTCGAACATTCTGATTGATCAGAAAACTGGTCAGCCATGGGTGATGGATTTTGGTCTGGCCAAAAGCCTGCAGACGGATTCGAATCTCACGTCAGCCGGCGACATCATGGGAACACCCGGATACATGGCTCCGGAAATCGCGACTGGCCAATCCAGTACGGCTTCTCCAGCAGCCGATGTTTACGGTCTCGGAGCAATCCTCTACCGCATTCTGACAGGTCGGCCGCCGATTGAGGTTGCATGTGGCGACTTTGCCTTAACGATACAACTCATTCGAGAACATGACGTCATCTCCCCGCGTGAACGCGATCGTCGCATCTCGCACGACCTGAACGCGATTTGTATCCAGTCGCTGGAGACCGATCCCGCACTGCGATATCCGAACGCCGGTGAGTTTGCAGCCGATCTGCGGAGATGTCTGGATGGGAAATCGATTCACGTCAGGCAGTCAGGAGTTATTCGGCGAGTACAGCGATGGGCTCGTCATCGCCCGGGGCTCGCCGTCACAATCTGCATGCTGATGGTCTTCTACACGTATCACGTCATCGCCAACTTGACCGGAATGTTGCCCGGCGATGAACGCTTCAAGCGAACTGTGAATTACGTGGTTCCGCTGGCAATATTAAATGCTGCGATCTGGCAGTGGTGGCTTCAGCGAACCGGCGGTGCGGCCTGGACTCTGTACGCCTGGGCAACGGGTGAAGTGCTGCTTTTGACCACTGTGATTTTTTCAGGCGACGGAGCCCGCAGTGGATTGACGTCCGCTATGTTTGTACTTGTCGCCGCCTCGTCTCTGCGCTGTCGCCCTCTGCTGATCGGCTATATCACGGTGCTGACCATGCTCAGCTACGGCTTACTATGGGTCGACTCCATCATCGTGCGGCAACAGCCTGTGGCTGCGTTGACTGCGATCCCGATGATGTTGGCTCTGGCCCTGATTGGACTGATTCAGTACATCGCGATGAACCGCTCCAGCGCGAGCCTGGAAGCCAACCGTGACGGTATGCCCAGAAAGAACAACGGCTAGCTCGACAGAGAGACGAATGGCATGTTTCTGGTGGTCGCGCATCCGTCGGCACCGGGTGTCAGCAACGGCCGTCGCGGAGACGACGGACCGTCTGGATGAGCAACACTGATTTTCTTTAGCCGTCTTCCGGTGAATTCACGCGTTCGTTCTTCAGACAGGGCTTTATTGCGCAGCGAGCTTCGCATGGTCTGTCTGATGTGACCCACATTCCGGAGTGCCAAAGATGTCTTATACGAAGAGTGATTCAAAGTCCAATTGGCAACTTTTGCTGTCTGTCCTGAAATCGACGGCGGACCAGATCCTTGAATGGGAGAAGTCACAGTTGCTGACCAGTGAGGACTCCAAAAAGATCCTCAGTGATTTTCCGAAGCTGGCGGAGTCGTATTCAATGAATGCAGAGAATGGGACCGTCTTTCCTCAACGGGATTGTTTCCTGCCGAGGCAGCCAAATGAAACGGCCGCCGTTCAGGAACTTCGCATGAGCATCTACATGGCGAAGTTCCTTAAGTTTCTGCGTTCAGGCGGAATTCTCCCGCTTAGCAAATATCACGCACTTCAGGCTGAACTGCGTTCGCGGATGAAGGTCGTCGAGCGGCAACTTTTTCTGGAGGGAAATTATCGTTCTGACCTGGAAGCACAATGCGTTGGGGGGAACGGCGAATCAGATTCTGCCACCAACATGGATACTTCAGAGGTGCCCTGGCAGTTGGCAATCGTGGGTTTCTCTCTGGCTGCATTGTTGTTTCCGCTTTTGCTGTTTTCCCTGATGGGCTTGTCAGTGCCGAGGCCCGGGGACGCATTCTGGACGTCTTTGTACCTCGGTCATCCACTGGTGGGTCTCTGGCAGGCTCTTACAATCTCGCCACATTCGTGGGGCACATCGACAATCCCTGTTTCTTTTATTCTCTGGCCTCTTGAGTGGGCCTTGTACGGTTTCCTGATCCAGTTTGGCTTGAGAGCATCCCAGGCTGATGAATCGATGGCGGTGATTCTTCCGGCCGCGGTGGGTATTGTTCTGAATGCCTTCGCCATCTACGTGATGCGTCACTTCGCTGCTCTTTTCCTGCTGTTCCCCATCATTTACAGCGTCGTTGGGATCGCCCTGATCGGCTGGGGAATCATTCGTCCCGGAATTCACCATCAGAACGCAACGGCAAAAAAACTTTCCGAGTAACAAGTCGCAGTAAAGAAATTGCGGAGCTGTTCATCTTCCTCCCTCTGTCTGGCAATGCTGGCTTCAGAAAGCCAGCAGAGTTGCATCGAACCACATCGGAAGTCCGTGTCTGTGTGAAGCCTCGAGATTAATCCGAGCCGATACTGACGGGTGTGCCGATGCCACTGGCCGTTGCTACGCTTTTCGATCGATCGCGCGGCGAATTTCTGCCACTGAATGAACTCGGATTCCTCACGATCACGGACCCCGGCAGATGATGTGTCAGTCCTCCGGGCCAGGGCTTTCAATATGTTTTCAGTTTCGTTCGTCCAGTATTTTCTGGACTACGACGTGGGTTCGGCTTTTGAACGGTGTTTTTCGCGGCGGCGGCTTTTTGGGGGCCGCGGACGGCTTTAGTCTGACGGCGAAGGTTCGGATGTGGGGCGACCTCGATCAGAAAATCCGTACAAGCGGCAGCAGCTTTCGGAAGAAGCGATTGCCATTCATCAGCGGGGTGTGGCAACACAAATGACGTTTGTAGTGCAGCCGTGGATTCAGGTGGAGGCAGCGTTGTTGCACGGTTCGATGGACTGCCCGGTTCAGATGTCATAAAGCGAGACGATTCACTCCCATCGAACGGTCTTGTAATATCGGGATACGATCCGCTCTCACCGGATGTCCGCCAGATGTCTTCGATACTCGTTTTGCTCTGATCACATTTTTGAAGGAAGTTTAAACGCCAATGACTCCATCACGAATCATGTTTTTGGCTTTGGTCATATTGGCCGCCCCCTTCGTCATACCGACAATGGCGGACGAATCGCCCGCACTGGCTCAACTGGTCACTCGGGAACGTGTCGCCTTGAATCTCGCTGGGGCCGAGGTAATTCTCAAGGCGGCGTTGCACAAG
This sequence comes from Planctomycetota bacterium, assembly GCA_052034165.1. Lineage (GTDB taxonomy): Bacteria > Planctomycetota > Planctomycetia > Planctomycetales > Planctomycetaceae > SXXK01. The sequence continues at coordinate 4,750 of JBPOIW010000248.1, read as the reverse complement.
GCCACGACGGAAGGTTTCAAGATGAACATCGGCATCGTCGACGAAGGCGGCCACTTGATCGCGTTTGCCCGTATGGATGGCGCACGCCCCGCGAGCGTAAACACCGCGCTGACAAAGGCCGTCGCGGCGGCCACGCTTCGCCAGGCCACTGGGCCGCTCCCGCCTACAGGCGAGCCAGACATTCTGCTGAACTTGAGTCTCCAGAACGCAGCGGCTGCAAGCGGCGGTAAAATCACCACGCTTAAAGGTGGTGTGCCAATCGTTGTCGAAGACCAGATCATCGGCGCAGTGGGAGTGGGTGGCGGCTCGGGTGAACAGGACGCAGAAGTCGCCAAAGCGGGTATCAAGGCCCTGATCGATGCATTGGCCAGCGGGGATTCTCATGCCAAGTGAAGTTTTTGTGACGATTTGGCGTCCGGGCGATCTGATAAGTCAGATGTTCGCTCGCCTCCACTTTAGTTACGCGTCACTCGGAAATTGTCAAATCGCACCCAGTGCTCCTTATCCGTTGGGCCGCCGAAAGCAGACAGGCAAAACCCACGCTTTGGTTCTTTCGGCCGAAGTGCAGAATGAAAGAAATTCAGATACTCGCCGTCCTTCGACGGACCAACCTGAAAATACCCGTAGTTGTCCCGGATAATGATTTTGAGCGCCCCATACTTGTCGTTTGCCGGCCAGAATTTCAACGCATACTGCTGGGGATCTCCTTCGCTTCCGTCCTTGCCGATAAACTCAACCTGGCTCGGTGAGAAAACCAAATGCCCATTCAAATTCATTTTCTGGGCACCAAACTCCCTGCTGTTCTCGTCGGTCAGAAATAGCCCCGCCGATTCGCAGGGCTCTGTGAATGAATCCACTAGCGTCAGTTCGACCGAGGCTGTCACCGTTTCCTTTGTGTCGAACGGAAGCAGTACCATCAACATCGGCGTATCTTCTGTCGGCTTTCCCGGCTGCACTCGCATTTCCAGACCACCGTCCTTAACACGGTAATCATCCTTCGTCAGACCGACGAAACTCCACTTGGGCGACACAGCACTATCAAACGTGTCCTCGAACAACACCTCTTGCGCGAGTGCCATTTGCGCAGCGGTGAGAACCAGCAGTGAAACAGACGTCAGGAGAATGAGATTGCGCATAAAAAACATCCCGCGAGATTCAACAGACGTTCAAACGTGGTGCACCCGTTGCTCCGATCGCAACTGGGCGTGTTCATAATGGGAAATGTCAGGTGTCGTGAATGGGTATAGGAAAAAGTCTCCAACTGGACAGCGCTAAGTTTGACGTTCAGCTTGTGCATCCCACAAGGTGCAGAACGTCGAAAACATCGATTCTTTCAGGCATCGAATAACCTTCTTGCGTTCTCTGTGATTCATCCGTGTTATCTGCGGTAAAAATGCAATTCTGTTGTTAACCACAGACAGCAAAGATTTCATTGATTGAATCGCAGCAGCGATTCACACGAACCCTGAACATCCACTCCAACATGGCGCCGTCCAGCTAAGGAACGGTCCCGAAATAAGTTCCTGTGGTAGCCGAACTCGTGAGAGTTCGGACTGAAGTCTCACGACTTCAGCTACGGAAGTTATTACGGGACTGGTCCTTAGACTCGGTCAAGAGCTGTTTCCCACAACTCAACAACTACTCATAGCGAAGCGCGTCGATGGGATCCAGACGACTGGCACGCCAGGCTGGATACAGTCCGAACACAAGCCCCACGACGGCAGCAAAAACCATGGCAGCGATGCCAGCGGGAATCGATACAACAACGGGCCAGTCGGCTCCGTTACTGATGGAGTTAATCAACCGTGTAATTCCCAGCGACGCGAGGATTCCCAGGGCCAGGCCAATGGCTCCGCCGAAGCAGCTGAGCACAACAGTTTCAATCAGAAACTGGATCATGATGTCGCGGCCTCGAGCACCGACGGCCATGCGAATTCCGATTTCTCGAGTCCGTTCGGTGACGGAAACAAGCATGATATTCATAATGCCCACGCCACCGACCAGCAGAGAAATTCCGGCGATCGATGCCAGCAGCATTGTCATAATTCCGGTGATGCGACCAAACAGCTCTGACAACTGAGCACTGGTGACGACTTCAAAATCCGGTTTCTGGCCAACGGCGATGTGATGACGATCCATCAGCAGTTGTTGAATCTCTGACTTCGCCAGTTCAATCAGCTCCGGTGCGCGGGCTCCGACAAGAATAGCGTTGACGTTTCTAAACGACGTTCCCTGCAGCCGTTTCAAAACTGTTGTATACGGCATCAGCATGACATTGTCCTGATCGTCGCCAGTCAGTGACGCTCCCTTTTTGCCAAGCACCCCCACGATCGTGAACGGGATGTTGCCGACTCGCAGTTGCTGGCCGATCGGATTGTCTGCCGGAAACAACTCTCTCACAATGGTATGCCCGACGACACAGACACAATTTCCAGCTCGCTCGTCCCGTTCTGTAAAGAAGCCGCCGGCTTCGATATCCCATGTGCGGACTCGTAGATAATCGACACCGACTCCCCACATTTCCTTGGGCTGCATGTTCGTGTTGCCGCGAACAACAGGCTTCACTCCGTAAACCAGCGGAGAAAATGCAAGGACAGCTTCACATTCACGACCGATAGCCTGCGCATCTTCGTCGGTGAGGGACGGCAGACTGCCGGTCTGGACTCCTCTGCGTTTTTCAAACGAGGGCTGTACCACAATAAAATTGGTGCCGATGGACTGCAGCTGATCCTGCAGCAACTGACCGGCGCTGCTTCCGACAGACACCATGGTTGTAACGGCGGAGATCCCGATCACAATTCCAAATACAGTCAGCGTGGCGCGCATCTTGTTTCTCAGCAGCGCGCGAATGGCTACGGCGATTGTCAAAAAGAAACTCATGGAGCCCCCGGAGGCTTAACGCCGGCAATCAGTTCATCCCCCGGTTTCACATCACCAGACAGCACCTGGGTAAACTGGTAGTCGCTGTCGCCAATCTGAATGCGGATGCCTCGAAGTTTGCCAGTCAGAGTCTTTGATGGATCATTTGCAGATCCCGACGCAAGGGCGGGGCTGCTTTCCGATGTCGTGCCCGATTTTGATCGGGAGCGATCGGCTTCCGTTTCCTGAACCCACACGATGCGATTGCTGGAGGCCAGCGTTGCCCTCGCCACATCGTCAACCGGTGGCGTCTCGGAACTGGTGACTGTTTCTTCGGCCGGCTCTGACGACAGGTTCAGCTCGAGCAGCTTCTGGTCCTCTTCTCGAACAAGTTCCTTTTCCGGAAAGTACCGCAGGGCAGCATTGGGGACTTTCAGAATGTCTTTCAGTTCTCTCACCTGAAATGTCAGATTAGCGGTCATCCCCGGCAGAAGTTTTAACTCCGGGTTTGAAGTAGAAACAATGACGGGATACGTCACGACGTTCTGAGTGGTCGTGGAGCTCAGCCGGATCTGCTGAATCCTGGCATCGCTGAAGACAACTTCTGGGTAGGCGTCAACGGAAAAGAAGACCGGCTGATTTGACTCTTTGGCATCTCGAATCAACCCAATATCAGCTTCATCGATCGACGCTCGGATCAGCATTTCCTCCCGCATTCTCGGCGCGATCACGAAAAGTTCCGGTGCCTGAAACTGAGCGGCCAGTGTTTGCCCCTGATCAATTTTCCGATCAATCACCGTACCGTCGACCGGAGATCTGATCTCCGTGTAGGCGAGGTTTGCTTCGGAGTTCTCGAGATTCGCCCGTGCCTGCTTCACTGACGATTCCGCGATGAGTAACTGAGCATCCAGCGACATCCGGGCAAAACGCAGCTGATCCAACTCGGCCTGCGAAATAAAGTTCTGATTCTCCGCCTTCAGCGCAACGGAACGCTGTTCATCGTTACGCGCCCGCTGCAATTCTGCCTGCACTCGGGCCACGTCGCCGATTCGAGCTCCCAGCGCTGCTTCATCCCGCTGAACTGATGCGATGTAGATTCGAGGATCGATCTTGGCCAGAATTTGCTGGGCCTTGACTTCATCGTTATGGTCGACATGGAGTTCAAGGATTGGGCCAGAAACAAAACTGCCCACGCGGACCGATAACGTCGGTTCGAGCTGGCCAGTGGCATTGACCGTGATTCTCAGGTCGCCTTTTTCCACCAGTGCTGTCCGAAATCGTGGTTTGTTGCGTTCTGCAAGCCACTGCTGACCCTTCGTGAAACCCAAATAACCCAATGTCGCCAGGACAGCGAGAATGATGACGGCTTTGATAAAAGTTCGCATGGAAGACAGGTCCACAATTCATTCTGTCGGGCGGTTGGCCCTCGCGGGCGCTCGTTTGCAAGTTCACAGTGCCTGATGCATTTTCAGGTCCACCACGTACGATGATATTCCGGACTCGGACTTCCCTCGAGACTTCAGCCTCAGGAAGTTGAACATCACTCAATCCCCGCGCCGTAAGATATCACCGAGCCCGTCACAAACGAAGCCAGCCGAAGTCTCTGATCATGATCGGTTTCCCTTGCGGACTTCAACACGACCTGACTGCCGGCCTGACGCAAGACCGCGTTCCCTGCAATCCGGGACGAATGTTAGATAGGGGACACAGTCAAGCGGCCATGTTCCTCTCCCGAAAAGGAGAGCAATGCTGAACTCCTTACTGCCGTACTCGCGATCTTCGACAAGATTGCCTTCGGTGAGTTTAGCTGGACAGCGCCATGTTTGTCTCCCATACAAGCCCGAAGCGCCAGCGAGTAAGCACTTTGCGACTCATTCACTCGCTGGCGCTT
>JBPOIW010000351.1:0-7160 GCA_052034165.1 Planctomycetota bacterium | reverse complement strand
CGTTTTATCAAAGCAAAGAGCGACCTCAGTTGCGGGTCACGCCGGATCGTTCCATCTTTCAGGGCAAGCGATACCTGCCGATTCGCCTTGTCGAGTTCGCTCGCGGCTGTCGATTCCGCTGCGACTTCTGCGCGATTCAGTCCTTCTTCAGCGCAACGCACAGCCATCGCCCTGTGGATCGAGTTCTGGAGGAGATTGCCCGAGTTCGTCGGCCGGGGCAGATGATCTTCTTTATCGATGACAATCTGACGTCCGGGCTTGATGAAGCCAAAAAACTGATGGAGGCGTTGATACCGCTGAGAATCCGCTGGGTGAGTCAGTCAGCGATCAATGTGTGTCATGATGAAGACACTCTGGACCTGATGCGCCGCAGCGGGTGTCAGGGAGTCCTGATCGGTTTCGAATCTCTGCACGCGGACAGCCTGAAACAGATGAATAAGTCGTTCAATCTGATGGCTGGCGGACCGGCGAAAGCTCTGGCCAACATGTCTCGGCATAATCTTTCCGTTTACGGAACATTTATCTTTGGCTACGACCATGATACTCCGCAGTCAATTTCGGAGACGGTTGACTTTGCGATCGAGCATGGACTTTTCATCGCAGCGTTTAATCACATCACGCCGTTCCCGGGCACTCCGTTGTATGAGCGAATGAAAACGGAGGGACGACTGTTGTATGATGCGTGGTGGCTGGACGACAGGTATCGCTACAACATGATTCCGTTTCAACCGCGGAATATGTCGCCGGACGATCTTGCTCGATTGTGCCTTGATGCTCGCCGACGGTTCTACAGTTGGCCCAGCATTGCTCGACGCGCGATGGCTCCTGTCAATCGGCGAACTCTTTATCTGCTGCGGAATCATCTGATCATTAATGCCATGCATCACTGGGACGTGGAAGGGCGAAGCGGTTTGCCTTTGGGGGATGAGTCATGGACCGGAAAACTGATCCCGGCCCTTCAGAGGCAATAGCGTCGTCCGGCCTGCATTTTGAGTTGGTCGACGACAGCGAAGAATCGCAACTGCGGGCGCTATTGAGAGAAACACCGCTTGGCGGAGACATCGAAGCAACCTTGCGTCGTGAGCCACGTTATTTCGATGGCTCGGTTGTTGAAGGTCCGTTTCATCAGGTGCTCGCAGCTCGCAGAGGCCAACAAGACTCAGGGGGCTCCGAACCTATCGTAGCCATGGCGACTCGCAGCGTCCGCATGCGGTATGTCGGTGGCATTGCAACACCCGTCGGATATCTTGGCGGCCTGCGGATTCGCGAGTCAGCTCGAAAAGGTCTGGTCATTGCCAGAGGCTTTCAGAAGCTCAGGGAACTTCATGAAGATGGCCGCACGGACTTCTATCTGACAACAGTAACGGAAGGTAACACTGCGGCGATCGAGGCACTGACGAAAGGACGCGCGGGTCTGCCCAGCTATCACGAACTGGGGCGATATTTCACGTTTATCCTGCCCACACATTCGTTGAAAGTTCCTCACCGAGATCCGACACTCCAGATTCGATCGCTTCAAGAGAACGAACTCCCGGAATTGGTCCGTTTCTTGAATCGCGAAGGAAAGTCACGTCTGTTTTTTCCCGTCCTTGATGAACGCGATTTTCTAACGAAAGCTTCGACATACCGAGACCTGTCGCTTGACCAGATCCTGTGTGCCTGGCGTGCCGGCCGAATCGTCGGCACATTGGCAGCATGGGATCAATCCGCGTTCAAGCAATCCCATGTCGAACGGTACACCGGTCACTGGAGATGGTCGCGGCTTTTTTACAATCCGCTGGCCAAATGCCTCCGTCTACCACAGTTTCCGGCCCCGGGAGATCGACTGCGAAACGTGATGCTGGCTTTGCCGGTCATTGAGAACTCCGATCCCGCTGTCTGGCAGCCATTACTGCATCAGGTTCAACAATTGCCGGTGACGAAACGGAACGATAGTCTAGCATTGGGTCTGTTTGAGCGTGATCCGCTCGTTCCGTTCGTTCGACGATCAGCCGTGCATTGCTACGAGACTCGCCTGTACGTGGTCAGCTGGGCTCCAGAAAAAGTTCAGCCGGAGCAATTCGATGGCCGCAACGTTTATCTTGAGTTAGGCTGTCTGTAACATACTTCGCATGACACTCGCCGCTCGAATCCTGCGTCCTTCTCAACTGGCCTTGTCCGATCGCGACGCCATGTTCGCTCTGATGGATCGCCATTACGAGAACATGATTCGGGCTCGCTTCGAAACCGACCTGTCAGAAAAAGATTGGGTCATTCTGTTGATCGATGAAGCCAGTTCCGAAGTTTGTGGCTTCTCGACACAGGCCCTGATTTCTCTGAACATCGACGCCCGCCCTATCCGCTGTGTCTTTTCCGGCGACACGATCGTCGATCGTGATCACTGGGGCAGCAGTGCGTTAGCTCTGGCATTCGGAAAGCTTGCGCTGCACTGGATTGAGACGTATCCCGATGACGAAATCTACTGGTGCCTGATCTCGAAAGGTTTTCGCACTTATCGAGTTCTACCAGTTTATTTTCGTGACTTTCATCCCAGATACGATGAGGAGATGCCGGCTGACCTTCGAGCCATCATCGCTCGCGTCGCACAGATCAAGTTTCCCGATCGTTTTGACACACAAAAAAGTCTCGTCAAAGCCTCCGCCAACAGTGATCGACTCAGACCGGGCCTTGGTGAGATTACTCCGGAACGCCTGCAGGATCCTCATGTACGTTTCTTTGTTGAGAAGAATCCAGGACATGCTGAGGGGGATGAACTGTGCTGTATCGCTCGCATGACTCCTGAAAATTTCTCTGCGGTGGCTCAGCGGATGGTTCAGTCTGCCGCGTTCGCTCGACAGCGTGTCGGCTCATGTTGATCCGGACTATTAACTCGCTTTGGATATGGCAGAACCGTGGCGAGAGCCGAGCCTTTCATCAGGCCACGGCAAGTATTCGACGTCAGCAGGAAGAAGTCCTGCAATCAACTCTGCGTGACAACGCAGACTCGGGCTATGGTCGGGAACATCGATTCGCGACGATCAAATCGCTCGAAGATTTTCAGAAACATATTCCGATCTGTGATTATGAAAGCCTGAAACCAAAGATTGAGGAGATCGCCAGTGGAGGGCAGGGCATTCTGACGTCTGAACCAGTCCTGATGCTGGAACCCACGGGAGGATCTTCTGGCGGCAGTCGGCTGATTCCCTATACCGCGACACTTCGGCGACAATTTCAACGAGCCATCGCGGCATGGATGTACGATGTGCTCTCGGGTTTTTCAGGTTGTCGCAAAGGGCGAGCGTACTGGTCGATTTCTCCCGCAGCGCAGCGACCGGAGAAAACGCCGGGGGGAATCAAGATCGGGTTTGACAGTGACGCAGAGTATCTTGCGGGTTGGCAACGCTGGGCCATGAAACGGCTTCTGGCCGTGCCAACATCCGTGGCTCAGATCCGTAATATCGAGAATTTTCAGTATGCGACGCTGGCTGGGCTTCTTGCCGCAAAAGACCTTGCCCTGATCTCTGTGTGGAGCCCTACGTTTCTGACAACCTTGTTCTCGAGGCTCCCGTACTGGGCCGAACAAATCGTCGAAGACATCCAAGCGGGGCAACTGCATTTCCCTCAAACCAATGCTGATCAGGGCTTCAACGAATTCTCGATTGAACGCAATCGCAGTCGGTCTCGTTTCCTAAAATGTAAGCTTCAGCAATTTGGCCCTTCAGCGGAGTTCCTGAAAGAAATTTGGCCGGCGTTATCGCTTGTGAGTGCCTGGGGCGATGCCTCGGCGTCAATGTTTCTGCCGGGGTTAAAGAGCTGGCTGCCGGATGTTCCTTTTCAGCCCAAAGGCCTGCTGGCGACAGAAGGAGTGACTTCGTTCCCGATAAAATCCAGCCACGGCTCCGCGCTGGCCATTCGATCGCACGTGTTCGAATTTCAGCCAATCGAAACTGCAGAGGACCTAACTCGCCCAGCCAAATGGGCCTGGGAACTTGAGCAGGGCCGTCGTTATCAAGTCCTTTTGACCACCGGCGGTGGCTTGTATCGATACGCAATCGGCGATGAGATCGAAGTGACCGGATTCATTCGGCAGTGTCCGTTACTAAGATTCACTGGTCGTGCCGGGGTACAAAGCGATCTGGTCGGCGAAAAGCTTCATGAACAGCACGTTCGAGATGCCATTACGCGAAGTTGTGAATCGCTTCGCCTTGAGCCTGCATTTGCGATGCTAATCCCGGTCCACCCGGAAGCCTCTGACCTGCATGCGGCCCCGGGTTATCGTGCCATTCTGGTGATGAGAAATCTGAAATGCTCAGCGGCCGAACTGGAAACTTTTGAGTGGCAGTTGGCCGCGAAGATCGAACAGCAACTGGGCGACAATTCACAGTATCGATACGCGATTGGGCTGGGCCAATTAAGAAAGCTCGACGCGTGGATTCTGCCGACGTCGCCAGAACAGGCATGGTCCGTTTTTGAATCAGAATGTCGACGACGAGGTCAGAAGAGCGGAGACATCAAACCAACGGTGCTCGCCAGAGGGGCAGGGTGGGGGAACGTCTTCAAGGAAGCTCGACGGTATGATCCTTCGTAATAGGGTGACCACTGAGTTCGAGCCTTGAACCGAACAACAAAGCCGTTCTCAGACTTCTCCTGCCCGTCAAACTTTCAACCAGCCGGATTCAGCCTGTTGCCGAAAGTAAACCAGAGACTCTTTGACTGCAGTGAGCAACGGCGTATGCGGCGTCGAAGGAAATGCGTTCAGGAATGGTTCAAACTCAAGATCGCAGATGAATGGCACTTCTGCATCTCCTATTGAGATCTGGACGTCTTCACTGCGGCCAAGTTCTGCTGCAGCGTGATGCAATATCTCCAGGAACTTTCGAGTATCCACGGTGTGACTCGGGAGTGTGAAGACTCCATATTCAGAGAATGGAGCCATCAGGGCGTTTCCGAACGCCGCACCAACATCCGGTGAGAAGAGGTAATCCTGCCGACTTTGAAAGGGAATCTCATAAGGCAATTTTAAAGCCACGTGCTTCATCGCTGTCGTCGGGGCCGCAGTCAGCCCGGCGTCTCGTCCCGGCCCAAAGAGTACACCCGGGCGAATGCAGACTGAGGGAATGCCTGTCTCCTGAAAAAGGAAACGCGTGATCTGTTCTCCAGCCAGTTTCCACGCGCCGTAGACATTCACGGGAGCAGGGTCCGCCAGCATTGGCACTTTCGGTCCGGGGTACGAGCGACGCGGGCCATAAACAGCAACTGAACTTGCGAATACGAAGCGGCGGAGTGTCGGCCGGCATCTCTTCACAGCCTCAATCAGATTTTGAGTCCCAGCCAGATTAATCTGCAGACCGAGGTCCCGATTCGCATTGCAATCGGGCGTTTGCAGGGCAGCCAGGTGTACGATACGAGTCACACCATGCGTCTCAAGAACCCCTTCCAGCTGTTTCTGATTTCGGACATCTAGACAAACACAATCCAGACGTGCCAGAGTCGAATCGCCAAATAACCGATTGATTCGCTCCTCCGAAACCTCACGTGCACCGACAATCACAGTCGCATCTGTATTCAACAGCAACCACTTGACAACCTGGACGCCAATACAGCCGAACCCACCGGTCACAAGAATCCGCTCAGATGTTGTATCAGCCACAGGTGCCTCGTCCTTTTGTTGGCGTCGAACAGAAAACCGTTTACAGTCGCGGAATATATCAGATAGTCATCTGTGACATCGCCTGCCAGATCCGGCAATTGACTGCAGCTAAGGTGTCACGATATTGCGAGCACGGTACAGGGTTTCCAGAAACACCGCTCGACAATTCCATTGAACAAACCATGGGATTCATTAGTCTTGCCGGCCTGCCGGTCCGTCACGCATGCCCATAATGCCCGGAATTCTCAAAGTCCTCACTGAATCGAGCCCCGAATACAATGCACCCTGAAGATTCGCAGCTTCCAAGTGTTGCCAACAAAGGGCGAGCGGAAGTGATCGTGGATGAAACACCGATGTCCGGCCGCTTCAACATGGCCATGGATGCAGCCATGCTGGAGTTGGGGGCGACTCGCGATGTTTCGGTGATACGTATTTATCGCTGGTGTGAACCGACAGTTTCAGTGGGGTATTTTCAAGGGGCATCTGACCAACAGGAGTCCCCGTTTCCCGGCTTGCCAACGGTGCGTCGTCTTTCTGGCGGCGGAGCGATCCTTCATGATCTTGAGATCACTTATTCATGCACGCTCCCGGCCAGCCATCCAATTCGGCAGGATCCCTCAGAACTTTACGGCATTATCCACCGTAACCTGATCAAGCTACTGGGGCAGTGTGGAGCAGTATGCATGCTGCGGAGCGAATTTGATGCAAACCAGCTTTCGAAGTTTCGGGATGACCGGGCGTCGGGAGTGGAGAACACTCACCCCATCGCAGAGCCGTTCCTGTGCTTCCTACGCAGCAATCCCAACGATATCGTTCATGAGAGTGGTATCAAAATTGTCGGAAGTGCCCAAAGGAGGCGAAAAGGCATCACATTACAGCATGGCAGCGTTCTGCTCTCAGCATCGCAGGTATGCCCCAGTGTCAAGGGCATTCTGCAACTCGCCACTGAATTCGATGCGATGGACTTCTCGTCCCGTCTGCCCGGCACAATTGCCGATTCAATCGCACAAGACTGGAGGATTCGCTCCTATTTGGATTCGGAGAGGAGGATTTGTTCAGAATTCCTCACAAATCAAGCCTAGGATTAGGACACCGAGTGGACAGAAAGTAGCCATGCCAGCAATTTGGCGGTTGGACTCTTTCTCCGCACGTCGCCTGTGGCCGGATTCCCAAAAGTTCCAGTGTCACGATCTGAGAATTTCTGCCGATACTTCCGCCGACAAATCGTTACTTCCGGTGGCAGAGTTCACCCAGGTAGAAAAATCAATACCATCAGAAAGATGTTCGGTTTAATAGCTTGAGTCGTCCTGAACTTGCACGTGCATGGTTTTTCGACAATTTTGCAAGCCTCCCAGGCCTTTTCATGCTGGCAGTTGTAAAACGGGTTGCTACATTCTGATTTCAACGAACTTGAACACATCCTGTCTATTCGCGCCGAGATACCTTGTTCGCGAGCCTCTCGGAAGGGCTTCTCATTCCTTCGGAGTTTCCCACTTATGGTCGCAGCGGAACTGAAAGTTGTCGGCGGTAA
>JBPOIW010000246.1:0-8502 GCA_052034165.1 Planctomycetota bacterium | reverse complement strand
CCTGCACTGCTGACATTGTCGAATCGTTGTATTTGCATGGCCTTGTCTCCCGGTGAGAAACCTGATTCAGACTCACTTATCGAAGCGTCCAGCAGAAACTTGCGAAGAAATTTTCTCTCAACATGCCCCAGGCCTCAGACGATGAGGTTGAAACAGTTGTATCGATTATGCCGACACCGGGGTTCGCGCAAGAGGTTGTTATCGTGTCTGATCAGCCAAAAAACAGAGGAATACCGGCCATTCTGCGGCAGATGATGATGCTATCCCTCGTTGCAGGTACGTCTGCGATGGGGGCCTCCGTCGCCATCTACCTGCAGTCCGATAAAACTCCCGCCGACGAAGAAAAACACTCAAACGCGGGCGCTGTCTCGCATGGTGAGTCGAAAAATTCTCACGCTGAAAATCGGGATGAGTCTGCCCATTCGGAACTCGCTGCGCACGAGCCGACCTCGCACGATCTCAGCGAACAGGAACTGACGTCGCACGATCACTCAGACGATTCCTCTCCAGTGAAGACCTCGGACGCAGAGACATCGGCGCGTCGAACGAGAAGTCGCAAGGCTTCATCAGTTGCTGCTGCCGATCAGCACGAATCTGAGGTTGACGCTAACGGCCCGTTTGATGAGTTCATTTCCAGGAAAAAGAACAAGGATCCGCATCACTCGCCTGTCCATGACGCGGAAATCGCGACTCATTCTGATCCGGCCGATGCTCACTCTGAAGACGATCCATTCAGTGTCGAGAACCTCGGGTTTGGCCCTCCGGAGGATTCTTTCCATGACGAGTCCACCAGCGAGATTCCGCATCCGTCCGACGACAGCCTAAACGCGTCAACACATGGGGAAGAGCACGAGGTCGCCGAGGAGCCGGGAACTCCGTCCAGCCATGCTTCCTCGGAACACGGACGTAACTTCAAGCCCGCACGAAATACCCGCCAGAGCGCTGATCACGCGGACGACTCTTTGCACGGAACGGCATCCGAGCACGAAGAAGTCTCTGTCGCACACGACGGTCAGCACGAACAGGATCAGCATAGAGATGAGCTCAGTGAATCGGATCTTCATAAGACCACGTCTTCAAAGGACAGGCAGATTGCGGCTGGCCAGGCGGATTCTTCGGATCCGTTTGCAGCCTCTGAAGCCAGGGCTCACCTGTCGCCTTCGCGACATGAACGAGTGACCAAGCAGGCGGTGAACATGATGGCGGTGGCTGACGAAGAGCTGGCCAGTGGTGATTATGTGCAGGCAATGCAACACTACCAGACGTTGCGGCAAAAGTCTGATGGCGTTCCCGGAGTGGCCATTTTGTTCCGCCTCGCACTGTGTGCGGAGGCCTCAGGTCGCCATGCGGCCGCGATCGAAGCATATCGCCGAATATCCGGTACACAGTCAGATCCCGCCTGGGCTGGTGTCGCTCGCTATGGAGAAGCACGTTGCCTTTCCGCTCTGAAAAAGCATCAGGGTTTACAGGCGGACTTGCTGCGTCGAGCCATCCTTGATGAAACGGAGTTCCTTCCCACCGTGCGAGGTGAAGTGCTGCATCTCATAGGACGAGATCTTTGGAAGGAACAGTCGAAAGTCGCGAGTACGGACCTCCTGGACGACCAGACTCTGGTCGTACCCGAATGGTCTGCGGACCCCGGTCGATTGCTGGACGAGCTACCGCTTTTGATTCATGAAACGCCGGTGAAAGCTGGTCCGACTGAATTCCGAGTCATGAACTTGAAAGCCGAATCTCCCGAAGAGACCATTGTGCGGCTCAACTGTGGCACAACTCGTTGCGAGCTGTTGCTTCGCAATCTGGTTCGATGCTGCGAGTACGAAATTGAGATCTCAGAACTGGCCGCTCAGGCTCTGAGTGGACGTACTCAGCAGGTCCATGTCGCTGAACAGAATCTGGCGCTGCTGCTGGATGGGATTACAATTTCAGGAGGTGTGGCATGGAGCCGAAACGGGACCATGATCACCATCCAGCACCCTGACGAAATGTCGCCGGAGGAACTGCGGCAAAGTCGTCTGGCAGCAGCCGAGCGAATTCTCCGCGCGGCGGTTATGGAGATTCCGGGCTCTCTGCAGGCCGGACATAGCCGACTGGCATTGAGCACATTGTTGTTTGAGCAAAAGCGAGCGACGGATGCATTGCAGTTCCTTCAGGTGCAAATGGAATCTTCGCCTCGATCCATTGTGGAAACGGAAGCCGCCTTCAATCTTGGCAAGTGCCTGATGCTGCTCAATCAGAGGGATGAGGCAATAGACGCATTTCTCCGCAGTATCGACTCATCCGGCGGAATGGCGGATGTTCGAATCGTCGCCTATATTTTTCACAGCCGATTGCTGCTGGAGGACAATCACGGCAAACAGGCGATTCAATCAATGATGCGTGGGCTTTCCATGAGCGAAGGCTCGTCGCTCGAACCGCTGGCCGCCATCCATCTGGCCAGTCTCTATCTCTCGCTGGGGAATGCTCAGGGTTGTAACTCGGTCCTGATGGAGCGACGGGAAAGTATCGTCGATGGTCCTGGCCGGGAAGGAGCCGCATTCCTGTCAGCATTATCGCGTTTTCGCGCGGCTGTTCTGGCAGATCGCCGGGAACGTGAAGGGGCTGCCGTTGTTTCTGCACTGACCGAATTTGATGCCGCGAATTATTGTGGTGGTCATTGGGCAGTGCTGGTCGCCGCTGCCTGCGAAGAGTTGGGTCTGTCACAGGAATCTGCGGAAGCCTATTCGCTGGCTCTTCGCAAATTGCCTCAATCACAGCTTCGCAACCAGACCGTGCTCAAGCTGGCATCACATTATCAGGCAGACAACCAACTGGAGAAGGCACGAGTTCTGCTGGCAACGCTGTCTTCATCGGAGACCGATCAGTTGGCGGTACAAGCCCGACTGCGTTCTGCTGAGTTGGCATTGGAACAGCGAAAACCGGATGAGGCCATTTCTGTCTGTCGAATCCTGATGAAATCGGACAAGACGTCGAAAACCCAGCGGGCCTCGCTTCGTATTATGGGACAGGCTTACGAACTGAAACAAGATCATCAGGCTGCGATCTATTGCTTCGCCGGAATGTTGCCGGACGGAGAATCATCGCTTGAACCGGATCCCGCCCTTCACAACTCTGAAACGACAGGAGGGCACGAGTAATGAGTGCCTTCAATCGAAGTTTGCATGTGGTCCCTGTTTCTGCCGTGCTGCTGAGCGGGATCCTGGCCGGGATTGCAGGAACACAAACGGATTCTGCCTCGGCGCAGGAGAGTCCGGTTACGGGATCCAGCTTTTCGTCAACGACTTCTGTTCACGACGAAAAGCGAGTCACACATGCAGTTCTGCAGAACTCCGCGAATGAAGCTCGACAATTGGGGGAGATCCAACGTGGCTGGACGGCGGCTCATGGAAAAGCCGCATCGCGCGATGTTGTGAGTCTGCAATCTGCGGATGCCAGAAGTCGTGCGGCAGATGGAAAAGGCCGTAGGTCCAAACCTGCGACGGTGCCAACGACACGTCCCATGTTTATTGTTTCTGCCGCTCGGCCTGTCATACCTCCAGTGCCGGAACCCGTCACGGAGAATGCTCTTCCGGAAGATCTGAATGCCGTTGAACTGTCGCCAGTCGAGCCCTCTTCTGCTCCGGAAGAGTCTGCTTCTGAGGCATCGGATACCGATGTGCCGTCTCTGGAGCCGTCGGCTGCGGACATGATTCCCGAGCAGCAACCTGCGGCCATCGTCACACCTCCGCCCATTGCGAAATCACCGGCATCGATTCCGGAAGCTTCTGATCAACCAGTCCTCTCGGCGACTGAGCGATTCAAGCGGGCCCTTGAGGAAGAGCGGCGCCAAGCGCTTGCGAGGCAGGCTGCGGCCGACGCAGAGATGCCCGTGCTTCAATCTCTGGACGGGGAGCCTGTTGATCTGGCTCCCGTGGAAGACAGTCCGCCCGAAGAGTTGCCGTCGCAATACGATCCTCGGGAACTGCCGGAGGTCTCGATAGACGATCCTGAAACACGGCTGCTGGATGAAAGAGCCCGCAGATTCGTCCGACTCAAACAGCAACTTATGCAGTTGAAGTCGCAACTGGAACAACCCGCAGCGACTGAAACTTCTGAGCCGCAGCTGCCTTCAGCCGATGAACTGCCTGGTGATCCTCAGGAGATGCACTCCGCTCCGGAAAAAGAGTCGGCACCGGATGTGCAGTCCGAAGAACTCCTGCCGCCCGTTGATGGGCATGAGTCTCCCGAGGTCGACCATCCTGAAACCGAAGCTCATGCGCCGGATCATGGGGACCATGGTCAAGAGCCGCATGATTCCGCTGCACACAGTGACATGGCAGATGCCACAGCAGAACATCCGCCCGGAGCAGAGGACCCTGAAAACGGAGAACATGAGTCCGATCTCAACGCGGGTGAGCCGTCAGGGAGCCAGGACGGCCAACCGAAGAAGAACTTGCATGGCGAATCCGGGATTAACGTGCATTCAGCGACTGGGAATGCTCCTCATGCTGCCTCGGAACATGCTGTCGTCCATGGTCCGATCGATCGATTGGGACTGGCCAACAACTTATACGCGGTTGGAGAATACCAGTTGGCGATGAAAATGTACGAACAGACAGAGATGACCGAGTTGACAGCGCAGCAGCAGATCTGGACGGAATACCAGATGGCAAACTGCCTGCGACGAATGGGACGAAATGCGGAGGCTTCAAATCGCTATCGGCGAATCTCAGAGCAGCCGGAAGCGGGATGGCTAAGTGAACAGTCTCGCTGGTGGGTTGATGTGCTGGAACAGATTCGCCAGCTTCAAAGTTCGCTCGAAGAGGATGCCAAAACTCCCGAGGAGAACATTCAAAGTCCGTTTGCAGGTGTTCGACGCGACGGCACTTTATCAGAAAATAACAAGGGCCAGCCGGGCTCGAAAAAATCCGGTTCAACAAAATCCGAAAAAGGATCTGACCCATCGGGACGCAACAAAGACGCCGCCCATGGACCATCCACGACTCCTTTTTCAAGCCAGACATCTTCCCGTTCAGGAAAGCCATCAAGAGAACGCATCACGCATTTTGCACCTGTGGAGAAGGAGCCAAAGCATGGTGAACATTAGAGACAATCAGACCTCTCGACTGAACACTTCTGGCCACTCGACGGAACCCGAACGAGAACTGCAGGCTTGCATTAAGGAACAGAGTGTTGTCTTTGAAGCGGCGGTGAGTGTTATTGAGCGGCTCGAAACGGCGGCCGCTCAGCGAAATCTGGGCAATCCGGACGCCGTCGGTCAGCTTCAAAAATCGCTGGACCTGGTGGTGGCGGCCCAACAAAGAGTGTCCACGGCCTACTCACAATTCAACGAGGGGAAAGGGACTTTGACGCCTGAACTTCGGACAACCTTGGGACGTCATGAAGCCTTATTGAAAGCTCTGATCAGTCGTATCGATCATCTGCAGCACACGTTTGAAGATGTTCGGTCGGAGCTGATCCCGCAAATCGATGCCGAATCTCGCCAACGAAATATGCAGGCGGCTTATCAGAAGTCCATGAGATCTCTCTGACTCGCCTTCTTTCCTCACAATTGCTGCTTGATCCTCTTACTCCCTTCAATCTGATGCAGAATTCTCATGCTGATCTTTGAATCCACTTCAATGCACGAAACACTCGCACGAGCCCGCCGTTTTGCGCGTTCAACCGGGACAGTGCTGGTTTCCGGGGAAAGCGGAACCGGGAAAGAGTTGCTGGCTCAATATCTGCATGACAATAGCCCGCGCGCGTCCCGTCCCTGCGTACGCGTTAACTGCGCCGCGTTTCACGATGGACTGGCAGAGAGCGAATTGTTTGGTCACGAACAGGGTGCGTTCACGGGGGCATCTCGCCGGCATGATGGATTCTTAAACGCAGCCGGTGATGGAACTTTGTTTCTCGACGAAATCGGAGAACTGCCCCTGCCAACTCAGGCCAAGCTGCTGCGAGTACTTGAGGCTCAGGAATATTTGCGAGTGGGCAGCACTGAAGTTCAACGCATGAATGCGCGGATCATCGCGGCGACAAATCGAGATCTCAGGAAAGAAGTTGCAGCCGGACGGTTTCGCGAAGATCTGTTTCATCGTCTTGATGTTCTCTCGCTTCGATTGGCGCCGCTTCGTGAACGAACTGAAGATATCCCCTTACTCGTCAATCACTTTCTAAAACTGTTCGGTCAGGAGAATGAAACTCCGGTGACGGCTGTCAGCGACGAGCTGATGCCTTTGCTGATGAATTTCGAATGGCCGGGAAATGTCCGGCAGCTTCGTAACGTCATTCATCGCGCCTGCGTCGAGTCCGAGACCAGTACCATCTGCCGACTGGATTTTGGAGTCGGCTCAGAACTTCGCATCGCGCCGCAGACAAGCGCTTCTGCCCTCGCGACAGTAGAGTTGCCCGGCGGATTTCAGAATATGCCGCTGGAGGATATTGAGCGATTTGTGATTTTGTCCCGCATCGAACGTTGTCGCGGGAACAAGACAGAAGCCGCCGCCGAGTTAGGTGTAACAGCGCGAACTCTGCGAAACAAACTTGCTCGATGGAATGGCCTGGAGAAAGCCAGCTAAGTCGTCCACACGCTGGCAAAGAAAACGGAGAAGATCAGGCCCGCAGCGTTTCCCGTTCACGATTGACGAACATCAGCATTCGAATTATCGCCTCAGTGCTTGGAAGTCGGCTCGATGTCCCGACTGGTGTCCGTCTGAGAGAATCATTCATCGGGATTTGCTCCTGAATTCTACGGCACACTTCAATTCCGATTCGAAACTGCGAAACTCCGTGCCGCGGCGTGCAGATTGACGAACAGCCAATCTTCATTGTCCGCCGGATCATGGAATTACTCGATTCATCCGATGTCATCGTGTTTGTAATGAACCGATCACGCGTCAGTGATTCTGAGATTCGTCGCTTGCCACGGAAGAAATCGTGAGCGAGTTCATCGCTTTGAGATTCGGGGACCGACAAAGTTAACAGGATCACTCTGGCGAGGAATGTCGTGTGACTGATTTCCTCCTGAAATCGCCAGATCAGGAACTCAACGAGTTAGCACGACAGTCCATGACCCAGAACTGCAAAGATAATACGAAGCCGGAAGTACTGGCTGAGATGGTCATCATGGGAACCGGGACAAGTATCGGCGTGCCCGTTGTGGGTTGTCGTTGTTCGGTTTGCCTTTCCGACAATCCTCGCAACCGTCGCATGCGATCCGGTGTTCTGATAAGAGCACCACACGGCGAGATGATTATCGATGCCGGACCTGAGCTGCGAATGCAGCTGGTCCGTGAGCGAGCGACCCTGATTCGAGCGGCTATCTTTACTCATAGTCACGCCGATCACATCATGGGCATTGACGATCTGAGGATCTTCGGGTTTCAACTGGATGATTCGGTTCCGTTGTACTGTGAAGAAGTTGTCGAACAACAAATTCGGCAGACCTTTTCCTATGCGTTCTCCGATCCGTCGACACATGCACACAAGTACGCGGCACCTCGGCTGAGGTTCGAGCGAATTACTGAGGGGCAGGATTTTTCTTTGCTCGGGCTGAACATTCGCACGATCCGTCTGAAGCACGGAGAACTGCCGATTCTTGGCTTTCGCATCGGCAACGTGGCGTTCTGTACCGACGTTTCCACAATCCCTGCCGACAGTCGCGAGCAGTTGAAGAATCTTGATGTGCTGGTGCTCAATACTCTGCGTCATAAGCCGCACCCGACGCATTTGCATCTCGATGCGGCTCTGAATCTTATTCGCCAGTTGCAGCCGCGACAGGCTTACCTGACTCATATGTCCCACGAGCTGGACTACGACGAACTGCTCAAAGAGCTGCCCCCCAACGTCGCCCCTGCATACGACGGACTGCGGATTGCGGTGACACAGTAGCGATCTCTTAAAGCAAGAGGTTTGCTTTCAGCCCGAATGGCGGCGATCTCTTCATCGTCTCCGATCTCGCATGTGATCATGGTCATGCATGTGATCATGGTCATGCATGTGGTCGTGGTCGTGCATGTGGTCGTGGTCGTGCATGTGGTCGTGGTCGTGCATGTGATCGTGGTCGTGCATGTGATCGTGGTCATGCATGTGGTCATGGTCATGCATATGGTCGTGATCGTGCATGTGATCACGAGGCGGCTTGCGGCGAGGTAGGCTTGGTTGAGTCGTTACGAACGACGCTTCGGCGGCTCGATAGACATCTCGCAGAGGCACGCTGCGTTCACGAGCGACCCTGGCACAGTCTTCGAATTCCGGCGCGAACGTTGGAGGATGCCCCGCGCGACGGCCGATCTTGCCTCGAACGGGTCCCCACGGTGTCTCCACATCAACTTCTTCACGCTGCTGGACGCTGCGTTGAATATTGAGTCGGCGGATGCCAAGCGTTCCCGTGTCGGTGAACACGATGTCTTCGCAGCGGTCGGCTTTCTCTGGCCGACACAGAACGCTTAGGATGACTCCCGGTCGATCCTTCTTCATCTGAATCGGCGTCACAAAAACATCCAGCGCGCCGACGGA
>JBPOIW010000289.1:0-10585 GCA_052034165.1 Planctomycetota bacterium | reverse complement strand
CGCTCCGTCGGCGAAAAAGAGATCCACCGGTAACCCCCAAATCAAAACCTGACGAGCCACCAGCGGAACAGCGCCGTGTTCCAGAAAACCATTGAGAATACAAGCTCGAAGCGCCAGCGAGGGAATGAGTCGCAATGAGCTCGCTCGCGCTTCGGGGTTGTAAGGGAGCCGAACATGGCGCTGTCTGGCTGGTGTTCTGACAAGAACAAGACTCGGGGTTCAATGCGAGCCGACGTAGCGGCTCGACTACGTAGGTTCGCCGCTCCGTCCGCGAAAATGGGCACCCACCGGCAACCCACAAATCAAAACTTGACGAGCCGCCAGCGGAACATCGCCATGTTCACGGAAACCATTGAGAATACAAGCTCGAAGCGCCAGCGAGTGAATGAGTCGCAAAGTGTTCACTCGCTCGCGCTTCGGGCTTGTAAGGGAGCCAAACATGGCGCTGTCTGGCTAGTCAGCAATTCCAAAGCGGACGATACAGTACAGGGCTTTGAAGCCGTCGCGCCAGCCGATCTTTTTGCCTTCGGCATAGGTTCGACCGGCATAGCTGACCGATGTCTCGAAGACCCGCAGACGCCTCCGAGCGACTCGAGCAGTAATCTCGGGTTCGAACCCAAAGCGTTTCTGGACCAGTTTGGGAGTGATCTCATCAATGACGGATCGACGGAAGACCTTGTAGCATGTCTCCATGTCGCTCAGATTCAGATTCGTGAAGCAGTTGGACAGCGTCGTGAGAAATCGATTCCCCAGGTAATGCCAGAAGTAAAGCACTCGATGAGCCTGGTCACCTAAAAAGCGGCTGCCGAAAACAACGTCCGCTTTGTTCTCGACGATCGGCTGCAACAATCGAGGATACTCGGCCGGATCGTATTCGAGGTCGGCATCCTGAATGATCACGATGTCTCCCTCGACGTGAGAAAACCCGGTCTTCAGAGCCGCGCCTTTTCCCTGATTGACGTCGTGAAAGAATATCCGGATCTTGTTGAAGTCGTCCTGACCGCCTTCGGCTTCCAGAGCCTTCAGGACATCGCGTGTTCGATCTTTGCTGCAGTCATCGATCAGAATCAGCTCTTTGCGGATCGGCACCTGGCGGACTTTATCCACCAGAACTCGCAGAGTTTTCTCTTCGTTGTAGACAGGGATGACGACCGACAGACGCATCTCATCCGGAATGACATAAAAACCCAGTTGGCGACAGGCGGAGTCCCCGATGGTTCGGGTCTGCTGATCGTACCATTCGGCGGACCACGGTCGAAGATTCTGGAGGAGAGGCTGGTCGGGGGCGGTCATAGCAGAAATTTCTCTTTGGCAGCCGTGCTGAGATCTGAAACGTTCAATGGATCGAAGGGACCACGGATATTCTGGCTCAGGATTTCGCTGACGACTGTTGTAAGACGGCAACAATCCGCTGAAATCAGCAAGGCCGTCTGAAAAGTCGTGCGTTCCGAACCGTACATAGCCGGACTCGTTGGAATAATCCGTACGTTCTCTCCAGGCGGTTCCACGAACAGATTCCGGTCGGCGGTGCCCGATTTCTCGACTCGATGACACCAGAACCCGAATTCACCCGGCCGCAACCAGCGACGTAGCGACAAAGCAACTCGCCCCATCGTGAACCGTCCATTCACATCGTGGCACGGCCTGAGCCAAAGCTGCCCGTCCAGCGGATGCCGCACCAGCATGCAGTCCATCCCGATCGGGCCAAAGAACCCAAGTCGTTGTGCTGTGGCGGCAATGTTGGCACAGTGAGCAATCGCGGATCGCCACCAGCCGTCAACAGCGGTCGACACAATACTGCCGCGGTATCGCCCCGCATCGTCCGTCAACATCTCGCAACCGCCGATGTACTGAATGGAATTTTCAGCGGCGACCGGAGCGACCTCAAACTGCAGGCCACACTCAGCAACTCGTTCATACCATGGCTCGACATAAACCGGCTGCTTGTCGACAAATCTCTTCTGCAACCAGTTTTGTGCCGCCACCGGGATATCAAGGCCCTCTCCACAAACTCGGTTCCGCGCTGCCTGACTGAAGTTGGCTTTAATCACCCAGTTTGAGAAACCGAGGCCGGAGAACTCCTGCAGAGCATCACGGACCTCTGGCATAGATCCGCAAAGTCGTCCCCCCGGAAATTCTCGCGATGTTCCGTTCGATGAAAGCGACAGACAGACATCCCGAGGTGCCAGGAATTCGCGACTGTTCACGAACCTGACGACATTCGCATCCGGCGCGGAGAGCTGCAGGCCGAGTTCGCTGCCGACAGAGATCGCGGCATCGCTCCAGCCCCATGGCTGAAATCCAAACTCCGCGAGGTTCCGACGGGAGAGCGTTCTTAGGGGTTCAAATCGCACGTGCTGGAGTGCTGGAGGAATCTCCGACGGGATCTCATCGTCCTTGACGATCACGATGTCGCTGGTGTCAGACGTGCGGCTGGATTTCCCCGATGCAAGTAGCCCCATCACCGCGGCGAGTTGCCCGGCCGATTTGCGAGCCAGCGCGGGGACTCGGTGAGCCGTCCCGTCCAGCTCATCTTCAAACATCAGATTGGGGAGCAGGACACGAGGCATCAAAGGGCCGCAGACATTTCAATGTTAGTGAGGAGGTGTGGGTTCGGCGTAAAAAGAAGTGGGCTGAACGGAAGAGTTGTTGAGACCACTAATCAACGCTAATGAACGCTGATGGTTGTTGAGGTCCAGTCACCATAGACCCCGACGACCTCGTCGAGCAGTGATGGCTTTTGAGTCCATCACCGATGGTTTTCTTTCAGCCTTTATCAGCGACTATTCGCTGGACAGCGCCATGTTCACGACAACTATCGACAATACAAGCCCGAATCGCCAGCGAGTGAATGAGTCGCAAAGTGTTCACTCGCTAACGCTTCTTGAAGTTGCGCATTTGCCGCCATCGCAATCCGAAACGTGCCAGCCTGTTGAAATAATTAGCCGGAACGCGTTAGCGTCCGGTTTTCGCCTCTGAAACCCAGGAAAAACAACCGGGGGCTAACGCCTTGCGGCTGATGAAGCGATTAAATCAACACGCCGGTGCGCGAGGGATTCAGCATTTGCGTTGTATCAATGTTTCCTTCAATTCCTCGCTGACGCGTCGGGTGATGATAATTCCCTGTGTTGTCGCCCTGTCGATCTCCCCGATTGTCGAATAGCGCAACTTCAAAACTCACGATTCGGGCTTGTAAGGAAGCTCAACACGGCGCTGTCCAGTGAGTCTTAATCAGCGGTTCAAGTTTAAGTCTTTTTGCCATTCTCAGTTTGGCTGAGGTTTTGCTCTAACCCACCGACTGCCGCAGGAAACTCAGGGTTCTCTGAAAATCGTCCGGCAATGGAGCTTCAAACTGGATTTCCTTACCCGTAATCGGATGGCGAATCATCAGTCGAAACGCGTGCAAAGCCTGGCGCGCGATCAGGACATCGTCCGCAGGTCCAGCGGGATCAGTCTCCGCAGTAATTTCAGCAGAGTTCTGATTGCGACGGCTGAGTGAACTCAGGACCTCGGACTTCCGGAAATCGGCCTGACCAATGTACATGCGGTCGGCAACGATCGGACAGGCGATATGCTGCATGTGAACTCGCAGTTGATGAGTTCTCCCGGTATGCGGATGCAGATCGATGAATGCGTACCCGCCGAAAGTTTCGGCCGTCTTGTAGAATGTGACGGCTTCGCGAGCGTTCCCGCCTTCCGGGCAGACCATCATCTTCTCGCGAACTCGCGGATGAGCACACACAAACGTGCGAATGTAGTCAGAGGCCAATTCCGGAACGCCACGGACGATTGCTCGATATTCTTTGCGAACTTCACGGCGTTCGAACTGACTGCTGATTTTCTGATGAACCTGATTATCTTTGGCGATCAGAATCACGCCGGTCGTATCGCGGTCCAGGCGATGCACAATCCCCGGTCGATGTCGGCCCGCAACGTCGCTCAGGCAATTGAAGTGATACTGCAACGCGGCGGCGAGAGTCCCATGTGAGTTACCTCGCCCCGGATGCACGACCATATTCGCCTGCTTGTTGACGACGATGATCGCATCATCCTCATGCAGGATATCCAGCGGAATATTCTCGGCATGGATATTTGATTCTTCGGCATCCGGCAATTGAACCCAGATGCGGTCGTTGACACGCAGGCGTCGCGACACCTTCGGAACGAGCCCATTCAAAGTGACGCCGCCCGCTTCCACAGCCTTCTGCAACTGAGCGCGGCTGTGATTTGGGAACAATCGGTTCAAATAATGATCGAGCCGCCAGCCATGCGCGCGAGCTTCCACCGTGATGTCGATGGGCTCTTCAAGATTCGCAAGTTCTTCAGAGGACAATGGCTGAATGCCATCGTCCGCTGATTCTGACTGCTCGCCAGACCCCGACGTCATTCCCCTGATTTCTCAGGAGCTGGTGTACCTTCGGCCGGTGCTGGCTTTGCTTCAGGAGCTGGCGTGCCTTCTGCTGGTGCTCCCTCTGCTGGTGCTGGAGTTCCTTCGGCGGGAGCTGGCGTACCTTCCGCTGGCGCTGGCTTTGCTTCTGGAGCTGGTGTGCCCTCGGTCGGTGCTGGCGTGCCTTCTGCCGGTGCTGGTTTCTCTTCGGCAGCCGGAGTCTCCTGAGCAGGCTCCGCTGGTGTTTCGGTCTTCGCACCTTCCGCCTTGGCACCTTCCGTCGGAGCCGCTGGCGTTGTGAAGTCCGGAATATCGATCTTCGGAACGTCCGGAACCTTTCCCGGACCATCCTGAGGCAGCAGCAGATCATCGCTGGCCTTAGGATTCTGAGCATGGAACCAGGCGTAGAACGCCTTCGACTTATCTGACTTCAGGGTTTTGACTCGGCTCTCTGCGATGTCTTTGAACATTTTGGAGTCCGGGTACTCTTTTAGAAGTTTCTCCCATGCCTCAATCGCAGGAGTGACAGTCGCGTCCGTACCGTCGCAACGGCACTCAAGAACTCGTGCAACACCCGCGAGAACTCGTTCCCGCAGATCGCTGCTCAGGTCCTTGCGATCGGCGAGGTTTTCAAAAGTACGAGCGGCTTTGTCGAGACTTTCGACACTCTTTTCACGGTCCGTGAAGAGCTTTCCGGCGGCTTCGTCGAGAGACAATTCCGCCTGTCGAAGACGAGCCACGATTCCGATCGGAGAATCGGGAGCTGAATCCGCCACGGTCTGATAATCTTCAACGGACGATGCCATCAAAAGGCCGGAGGATTCAGCAGCGGTCGCGGGCGGACGGCGAGCGACATACACCACGACGGCCGAAACCGCTAACACTGCGGCAACACCGTAAATGATCGTCGTTCCGTATTGTTCGAGCCATGGCTTGGATTCCTTCAGAATCTTGGCCAATGCGACTTCATCTTCGTGGTGAACGTAGTGTCGATCCGACATCGTCGGGATACTTTCCTGCTGAAACCCTCAAATCTTCATCCAAGCAAGCTGCGGAGTATAGAAGTCGCCCCAAACAAAGGTCAATCGAGGAACCCGCGGGCCGCGGTGGCGGGTGCAGTCGCCGATTTCGGCAGGTCCTCTCCTTGCCGAGGCGAACTTCGCGGCTTGCCGCGACCTGTGTGCAACGGATTTCATCACTTCGGCCTTACTTCATTCGACTTGCATCGCTGAGTTTGCCTGCACTGTGTGGGCTGAAGCCCACGCTACGGAAAATCCATCGTAGTGTGGGCCTCAGCCCACGTGACGGAAAATCAATCGTAGTGTGGGCGTCAGCCCACGTGACGGAAAATCCATCGTAGCGTGGGCGTCAGCCCACGTGAGCATGAGTCCATCTCACGACACGACAGGTTGCAGCCGAAAAGGTGCCCCTTACCGCCATGCAACATGTGCCGGCACCACCTTTCGGGCCGACAAGGACCTGACTTTGACAATCAATACCCTGCGCTGGCCGCGGATCGTTCGTCCGGGCGCGATAACTCTTCGCACTTTCGACCTCAAGACCCCAAAACCCTTTCGGCAGAATTTGCCGGTCCGTCTCCGCCAATTCGCCCGATTCACTCACGGCGATAGTACAGAGTGAATTCTGACGCGGGATCTACCCCAGTGCGGTCAGACGCTCTCAAAACTGGACCGAAGTCAGTGGCTTGCGGTCGCCGATGAGCACTCTTGTCATTTCTGTGATGTCATTGCGCCCTCACGGCGAACCAGCGGAGGATCTGAACCATGGTACTCAAATGGACTCGAGTTCGACTTGCTCGCTGGTTGGCATTGAGCACATTAATGGCGGGAGCATCTTCACAACTTCGCGCATCTGACTTCATCATCAATACAACCAATGATACCGGGGCGGGATCATTTCGGCAGGCAATACTGGATGCCGCACCGGCAGGCGACACGGGGACGTTCGCGACGGGCCTGGCCGGGTTGTCGCTGACGAATGGCGGCCCGATCAACTTCACGAAGTCGCTGCAGCTCAATGCAACAAATGTAAATGGGCTGGTGATCACGCATGACATTAGTCTGCAGCAACTGATGACGTTCAATTCCGGCACAGCAGGCGAATTTCAGACCATCAGCGGGCAACTTAGCGGCAACAGCGGAATCACGAAGACGGGTGAAGGCACGCTGATTCTGAGCGGCAACAACTCCTATTCCGGCGGCACGCTGCTGGAGAATGGGGAGCTGCGAATGACCCACAATAATGCAATTGGCTCCGGCACACTGACCGTCAACAATGTGGGTTCGACCTTCCTGACGTTTACCGACGGTGTCACGATTGGCAACGACATCAATCTCGCCACATCCACAATCGTCGCTCCGGATACAGGGACAACTGCAATACTGGCCGGAGACATTTCCGAGACAGGCGGTCCATGGGGTCTGACGAAAGACAACGTCAGTACTCTCGTCCTGCGAGGCAACAACACTTTCACTGGCGGCGTGTATGTCATTGATGGGACTGTCCGAGTCGAGAGCGACACTGCTTTGGGCACAGGAACTTTGACTCTACCCGGCGCGGTCACGCTGGATCTCGGTGAAGACGTCACGATCAACAATCAGGTCCTCCTCCAGAACAACGTCATCTTTAACGTGGCGTCTGGTACGGCCACAATGAGCGGCTCCGTGGAGCAAGGTGGGGGATTCGAAAAGACAGGAAACGGTCGACTGATCCTGAGCGGAACAACATCACATACAGGCGGCACGACGGTGTCCGGCGGGATTTTGCAGGGAAACACTGACACTTTTCAGGGCGATATCGTCAACAATGGCATCCTGATTTTTGATCAGGAAGGTGTCGGAGGTTACGCAGGTGTCATCAGCGGCAGCGGCACGGTCACCAAGACCGGAGCAAATCTTCTGGTGATGTCCGGCGCGAATACGTATAGCGGAGCGACGAACCTTGACGTGGGTGAACTTCGCGTTGAAGGAAGTCTGGTCAGCGACGTAACGATCGGCGCAGCGGGGTTGCTCTCCGGGACGGGTACGACAGGCAGCGTCACGAATGACGGCTTACTGCAGCCCGGCATCGGTGGCATTGGAGAACTGAGTGTCGACGGCTATGCTCAGAATGCCACTGGAACACTGGATATCGACATTAACGATGGTGGGACTGTTCCCGGCACAAACAATGACCATCTGAATGTCGCCGGTCCTGCTGCGGTACTTGGCACATTGAATGTCACCGCCGCTCCCGGCACTTACACCACAGGAACTCAGTATGTGATTCTTTCCGCTGGTGGTGGCGTCACAGGGACATTCACGACGATCACGGACAATCTGTCTCTGTTCGACGTGAATGCCATCTACAACATCAACGACATTACGATTGAACTTCAGCGAATGCTCGCGCTTCGCGACGTCGGAGCGACCGCGAATCAGCAAGCCGTCGGCGGAGCTCTTGATGCGATCGCACTGACGGCCACCGGCGATCTTCAGACGATGATCAATGATCTGGGGGCTGCTTCAACGATCGATCAGCAGCGAGCTCTCTCGCAGTTGAGCGGTGAAGGATACGGAACAACGCAAACGATCGGCATTCAGTCGGGAATCCAGTTTCAGAATTCTGTGACGGATCGCCTGACGAACAACGGAAACTTCCTGACATCGACCGGCGGTTCTTTCGTGGCGACTGATCTCGCCGAAGAAGACGTCTGGCTGGTGGGAGCTCGCGATCAGACGCAGCGACGCGGCTGGCTGCAGGGATTCGGAACCAGTGCTCAGATCAGCGGAGACGGCAACGCGGCGGGTTCCGACTATCGCCAGGGGGGAGTTGCTGTCGGGCTCGATCTTGGCAGCGATGAGACCGGAGTCGTTGGTATTTCCAACGGCAACTCATTCCTCAGCTTTGGTCAGGACAACGGTTCGTTCGGCAACATGAACTCGCACCACTTCGGGCTCTATGGTGTTCGGCAAATGGATCCGCTGTATGTGCTCGGATCAACCAGTTACGGCTATAGCGACATCGATATGACTCGCACGGTGCCCGGCGGAACGGTGCAGGGATCACCGGTGGCTCACCAAATCGGCGCGTATGCCGAGACGGGATTGTCACTGGATGGCACTTTCTTTCGCATCCAGCCTTTGGTTGCTTTGCAGTATCAACTGTTTTCGCAGCAGAGCTTTTCAGAAACAGGCGGCCCCGGTGCACTCAATGTGGCCGGCCAACAGGCGAATTCTCTGCGAACGCATTTGGGAGCTCGCATGAGCTTCAGCGAACTGCAGGACTCCAGCGGACGACTGTGGACTCCGTATGTACATGCACGCTGGGTGGCTGAGCTCCTGGATAACGATCGACTCGTAAACGCATCCATCATCGGTGCTCCGGCTGGCGGTAGTTTTGTGACCGCCGGTAACGGTCTCGGCCATCACTTTGCTGTCATCGGTACGGGTGTCAACGTGGAACTGACCGACCACTGGTCATTGTTCTCAAACTACGATCTGCAGGCTGGCGGTGGCCTGACAGCACATACAGGCAGCGGCGGTCTGACTTATTCGTGGTAGTACAGATTCGTGGTAGTACAGACTGGCTGACTATCTGTTAAACGGTGCAGTCGCGAACGGCTGACAAAGTAGGTCCTCTTCGCCGGAAACGACTTTCGCCGAAAGGCGAACCGGGCGCGCAAAAGGTGCCCGGATATCGGTGGAGAACTTTGATTCACGTGCACACTGGTTGCGGCAAGCCGCGAAGTCCTGCCCGGCAGGCAGGACCTACCTCAATCAGCGGCAGCGAGCTCGAGACAATGACGCGAGCCAATCACTGTTCAAACAGACGTGCCGTCGATTAGCATTTCCCTCCCACGCGAAACGTTTCTCTGGGGGCCGATGCATGCTGTTTGATACTCACACGAATCTGATGTGGTACCCGGATCATCTTTCGGATGAATTCGTCGAGTTCGCATGGGAAGCCAAGCGAGCGAAGATGAAACTCACGTCGGACGTGTATTTCGCCGGCAGCGAGAGTCAACAGGCAAACGCGTTTGATTCAAAGCCTGAGCAGCTGTTGCAGGCAACGGCCGAGGCCGACAAGGTCATCGTCTTTGGCATCAAAGCCCCGTTCTGTGGCATCAATGCGGATCAGGAACTGATCGCGAAGTTCGTGAAGGAACATTCCGATCGATTCATCGGCTGGTGCTCCGTAAACCCGAACGATGTGGACTGCGTTGAACAGCTTGAGTACTACGTGAATACTCTGGGCCTGCGAGGACTGAAGTGTTCACCGATCTATCAGAACTGGGATCCTCAGGATACGAAACATCTGCCGCTGTTTCGTAAGGCTGAGTCGCTGGGCATCCCGGTCAACATTCATCAGGGCACTTCTTTCGTACGCCCCGGTCCGCTGAAGTTTGCCAATCCAATTCTGTTGGAAGATATCGCGATCGCGTGTCCCGATCTTCGCATCGTGATTGCTCACATGGGGCACCCATGGGAGACCGAGTGCGTAGTGCTCATCCGCAAACATCCGAATCTGTACGCAAACATTTCTGCATTGCACTATCGACCCTTGCGGCACTATCAGGCGTTTATGACGGCCATTGAATACGGTGTCGAGCACAAGCTGATTTTCGGCTCCGACTTTCCGTCAGCAACGCCAGCTCAGGTCATCGCGGGGCAACACAAAGTGAACGATGTCGTGCAGGGCACAAATTTTCCTCGAGTCTCCGACGAAATCATTCACAACATTATCTACGAAAACTGGAAGAAGTTTCTTCCCGAGTATGTCGCTTGAAAATCGCCTCGTGATCCTGACCCGTCTGGCATTGTGGCATTAAAAATTTTCCTACCGCATGGTGTTTCGAGCCACATCGATCTGCGAGAAACCTCGAATCCGCCGGACTTCGTAGCCTCGGGACTCGAGGACTCGCAAAGAGTCTTCGCAGGGAGCAGCAATGGCTTCACCACACGGAACCAGGACGACACAGGCTTTGGGATCGGAGATGCTCATATTGATCGTCGCAACGCCTTCTGCCAATCATCGACCAGGTCAACAACACGAACCAGCCCGTCAACATCGGCAGGTGTGCCTTTGTGAAAGCACAGCAGGTTAGCTTCCGGCTGAATGGACTCAAAGACGTTCTGCGTGTTGCCAAAGAAATTGGCTGGATTGAAGTAGCTGCGGATATGCCACCAGGCGACATAG
>JBPOIW010000325.1:0-11886 GCA_052034165.1 Planctomycetota bacterium | reverse complement strand
CCAGAACGGCCGCCGTCGCGTGAACTCGACCGATAAATGATCCCTGCCCGCCGCCGACCAGCGCCATTCGGAGCTTGCGATTGAGTTTGCCGTTCGTTGTGTCTGACATCGTCGATAAAACCTTTATGGAAACTTACGTGGAATAGACCGGTGGGTCGCCGACTCTCACAGTCGACGCAGCAATTTACAGCGACCGAATTCGAGGTACAACCGACGTCTTGAAGCAGGTTGTTGATTTGAGATTTCAAATTTGAGATTTCAGATCTGCCCCCTCAACGAAGTCTCAACCACGAAAGCAACTCACACCTCGCCAATCCACGGCTCCACAATCTCCTGCAGCATTTCTTCATCCAACGTTTCATGGGCCAAAAGACTGTCCGCGATGGCTCCGATCGCCGCCCAGTGATTGTCGTCCTGAAACGCCTGATATAATTCGATCGTGTAACGCTCCAACTGAGCCAACCGATGCTGTACGTTGCGGACGTGTTCGAGCGACTCAAAGGCGGTTTCCCAGTCCTGACTCCACTCGGCAACGGTCCCCGGATGAAACGGCTTCTGAGTATAAACCATTTCGGCCACCGGTCCGGCCAAAGCTACCCACGCCGCCTTCTCCGCCATGTCCTTCTGTGAGAATCGACGACGACTCCAAAGCACGACCGTATCGCCGAATCGATTCGGCCCGTCATCATTGTCCGGATCAATCGTCACCGACTGGACTCGCGCACCGACATAAATCGCGGCGTAAGCATGCCCGGCTTCGTGAAAGGCAGTGAGTTCTTCAGTCATGGTTCCTCCGGATGAATCGAATCCCGCAGGTCGCTCGGGATCCCGCCGCTATGTTACACTTCGCACCGAGATACAAAATCGCCCACACGATCGTTTGCAGACTTTTCCATGATCACGACTGTTCCCTCTGACAATCTCATTCCTAATTCGCCTCGCGTGATTCTTGGCTCCCGTTCTCCTCGAAGAAAACAACTGCTGGGATTCGTCGTCGGCTCCGACCAGCTTGTGATCAAGCCGCCTCTGTCACCCGACGAACCCGGCTTTGCAGATCTGCGCTTTGAGACAGAGATCGAACATCGCCTCTTGGACGTGGTTCAGCTCAAACATGACGACATCCGTCGACAGATTTCCTCAGAGGCTCTGACCGAGTCACAATCCGATTCCGAATCGCCCGCGCCGTTTCTCGTCGTGGCCGATACTATCGTTGTCTCGGGCGCGGGTAACGGTCAGAGAATGGTCCTCGGCCAACCCGAACCCCATCGATGGCAGGATGATGTCCGAGACTGGCTGCGCCATCGTTTGTCCAATCAAACTCACGAAGTCTGGACGGGAGTTCTTGTCTCACAACTCGGCCAAACCAGCACTTGCATCGTGAAATCCGCCGTCACGTTCTGTGAAATCGACGATGAACTCATCGAGTGGTACATCTCCACTCGCGAGTCTCTCGGCAAAGCGGGCGGATATGCCATCCAGGGATTTGCCGGCGCGTTCGTGACTCAACTGCGAGGCAGCCTGACGAATGTGATTGGATTGCCCGTGCTGGAAACGCGACAGGCTCTTATCAATCTGGGTTGGAAGAACAGTCCATGAACCAGCCTCTTTTGATCGCATCAAATACGTCGGCCAGTGAGATGGCCGTCGAACAGATGGCAGCCACGCCCATCACAATCGGCGGACGACTTCTCTCGACGCGATTCTTCCTCGCTCCTCTCGCCGGCTACACGCAACTGGCGTTTCGACTGGTCCTGCGCCGCACGGGTGGTCTGGGCCTGGCAACGACGGACCTCGTGCTGGCATCAATGTTGTGGTCCGAACGACCCAAGTCGATGGATCTTGTCCAGACGTGTCCGGAGGATCGTCCGCTGTCGGTGCAGATCTTTGGTGGCGAGACGATTCATCTGGTGAAGGCCGCTCGCTGGTTGAAAGATCACGGCTATGAAGCCATCGACATCAATATGGGTTGCCCAATGGCCAAGGTGAACGGTTCAGGCGGTGGTGCTCGCCTGATGTGCAACGTCGACGGCGCGGTGACCATGGTGAGCCGAGTGCTTGAAGCGGTTGATCTGCCGGTCACGGTGAAGATGCGACTCGGCTGGGACTCGTCTGCGATCACAGCTCCCGAACTGGCCGCGGCCTTTGAAAACATTGGCGTCGCTGCGGTCACAATTCACGGACGCACTCGCAGCCAGGGGTTTCACGGCACGGTCAACCGCGATGCCATTCGAGACACCGTCGGTGCAGTCCGGTCAATGCCGATTATCGCCAACGGAGATGTCCGAACTCCGGCCGATGCCATTTCGATGATCAAAGAAACCGGCTGCGCGGCCGTCGCGATTGGGCGAGGAGCGATGCTGGATCCCTGGATCTTTCGTCGCATTCAGAGCTATCTCAATGGCGACACGATTCCTTTTGAACCTTCACGCGATGAACAAATTGATTTCCTGGCGACTCATTTTACGCTGATGGCTCAACAGCACGATGATTTCGCGTGCCTGATGTTCCGCAAGTTTGCCGCATGGTACGGTGCGCGACTGGGCATTCCCGAAGATCTGGAAAACCGGCTCCGACGATTTGAATCCTTTGCCGAATTCGATCAAATCGTCGAACTGATTCGCAAACGCCACGGCGAACGCCAATGCGAAATCCCCACTGCTTTAATCAAAGTGCCCAATGGTCCTGTTGAGCACTGGTAATTCTCCTGATCCCCCACCTGGCCCGCCCAGGTGGTCCACGGGCTTCCTGCACCACTCGTTAAAGCCTGCTTCAATACAAACAGAACAAACAGAAGTGGTGCAAAAGCCTTTCGACCAACCGGGGCAGGCACGGTGGCGGATGATTCGAACAAAAAAAGTGAGCCAACTATGTCCAGCATTCAACGTATCGGTGATTCACCACGATGGTCAGACATCGTCATTCTCAACGGCGTCGCCCAATGGGTTGAGGTGGCCAATGATATGTCCGTCGACGCTCGCAGCCAGATTGCTCAGGTGTTGTCGCAGATCGACGACACTCTGGCACAGATTGGAAGTTCACGGGAACGGCTGCTGCAAATCATGATCTATCTCGCAGACCTTGAACACGGCCCCACGCTGAACGAACTCTGGGACGCCTGGGTTCCTCGAGGCCACGCGCCAATTCGAGCGTGTGTGCAGGTTGGGCTTGGCAAGAATTGTCTCGTCGAAATGATCATCACTGCCGCGGCACCGTGAGATGACGAGATGAGATCTCTCCGCATTAGATGTAGGCCGGACCGAAGTCATCACTTCACCGACGACTTTGAAATCTCTTCCTGCATCAGAACAAAAAGACGATCAACCTCGGTCGCCGTTTCCGTATCCAGCTCCCATGAGTAAGGCTGACGACGTTGGACCGAAGGAAACACGCCGCGTTTTGCCATCAGATATTTCTCGACCGCAAGGAATCCATCTAGGCCTGCCTGAAGCTGCAAAGCGACAATGCCACAAATCGGGAAGTAAACTCGATACGCAGCCGCATCGTCGCCGCATTGCAGAGCTTTCCAGAGCTGAATAATGCCGTCGAGCAGATCCATTCCCGGCATTGTTCCGGAGATGCCGCGACGATAGCTGTCGATCAACAGGATCCCGCCGGAACCTTCAAAGATACGAGCTCGACCGCCGGTCGCATCTCGCAACGCAGATAGATTGGGACCAATCGGCGATGCCTCCGGCTTGAAAACAATCTTGTCGCTGCCGTAAGTTTCCAGTAGAGAAACACAAACCGAAATCGGAATCGGTTGTCCCACATAACCAGACGCATCCTGCACAATGACAGGCAAGGAAATGCCGTCAGCGATCTGCCGGAAGTAGTCCAGCATACCGTTCGCACTTAGTCGAGTTGTCTGAGGTGGCACGGCCATCACAGCGTCGCACCCCGCCTGTTCTGCAGCCACGGAATAAGCAACAGCCTGCTTCCCGCTTTCCGCACCCACGGCCGCAAACACTGCTCCTCGCCCAGCGCTGTATTCCGCGATCAACTGAGTCAGCTCGATTCGTTCGTCGTAAGTCAGCCGGAGAATCTCGGACACCATTCCGGTCCCAAGCCCATCAGCTCCCAACTCGAATGCCCAGTCAATCTCCCGCTTCAAAGTCGCCCGATCGATTCGGTCATCAGAGGTAAACGGAGTATGAACAATTGGCAATACGCCGTGCAGAGTCTTTGGCATCGTAAATTTCTTCTGAAACTGATGTGATCCTGAAATACAGAGACGCCTTAGCCATGGATCGAAATTGTCTTCGACACCAACGGTTCAACACCGCTCAGGATAACAACTCAGGCTGCATCGGCGACTCAGGTGACTGATTTCTCATGACACCACTTCCACCACTAGATCTTCAACTCAGTGGAACGTCACCGATTTCAAAAAACGTTCAACATCAGCGGGATCCAGCGCACCCTGAGGACCTTTGGTGACAACTGCAATATACATGTGCCTGTTGTGAACGAAGGTTACCATGACCTGATTCAGACCCCCGCTAACAGTTACCGTCTTACGTAGACAGCGATTGCCATTGATGGTTTCCAATGATTGGGTCATGTCATTCTGTGAAGTGCTGGGTGCACTGCTGATTTCCGCAGTCCGTTCAAGGAAGTCTTCGGACACTTCCATCGGACTTTTGTCACTCAGTGCGAACCCGCTCCCATTAACGAGGGCCGCGTGAGTGACTGCACCGTTGGGAAGAGCTCTAGAGTTCACAGCACCAGGAAACGACGCGCTGGCCGATCCATCGGGCAATGTGAATTTGGTCCAACTGGATTCAGCGGGGGCAGGGGCAGGGGTGGGTGTACCATCAGCAAGTTGATTGTCTCCACTCGGCAGGAACTTCAGCAAACCCCAGACCGCAGCCCCAATCAACACAAGACCGGCTACTGCTCCGATCGCGACCAACACGGACTTGCCATTACCGGACTTTTTTGGAACGGCTTTCGTTTTCCGGCTCGCTCCGCCTCGACCGGATCCCGTCGCAGGCCACGACGCGTCACCCCACTCTTCATCAGACTCTGCAAGCGGCACTTCGATCGGAGTCTGACAACCTTTGCACCGAATCTTTCTGCCAGCCATCTCGTCCTTCAATCGGTACGTTTGGCCGCAGGCCGGGCATTCAACTGAAATCGCCATAGGTAACCCTTAATAAGCCAACGGGCGAGTGGAATAGCTGGGAAGACTTAGGGTAGGTGTGACAATTATGGCTAAGAATGGGCCCCTTTGCGAATCAGACACTTCTCCCTTTCGCTTTTGAACAAAAAATTATGAACCTTGCCTTCTCGCGGCCGACTCCAATCGATCACATCAGGAAGTCATCTCAAGGGAATCGCAGAGGGCGTCGCCGAATAGTAGCCTCAGAGTGGCATCTCGCTGATTCGCTCGTTCGCCTGAATCTGCTCATTCGCCTGCAGCGAAATTACCTCTCTCAAAGCAACCAGTCCCATAGCGCAAAGCATGGCTAAATAGACGGCGCCCATGAGCGGAACCGGTTCCTGAGCATCGCCAGGACTCCAATTGAGCAGAAAGATCATCAGGAAGATGGCCACACTGATGAGGGGGCCGGAAATACCGATCAAAGCGCCAAAGTAGTATCGTTTCCTGACACAGACGATGGTGCCAAAGATACCAACCAACGAAAGGATCGGCCCTGTTGCAACGATCGATTCCACATTGACAAACGCAGCGGCCGTGCCCACGACGGCGACAAGCATTTGCAGAATGACCCACAGGCGAACCCAGAAATAAGTCCCGCGCGGTACCGACTCTCGGATCACTTCAAACGGCACTTCGGGTGCTCGATAGGGATTGTCTAAATCATCGAATCCCATTTTTGGCCTACCTCAGATCGATCCCCGTATCTTGCAACCCCGTCCCTCTTACGCCACCGGGCCTGCCCAAGTGGTTCAACGGCTTCTGCGCCACCCCTGTTTCGCCCATCCTTGGCCGCGATCCCGTGCCCCAACTTGAAAACTCAAACCACACTCTTCGTCACTTCCTCAATACACTCCATCGCCACATCACACAATCGACCAACCAACGCCGGAGGCATCCCCGGGGCCGGCATCAGGACAACAACATCTCCCAACGGACGAATAATGACGCCTCGACGGCGAGCAGCCAAAGTCACCTGATGGCCAAGCCGCAGAGGAGTATCAAACGGCTCCTGAGTTTCACGATCTCGCACCATTTCGATCCCGATCATCAGCCCCTGCTGACGAATCTCCAACACATGAGGATGCTGCAACAGCGGAGACAGCTTTTCACGAACAAGCTGACTGCATGCCGCGACATTCTCCATCACTCGGTTCTTTTCAAACAACTCCAGTGAAGCAAGGCCAGCCGCACAACCCAGAGCATTCCCCGTGTAAGTATGACCGTGAAAAAATGTTCGTCCCTGCCACGGCTCACCAAGAAACGAATTGAAGATGCGTTCGGTTGTCAGAGTCGCTGCGACCGGCAGATAGCCACCCGAGATTCCTTTCGCCAAGCACACAAAGTCCGGGCTGACAGATTCCTGTTCGCACGCAAACATCGTCCCGGTCCTGCCAAATCCGACGGCCACCTCATCAGCAATCAGCGGCACGTCGTACTGAGTACACAACGCGCGAACATGCCGCAGAAAGCCATGCGGATGAACCAGAATTCCGGCCGCTCCCTGAACAATCGGCTCCATGACAAATCCTGCCAGTCGCTGATGATTCTCCTTCATCAGGCGAGCCACTTCATCGAAGCAGAACTGCAGCCATGTTTCCCGCGTTTGCCCCTGAGGAACTCGCGTGGCCACGGGCGACGGACAGACTATCGTCGGAAACAACAGATGCTTGTAGCATCGATGAAACAATTCGATGCCGCCGACGCTGACGGTTCCCAGAGTATCCCCGTGATACGCATTGCCCACGCAGAGAAACGTATCTCGATCTTCAGGGCCCTCGGGCTTCTGGCGATGATACTGATACGCCATCTTCAGCGCGACTTCGACGGTCGTCGCGCCGCTGTCAGAATAGAAAACTTTGCTGAGTCCGCTCGGGGCTCGCTGAACCAGCCCACGAGCCAGGCGGATCGACGGTTCGCTCGATAATCCCAACAACGTGCTGTGTGCAACCTTTCCGAGTTGCTCTCGAACAGCCGCGTCGATCTCAGGCACTGCGTGACCATGCACGTTGCACCACAACGATGAGATCCCGTCGAGATATCGATGTCCTTCAACATCGATTAGATCAAAGCCTTCTCCTCGCACGATGATCGGCGATTGTTCCTGAACATACGCTGACATTGGCGTGAACGGGTGCCAGACATGCTCATTGTCCCATGCCCGAAGGGTCTCCGCAGAGACCGATTGAAATTCTGATGACGACATGAAACGACAGTCTTCCTTTTGTACCAATCATCAGCCGCCGGGCGTTAGCCCCCGTTTGTGTTCGTGCGGCTTTTCGATAGAGAACCGGACGCTAACGCGTTCCGGCTAATTGCCTCAAAAGCGAATCCCTGACTGGTTAGCTCAACGATGAACGACGATACCCCGGATGCGCCGGATCGAAGATTTCGTTCAGCCATCGAGCACCAATACCAGGACGCTGCGGCAGAGGCAGATGTCCGTTGCTGACGGTTATCGTCTCATCAATCAACGATGGATACAAAGTCGCAATATGAGCACGCACCGTCTCCTGAAACGCGACGCCCGAGTTTGCCGCCGCCACATTCACTCCGGACAGCAACGTAAACGGTCCCGTACAATCGTGCATCAGTGTCGGCACATTATACATCTGAGCCAGCTCGGCGATCCGCCGCGTCTGAGAAATTCCTCCTACCCATGTCGGATCGATCATCACATAATCCGCCGCGCGAGCTTCCAGGACCTGACGATAGTGATCTGACATCACCAGCATCTCACTGACGGCTATCGGCACACTGATTTCCGCGCGAAACGCCGCCATGGCGTGAATCGAATCCGGCCGCAGCACATCTTCCATCCACAGCGGCCGAATCGGTTTCATCCCTTCTGCAATTCGACGAGCAGAAGCCAGAGAAAAGAAGCCGTGGCCATCCAGCATGACTTCAATCTTGTCGCCAACGCGCTCACGAATCTTTTCGAACGGAGCAATCCCTTCGCGAATATCGTCCCATGACAAATACTGGCCACCCTGACGCCGATAAACCATATCGAACGACCACAACTTCATTCCCTTGTAACCAAGAGACACCAGTTCTTCTGCCAGCTCCGCCGGTGAATTCATACTGGACCAGTTATCCTCCAACGGCCCCGGCTGCCCCGGATCACCATGGCCCGGCCAACCTGAAGCCGATGGCGTGCGGCGATTGGAGCGACCATAAAACGGACCGCCGCAACTGTTATAAACGGGAACGGCATCTCGCACCGGACCGCCCAATAATCGCCACACCGGCTGTTGCGACAGTTGTCCGGCGATGTCCCACAGAGCCAAATCGACCGCCGAGAGTGCTCGCAATTCGGCGCCGGTTCCTCCGAAGGCTGTGATTCGCTCGTACAGAAATCGCCAATGACTTTCGATGGCACATGCATCGGATCCCAACAGCCGTGGAGACATAAAGTCATGGATCACCGCCGCGGCCGAGGTCGGGATGTAATACGTTTCCCCATGACCAATCACCGGGACACCATTAACGGTTCCCGCATCCGTATGAATGCGCAAGGCCAACAGCCCGGGCATCACGTCATGAGGAATCGCTGTTTCCAGAGCCACGATCCGCGGGCCGCGTCGAAACGCATGTTCCTGAACAGGGCTCGAAGCACGACGTAAAAAGGTATCGGGGGATTCGTTGGTCATAGCTTGTGACTTACGGGAGAAAACGATTCCCGTCGACGGAGCGACGGGCCGACAGTACACCCATCGCTCCGCCGACGGGACGCTTTACACTTTAGCGGCGAGATTTTTTCTGCTGGCGGTAGTACTTCAAGCCAGGCGTAAAAAACGTCAAAGCCGAAATAACACCAAACAGTGAAATACTGAAGTCCGGAAGATCGCTGTGCTCCACAGCCGCCATGATCAGAGACGTCGCAAACATCATGGCCGATTGAATGTAGAAACTGCCCGACAACATTCCGGCCTTCACCAGAAACACCATGCCCGCGATGGCTCCCAGCACCGGCGAGAACTCCAGCACCGGTCGCTCCATGATCATCTCGATCCAGAACAATATCGACGACGCGATCATACTGCCGCCCCACACGTGAGCAATCTGCCGCTCGATGGCTGTAATCGGCCCCGCACGATGACGAAGATTCCAGAAGATGCTGGCCCAAAGACCCAACCCGATGACCCACAGACCGACATACGGCCAGCGTTCAGCAACGCCTCGGTACTGCATATAATTTGTAATCAGGCACAAGCACAAAACCACGAGGCTGTGCCACATCCATAGCAGTCCCCAGTTCTGCAGAATGGCCGCGTGATGCGATTCGCGAAACAGCCGCATCATGATCTGTGCGAACGTCGACGACCGCGCGCTGACGGGTTCACCACTTAGCCACGCACGAAGATCATCGGCCAGTTCCACCGTCGACGCATACCTCAGATCCGGCGGCTTCTGTAGACACTTCATGACTACCATTTCGAGATCAGAATCGACGCCGCGATTCAACATCCGGATATTGGGCGGATCCTGTTCGAGAACCATCAGCACCGTATCCAGAGGCGATGCCGATTGAAATGGAGGCCGCCCGGTCAGCATCGCAAACAATACTGCTCCGAGACTGTAAACATCCGTCGCGATATCAACAGTATCTGTCTGCCCCGCAGCCTGCTCTGGAGACATCCATGCGGGCGTCCCCAGGATTGCTCCACTTTGTGTCAATCCCGCCAGCTCGGACGGCTGACCGGTCGCCGAATAAGACTGATCGGCAACACTGACGCGTTTGGCCAGTCCGAAGTCGGTGATAAAAGGAGTGCCATCAGAGGCAATCATGATGTTACTGGGCTTCACATCGCGATGCAGCACGCCTGCTCGATGAGCAGCCCCGATGGCTTCCACAATAGGCAGCAACATGGCCACGGCTTCGCGAGGAGCCATCGGGCCATCCATCAATCGCTTGGAAAGCGTGCTGCCTTCGATGAACTTCATGCTGAACCACGGTTGCCCGTGATGTTCACCAACTTCATAAACCGGAACGATATTCGGATGACTCAACCGCGCCGCCGCCAGCGCTTCAGCTCGCAATCGCGCAAAGTCCTGAGTTGAGGCAAATGCAGCATTCGGAATCATCTTCAGGGCGACTGTTCGCTGCAGACGTGTTTGCAACGCACGATAAACGACACCCATGCCGCCGCGACCAATCTCCTCCTGCAACTCGTAATCGCCAATCACTGAGCCGATAGCGGAACTCGAACCACGCAGATTCAGTCCCGGGACCAGAACTGTCGAACCGCCCGTCAAGTGGTTGAGATCCGACGACTGCAACATAGCGACGTCGTCAGCAAACTGAGCCGTTGCAAACAACTCGCGAAGGTCTTTCTCCAGATCCGGATTCCTGCGAATCGCTTCCTCAAGTCGCTGCTGAGAAGACCCACTGCGGGAATCCTGGATCAGCTCATCAAAGGCGATGGCCAGACGTTCGTCGGCGTCATCCGGAGACATACTCATTCGCAATTATTCCGTCAGTTCACCCAGAGGATTCGCTTTGCATTGCAGAGGCATGCTGATCGGTCCACCGGCTCGATGAGATTCGAAGACCGAGAGAACCATTTCGATTGTTCCCCGAGCTTCATACATCGAGCATTTTGGCTGACGATCCTCTTCAATGGCAGCGATCAGATCCCTGGCAGCGGCCGGATTCCCACCTTCGTAGCCGGTCGCAGTGATCGTTTCGGCTTGATCGATTCCATTCGACGAAATCGTTCTCCAGGTTTTCCCTGCCGACAACGATCCCCACGTCGCATCGTTCAGCAGAAACGCGGGGTTCGCATAGCCCGATGTATGATCGATCACACCTTTGCTGCCCATGATGCGAAGTCCAAAACGATTCGGACTACCACCCGCCCCTTTTTTTGATGAGAAGTATCCCGTCACTCCGCTCTTAAATCGCCACATTGCGTCAACTCGGTTTCCGGCGAGCGGGCCCACGCCTTCATTGCCCGGCTTAATGTGTTCGCGTGTCACACGTTTTCCATCCTGATAGAGCGACGCATAACACGACTCCGGCTCGCCGGCGAAAGCTCGCATCAGATCCAGAACATGTGTCCCCAGAACCCAAAGATCCTCCGCACCACCCCGCGCGTCTTCTTTGCCTCGCGCGCGGATTTCCAGCACGTCGCCAATTTCACCGGCCTGAATCAGTTTGCGAATCACATCCAGTTGCGGCGAGTATCGACTGATGTGGGCCACAGCGAGCTTCAGGTGTCGCATTTCACATGCCTGAATCATCTCATCGGCTTCGCTCAACGTTCGGCAGAACGGCTTCTCCATATACATGTGACAGCCATGTTCCGCGCAGGCCAGAACCATGTCGCGATGTTGATCAATCCAGCGAGGACAAACTGCCACGATGTTCGGCTTTTCCTTGTCCAGCATTTCGCGGTAGTCGGCATAGCTTCGAGCGGCTCCTGTTCGAGGAACAGCCTTGTTGCGGCCTGTTTCATCCTGATCAGCGACCGCCACAACTTCGCACTGTTCAAT
This sequence comes from Planctomycetota bacterium, assembly GCA_052034165.1. GTDB lineage: Bacteria > Planctomycetota > Planctomycetia > Planctomycetales > Planctomycetaceae > SXXK01. The sequence continues at coordinate 227 of JBPOIW010000325.1, read as the reverse complement.
GGACTGCCAGACGGCATCAAGCCCGTGCCCATAATCGCCTCGCCCCGTGCTGCCGATAATCGCCACTTTGTATTTGGCCATGACTTGTTCCGTTAGTGCTGGAGGTGGGACGGTGTTCAAGAAGCAATCACTGCTCCGCGGAGCGGTGGTATGGTCTGTTGCATAACTCGTTTACCGCCCAGCCGGAGGCGCCGGCTTTGTGCGGGCCGGCGCCTTCGGCTGGGCGG
>JBPOIW010000179.1:0-5152 GCA_052034165.1 Planctomycetota bacterium | reverse complement strand
ATCCTTACGGCGGAATCTCATGCATGGAGGTGAAGGACTCACTTCCGCTGATGATGAGCGGTACTGCCAATGCGGAATTGGTCGCAAAGATCCAAACGCATCTTGCGGAGTGTCCTCGGTGCGCGGACCTCGCGAGAAAGATGCAGGAACAGTCTCACGCCGCACGTCAAAGCAAGTCACCACGTAATGAACGGCCAGAACACGTGCTGCTTGCCAGTGATTTGAATTAGTCGAGTTATCAGCAATTCATGGTAAATAAAACGCCCGCAGTCCGGGATTCAGACTGCGGGCGTTTTTATTGCTGAAACCTTTTGATCCCGATTCCTGCGATTCCCACTGCGAACAACTCAAGCATTGGAATGTCTGTTTGCGTAATCGTTGAGAATGCCCATCGGCGCATGAAATATCCGCGAGCAGCATCAGAAGCGGCCGGATACCAGAAAATCAGGTCATGCAGACCAACCGCCAGTAGTCCAAGCACACCAAGAACCGCGAAAGAACTCACGACCGCCGCTGATGTCTTTGGGAATTGCTGGCCAAAACTCAGAGTGAGTGGCAATACGGGCAGAAGGAAGACCAGCCACCCAAGATGGCATGCCAGCAGTGCATTCGTCGGCGGGCCACATCCCCAGATTCCACAAACGCTGTGTGAATTCAGAACTGGGGCGTTGCTCAGTTGAAGCACGCCCCAAAGCGTTAGTCCCCACACAGGCCAAAGCCACTGCCAGGATCGCATGTGAGCAGCCATTCTATCGCGATGAAGAACCATCTTTGGGAGCTGAGGTACCCGAACCATCAGATGACTTCTCACTGGACCCGGCTGGCGTTCCTTCAGAACTAACCTGCTCGGTACAACCGGTGATGCTCAGGATGATCATCAGTAACATCGCCGCGAACAAATAGCCCTTTGAACACTGACATGGTTTACACATCTCGTTTTTCCAATCTGAAAACAATGTTTGACGAACAAATTCCGGAACTGCGCAGACGGTAAGTTGGGACAAAAGTTTCTTCTGTGATCTATCGCACAGAAGCAGTTGCATTTCGGAAATGCACGTTTTCGGCAAAGAATACGGCTTCGCCGCCCCGCTGTTTCCGTCAAAAGCAATCAACTCAAGCTTGGTGGATCTGTCGATAAGCAATCCGGGTTGCTGGGCCTATTGCCGACAGAGTTCTCTATCCGTCTGACCGTCACAGAGTCCGGAGCCTCAATCCCCAACTGAACGCGGCCTCTGCCAACAGAAACGACAGACACTCGAATCTGGTCAGAAATGATAAGCGATTGTCCACTTTTTCGAGTCAGCACAAGCATCAGAACTCCCTCTCTCCACAATATGTGCTCAAGTGACTCCATCGATTGATTCCTCAATCGCCTGAGTCGAACAACATCTCACAGCTCGTCCGGCCAACAGCCCGAACACTGGAAAGACGTGACTCATGCAAAATACCTGCCTCAGCCTGCGTTCTCTGTGATTTGACTTACAGTTCAAGCGGAATCTTCAAAGCCGTATCTTCAAGGCCGTTCATCATCCGGCATTCGGCGGTAAAAGAGTCCGGACGACATGCTGTTGACCTGCCGTTCCGGACGTTGACCACAATACACCATGGTTGCCTGTTAGCCCTTGGGCTGAAAAGCGGCGTCGATCGGTGTTTCTGCGATGTGGTTCGTGTAGTTCGACAGGGTTTTGATTCCCACGGCCAGCACGACAGCAAGAATTGATGAGTTGGTGTAGCCTGCCGACAGCAGTTGGCTTTTCGAGTTCGCTGAAGGATAACCACGTGAGCTGGTCACTTCTCGAGTGAAGCTGAGGAGTACGTCCAGTTTGTGATCTCCTGTAGGTCGACCTTCCCGAGCTGCAACGATCAAAGGACCATCGACTTTGGCCATCATCGCAAGTGCTGAGTGGGCCGCCAGACAATACTGGCAACCATTTGCCTGACTCACTGCGATGAGGACAAGCTGCCGTTCTGTGGGGTTGAGTGATGACTTTTCAAAGATGCTGTTTAGAGTGAGGTAGGCCTCAAGAAGAGCGGGCTCACTGGCCATTGTCCCCAGAAGGTTTGGCACAAAGCCAAATTTCTGTTGCACGCCCTGAAGCAAAGGCTGTGCTGCCTGCGGAGCGGTCGCTGCAGTGTGAATTGGAAATGACATCATGATTCTCCTGAAATGGCAATGACATGCTCTGACAACGATCGACAAACTTCGCTTCGCTGTCAGAGCAAACGCAAAACGAACTCATAAGGACGCCAATCTCTTTATCCTGAGGACTGACTTCCAGCGCTGTGTTGACGAACAAGCAGCCCTTTCGGCTCTGTCGGGACGTAGAATCTTTCAGCCATGCGAAACAAAGCAACAATCGCCTCCAGAGGATGTGATTCCGTCGAAGCCTTTCCAAACACAGGCCCAACAACGCAATCTTGACATTGCTCCAGCGCACGCAGGAACAATTCGTAATTGCCTTTGGCTGTGCAACCCTGGGCTACGACCTATTCACATCGGCAACACTTCTCATACCGTTCGCCAGGTGTCCGAGCAAAGATCCGGCGATTCGGGTCCAAACGCTGCCGAATGGAATAACCGAACCAAGCCCGGCTCCCCAGTTGCCTCCGTAGGACGGGTAAAGAATCCGATATGCCTCTTCGCGATCTTCCGCAGTCCCATTCCTTGCGATGTAGTCAAGTGCTTCTGTCGTTGATCGCGTTTCATGCCACATGCCCACGATGGGTATGACTTTGATCGTGGCATAAACTCCGGGATTCTCGTGATCCCGCACCTGCCTCGCATAGACGGCCTCGTTGATTCCGAGAGCCGGAATGTCGGAATAGAGGTGAAGCGATTCGGTAAACGGGTTGTACCAGTCTTCTCCAAAAATCCGCCCGGGAAGAAGTGAGTACTTCAAGACCGTGAATGACCCTCCCACCATGCGCCAACCCAGTGGAATGTTCTTGTTCTGACAGAGTCGTTTCCACTCTCCCAATGGATCATACTGATTGACTCGGACCATCACAGAATTCATCTGATGGTCTCGCAGATGCATAGTCACCTCAGCGATCGTTTCGGGAGAAACGCTGTGATTATCTGCCCTTCGATCCCAGAGAGCCAGCTTTGCAGGGACACCAACAATCCAACCGACACCATCCACGAATCGGTTCTGGTTTCCCACGACAATCAGAGGTTCGCTGCCCGCATCTTCAGTCGTCTGCGGAAGAACGCTGCACCCAGCCGTTGTGGAACTTCCATCGAGCAACGATACGCAGCCGCAAAGATGTATCAAGAGGACGGTGATTATCAGTCTCTGGTGTATGTGATGCACGGCAAACTCCATTTTTGTCGACTTCACGGCCATACGTTCATTCGTAGGGAACGGTCATTCATTTGGAACGGATCCGGATCCAAAGCTGGCGGCTTTTGTGACGGCTGAGGTTCCGGGCCGCTGCTGAGAATTCAGTGACCAGTCATACTCGTTCCATTGAATCATTGGTTCACTTTCCAGCATTGATTCAATCGCAGTTCGAACCTCAGACTGCTCTGTCCTTACCAGCAGCCACTGCAGATAGCCACCCGCTTCATGCCAGTCATCGCCATACCATTTCAGAATCGGACTCAGTCGAAGCGTTCCGTTGACGGGGTCTATGGACACATACCGAGTGTCATTGGCAAACAAATAGCTCTGGTCGGCCAGTTGAGCATCCAGTCTGGGACCAGTGTATGCTTCTGCGCGAATCGCCGGGCAACTTCTGGCAGCACAGACGAGAGCCACATGAACACGGGGTTCACGGAAGATCTTGCGAATCAACTCGTGCTCGATGTGATTTAGGCTCATGGTTCTTCCGGCCAGGATGTGTTCCGGCACGTCGAAGAACTCACGATCCTGCGACTTGAAGTTCATCACGGAGTCCCCAATCTTGTGCGTAATGACGCCGTGAATGACGAATGCATTGTACGCATTGATCAGTAACGCCAGTCGCTCTGGCTCTTCTGTCAGCGCGTCCGGATCGCATTCCGCCAGTTGTCGGATGTACGTGCGGAACAGGTAATCTCTTCCCATGGCGTCGTAGTCGACCAGTCCCTCCGAGACATAGCTCTTCAGCAGATAATCCCACAAGGCATGATCGACGCCGGAGGCGTCCGGATGTGGCGTGGGCTTTGTTGAAGGACGCACGGCTTCGAACCCGGTATACGCCACAACAAAAGGCACGCACAGAGAGATTGCGGCAACCCAGAAGAAACCGCCATAGTAACTCTTTGATGATTGATTTGTGTGACTCATAACCCAAATCCGACCAGATAGCGGCACGGCGCGAGCCGTCCGGTGTTGGAAAATTGTTTGTGGGGATTCACCGGAGGGCTTGCGCCCTTCCGCTAATTGTGGTTTGTTAGAATAGGAAGAAGGCTCGAGGTTTCTGAAGCAGGCAGTTCACCCAGATGCAGAACATTCATCGGGCATCGTACGACGCACTCTGCGCAGCCAACACAGGGAGTCGTATCCAGCGTCACTGGAAGCCCCTGCAGCGCTCTCGATTTGATGTCGATGCCCATCTGGCAGTACTGGTTGCAGACATTGCAATCGATGCACTTGCCTTTCACAGCGCTGATTTTGAATTTGGACCAGCGGCCCCAGAAGTTCATCCAGAAGGCGAGCGGGCACCACATGCGACACCAAATTCGTTGTCCCAGGAAAGGGTACAAACCAATGGCCACAGCTCCGGCCAATGCTGTACCAACATAGACGTTGTACCATTCGAACGGTCCGGCAATTCCCAGCAGATCAGCCACGGTGGCCACCGAGGCCAGAGCGATAAAGACGAAACCGAAACGCTCCCAGCGTCGGGGCGCGTCGCCCTTGGGACCTCGATGCCGATAACCATTTCCGACCGTTTCCGCCAGGGCTCCACATGAACAGATGTACGAACAGTAGATCTTTCCCCAGCGAATCGTGAACAGCGGAATAATCACAAATGTCAGGAAGACGGCCCAGACGACTCCAGCCACCGCAACGACCGACCACCACTCCGGATCACCGTTGTTCACAACCGGGTCGACTCGAAATGCCGTCATGTTCAGAGGCCAGGCATTGATGAGTTTTGATGCCACCGGTGTCCACGCGTTACGTCCCAGTGTCATAGCCAGAAACGTCGGAATCCCCCACCA
>JBPOIW010000367.1:0-22878 GCA_052034165.1 Planctomycetota bacterium | reverse complement strand
CTGCCCCCAGGGGTCATGCCCCAGAGACTGGATTTTCTCCAGCTTCTCTAGTCGAGCGAGTTCGAAACGATCCGGTTGTGAGCCTGTGGTCATGAACACACGTTAGCCAAAGCGGGCAAAAACCGCGGAAAATATGCGGTTTGCACAGAGTTCAGTGAGGTGAGAGACGCTGAGATTTTCCGGCAGATACCATCTGCCGAAGAGAGTGAACCGGCGGATCTTGCTGGAAAGCCGCTCTTTGGTCAATGCCAGCCTCCCTGACATGAAATGTTGTCCGGAGCCGCTAGACTTTTCAGCCTGACTGGTATCGAGGGCCTCGCGGTTCGAACGAGGCTTTGTCAGACGTAATCTTATGGATGTAGTCCGGACCGAGCGGAGCGAGTTCTGGCTTGTTCATACCCGGAGCAAGAAGTTGCCGGAAGTCGCTGGCGCTCGGTCCGGCCTACGAAATGAGATCCCTCAATTCAATGCAGACAGAGCGCTTTCGGTGGCGCAAGGAAGCCGTTGTCTTCAAAAGAAAGACATCTGCAACCAAATGCAGGGATTTACTGTCTGGAATTGCGTTCGAAACCGGAAACAACCAAACTCAGCCCGCCTGTCCCACCTTCAAACGAAAGGAACAGTCCCGAAATAAGTTCCGGCTATCCTAAACCGAAGCGTCACTGGGTGTTGATTTAATCAGCCGGTACGCGTTAGCGTCCGGTTTTCGCTCTTGAAACCCAGGAAAAACAACCGGGGGCTAACGCCCTGCGGCTGATGAAGGGATTAAATCAACAGGCCGGTCAGCGAGGGATCGACTTGCTGTGGAAAATCCCTCACTGACGTTTCGGGTTGGGATTTTCAGGCATGGGGACATCTGGAAGTTATTTCGGGACTGTTCTTAAGTCGTCAATTATTTTTTTTATCAACGTCTAGAACCAAATAACACGGACCCCGACAGCAATGAACCCCAAGCAGGATCCCTGTCAGCTCGAACGCTTGCGATGCACAATTTTTGCCAACTCCAAAGAAGCCGCGCGGAAGGTTGCGACTGAGATTGCTTCTCTCATTCGAATTCGTAAGGCGGAAGGCAAGAACTGTGTTCTGGGTCTGGCCACTGGATCAACACCAACCGGCATCTATGCCGAGCTCGTCCGCATGCATCGTGAGGAAGGTTTGTCCTTCTCAAATGTGATTTCGTTCAACCTGGACGAATACTATCCGATGCAACCGGAGGACGTGCAGAGTTACGTCCGTTTCATGCGTGAGCATCTCTTCAATCACATCGACATCAAGCCGGAGAACGCCCACGTTCCGGACGGAACCTGGCCTGTCGAGAAAGTTGCCGACTACTGTCGCGACTATGAAGCTCGTATCACCGCTGCCGGCGGCATCGATATTCAGATTCTGGGTATCGGGCGAACTGGGCATATTGGCTTCAACGAGCCTGGTTCAGACCAGACAACTCGCACCCGCATGATCACGCTGGACACCGTGACTCGCATCGATGCGGCCAGCGATTTCTTCGGTACTGAAAACGTTCCACGCCGCGCGATCACGATGGGCGTTGGCACAATTCTGGAAGCTCGCAAGATCTTTATTCTGGCGTTCGGGGAAAACAAATCGGGGATCGTTGCGAAGACCGTCGAAGGGGAGATGACGACATCGATTCCCGCGACTTATCTTCAGCGGCATCCGAACGTGGAAATGCTGCTTGATCAGGCCGCAACCGCTGGCCTGACACGTATGCGACTTCCATGGTTGGTTGGTAACGTCAAATGGGATGACGCCATCATCCGCCGCGCAGTCATCTGGCTGTCGGAAAAGATGAACAAAGCCATCCTGAAGCTGACCGATTCTGACTACAACGAAGAAGGCCTGCAGGATCTGTTGGCTGAATATGGTTCGGCTTACGAAATCAACCTGAATGTGTTTCGACATCTTCAGAGCACGATTGTCGGTTGGCCTGCGGGCAAACCGGCTCATGCCAAACGTCCCGGTGACCGCCCACAGCCATTCGATCATATCTTCCCGAAACGAGTCCTGTGCTTTTCGCCGCATCCTGATGATGACGTGATCTCAATGGGGGGCACTCTGATTCGGCTTGCCGATCAGGAGCACGAAGTTCATGTCGCCTATCAAACGTCCGGCAATATCGCCGTATTCGATGATGATACTTTGCGGTTCACAGAGTTTGTTTCTGACTACTGTGCCGCTTTCGGTCTGATGTCAGATCGAATTACGCAGCTTGAACAACACGTTGAAGAGTTTCTGCGGAACAAGCAGCCTGGGCAGGTCGACAGCAAAGAGATTCAGCAGATCAAAGGTCTGATTCGTCAGGGAGAAGCTCGCGCGGGAGCTCGATGCTGCGGTATTCCGAATGAACGCTTGCACTTCCTGAATATGCCGTTTTATGAAACTGGTGGAGTCAAAAAGAAGCCAATCGGGCCGGATGACATCAACCTCATCACGGAACTCCTGAGAAAGCTCAAGCCACATCAGATCTATGCGGCTGGCGACCTGACTGATCCTCACGGCACTCACCGTGTTTGCCTGAAGGCGATCTTCCATGCCTGTGACGTTTGCCGTAACGATGAGTGGTTCAAGGAATGCGAAGTCTGGTTGTATCGCGGAGCATGGCAGGAGTGGCCGGTCCACCAGATTGAAATGGCCGTGCCGCTGAGTCCTCAGGAAGTGAAGCAGAAGCGTAACGCCATCTTCAAGCATGAATCACAAAAGGACCGTGCTCTGTTCCCCGGAGCTGACATGCGAGAATTCTGGCAGCGTGCAGAAGCTCGTAATGCCGATACAGCTCGTCGCTACGACAAGCTGGGTTTGGCGGAATACGAAGCCATCGAAGGCTTTGTGAAATGGGACGGCACCTGGGGTTTGAACGACTAAGAAGTGTTGGAATCCGTGAATCAGAAATCCCGTCAGTTGCCCGGCGGGATTTTTTTACGCGCAATCACATCGATGATTTCGGGCGATCGCGCAGAATCCCCCGCCAACGCTCACAGGAGTGTAGCGGGCGGGCAGCTCTGCATTTGACAGTGCTGACGCTACGTTCCCACAATGCCTTGATGACCCCCGAGGAACTCAAACAGCACATCCGCCAAATCACCGTCTGGAAGCGAGGCGAGCAGCGAGCACCGCATAAGCCTCTTTTGCTCCTATATGCACTTGGTCGATGTCTCAACGACGACGAGCGATTACTGCCCTATTCCGAAGTCGATCGTGAACTGCGTCCTTTGTTGATTGAGTATGGCCCCGAGCGAAAATCCTGTCACACCGAGTATCCATTTCAACGGCTCACCAACGACGGAATCTGGGAGCTTCAAAATGCTGATCGATTGGAACAACGAGCCAGCAATTCCGACGTGAAGAAATCAGAGCTTCTCAAGAACAACGTGGCTGGTGGTTTCACACCGGAAGTTTTTGAGACTTTGCGTTCTCATCCGGCCCTTGTCTCGGAGTTGGCCCTTGAAATTCTGAACCAGCACTTTCCACAGACGTTCTATGCGGATCTGCTGGATGCTGTCGGCCTGGAGATTCAGTTCGAGCAAACACTTCGCCGCCGTCGCGATCCTGCGTTTCGAGAACGAGTCCTCATGGCCTACCAGTACCGCTGTGCGGTCTGCGGTTACGATTTGCGATTAGGCTCCGTTCAGGTCGCCTTGGAAGCGGCTCACATCAAATGGCATCAAGCTGGCGGCCCGGATCTTGAAACCAACGGCCTCGCCCTCTGCAGCATGCACCACAAACTCTTCGACCGCGGTGCGTTTACACTGAATGACAAACTGCAGCTCTGCGTCTCGCAAAAAGCCAACGGCTCCACCGGCCTCAGCGAATGGCTGACCTCCTTCCACGGCCTGCCGCTGAAGGCTCCGCAGTCTCGTGACTACCTGCCGCTGAACGAACATCTGGAGTGGCATCGGAAAGAAGTTTTCCATGGGCCGGGGAGGACGTCTTCCCGCGTATTGTGAAATGGGGAAGGGGCTAAATTGGCCCACAGATGCCGTGTGGCTCCAATGTCGCACGCTCATTTTGCTGTTGTTTACTCACAGCTCGATTTTGCGGATGATTACAAACCCCTAGACGGACAGAATATTCAGGGGGCCATCCTGAGGCGCAGGAAAAAATGGAACACAAGAATCTTATTGGCATGCTCGCAGGATATTACTTGTCTCGTTTTGATAAGGATGCCTACCGGCGATTTCCCGGAGGCTCACAGTCAGCAGTTCACAAGTACCTTGCAGACCGAATTGGTGTCCGAGTTTCTTCAGTGAAACTCTGGCGCGATGAATTCGACCCGATACATGAAAATTCTCGTCAAGGTTGGCACAAACGAAAGATGGCTCCTTCACGGCTTCGAATGGCAGCAATGTTGGCAACTGTATCGGAAGTCGGTGTTTATAGATTGCTGGTTGATTGTTTGGCGAATCCCGACACAGATGTCCTTGAGTTACTTCAGGAAATGAATGCAAGGATTGAAGAGCCTGACCAAATTGTTTCGACCCGCTCACTCACAGGTGGGCTCGCAGAGAAACACTTCATGACTTGGTTTGAGACAGGAGCGTCTTTATTCACCGCGCCACTTGGTGATTGCCGCCTTTCGCAATGTGGGTATGACTTTGAAGCAACCTATGACGGCGCCCCTGCATATATTGAAGTCAAGGGCCTAAAGGATAGTCGCGGTGGAGTGCTCATGACCGATAAGGAATGGACTACTTGCAACAAGCTTGGTGAACGTTACTTCATTGTCCTTGTTCGATCAGTCGAGTCACTGCGGCCGCCAATCGAGGTCTATCGAAATCCAGCGGTTACCCTCAAGGCTCGACAGCTTGTCGCGACCGTCATTCAAGTGTCGTGGTCGATTCCTGTGTTGGATTCTTCGCTCGCTGTTTGGTCAAATTGAAAAGAGCTTTCAAGGGGCGCCACTGAATGGGCCAACTTGCTCGATACCTTCAAGACCAATTCATGGCACGAACACCGCGGGGGTGGTCGTGTGAGGTCGAGGTGCGGGTTTTGGATGCTCGGTTTGAGCGGCTGCTGGGGTATGCGCCGCAGGCGGATGTGTTGTTGGCGTCGAATGATGGGTTGCATCGGTTGTGGATTGAGTTTGAAGTCAGTCGTGCAGATCCCGTGGCGAATCATGCGAAGTTCGCGACGGCTCATTTGTTTCAGCCACAGAGACCAACAGACACGTTTGTGTCGATGATGAGTTCTCATGTGGCTCGTGGTCGTCGGAATCTGGCGGCGAATACGGTTCTGCTGATGCGGCGAATCGGGATGAAGGCGTTTCAGACAGTGTTGCTTCCGTCGGTCGCTCCAGACGAGATCAGGCGGCTCAACACTGAAGATGATGGCTCATCCTCACTTCCATCGCTCGACGTGGATGCCGAGATTGATCGAGCTTTGTCCATCGCTCGGCCGTGCTTTGATTCGTCTCAGAATCAGATTCACTTTGTCGGAGAGCCTCTTGATGTGGCCTGCAACATCGCCACTTGGAATAGCGAGATGGCGACACAGGACGGCCGAACCCTTTGGGGACGTCGACGAGTCCGCTATTTTGCTTTCGATCCGTCCAGCGGCGAGTTTGCTCCTTCGAAGTTCTGTGCCTTCCTTAACGCCCGGCATGGAACCATTTTGGATACCGAGAAACTCGCCTTGCCGATGACGATGCAGCTGTACGTTTCGCTGGATGAGTCCGAGCCACGATTTGACGGCAATCGAGCACAACAGCATCTGACGAGGAAACTCGGCATGGTGGATATAAACCTCAATGAAATGCCAGCCGCTGAATCGCTCATGGTTGCCGAAGAAAGACGGTTGTCTGCCTTGTTCCACTACTGGTTCGCAAGGCACAAAGATTCGATCCAGATCGATTCGAAAGGACCTGTCATCCTTCGACCTCCGGTGTGGTATCAGTAGTTGATTGACTAACCCAGCGCCTGTTTGAGGTCGGCGATCAGGTCTTCGGAGTGCTCCAGACCGACTGAGACACGAACGGTCTTTTCAGAGATGCCAGCGGCTGCTCGGGCTTCGGGAGTCATCGACGCATGGCTCATTGTGACCGGGAATGAGATTAACGACTCAATCCCACCCAATGATTCGGCGACGTCAAATAGTCGCGTCTTCATGCAGACTCGCTCTGCAACGCTGCGTCCATCCTTCGTGTCGAAGGCCAGCATCGCTCCGAAGCCACGTTGCTGAGTCTTCGCCAGTTCGTGTTGTGGATGCGTCTCAAGACCCGGGTAGTAAACTCGTTCGATCAGCGGATGAGCATCGAGGAATCGAGCAATCTTCATGGCGCTGCTTTGCTGAGCATCCATGCGGCAGCCCAGCGTCTTGATTCCTCGCAGCACCAGCCACGCATCAAACGGCGAACAGGCCAGCCCCAGAGCATTGCAGATCCACGCAATCTTCTTTGCATGCTCTGGCGACTTCGAGACAACACAGCCACCGACCACATCGGAATGCCCGTTGATGTATTTGGTCGTCGAATGCATCACGATGTCGACTCCAAAATCCAGCGGTCGCTGCAGATAAGGAGAGAGGAACGTGTTGTCGCAAATTGTGATCGCATTGTGTTTGCGAGCCAATTGGACAACGCCCGCCATATCGACAACTTTTAGCAGAGGGTTGCTGGGCGTCTCAATCCAGACTCCGCGAGTTGCCGGAGTAAATGCCGCGGCCACCTTTCCCAGATCTGTCATGTCGACAAACGTAAACGCGATTCCTTTTTCTTTCAGGAACTTGTCAAACAGTCGAAATGTCCCGCCATACAAATCCGCCGGAGCGACAATATGGTCACCGGGGGAAAACAAAGCCATCGCGCAGTGAACGGCCGACATGCCGGTTGATGTCGCAACGCAGCCAACGCCGCCTTCCAGGGCTGCGATGTTTTCTTCGAGTGCTTTGCGAGTCGGGTTGCCGGAGCGGGTGTAGTCGTATCCGGAGTTGCTCTCGAGACTGTTCCAATAGAACGTGGACGTCGGATAAATCGGAGTCGTTACGCTGTTGTATTGCTGATCCTTATGAACTCCGCCATGAATACATTGTGTTTCAAAATGCAGAGACGATTCTTCCGGTGTCGACATGAGTGATCCGTCAGGTAGAAAACAGGCTGTGGTTGGGTTGCGATCCAGATCGATCGCAATTGATTTGCTGCAATGACACGGTGGTTTCGTGTCTGTTGCGGGCATTCTGGGAGAACGACAGAAGATTGCAAACCTGGACTCGTTTCAGAAAACAGTTGTTCAGTGTCCCGAAAATCGCGATACTACAGATCGGCGACGTTTTCCTGCATTTTAAGTGGAAGATTCCCTTGTCAGACGACGCACAGAATCAAAAGTCTTCAGGCGGAAACAAGGTTCAGCAACTCGGGGACTTTGAGCTGAAGAAGAAGCTGGGCAAAGGTGGCATGGGCGAAGTCTTCCTTGCCCGACAGATCAGCCTCGACCGCATGGTCGCGTTAAAGACTCTGACAAAAGAGCTCGCTAAGAAAGCCGACTTCGTTGCACGATTTGAACGCGAAGCCAAGTCGATGGCGAAGATTGACCACCCCAACGTCGTCAAAATCTACGCGGTCGATTCATACAAAGGTATTCACTTCGCTGCGATTGAGTATATCGATGGCCAGAGTGTCCAGAAGTGGCTGGATCATCTCGGCAAATTCTCCGTTGCTGATTCTGTCCACATCGCCATGGTCTGCGCGGAAGCGTTGAAGCATGCGCATGCGGAGAACATGGTGCATCGGGACATCAAGCCCGACAACATGCTCATCACCAGGAAAGGAATCGTCAAAGTGGCCGACTTTGGTCTTGCCAAAGCCATGGACGACGATGTCTCCATGACGCAAAGTGGTACCGGACTTGGAACGCCCCTTTATATGGCTCCCGAGCAGGCTCGTAATGCAAAGTATGTTGATCATCGCAGTGATATCTATGCGTTGGGGGCAACCCTGTATCATATGTTGACCGGAAAATTGCCATTCACGGGCAACACCGCTCTGGAGCTCATTCTGGGAAAAGAAAAAGGAGTCTACCCGCAGGCTCGCACAGTGCGTCCCGAGATCCCGGAACGTCTTGATCTGATCATCGACAAGATGATGGCCAGGGATGCAAACCACCGCTACAAGTCCTGTGACGAAGTCGTCAAAGATCTGGCCAGCCTTGGTTTGCATGGTGAGACGCTCAGCTTTATCGAAGGCGCGGAGCCTGTTGGGCCCAGTCGTGGAGGCGCGACAACCTTTGCGTCGACAAGTGCAAACTCCCCGGTGAAGAAAACAGTCGCAGCAACTCAGGCGATTGCGGGAGATACGGCCTCAAATTCAACTCGCATCTGGTACGTTCAGTTCGAAGACGCCAAAGGAAAGATGGTTGTCGAAAAACACTCGACGGGACGCATCCTGAAGATGCTGGCCTCGGGGCAGCTGAATGCAAAAGCGAAGACGAAGGCCTCCTCTGACGGCAGCTATTATCCTCTGGCGCAGTTCCCGGAATTCACAAAAGCCGTTGAGGACAGCCTGTCAAAGAAAACCGCTGCAGTTCGCAAAGAGGACATGAACAGCCTTTATAAGAAGGTTGAGAAGGAACAGAAAAACTTTTATCTGAAGCGAAGGCTCAAAGACGTTTTTCGCAACACCTTTGGAATCATCAAGCTGGTCATCCTGCTGGTTGTTATCGGCGGTGCCTGCTGGTGGGTGATTCCGCGTCTGAAACAGATCCCTGCGTTTATTGCCGAGAAAGTCGGCATGGGCGAAAAGAAGCCCGAAGATGCAGCGGGCAAAGTGTCTGCAGAGCCAGTCGATCCCATGAATCCCGGGATCACGCCATGAAGCTGCTTGTTCCTTTCCTGATGATGTCTTTCGTGTCGGTATGTGCGATCGCGGACGACAGAATTACGCTGGATTATTCCCCCGCGTCTGTCGCGAACCCCCTGAAAGGCCTGGTTCCCTATGCGGGTGATGAGAACGTGCATTTTCCGCATTCGCTGGAATTCAACTATGTTGGGTTCGCGGACCTGGTGAAGGGTTATGAGACCTTTGATTGGCAGCCTCTTGAGGAACTGCTCAATGATATCTCCAGCCGTGGCCATCAGGCAGTATTTCGCATCTATCTGGAGTACCCGGAACAGACCAACATCATCCCGAAGTTCCTGCTCGATGATGGTCTCAAGGTTCATAAGTACCTCAACACGAATACTCAACCGCTACCGCCAGCCCAGGTAGAAACGCCCGATTACGAAGATCAGAACCTTCGCAGAGCCCTGAAGAACTTTATCCTGGCCTTCGGGAAGAAATATGACGGGGATCCACGGATCGGTTTCATCACCGCCGGCCTGCTCGGAACCTGGGGCGAATGGCACACGTATCCGAAAGAAGAATTGTTTGCTTCAAAGGCGGTGCAGGCGGAAGTGATGGATGCTTACGCTGCGGCATTCAAAGTCACGCCTGTTCTGCTTCGTTATCCGGCGGGTGAAGAGACATGGGGCAAAGCTTCGAACGCGGAACGACCATTCGGATATCACGACGATTCGTTTGCCTGGGCAACGCTAGACACGGGTAAGGAAAAAGATGACTGGTTCTACATGCCAGCTTTGAAGCAGGCGGGTTCGGCCGCGCTGGAAAAATGGAAGACACATCCGATTGGTGGAGAGATTCGACCAGAGGCGTGGGGGAGAGTTTTTGACGCAAAGCCTGGCGACAAGAAAATTCAGGACTTTCGGGAATGCGTTGATCAGACTCACGTTACGTGGCTGATGGATTCCGGGATGTTTGAAAAGAAGCCTTCCAAAGATCGGAAGCTGCGAGCGGAGACTGAAGTGCGACGCATGGGTTACGAATTCCATGTTCCGGCAGTCAATATTTCGTTACAGCAGAATAAGTGTAAGGTCACGCTGGAGCTGGAGAATCGAGGTGTCGCTCCGTTTTACTATGACTGGAACGCAGAATACGGATTGCTCCAGGACGGCAAAGTGGTCACGGCCATTGTCTCCAGTGGAAAAATTACCGGTCTCCTACCGGGCGATAAGCGTCGTCAGTGGAACGATACACTTGATCTTTCTGAGTTGCCGCCTGGCAAATACACGCTTGCTGTCCGAGTCCCCAACACTCTGTCCAACGGGCTTCCTTTGCGATTTGCGAATACGACGCAGGACCGCGACGTCGATGGCTGGTTATCGTTGACGACTGTCGAGCGTTAGCCTGTTCGGAAGCCCCGAACATGGCTGCAATAAAGAATGCTGTAGCCGCAGCGGCGGACTTTCTGGAACGCTAAACTGACGAACCCATTCCGTCGCCAACCCGCGCGTAGAGCTCTCGATGTTGCTTCGAGTTTTCAATCAGATCGTGATCAAAACGAACACGGCCCGGTTCAAAAATCGTGATCGTTGAAGAGCCTCCGAAACGAAAATAGCCTTTTTCGCTGCCCTTGGAAACAGGCCGGCCAGACTCATACGTCTGGCAAATGCTGCCGACGCAGGTCGCTCCGATTTCAAGGAGCAGCACTTTTCCGAAAGCCTCGGTCTGTAGTTCGGTCAAACACCGCTTGTTGGTCGCCAGGATCTGAATATTCTGACACAGCGCGATCGGGTTAACGGAAAAAAGAGGTCCATTGATCAGCCGCGTTGCCCCTGGCACTCCGGCCGCCGGAAAATGAAATCGGTGATAATCAACCGGACACAATCGCGACAGCAGCAGACTGCCTTTTGCATATCGATCCGCCAGCTTGCGATCCTGCAGAAGCTTTTCCAGGCTGAACATTTCACCTTTCACAAACAGACCGTCGCATTGCGAAAGATCCGGCACGCACAAATGGCGACCATCGGCGGGAAAAACCACGGATGACGCGGCCGTATCGATGGGTCTTGCTTCCCGTTTGAGTTTTCGAAAGAAGAACTCATTGAAGCTCGCGAAGTCCTTTACATCGCAAAGAAACTCCGAGGGATCCAGTTCATATTGTGCGATGAACGGAGCAATCTTTTCACGCGTTGAGGGTTGATCCATTCTCCAGCCGTACCAGTGCGAAAAGATTGCTCGCTTGACCAGTACGTTCAGTGAAACACGGCCGGCCAGAGTTCCATAGGTCCAGCGCAGGGCTTTGTCGCCATAGACTTTCTCCACACAGGTGGAATTCTTGTAGCGGTCGAAATAAACAATGTCGTCCATGAGTTCCGTTATCCAATAATCTCGCGTCTCTGATTCACATAGTCCCAGACGACGTAACGATCGAGATCTTTGCCGGCCGTAAAAAAGACTCGCCCGCCGGTGCTTTCCGCCAGTCGATGCGCAAACTGCACGTCTTCATGCGTCTGCGACCAGCTCGGCAGCAGGAAAATGTTGATTGTAATGCCTTCCCGCTTACAAAGCATTCCTTCTCGCTTTGTCGCCTCTTCCGTTAACGGATCGGGCGGGTAAAGCATATAGAGCAGACTGCCTTCAAAGTGAGCGGTTGGCAGTCCGTCCGTGATCAGAATCACTTGACGATTCGGAGTATCCTGCACAGACAACATCTGACGGGCCAGCATCAGGCCGTGCTGGATGTTCGTAAAGTGCGGCGGAATATGGACCTCTGTGACATCTTCTCGGCTCATATCAGCCCGCAATCGCACCACCGGAGTTGTGATCGTCGGAATCTTGGGCATCAACGAAATCAGTTCGCCAGGAGGCACCACTTTGGCAAACGTGTGGACATCAATGAACCGGAGAAAATCACCGGGGTATTCGGAAGTAATCAGACCATTCAAGGCCAGCGCCATTCGCTTGACGTTGATGTACTGGCCGTCGTAACGCATCGAACCGCTCATGTCCATCAGTACCATCGTCGCGCACTTGGGATTGTTGCGAGAACGATGAATCTCGATATCGCGCTGGTCCAATCGCAGGGGACGAACATTGCCCTGACGGAGCATGGCATTTATCAGAGTCGATGGAATATCCATCTGGCCCACAGAATCGCCGAACTCATAAGGCTTGGTCCGCTGCATCTCGACAACGCCTTCGCCATCAATAGGTCCCTGATGCCGACCGGATCGCGATGCCTGCAGATTGCTGAAGATCGTTTGCAGCAAACGTCCCTGAAACAGCTTGTAAGCTTTTGGCGACAACTGCACTCGGCCGTCCTGATTGGCGAGTCCCTGATTCTCCATCATGTCTTTCAGGTACTGCTGCACCTGTTCCTGAAACTTGTTCAGGTTGGCGATCGCTTCCGGATCGGCGAATTCGCTGAGGTCTTCGAGATCAATGATGGCCAGTTGAGCATTCTCTTTGGCGTTTTCCAGTTGCTTGAGAAGCTCATCGATCTTTCGCAGCTCTTCGAGGATCTCAATCGCCTCGGGGATCTTCATTGACTCACGGCCGGTAAACGCATACTTCGCCGCGAGATGATCGACCTGATACTTGTCACCCAGCGTCTCCATCAAGACGACCAGCTTCGATGCAAAATCCGGATCAGTTCTCTCGGCGCGATACCAGAGGCTTTCCATGGGATAGATTTGCTCTTCCTTGACCGCCTGCCAGAACGATTTCGAATACTTGGCGGGCGGTCGACACTGTTTTGCATCATCAGCAAACTGACGCAGAGCTTTCTTCTGAACAGTGTCTGTTTCGTAAGTGCTGAGGATTTTTTCCTTTCGCTCCTGCAGCATGCGAATCAGAGCGTCCAGGCTTGGCCCGAGTCCTGCGAACTGACCCGGATCAAGCTTGATCGCTTTTGCCAGTTCTTCTTCGGTGAACTCTCGCATGGAGCCGTAAGTCAGCATGTGCTCAAACGCGGGGGAAACCAGATCGGGAGGCGGCGAGCTGGGCGACGGAAACGATTTCGGATCATACTGCTGATAAGTATGAATGACGCCACCGCGATGCCGATTCGACAATTCGTTGGGCTGATTCATGAGATTCGGGCTCCGGCGGCTTCGGTGCAGTCTGAAAGTGTCATGACGATGACAACTCCGCACATCGCACTCTTTGATTATGTCCTCATGAGTCTCATTGGCAACTCACTTTCTGGCGCATTGGGGGGCTTGTGTTCAGTTAAGGCGATCAGGAACCGTTTACCGCCCAGCCAAAGGCGCCGGCTGACCTGATGCGTCGCCTTCGGCTCGGCGGTCAACGAAAGCAAATACCAGACACCGATTCGTTCAAGCTAATTCAATCACGAGACGGTTTCGCAACGCTGCATTTGCGTAGCATTGACCACAAAAAGTCGCAACACTTCGGACGTTGGGCTCGTGCCGGCTGAATTACAGATTGGAGAAATCACAATGTCCCGGAATATGCTGACAAATCTCTCCTACGTTCTGTTGTGCATTTCAGGGCTCAGTTTCGCAGTCGGATCTGAGCCAGCGGATGGCATCAATGAGGCCCTGCAGGTCCCGATTCTGGCCCCGCAGCAGACGCTGGAGGAAACTCGCCGGTTTGCCGCGGCACGCATTCCTGATGTGCCGACTTTTCAGACGGCCGAGGAATGGCAGAACTATGCCGATGCAACTCGCAAAGCCGCTCTTGAGCGAGTCGTCTTTCGCGGTGCCGCGGAAGAATGGAGGAAAGCCTGGACCAAAGTGGAGCGGCTGGAGGTCATTGAAGGCGGACCGGGATACAAGATTCAGAAGCTGCGACTGGAAGTTCTGCCGGAACTTTGGATTCCCGCCTTGCTCTATCTTCCTGACAATATACCGCAGAGAGCTCCCATGTTTCTGAATGTCAATGGCCATGATGCTCTTGGCAAGGCGGCAGAATACAAACAAGCTCGCTGTATCCATATGGCTCGGAACGGCATCATTGCGTTGAATCTGGAATGGTTCGGCATGGGGCAGTTGCGAACTCCCGGATTTGTTCATGGTCGTATGAATCAACTGGATCTCTGTGGAGCCACCGGGATTGCTCCATTCTATCTGGCCATGTCACGATCGCTCGATTTTCTGCTGAGCCTTGAGAATGCCGACAGCACTCGAGTAGGCGTCGCGGGGCTTTCTGGTGGTGGCTGGCAGACGATCTTTATCAGCTCACTGGATACTCGTGTCACTCTGTGTAACCCAGTGGCCGGATATTCCAGCTTCCGCACACGCATCGATAATTTCTCAGACCTTGGGGATTCTGAACAGACTCCGGTCGACCTCGGAATTACATCCGACTACGCGCAATTAACCGCCATGCTGGCACCGCGATCTGCACTGTTGACGTTCAATGAAAAAGACAACTGCTGTTTTGCATCGGGGCACGCCCTGGAGCCTCTTGTGAAAGCTGCATCGCCCGCTTATGCGTTGTTCAATCAACAGGCCCGACTTAGAACTCACGTCAACAGCGACCCGGGTGACCATAATTTCCTGCTCGACAACCGCAAAGCCCTGTATCGCATGATCCGCGACCACTGGTACGAAGGAAACGAACAGGCTTTTGCCACAGAAGAATTGCCTGTTGATAAGGAATTGAAGAACGCTGAACAGTTACAGGTCACGATGCCCACGATGAATCAGGATTTTCATACTCTGGCTATAAAGCTTTCTGAATCACTTCCTCGCACGGCGGCACGACCGTCAGAGAAATCTGCGTTGGAACAGTGGCGAAAAGCTGGGCAGGAAAAGCTTCGAGCAGTCGTTCGACCGATCTCCGGAACTGTCACCGGTGAAAAGCTGACGTGTACTATGGAAGGTGCGATCACGGTGACGCAATGGAAGTTGAAAATCGGTAACGACTGGAATGTTCCGGCAGTTGAATTCGCCAAAGATGACTCCACCAAATGGGCGATCGTGATGAACGATGAAGGTCGAAAGCAAAGTGCGGATAAGATCCGGGAACTGTTGCAACAGGGGCACCGTGTTCTTGCCGTTGATCCGTTCTATTTCGGGGAGTCTTCGATTGCCGAACGCGGCTATCTTTGGGCTCTGATGGTGTCGACGGTTGGAGAAAGACCGCTGGGAGTTCAGGCCGGCCAAATCCTGTCCGTCACAGATTGGATTCATCAGGAGTTTCAGCCATCGTCGATTTCACTGGTCACTTCAGGACCAAGGACGGGCGTGATTGGTTTGGTCGCCAGAGCACTCAATCCGCAGCAGATTTCAACCGTTGAAGAAAACCAGCCCTTGAGCAGCCTCAAGGATGTCATCCACGGGAATTATTCCATCGAACAGGCCCCGGAACTGTTCTGCGCGGGACTGTTGGAGGCGACGGATCTGATTCAACTGCGAGAACTGGCCAATCCCTGAAGCCATGGTTGTTGAGCCGCAGCAATTCTCACTTTTCTACAGACGCATAGATTTAGATTACTGCAGTCGGCGAGTAGCCGCGGAATCGCTTTCGCCGTTGTGTCACATGCTTTAATATCCACGAAAGCAACGTCGCCGGGAAGCACGCTTCTCTGCCAAACTCGATCGTTTGAAGCCCGCAAAGCTCAGAATTCCGTGCTTTGCGCAACCTCATAGAACAGTAAAAATCCAGACAGGGAGCATGACATGGACCAGGACGAGATCCTGATGGACGCTGAAGAGCGTATGGAAAAAGCCGTCAACGTACTCGGCAACGCGCTGAAGGGAATTCGTACCGGGCGAGCGAACCCGGGCCTGGTGGATTCCGTGCGAGTTGAATACTACGGCTCTCCGACGCCGCTGAAGCAGATTGCCAACATCAGCGTTCCTGAGCCGCAGCAGATCATGATTCGTCCGTTTGATACGACGACTCTGGATGCCATTTCCAAAGCCATCATCGCCAGTGAGCTGGGAATGGCTCCCAACAATGACGGACGAGTGATCCGCCTGAATGTTCCACCGCTGTCGACGGAACGTCGTAAGCAGATGGCCAGCCGTATTAAGGAACTGGCGGAAGAGGCTCGAGTGGCCATTCGAAACGTTCGTCGCGACGCCAACAAGCAAGCGGATACGGCTGAGAAAGAGAAAACGTTGTCAGAAGACGACTGCAAGCAAACCAAAGATCAGGTTCAGGAGCTGACTAAGAAGTACGAAGGTCTTGTTAACGACCGGGCAGCTTCGAAAGAACAGGAAGTGATGGAGAACTGATCGTTCTTCACGCATACATTTTGTCGTAGGATGGGCATTCTTGCCCGTCGCAGGCTTGTGGAAAAGTATGCCTAATGGACCTCTTTGGGGCTGACATCGCATTCGCCCAAGCCGTCTGTGACTCAACTTCAAGCGGCCAGCATCTTCAAGATGCTGGCCGCTTTTGTTTTCAGTTTCCCGTCACCGCCGGCGGTAGCAGTTGCCACCACAACAGCGCAAAAGGGCCAGCGAAAAGTGGGCTGTCGAGTAGATCGAGAAGGCCTCCAAATCCGGGCATCAGAGCCGCGGAGTCTTTCTTCTGAACATCGCGTTTGATCAGCGATTCGCAAAGATCGCCCACAAGTCCGATGAGTCCAATCGACGCAGAATACGCGAGGACAACCCAGAGCGCGGCAGGGCGCGGATTGGCCGCAAACAATTGCCCCGCATAAGTCAGCCAAAGCCATCCACCCAGAGTGCTTCCAAAGATGGCTCCGACAAGTCCCATACCAGTCTTTCCGGGACTGAGCTTTGGCGCCATTTTTCGCTTACCCCACAGTCGCCCGAATGTGTAGGCAAAAGTATCTCCGGCTTTCACGCAGATGATCATCGACGCAATGACAAAGTAGCCAATCTGCGAGTTCGGAAACCAGCGAAGCTGCGCGGTCAACGCCATCAAACCACCCGCGTAGAACACAGTAATCAGATTGCAGCCCAGCGATTCCATCGATTGTCCGGGTTGCTGGTAGCAGAATGCTTCCCACGCCAGTAACAGGCAAAAAACTATCCCCAACGTTCCGCCCAGAAAGCCGAGCGAAACGAGCAGCTCTGACAGCCCAACCCTGTCAGCAGGAAGCAATGTATGAGCCCACCCGGCGAGGACAACACAGAGGCTTAGAAAAAGAGTCACCGGGAATGACGGTTTCATGCACCGCACGCGCATCAAGTCCGTCAGTTCGTAGGAATTTCGGAACGCCACAAACAGAGAAAAAATCAGCAGAACCCACGCGGAATCGCCAATCCGGTGATCGAGCCAGAACAGCCCGATGACAGAAGGCACCAAAATCGCGGACATTAACAATCGCCAGCCCAGCATTAACTCAGTTCCTCATGTCGTCCCGGCGTTGGCCAGAAATTCCGGACCGGTTACAGAGCCTTGTTCGACAAACTCTGTTTAGCAAGAAGTTCATCTATTCTTTTTTCATCGGCACATACGGCTGAACCCAGGCTCGTTCAAACTCACCAGCCTCTGATGGATTGGGATGAACTCGCGACGAAGTTACAACGGCTCGTACGTACAACTCCGTTCCATCCAATTCGTAATCCGCCTGGACATCGCTGACCGTCTTCAGGACTGTTCCGATCTGATCGGAATACTTTCGTGTCAGGACTTCTGCCGTCGCCGCATCATCTGAGGACGGAGTTGATGTCTCGTCGAACCCCTTTCGAGTTCCGATGAAGTCAACTCGATAAGTCACTCCTTCATCTGCTTTGACCGTGACATGCATTGTTCGATCCTTGACCCAAATTTCATTCAGCACCACACCTGAAGAAGAATAGAATTGACCAGACTCCAGAGCCGTTACAAGGCTGTCCGGATCCAGCGATTTTGTGAGCACCTGCACCCAGCCGCGGCCCGGCTGCGCACCCTTGCCCAGTGAATCTTCAAAGTAGTTGTGCCCATCGTCTGTACCCAGGCCATACATGACAGGTAAGTCGAGTTTCGCAATTCGAAATGTATTGACGATATCCCACATTCGCTCAGTGGAAGCATGAGTTTCATCGCCGGAGTTATGGACAGTTGGGTGCCCGTTGTAAACTTCAAAGAAGTTTTCTCCATTGACCTGCATCAACTGCTCAGCAGTAATGGCATAGCCAAAATTGGGATGATTCAGATGCACCAGCGTCTGAACGCCCGATCTTTCCCGGCGAGATCTGGCAGCGTCGATATTTCTCTGCATAACATCCACGACGCTGTCGCCACCGGACGGAGGAATCAGTTCATTTGTGTTGGTGGCACACATGTGAATGGGCTTCGTCTGAAACCTGTCAGTGATTTCTTCTCCCTGGATTAACAGGTACTGCTGCGGTACGGCAAACTTTGCAAAGACTTCATCGAAAGTTTTGAGACGGACTTCATCCCTGCCCTCTGATTTGCGAGAGATAATCCAGTCGGCGGGAAATGTGGCCTGCAACGCCTCCAACGATTTGCGGCCGCCTTTGGCCTTATCAATGTCAATCCATTTTTCGCTCTGGAGCAGCGTGTTGTGGTCCGTGAACACAAGAAAATGATAGCCCCGCTCCTTGTACCAGGCCGCGATCAGTTCGGGGTAGTTGTCACCGTCGCTCCAGTAGGAATGAGTATGCATATTTCCTTTGCGCCACTGCAGATCGCCACTGGCCACCAGAGACATCTCCTGACCGGATGCCGATGTCAGCGATGACGCGGCGAAAAGAATTGCCATAACAAAAATTCTGAATGGGGCAGGCATCGTTTACTCCGCAGGGACAAAGCAGTCACAGGCTACAGTTCCAATTTCACCATCACGTGTCGACGCAAAACGTGTGCTGTGACGAGTCGAAACGTTCCACACAAGGAACGATCTGCCACGCTAACAGACAAATGGTCGCAGGGCAACCACGTGCCGCTCATTTCAGCAGCAGGATTCCATCCACGAACAATTTTGACCCCGGCGGTGGGTTCTGCATGAAAATGTTGAGATTTGAAACTCGCGTCAGATCCATGGGTCTTGTCTTCGGAGAACGGCCCACATCCTGCAGGCTGATCGAAATCGTCTTGACCTCCATGGGCATCAACCTGGCACTCCAGTTGAATCGATCTGAAGGCTCCCACAGATGTTTTACATGATGCTCATCTGAGATCGTGACTCCCACCGTGACTGCACTCGCCTCCGGATTGAACAGATCAAATTTCAGAGTGGAATAGTCGCTCCAATCCGGAACGGGCCAGACCATGACAGCGCCCGGTTGGCGGTCACCGGAAGATTCTATTCGCATGGATTGTGATCCCATTGATGCCCATGTCTTATCACGTGTTATGTTGCCGCCATGCGGAGTCCAGGCGGACAGTTCAAGACTTCGCTCAAAAGAAGCGAGCACAGGGAACTCCTGCCGCTGCCGTGCACATTCAGCCAGCTCCTGAAATTGACTTATGCTGGGGCAAATGAGAATCAACGTTGCCAGTGGGATGGCAATCAGGCGACACCCGCGGTGACGAATTCGTAAGGCCAAACAGTACAGAGTGCCAGCCATTAGTCCGACGGAATTAGCGGCGATGTCGTCAATGGAAGGATGGCGTTCCACAAATTTTTGAGCAACCTCGCACGTGACTCCTCCAAAAAAAAGCAGCCCGCTGATCAACAGCAGTCGCCAAGGTGTCAAAGGCAGCAATGCCCTCGAATCACGAGAAAACCCGATCGACGAGGGGTCGAGAAATCCGGCTACCAGTATGAAAATAAGGAAGAATGCGGGTGCGTGAGCCAGATCAAAGAGGGCATTCCAATACCGTCCGTTCATCGGAAAAGGATAAACCAGTCCTGCGAGTATCCCCAGACAACCAGTCACGAGGATCAGCAAACGACGCACAGGAATCTCGTGCGCAAGATGCGATTCGGATGGTAAGTCAGATCGGTTTTGAGGTGTTTCGGGGACCATGAAACGGTATTTCCGGGATCGGACTAACACTCAATGCACAAGATGTAGTGATGGAAGAGGAACTTTAGCACAAAATCAGCAATTTGATTTACAGGGGAACTGAGCTTGACTAAGGTTCCTCGCGTTGATGAGGCAGGCCATCGGATGGAACTGCTCAACAACATCTGGAGGGGGTCTTCAGAGAACTCAGTTGTAGATCGTCACTTTAGTGGTCGTCGCAACTGCAGGACCGAAAAGAGTTCGGTTTCTTAAAGCAGAATGGATTCTGCCATGCCTGTCACTCGTCCCGCTGCGTCTTCAGCGGATGATTGTGGGCGTCGCATTTGACGTCTGCACGCAGAACCGTGACTTTGCCCCAAAGTGTCGACTGGCGTTACTGTAACTTCACAGCCGCCCGTATGTGCTCAACCTGGGAGGGAACCTTTATCATGAGCAAGCAGAAGCCAATCATTGCAGTCACAGGCGATTTTCGTCCGGAACGTTACAACGGAGCCGCTCTGAGCTGGTTCAACACGGGATACTATGACAGCGTCAGTGCAGCTGGCGGGCTGCCAATGCTGCTGGCTCCTGTCGAAAGCGACGATGACCTTCACCGCATGCTGGAGAATGTGGATGGCATCGTTCTCTCAGGCTGCAATCTGGACCTCGATCCCACACGCATGAAGATGCATGCCCATCCGTCTGTAAAGATCATGCCAAAGCGTCGAGAAGATTTCGATCGCCGTGTCGCCGAGTATGCAATCCAGAAACGCATTCCGATCCTGGCGATTGGATCAGGGATGCAGTTGGTGAACTTCCTGTGCGGTGGCACACTGTTTCAGCATATTCCTGAAGACGTCCCACGTGCAATTCATCATCGAGACCCTGTCGAACAGAACCTGCGACACGTTCTGGAGATTGTGCCAGGAACTCGACTCGATTCAATCTACGGCCCCGGTGAAGTTCGCGTTAACAGTGCCCATCATATGGCTGTTCGCGATCTCTCCTGCAAGTTCCGAGTCAGTGCGACCTGTCCGGATGGAGTGATTGAGGCGTACGAATCCATCGAAGAAGACTGGTTCTGCATTGGCGTTCAGTGGCATCCTGAAAGCAATACCGCGTCAGCTCTCGATCTGCAGATCTTTGAAGCGTTCATTGAAGCCTCAGAACAGCAGGAGGTTCCGGCCGATACGATCCCAATGACCGACATGTTCCGACGGGCCGCCTGATCGACCTTGCCCTGAAGTCACAGATTTCATGAAGCCCGATGTCCTGTGACATCGGGCTTTTTGTTGGCCGTTTCTTCGTGCAAACAGTCAGCAAGATCTTTTGTGTGAAATCTTTGTCGCCTCCAAAGAGGGCGAGGTTCAGCATTCACAAGAATTAGCCCGGCGAAATCAGCAGAAAATCAATCCGACGCTCCATCGAAGTTTTCGGGAAGACGGTTATCATACCGAGGACGCGTCAACGACAATCCCATATTGTCATCAACGTACAAAAGTCTCGGTAGCTCAATTGGATAGAGCGTCGGCCTCCGAAGCCGAAGGTTGCAGGTTCGACCCCCGCCCGAGACATTATACAGGACATGGACTTACGTCGATTCGAAGATTGACGAAAGTCGAATGTCAGAGATTGTGTCAGAGATTGATCGCCCCGAAATGGCGATCTGCGAGTCATCCGGTCTGCTCCGGTTGCAACCTTCTTTCCGGAGACTCGCTAATGCTTTACCACGTTCCAAAACCGTTCTATCGCAAATCACGCGACACTTGGTACGTCCAAGTGGATGGACGTCAGATTAATCTTGGTCGAGATCGCGAAGCCGCGTTTCTCAGGTATCACCAATTGATGGCGATTCCTGAACGGGACCGCCGCATTGCCCAGGAAAACGTCGGCGCGGGAATGCGTCTCGCTGAACTTTTTGACCGATTTCTTGACTGGGTGTTGCAGCACCGTTCTGCAGATACCTATGCATGGTACCAATACCGGCTTCAGCGGTTTTCCGATCGTTTTCCAGATCTCACTATAGGACAGTTGCGACCTTACCACGTTCAGCAATGGGTGGATACCTACCCGGATCACACGCCAACGACAACCAGAAATTACATGCGATGCATCAAACGCTGCGTGAGGTGGGCAAAGTCTTTGGGATATGTGGATTCGAATCCGATCGAGCATTTGACGATGCCGGCCGGACTTCCCCGCGAGGTCTACGTCAATCCGGAGCAGTTCGCCGAATTGCTGTCTCTCACTCCGGACCAGTGCTTCATTGATCTGATGACTGTCACCTACGAGACGGGATGTCGACCTCAGGAGTCATTACGAATTGAAATTCGTCACATCGATTTGAAGAATCAGCGATGGGTTTTGCCACGATCAGAGTCCAAGGGAAAAGAGGCTCCGCGAATCGTCTACCTCAGCGACAAAGCCATCACGACCATCCGTCGACTGATGGGGAATCGGACACAAGGCCCGCTTTTTTTGAACAGCCGAGGAAAGCCCTGGACCACGTGTGCCGTCAATTGTGCATTCCAGCGAATTCGAAATCGCATGGGCATGGCAGAAATGAAGCGGCAGAGAATTTCGGTGGGTGAGGATGCAATTGCTGAATTCATTCCCACTCTTTCAAAGTCACACCGAGTGGGGAAGAAAATCGTTGCTAAAACGGCAGCCGAATTGAGGCATGAAGCAAAGCGGAAACTCACGTATAAGATGGCTCAGGAGTCGGCGCCAAAGTATTCTCTCTACGCACTGCGTCATTCGTGGGCCACAAATGCTTTGCAACGGGGAGTTGATGCATTGACCGTCGCGATCCTGATGGGACACAAAGACCCAAGTCAACTCGCAAAAGTCTACCAGCATCTCACTCACAATCCGAAGCATCTCCTGGAGCAAGCGAAGAAAGCGGCGTCGTAGTTTGCAAAAAGAAAAACCCGCCGCAGTCGGGATCAACTGCGGCGGGTTATTTGTGGTTTGCGAATCTTGTGACCGTTGTTCTCAATCACTGTCCTCCAATAAAAAAGCCCCGCATCCCTGCGGGGCTGGAACATGCCATACGGCCTGCTCCGGTTGCTCTCAATTATTTTTTGAGCCTGATGTGCTTGAGCTTGTGCGGCGTCGCTCTTTGTTGTTGTGGCAGCTCATTCGGGCCTTGTCTGCGTGAATTCAGGAACGCGGCCACATCAGATGCCCTGATTCTGATTGCTCCTCTGCTGTTGCCCACGCGAAAATGCGCGATTGCATTTGAGGCTACGAGCT
>JBPOIW010000116.1:0-14769 GCA_052034165.1 Planctomycetota bacterium | reverse complement strand
AATTTCCTTCTCCTTTGTTAAACCTCTTGTCTCACGCATTCCACGCAGTTTCAGAGAATGCGAATCCTGAGGCAAGGACGTTGGGGATATGGAATCAGCACTCATCTTGTTCTTCATGGGCGTTATGTCCCTGATGCTGCTGGGGATGCTGTACGGTGAACGCCTCAGCATGCTGGCGATTTTTGATGGCGACTGGCTTGGTCCGATTGGCTCAGTCTTCGATCGGCTCTGGAATGGACTTGTCCAGGGTTTCGACGAGTCGCTCGAATTTGTGCTGGCCCATCTTTCATGGGTTGTTGCAGCCGCTTCGGGAACAGCCGGGCTCGTAATCATCGCATTCCTCATGGGTGGCGGCCTGGCCTCTGACGCGGCCGCTTACCATCGCGATACATTAACGCCCCTGCGTTCTGGTGGCGTGATTGACAAAGTCACGGCCGTAGCCGCCCGCGCATCTCAGGCTCCGATCATTCTGGCGAAAGAAGATCGCGATGACTCCCAGCTGGTGTCTCAGATCAGAACAGCTGACTACATCGTCTTTGGTCGCCCAGAGTACACTCCAATTCGCCCGCGTCCTCGACGTCCCATTGACGGCTCGATCAACTATCCGCCAAGTTCGATTACAGACATCCCAATGCTCGACGTCACGTTTCGTCGTCTGGGCAGTTCGGTGATTCGCTCTGAAATGAATCCCGAGATGGTGACTCGAGGTCGTCTTGTGGACTCGTTGCCGGACACCTATTTCATCGATCGCATCGTGCGAAGACTGCGACAGGATAACTGGCGTGAAGCTTTGGGCTTACCCGGCGATGATCTCGGACTGCCTCAGGATAATCTGCCCGAGTCACCGTTGGCTGACGTCGAGGATCTTGAATCTCGCGTCAAAGTCACGCCGGGAGCGTATGTCTCGACGCATGATCTGCGAGTCGAAAAAAGCGTTCCTGAGGAGACAGCATCGGGCGACATCACGATTCAGGTCTCTCTATCGAATCTTGGAGACAAGACGATCGACGGACTGCTCGTGCGCGAAATCCTGCCGTTTGATACCGTCGTTCGCGGAGCAAGTCCGAATGCAGTCTTTCGCGATGATACTCTGACGTGGCTCGTGGACGACTTACGTCCGGCAGAAGAATACGTGTTGCGGTTCACAGTGGTGGCTCCAACAGGTTTCAGCGTGAGTGGCGGACGTCGTTCACTGTTCGAATCTCTGACTGAAGTTTCAGCCGCAACGGCCGTTGCCGCACGAACTCGCGTGACTGACGAAAGTCCGGTTGTCGATCCATTTCCTTCCGATCGTCTGCGGCCGGCACCAACGCCCGCACCGCTTCCTCGAAGAGAAACCACACCGCGACGAGAATTGGCGGGCACGCCAACGTTGCGTCTGTCGATTCAGGACCAGCAGGAGATTGCTCAGGTTGGCGAATGGACGCAAGTTATGTTTGCCCTGACTAACAGTGGTACAGCAGACGCAGTCGCCGTGAAATTGCGACTCATTCTAGATGAATCTCTGGATCAGCCGGATCTGTTGCGTCTTCCTGTTGAAGATCGCGTCGTCTTCGTGGATGTCGACAGAGTCGCGGTCGGGCAGACTCGTCGCTTCCGACTGGAAGTGCGTCCAAACTCCAGCGGAGAAACCTTGTCGACCGCGGAAGTGCTTCTTGACGGGGCTCGAATCGATCGCCGTACGTTTCGGCTGGTGGCTCGCGACCTTGAAGAGTCTCGCCCGCGTCCTGAGAATGTCATCCGTTGAATGAGGACGCGGCCTCCCGTCGCTCCGGCACCGCCAGCGACGAATCCCAGGCCTGCAGCCCCGCGGCCCGTCACTCCGCCATTATCAGTTTCTGAGGTTCAGAAGCCGCAGACCCTGCAATCCAATACGAAGCCGACTGAAACTCCTCCGCGTCGCGTCACAGCTCCGACGCGTTCAACATGGCCAGTCCGTGAAGCGGAAGACTGTCGACGAAGCTTGCGTCCTCCAGATGACTTACCAGCTGCCTGCCGCCGCCTCCTGAGACAAACACCTGAGGACGACTGTTCTCCGCGAATTGATTCACCGCCGCCAACGACAAGCGGGCAATCAGCTCTTTAACTGCACCAAGCTGACCGACAAATAAACCCGCTCGCATCGCCGCTTCCGTGTTTCTGCCGGGCAGCGGAGGCAGCTCTGTCAGTTCTTCATCAACATTCAGCAGTGGCAATCGGGCGGTGTAATCATGCATCGCATACGCCGATAATCGAAGCCCCGGCAAAATGCTGCCTCCGCGAAACGTTGCATCCGATGTGACAAGGTCCACTGTCGTCGCCGTTCCGGAATCCACCACGATCACTGGTCGCCCCGGTTCGCTCATTCGACTTCCGGCGAAGGCATTCAATAACCGATCGACACCCACTCGCTCCGGAAAGTCGACATCCACTTCGACAGGGATCTGACGGAATCCGAAGATTGTAATCGGACGACAACCATGAATCGGCCAGCTCTGCAAAAGCAGATCGCGGGTTTCCGGATCACTGGCCGCAACCATGGCGACGTCTGGAGCATCGACGCCCAGACTCAGCCACCAATCGTAAAATGCCGAAGCGACGTCAGCGGTCTCATTGAGAATGCGAGCGGCAATTTCGAGAGGTTCAGGGTTCTTCGCCAATGTCTGCCGAAACAGCCCGAACTTTGCGCGAGTGTTCCCGACGTCAATTGCGAGGATATGTTTTCCGTCAGCCATTCGTATCACTATTTCTTCGGTCGAGCAGCCGCTCTGGCAATCCAGGTCTCCGGGTCGTCATCAAAAGCTGCCTTGCAGCCGCTGCAGCAAACCCAATAAGACCGGCCCTTGTAAACAATTTCCGTGGTTCCCAATCCCTCGGAAATGATACAGGTCTTTTCGGCGTAGTCCGTGTCACTCAGGGCGAACGAAGTTCCTTCGCGCTGAGTTGAAACCGTGTCATACCGCGCGAAAGCTGCACTGCCGCGTCGCTTGGCAACTTCCAGCAGGTAGCGATTATTCTCCTGCTGCTCGAATGACATCTGCCACATCTCTCCAGATGCTTGTCCGGACTTGTCGACCTGATTGAATTCCAGTCGAAACACTTTGTGGAGCTTGTCATCGCTGCCCACAATTTCGTGGACAGGATCTGTAAAGTCACCAATGAACTCGCGCTTTGTGCCAGCCGCGTCAGTCGCTGTGAGTGTGAACTTCTGCTCGTCGATATTCCAACTCAGTCGTCCCTGCTTCAGATAAGGACTCTTATCGGAGTTAATGGTCAGCGCTGGATTCTTTGCATCGGTTCGTAAGTCCCAGACCCATTCATGATTATCGACAGCCTTGAAGTTTTCGTACTCTCGTCGAGTCGTCCCGCGCCATTGTCCCAACAGAATCTGCAACGGCTGCAGATGAGTGATGATTGACTGGATCTGCTTTTCGGTATCGGACTTTCCGCTCGTAGAAGCATCATCTCCACCTGCGCCTTTGGAACCGGAGAGACCACTTAATGACAGCGGCTTCAACTCAAAAGTTTCTTCTGTCTGCTCGGCCTTTGCGGTCTTATCCAGGGCCTTGGCGGCCGTACTTTGAGATTTCTCCGACGCTGCCGTGACCACCTCTGGTGTTGCTGCTGAGCCACCTCCAGCCGTCCCGTCCTCTCCACATCCTGCAGACAGCAGAGCCCCAGCAAAAGCAGCCAAAGTCGCGTTCCAAAGCGGTGTTTTCATTGTGATATCCAATTCTGAAACTTTCGACCTGCACTGGTCGCGTGTAACGAGCGTCCCATTCTTTCATGCCCCAACGTTACTGTCTACAGAGTTTCTCCAGATCGGCTGCTCCGGCCCCCTTGATCGCTTTTCATTTGACCGGATTCTGAACACGATACGAAAAGGCCTGTCGACTCTCATACCGAGTCACCGGCAGGTTTTATCAAGGCAACCGCCTCTGTCCCAGCTTTCCTGATCAAGCCGAAAGGACCAATTTCTGATGTTACGATTTTCAATCCTGAGCCTCGCTCTGCTGGCTCTCACCGTGGCTCCATTCACTCATGCCGCCGAAGATAAGTGGGTCAGCCTGTTCGATGGTAAGACCCTTGACGGCTGGAAGAAGGCTGAACACGGCAAAGCCACCTATGAAGTCAAAGACGGCACAATTCACGGCGTGACCGTTGAAGGCAGCCCGAATACCTTCCTCGCCAGCGAAAAAGAGTATGGCGATTTTGAACTGGAATTCGAAGTGAAGGTTCATGATCAGCTCAATTCCGGCGTGCAGATTCGGTCACGTGGAAAGACTGAAGCTGATGTCGATGCGAACAAGCAGGGACTTGGAGTTTTCCATGGCCCACAGGTCGAGATCGAAGCAGGGCCGGGTCAGGCTGGCTACATTTATGGCGAATCCACCAAGTACGGCTGGTTGTCACCGGAGCCAAAAGACGAAAAGCACACCCACGATTTCTTTAAAAACGGTGAGTGGAATCAGTATCGGATCGTCGCCAAGGGTGCTCGAATCCAGACCTGGATTAACGGTCACATGGTTGCTGACCTGACTCATGAAGAGATCTACAAAACTCATCCCAAAGGCCACATCGGCCTGCAGGTCCATGGCATCGCGGCAGGCACCGGCCCATTCGACGTGTCCTGGCGAAACATCCGCATTCGCGAACTGTGATTCGCACAAGCTTGTCGCCATCTCCTTCCGCCACCGGGTTCACCCCGGTGGCGTGGACTTAAGCTCGACTTGCCACAACGGGGCTTGTCTTGAGTGTCAAAAAATCGCTATCGCAACGAGATTCAGCGGGACAACCTTCGTTCTGCTTTCGCCTCGTAGAGGCGGCAGCATTTAGCCCCAGGCTTTAGCCTGGGGAAAGATGTTTGAAAATAAACATTAAGCCGTGAAACGGCGACAGCCATGTGTTGAAATCTTTGAAAAACCCTCGCTGTCGCCGTTTCACGGCTGATCGATCGTATTTTCGCCTCCCACCCCAGGCTGAAGCCTGGGGCTAATTGCTGGCGCAGCTACGCTGCGAAACGCAACCCAATACAACGTCGCCTACAGCGCCTTCACATCCGGAAACAGCATGCTCACACTCGTGCGGTCATGGATGGAACGGATCGCCTGAGCAAACAGCGGCGCCACAGAGATCACTTCGATCTTCTCGCCCAGCGGCTCAATAGCTGGCTCGACGGTATCAGTGATAAAGAGACTTCGGATCTCGCTGTTCTCAATGCGAGCCACAGCTCCTCTTGAAAGCACGCCATGTGACACTGCGGCGTAGATGTCTTTCGCACCGCGTGCTTTGAGCACTTCCGCCATGCTGACAAGTGATCCACCAGTGATGGTGAAATCGTCGACCATCAACACGTTGCAGCCGTCGACGGAGCCGATCACTTCCAGGACCTGAGCGCGCTCCGTGTGATCCTTTCGCTGTTTGTTTCCAATCACAACGGGAACACCCAACAGATTGGCGTAAGCTGATGCTGACTTCGCGAAACCAACGTCCGGACTACAAATCACCAGATTGGGAATATTGAGCGAACGAATATGATCACAGATCACTTTTCGAGCGTACAAGTGATCGACAGGAACACTGAAAAAGCCCTGAATCTGCGGGCTATGCAGATCCATCGTCAGGACTCGATCTGCCCCGGCCGCCTCGATCGCATCGGCACAAACTCGCGCACGAATGGAAACTCGTGGCTCATCCTTCTTGTCGCCCTTGGCGTAACTGAAGTAAGGAATCACCGCCGTCACCTGTGACGCGCTGGCTCGCTTCAGAGCATCGATCCAGAACAACAGTTCCACGAAATTGTCATTCACCGGTCGATGAACGCCCTGGATCACGAACGTGTCGCGTCCCCGGACGTTCTCGAGAACTCGCACAAACACATTGCCTTCGCTGAAGATCTGAGCTTCACAAGGTGCCAGCTTGATCCCCAGTGCATCCGCGATTCGCTGGGCAAAAATCGGATTGCCCGAGCCCGCAAGAATGGCCAGATCACCCATCGGAGAATCAGGCATCGGTCGGAATTCTGGTTTCGTGTTCGAATCGGGAGACATTGAAATGACGGTTCTATTGGATGGAGAACTGGGCGACCGATTCACAGGAAACTGCGTCCGGCGACAAGTTTGATGAAGTCACAACCAGCCGGAACTTTTTAGAACGGCCGACAAATCCCGCGAGCTTTCGAAATTACTGCGAAAAGTGACCAGCAGGGGTGCCTATCTCGGTTTTGTTAGTGCCTCTAATTTCCGTCCGCTGCCGAAACAGTCAATCAGGACTTTGCAAGAAGCCCCAATAGTTCGAGCTTTGATCGGCATTCGTCGCGTTCACGACTACGATTCAGTGAGGCCCACGCAGGATCCTGTGCTGCAAGAAACTCGTCGTTCGAATAAGGAGGAGCAGTTTTCGCCGCTGCCGCATTGGCCGTCAGACGCTGAATGACTTCGCGATCAAGTCGAGTCAGAAACATCGACTGCATGCGATAGTCCAGAAATGCTTCCCAAACCATCGGGAACAGCGGAGCAACAATCTTCTCGCCGATCGTCGTTGCATAATTCCGAATTTCCAGTTGTGCATGGCTGTCCATTCGCAGAGCAAGGAAGTGCAGCAGATTATGCAGATCGATTTTCCAGTAAGCCTCAGTGTAGGTGGAAAGCGGCAGATCCTTGCGAGCCTGCTCGCGAGCAACTCCGGTTTCAATTCGGCTTTGATACACCGAGCGAATCTTTTGCTGAAGTTCCTGTTCTTCCACAGTCAGCTTTGCGCCCAGATCAACCGGCAAGGAATCACCGCTTCCCTGACGATTGGATTCCGCCTGTGTTCGCCACTGGTCTTCCGGCGTTCCCTGAGCAGCCTCGATGGCCAACGAGTAACGTGTGCTGTATTCGTTGATGTTGGCCGTACGATGTCGAACCCACTGCCGCCAGCAGTCCATAGGAACTCGCACGAGAAACTTAATCTCGGCCATTTCAAACGGCGTGGTATGACGATGCCGCAGCAAATAACGAATCAGAGTTCGGTCGTCACTGACTCTCTTCGTTCCGTCCCCGTAGCTGACCCGTGCGGCCTGAACAACGCTGCTGTCATCGCCCATGACGTCGACCAGACAGACAAATCCATCATCCAGAACTGAAAACTTCTGCCACCGCAGTTCGTTGACCTGGGCGAGACGATCGTTGGCAGACTGCCGGGATTCCGGCGTTGAAGTTTCCTGTGACATGGGCCGTTCTGTTCAGACAAAGTCATTAATGACGGAGAGGAAATCAGAAATGCGCGCGGCTGCATTTTCCAACCGCAAACGCGAACTGTAAGCTTACTTGCACCCGTTTCCAATGATCGGCCAGCATTCTCAGATTCCATTGCCGCGGAGCTGCCAAACATGTTTTACAGCCACATGAATGATACGCCTGTTGGTCCTCTCCTGATTGCCGGTGATGACAACGGTTTACGGCATGTTTCCTTTGCAAAAACGCATTTCAGCTCCCCCGAAATTACTCCGGACGAGAGCTGGGAAATCAGCGAACGCAGGCTGAAGGAACCTCTACGTCAGCTAAAAGCCTACTTTGCCGGGAAACTGAAAGCCTTCGACCTGCCTCTGGCTGCTAGCGGGACGGATTTCCAAAAACGCGTCTGGCAGGCTTTGTGCCAGATACCTTATGGCAAAACAGCAAGCTACGGGGACATTGCTCGGGCAATTGGTAATCCTGCGGCTTCGCGAGCAGTCGGCCTGGCAAATGGCCAGAATCCAATCGCCATCATTGTTCCCTGCCACCGAGTCATCGGCAAGAACGGGAAACTGATCGGCTACGGCGGGGGCGTAGAACACAAACAAACGCTTTTGAAACTTGAAGGCGTCGGGGGCTATTGATGGTCCAACGCAGCGTAAAGAGTGCAAGTTTCGTCGGCGGAGCGACGAGTATACGGTACACCCGTCGCTCCTCCGACGGGATCGTTCAAGCGCCCTGCAAATGCTGGCGGACCGTATCCGTCGTCGGCGACTGAATGATCCCACGTTCTGTGATAATCGCGGTGATCAATTCAGACGGTGTCACATCAAAGGCCGGGTTATAAACGCCGATCCCGTCTGGAGCCGTCTGCTTGCCAAATCCGTGAGTGATCTCCTGCGGACTTCGCTGCTCAATCGGAATCTGACTGCCGTCCGAAATTGCCATATCAAACGTGCTGGAAGGGGCTGCGATGCAGAAGGGAATTCCATGGTACTTGGCGAGCACTGCCACTCCATAGGTTCCAATCTTGTTGGCTGAATCTCCGTTCGCCGCAATGCGATCGGCGCCCGTGATGACCATCTGAACTCGGCCTTCTTTCATGACCTGAGCCGCCATGTTGTCGCAGATCAATGTCACTGGGATATTTCGCTGCTGTAGCTCCCACGATGTCAGACGCGCGCCCTGAAGCAGTGGTCGAGTTTCATCAGCAAACACATGAATCTGTTTGCCTTCGGCAGCGGCCGCAAACATCACAGACAGAGCCGTCCCGTCGCCAGCTGTTGCCAGGCCGCCAGCATTGCAATGCGTCAGGACCGACATACCGGACGTCAGCAACTGGCTTCCATGTCGACCAATCGCCAGGCACATTTCTCGATCTTCACGATCAATCTCAGCGGCTTCAGCAAGCAACCGATCGTGTAGAAGCGCAGATGTCATCCCTTCGACGATGGACTGATCGTTGGCAACAGACCGCATCCGATCCAATGCCCAGAACAGATTGACGGCCGTGGGACGACTTGTCGCCAGATAGTCCGCAGCACCTTTGACTCGATTCAGAAACCGAGCCAAAGGTTCGCTTCGATGCGTTTGACAACCAATGACGAGACCATACGCCGCCGCCACACCAATCGCCGGCGCGCCTCGGACACGGAGGGTCTTAATGGCTTCCCAGACCTGCTCGACTGAACGACACGAAATCTCTGTGAATTGCTCCGGCAGCAGAGTCTGATCGATCAGGCACAAAGTCCCAGAAGCACTTCCCTGCCATCGGAGGGTGTGATAAGCCGTTGTCATTCGTCGCCTGACTTACTCTTGCACAGAATGAATTGAGGCCGAGTGTTCGCGAGATAAATCAGCGACACAGCGGCCTCAAACGTGGAAACGAGCGGAACAAAGTCCGCAGTTGTAGAACTTACGCAAACAGTTCCATCGCTGCGTCGTACTTGACCATTTCGCGAGGCTGATTCAGGTGGTTGTACACCGTGCGACGCGGGTAAAGTCCGACGGAGTGATAGATCGAGGCCAATAGTTCTCCCGGATGAATTGCACCATCAGCCGGTGCTGAAGCCGTATCATCCGATTTGCCGTGGACATAACCACGCTTCATGCCAGCACCGGCCACAACGCCCGTGTAGCAATATGGCCAGTGATCTCGACCGTCGTCGCTGTTGCTGTTTCCGGAAGTGCTGACACCACGTTTTGGGCTGCGTCCGAATTCGCCAACAGCCACAACCAACGTATCTTTCAGCAGGCCTCTCTCGTCCAGATCTTCCAGCAGCGTTGCCAGTGCAGCATCCAGCATCGGTGCTGACTGAGTCTTCATACGAGTACTCAAGCCGCTGTGCACGTCCCAGGAATGATTGTCGCTGTTCGCAACTTTCGGCCAGTTGACTTCGACAACGCGAGTACCAGCTTCGACAAGTCGGCGAGCCAGCAAACAGCTCTGACCAAATGTGTTCTTGCCATACTTCTCACGCAGTTCATTCGATTCTGAACTGAGATTAAACGCTTCACGAGCTTGGCCAGAAAGAACAAGTCCCAGAGCTTTATCGTAATACTCATTCAGAGCATACTGATTGACGGCACGATCCAGATTCTTCATACCCGCGTTCACCGTGTCTCGCAGTGACGCACGACGCTGCAAGCGGTCGAGTGGAACGTCCTGACGCAGCGTCAGATCGTCGACGCGAATGCGTTCCATCTTGGCCATATCCATATCGTCGCCGGACGGATACAGATAGTACGGATCAAACGCACGACCAAGGAAACCCGCGGTGCCAGCTTTGCCAATGACATTGCTTTCCTGCAATGGGCGAGGCATCATGACGAAGGGCAGCATCGGTGTCTGCAGCGGCTTCAGCTTGACGATGTTCGAACCAAAGTTCGGGAAGTCCTTTGGACTTGGCGGCTCAAGCTGACCTGATGGGCTGACGTTATCGGCCGTGTAGCCGGTCAGCATCTGGTAGATCGCGGCCGTATGATTGAACAGTCCGATCGGCGTGTAGCTTAACGACCGAATCAGCGTTGCCCGATGAATCTGCTGAGCAAGCTTCGGCAGCAACTCCGTAAACTGACAACCGGGGATCGAGGTATCGATCGGGTTGAACATGCTCTTCACATTGTCAGGGACATTTGTCTTTGGGTCCCACAGATCCAGATGACTTGGACCGCCCTGAAGATACAGCATGATGACGCTCTTCGCCGCGCCAAAGCCTTTGCCGCCGTAGCGGGCTTCTTCGTCGCTGACTTCCGCACCACGAGCCGCATTCTCCAGCAACGTAGCGACGCTAAGTCCCGCCAATGCCGAACTGCCAACTCTCAGGACTGCACGGCGAGAATATCCGTCGCAGGTGTCTTTGCCATATCGTCCGGGAATAACAAGCATCGTTGGCTCCTGAGTTTGGCGGGCGAAAGTTGCAGGTGGAGAAGCAATTGACCGACAAGAATACCGGTCCCTTCTGATCACGGGGCTCCGCAGTTTACGGATCGCGAACCAGAAATGGCAATCGTTTCCGGGGCAGAATGAGGGTTTGCGCCCGACTGGAGGACCTGAATTCCTTCAAAAACACCGGGCGCTTTGGAATCATCGACATAATTGCCCCTGCGTGATGAGACCTACCGAGTGACATTGTCCCGCAAATCAGGGCCTCAGATTCAGCCGTCCGGACTCGATCAGCTTCATCGTCAGGCCCAGAATCGCCAGCGCATCGCGAACATGTTCGGTCCCTTCCAACTCAGAACGCCGACGAGCATCCGTCAGCCAGAATCGCCCCGACGCCGCATCCGCATGAGCCGTCACCTGCGAGGACTGCGAATGTATCGACGCATTGATGAGCACCGCGAGTCGTTCAGGCGTCACGTCGGAGTTGTGATCATCATTGATCAAAAACTGGCGATCATCCTCAGAAACCGACATCGCAAATCGGCATGAGGGAATCGAAACCTCGTCGCGCAATGTTCGAACATAAAGCTCTATTCCGGTCTGCTCCGCCAACCAGGTTGCTCGCTCCTGAATCAGCGGATCATCGGACCTCAGGAGCACTCGCAGCGAGCTTCCTTGCGGATACCATCGCGTCAACCATTCGCGATACCTCGGTTCAAAATTCACCACGTCGCGCTGGCCCGAATGACGTGACAATCGCCCCGACCAACGCACTCTGTCTTCAATCGATGGCAGCCACAAACGGAGGTGAGCGGTTGAAGGAACTCGCGGAGCTGTCGCTTCGGTCTCTCCGCGAATGCGTCGCAACATTTCGGAGATCTCATCACTCTCAGCATTGACGCGATTGA
The DNA here is from genome assembly GCA_052034165.1 of Planctomycetota bacterium. GTDB lineage: Bacteria > Planctomycetota > Planctomycetia > Planctomycetales > Planctomycetaceae > SXXK01. The sequence continues at coordinate 3,280 of JBPOIW010000116.1, read as the reverse complement.
ATTCTTCGTGACTGCTGGTCGACGAGTTCGATGTCACATGTTGCAGGCGAACTCCAAAGTCTTTCCAGACAACTGGCACCGATTCCCCGTGAGCATCCATCACATCGAGACCGGTCCAGGAAGCCGGCTTGCCTGCTCCCGTGACGAACATGATCCCGGCACATCCCTGCAGACTGCGAGCAGCCTCCTGAATCGATGCGGCTGTGCAGCGACCGATATCGATCACCGACAATCCCATTTCGCGAATCGCCGCGGTGACTCCGACAAAGATATCGGGCGATGAACTTCTGCCGTCATAACCCACGACGACAGAATGCACGTCGATCAGTTTTGCCGGCACAGCTGACTCAGGCGTTGCTGTGGTCACCGGGCGATATTGCTGTGGAGCCCGAATAGACACGACGGGGACCGGCTCCTGATCGGCTGCCATCGCCAACTCATTCACACAACTCGCAAAGATCCGCGCCAGATCGGCCGCCGTGCGTCGATCAAGTTCATTAATGTACGGCCCGCGAACTCCAAACTCCGTTCGATGCAGTCCCGCTCCGCGGTGATCTCGAATACGCTCGGTCGCCTGCAGTGTCTTCTCCGCAAGTCCCTCTGAGTCTGTTCGCCACTCACACTGATCACAGTTCGGCCACGCCGCATTCAGCCGCGCCAAATGTACCGCTCGGCTAATGGCCTGAGTGCTTCCGGGGCAGACAAAAGGTGACTCGTTGGCGCGAGTCAGGCCGGATGTCGAAAAGACCAACTTGCCTGTTGAGTTCGCCAGCGATGACTTGTCAGCCCGCTGATCCTTCGCGGTCATGTCGAACTCCATTCGAGCAGGATTCAGGCACTCCAGAGCGACCAACATTAGGCCACCGTTTACCGCCCAGCCGCAGGCGCCGGCTTTTGCTGAGGCCGCCGCCTGCGGCTGGGCGGTAAACGATTCTGAGACCGAATGTTACTCGTCAGCTTCTTCCGTGTTGTAAGCAATCAAACTGTTGACCTGCAGCCCGTTCAGCCTCTGCCGAGCATTCAGGAAAGCCAGTTCGATCACGAACGCAGCACCGACAATGTGTGCATTCTGTGCCTGAGCCAGCTTCCAGCAAGCTTCGACGGTACCGCCGGTTGCAAGAAGGTCATCGACCAGCAAAACTCGATCATCCGGATTCACAGCGTCGCGATGAATCTCCAGCGAGTCCGAACCGTACTCCAGATCGTAGCTGAACTTATGAGTCTCAAACGGCAGCTTGCCCGGCTTTCGAACTGGGACGAAGCCCGCTCCCAGCTCCATCGCTAAGGGAACCCCAAACACGAATCCTCGTGCTTCGGCCGCCAAGACAGTTGTGATTCCAGCATCGCGAAATGGTTCAGCCAAACGGCGAGTCACTTCCTTCATTGCAGCCGCTGACTTCAGCATCGGCGTGATATCACGAAACATGATGCCGGGTTTCGGGAAATCCGGAATGGATCGCACATAGTCTTTCAGATTCATCTCAACCCTGACTCATCATCGAACTGTGAAAAAGTCTATTCAGAAATTAAGCGGCGTCGGTATCACTGCGAACCGCAACAACCGGTGCTGGCGGCCGAACATAGCGTTGCCAGAGTGCTCGCACTGGTGATGAAAAGGCAAACGCACAGAACAAGACCGGCAACGCCATTTCTCGCACAACAAACACCAGGACCATTGCAAAAACGATCTGCAGAATCTGAATTCGACTGCGACGTCCGCGAATCATCTGATTAAAGACGTGTGCATAACGAATGCGAGAAACCATCAGCACAGCAGCCGCGAGCGTAATCAACGGCAACAAAATCGCCAACGTCGGCTGTAGGTATTTCGAAATCAAACTGGCAGAAGTGAACTGTTCGTTCAGTTCACGAATCCCGATCGGAAAGGAAGCCACAACTCCAGCCGCAGCCGGAGAAGGCAACCCACTGAAATACTCATGCGAATCTTCTTCGTCAGATTCCACATTAAACCGCGCCAAACGCAGAATGGCACACGCCATAAACAACACGGCGATGGCCCACAGCAGTCGTGGGGGAAATGGAATCGCAGTCGCCATCAGCAGCTTGTGATCTGGATTTGCTAACTGCAACAAGATGAACCCCGGAGCGACCCCAAAGCTGATCGCATCGCAGAGACTATCCAGTTGAGCACCAAAGTCGGAGGTCTGATTTGTAAGCCTCGCCGCGCTTCCATCGAGCATATCGAACAGCATCGCAAGAAAGATCAACTGAGCGGCCGTCACCAGCAGTTCTGTCCCGCTGATCTGTTCGGGACCAATTTTGGCCGCAATCGTAATCGCCCCAAACCCACACGCCGCATTGCACAGCGTCAGCAAAGTCGGCAGCACCGCAAAGACCTTCTGCCGGCGCGTCTTTCGCGGAGCGGTTGTCGGACTGATTCCAGTCATGAACGTTTGTTTCTCGAAAAGTAAACTACCGGAAGTTGGGTCAAAAGATTGGCTTCAGACCGCTTAGACCAATCTGCGGACCCCATGATCGCAATGGCATTTTTTCCTGCAAAGAGCCTCCATTATCCAGCCAATCGACCGATTTGCAATTCGCATCCGGCCCAAAACAGCCCGGCAATCAGATCGCTGCGATAAATTAAGGCAAAAGCGACCGCGTCCAGACGCTGAGCCATGACATTGGTACTGGCTCTTTAACGCAAGGCGAAAAGCATTCGTAATGCCGACGGCGCACGCGATTCCCCACGACGGAGTTCGCTCATGGGGTTAGATCAGAATTCAGAACTACGATACTCGCTTCCGAGAGCGTATCGAAATCTATGTAATGCTAAGCTTCGCGGGCGTTCGAATTCAATTCATTCGGTTGTCATGATTACTCGGCTGTGAGGAAATCTGGTGATGGCTAGAAACACCTCGACATGGACTCAAGCTGTTCGTGCGGCATTGCGCCAGTTTGGTTTGAAGGAGGCAGCAGCAGCGCCACAGTTTGACTGGTGCGAGCATGTCTGCGTTGAGGTGGCCGAGCTGGACGGATACGCAGTCATTCATCAGCGAAATCGGGAGTTGCCGTTCGGGTTTTGTGTGTTTGAACCAGACACGACAGAAGCCGATGAGGCTGTTGAGGTGTTCGAACGGACAATGACATCGCTGGATGAATTGCCAGCTCGAGTTGCCGAATGGAGGGCGTTTCGGCAGTCCACGGAAAACATCGACTCCGACTCAGCCAATACAAATCATCTCAGGTGGCTTAAGGCTGTTGCCACGTACAAAAAAAGAACGATCGAGAACCTGAACGAAAGCCGATCGCATCGACT
>JBPOIW010000148.1:0-25297 GCA_052034165.1 Planctomycetota bacterium | reverse complement strand
ATGCTTCACCAAAACGTGGAGGCTGGCACTCCGCCTGGGCCGAATCGTGATTCCTCCCCAAGTGCTGTTCCCTGGCTCCTTCGTTACCACATTGTTATTGTGACACTAGCTTCGTACCTCCAAAAATGAAGTTCGAGGAACAGTTTCCAGACCAGTACGGACCTGCCTGGGTAGGTTTCGGCCACCATCTCTGACGACCTCTCCGTTTATTGCCATCCACCTTTCAGCAGATGACGACTCAGTTCGCAAGCCCTGCGGCTCGCGCACGCATCGGGTTATGTTTAAATCAACACGCCGTTATGTTTCGGGTTGTGATAACACCCTGTGTTCTCGCCCTGTCGATCTCCCCGATTGTCGAATAGCGCAACTTCAAAAACCGCCAGCGAGTGAATGAGTCGCAAAGTGTTCACTCGCTCGCGCTTCGGGCTTGTAAGGGAGCCGAACATGGCGCTGTCCAGCTAACAAGCGCCTCCGTAGATCCCTCGCTGACACATATTGAAGTTGCGAGTTTCGTCAGGACTGAACGTCCGGCACATCCTCTGCGGGTAGCGTGATGCCGTGATCATTTCATGCATCTATCAGCCGATGTGCGATAAGCTCCAATTCCGCGTTCAACTCAAACCCGCATTCCAAACGGGTCCGGAGCTCTCCAGACCCTGAAACGCGGCATTCCTCTGTCGTCATCAGGACCGGAAGAAAAGTCGAATTGACACTAACAAGCCATTCGAGCTAAAAGTCAACGAGGAACGGATCGAACGCAGGGCTGCGTGCATCCGGAGAGGTCTTTTCTGCGAATTCACCAGGAAAGAGCCACCCGAACTGAACATCGAGGGAGCGAATAATGCGTCGAACTGCCATCACACTGCTTGCGGGATTTGCACTTGTCGGGTGTGGCGGTTCAGATGCCAAAAACGGCGAAGCCAAGTCGGCCGGGATTCCTTTGTCGATCCCAAACCAGAGTCCTGATGCGAAGCTCTCTGCGAAGACCAACACTCCGACGATTGATCAATATTCCTCTGTCGTAAAGCAGCTGATTCAAAGAGCGAATACTTCCGTGATGTCCGGCCAGAATGGCGTGGCCATTGAATCCCTCAGCCAGGCCATCGGGATAACTCCGGAAGACGCAACGCTCTTTCGCATGCGAGCCGACGTCTATTCACTGCAGGGTGAAAACGCCAATGCTCGCGCAGACTTCAGCACGGCCGTGCGGCTTTCGCCAAACGATCCGGATCTCTACAACTTCCGCGGCTATTTTTTGATGGGCCAGGGACTGGGCGCTGAAGCTCGTGCAGACTTCGACAAAGCCATTTCCATCAATCCCAAACACGGGGCTGCGTTGAATAACCGAGGACTGCTGTCTCTGGCTGGCAAAGACTACAAGACTGCCGTTACTGATTTTTCCCTGGCGATTGAAGCCGATCGAAATCTGTCAGACGCATGGAACAATCGCGGATTTGCTCAGATGAAACTCAACGAGCTTGATAAGGCGATGTCCGATATCAAGCAGGCTTTGCATATCAAAGAAGATTATGTCACTGCCTGGAATAATTGCGGGCTGGTGGCCATGCAGCAAGAAAAATTCGCGGATGCCGAAAAGTCCTTTGCTCGAGCGATGGCGCTTGATCCGATGGACGCTCGCTGGGTCAATCACCATCGGGCCTCTTTGATCAAGCAGAATCGTTTTGCAGACGCTCAGGCAGATTCCAGCAGAATCGAATGGCTCAACCAGCTGGCGAATCTCACCCAGGTGGCCGGACGTAACGCTCGTGATCCTCGTGCCTGGATTGTCCGCGGTCAGCATCTGATGGACGGCCAGCAGTTCAATGCTGCGATTCAGGACTTTAATCGCGCCCTGACCGTGAGTCCGGGCAATGCCCAGGCTCTGTTTGATCGAGCTGTTGCGTGGGTCAAAATGGGCGACTACCAGAAGGCTATGTTGGATTGTGATGAATCCATCGTTGCGAATCCATCGCTGGAAGCCTACTCGCTGCGAGGCGATCTGTGGCTGCGACTGGAGAACCTCGATCTTGCCATCGCCGACTTTGAATCCGCGAAACGATTTGATGAACAGGTCGCGGTCGCTTATGAGCAGCGAGCAGAGAAGCAGCGTTCAGCCGGTGCGACGGCAGAAGCCGAACAGGATCAGGCTCGCGCTAAGGAGATTCGCGAAGCCATGATCGAGAAACCGAAAGCGGCTCCGGACACAAGTACAGCGGAAGGCTTCAACCCCGAGTCGTCGGTTCAGTAGTCCAGCCAGATACCGCCACCGACCAGATTCTCCCAGCGGTCGAAGAATTCGTACTGCAGTGATGGACCGTTGTAATAGTTGAGGCCAAGACGCAAGCGGCGTTTTGAGTGTTCGCCCTGCCATCCCCAACCGGCAACGACATTCACCCCGCCATTGAAGTTGAAGTCTTCACGCAGATGCGTGTTCACAGCCGCAAACGGGGCACCTGTAAATTGAGTCGTCGGTATCGGTGTGTATTCGGCACCGAACTGAAACTCCAGTGGCTCAGCTCCGCCTTCCGTTCCCAAAGCGTAGCCAATTTCCCCATAAATGCGTGAGATATCATTCAGTTCGTAAGTTGTCCCGGCCAGCATTGAGTCTCGCACATAGTTGATGCGATTGAACAGCGGATTGGCGATCAGGTACTCGTCGCCGACGTGGGAACTAATGTGATAGTACCCCGCGCGATACGACAGCCGATCAAACTTCCACGTGCCATAGAGACCAACGCGATAGTCAGATCCTTCCAGCATCGAGCTTGGCTCATCCGGAAGAACTCGTGCAAACACGGCGCCCTCAAGGTCCAATTGAAACGCGTCGCTGTTGGAGATCGAAGGGTCGGACAGACGAACGAGACCAGCACGGCCGCCCAGCACAGCTTCCCAGATCTTGCGTTTACTCTTCGTGTCATAGAACGGCACAAGCTGCATGCGCGGTTCTTTTTCGCCCGCAACGTAAGTTCGATACAGCAACCCGTTGGGAAGCATTTGCCAGCTGAGCTGTTGTTCGTAGGTCTGCTGATGTTCTGAGAAGACCGTATCCGGCGTCATCGGCGGATAAAAGGCTTGCTCCGTCTGCGACTCAGGAATAATGATCTGCTCATCGCCATTGATAGGTTCGGCAGGGTCCTGAGAGTGCGCGGTCGTCCTGATCGTTCCTTGCCGAGGCACGCTGACGACGGACGGCTTTGCGTTTGGGGCCTCGGAGTAATCTGACAGGTCAAAGTCCCCTGCCGTTGTATTGAGGCTCGATTGTTCTCCAGCATTCGGCGCGTCGGACTTCCTGCTTCGTGGCTGGCGAAGCGGGTCGAGCCATGTCCTGACAGGTTTCCTGGCGGCATTGGCTGCATCCGCTGCATCACTGACCGATTCTTTGGCGGATGTGAAGACGTGGCTATTGTCTGCGTGAGCTGCCAAAGTCTGCGCTGTACAAACCAATGCGGCGACAAACATCTTTGCGAAGCGACGGCTGCGATGATTCAGCCGAGATCTGCCGGCCGACTGCGGGGCCGAAGTCCTGGCTGTCTGACCGATGTGATTCGAGAAGCTGCAGTCTGGATGCTGCCCACGGCCTGGAGACGTATCGCACGAAGCGGGAGACAACTCAGGGGATGCACTTCCCTGATTGCTTTCCGGCGATGCGGACTTACCGAACCATTGAAATGTTTGAGCCACGAAGTGCGATCCTGATCTCGTGTCCTGCGGGACATGACGAACATAGAACCTGCAATGCCTGTGACGAAGGTTTCGGATAAGCCGCTATGCGATTCTGAGGATCGCAACTATCGTTTCGAGGATTCTGAGAGTGTCGGGCCGGTCAGTTAAAATGTATCAATTCTGCCGCCCACCATCGTTCCACTGGAGTCCTGAGCGAACCACCCCACCGGCAAAAACCGCCGCACCATGTGAATCTGTGAGGGAGGAAAGTTCCAGGTGGCGGGAGGCAGGCGGCCGCATTTGATGAATCTGAGTGTTTCGCAGGAATGCTTGAACATCATTGGAAAAGCGAACTGTTTCCTGTTCATGTCGTTCAAGAAAACGCTTAATCCACGATTGTTTGACGCTGAGTCTTCGCCAGGGATGTCGGAGTCCATTCACGGAAGCATCGAACGTCATCTTGCGGAAAACGAGCGTTGTGTCGGCGCCCGAGTGCTCCACGAATCCCTGATGGCGCCGATTCGTGATCGGACTGCTTGAAATTCGTGACATGTCACTCCTGGAGTGGCTGCAACACTCGACGGAGACTCGGTCAGCTCATCCCCATTTTGGTTAGCGCATCCTGCAGACCGGGGATGTTCATTCCTCCGGCGATGTCGGCCATTTCTTTGGCGGCTGCTTCTTTGGCTTTTTGAATGGCGTGGTTCGTTGCGGTCGCGATGAGTTCCTGCATCAGTTCTCGGTTCTTCGCTTCGATCAGCCACTGATGAATGTCCACACCGCTGACCTGAAAGTCGCCGGTCATGCGAACTGTCACCGCGTCGCCGCCAGCTGTGCCTTCAACCGTCAAACGGCCAATGCGTTCTTTCGCCGCAGCAACCTTGGCCTGAATGTCACCGGCCTGGCTCATCATGCTGGCCATGCTTGCAAGATTCTTGAGTCCACCAAACATATCAAACTCCGAAGAACAGGAGATCTATTCAGAAACGAACACCGCTATTGCTCTGCGACGGCCTCTGTTTCAGCCACCTTAACGGACGGAGCCACGGTCACTTTGACCACGGTGGCTCCAAAAACTTCCATCACCTGCCGCACAAAAGGATCTCGTGACGGATCCACTTCGCCCAACAGGTTTCGCAGTGGGGGAGCTGCCTCGACAGCTCGCGCGGCGGGCTTCGAAGAAGATTCGGCTGCCTGCGACGTGCCTCTTGAAGCATTGATGTTTTTTGCTCCGGCTGATGCAGGAGGATCTGCGGGCTTATCAACCGAGGCCTGCGGCCTGGGTCGAGTCGACGCAAGCAGGCGCAAATTGACCGTGAAAGGCTCTCCAATCAGTTTCAGGATTTCTGCTTCAATCCGACCGCGACTCTCCGGCTGATCGAGCACCTTTTTGGCAAAGTCGTAGGAGCTGTCTAAATGAATCTCCAGCCGATTCGGTGCGACCAAAACAAGATCCGAGGCCATCTTCAAACCTGCGGAAATCGTTAAACCCACCGTCTTCAGCAACTCCTGAAACAACCGTGGACAATCCGACTGGGTCAACGATGACACCGGTGCACTCTTCGCTGGCGGAGCGGGTTTCTCGATCACCACAGCAGGCGGAGCAGATGGAGCCGCCACGGTCACCGGTGGAGCCGCGGCAGACGTTGTCACTGCTGGTGGCTCAAAGGGCGTCGCCGCAGCAGTGATGACCGTGCTGTCCGACTGAGATGTCAACGGTGAAGAACCGTGCGTCTCAGCAACGGGCATTTGTGGCTCGGCGGCGGCTAACGTTGCGGTGGAGCCAGATGTCGACGCGGCCCCGGGCGGCGTCGAAACATTCTGCGGCACTTCGACCAGCGCAGGTGTCGCGGGAAGCTCATGCAAATCGTCATCGGATTCGTCCGAATCAAAGTCGCTGGATTCCTCATCATCGTGCTCGGAAGCCGCTGGCGGGGCGATCAGCAACGAGGCCCGCGTCAGGGATTCAGAGTTTTTTTTTTCGCTGACAGCTGCTGCCGAACTCTGAGCAGACGCTGCTCCGGTACTTGACGTTGACGATGTGCTCGACGGTGCCGGCAACTCCGGCAATGTGGGCAGCCGCCCTGACAGCAGATCACTGATCGCGGTTAAATTTTCCAGCAGGCTTAGTTGCACCATTGCCATTTCCAGAACTGTTCGAGCAAACGTGCTGCGAAACATCTGATTCTTCGCGTCCGACAGAATCTGAAACGCGGCCGTCACGGAATGCATACCAAGTCGCGTTCCCTGCCGCATCAGAATATCACGGTGGCGATTCGCGACACTGCAGAGCGGAACTTCAGTGCCGCCCGACAGCGTGACCATCAGATCTCGCACATAGCCAATGCACTGATCCATCAATTCGCCGGGCTGAACACCGAGACCGAACGCCGTATCCAGATTCGTCAGCACTTCGCCTGGTCGATGTTCAATAATCGCGTCGAAGAATTCCACCAGACGTTCGTCGCCCGCCGTTCCCAGCATGCGATGGACATCGTCGGCAGAAACGGTACCGTCACTGAAAGCCAGCAACTGATCGAACAGAGACTGACTGTCACGCATCGAACCGCGGGCGCGACGAGCCACCAGTTCCAGCGCGTCTTCCGCAACTTCGAATCCTTCAGCTTTGGCAATTTCCCGCAGTCGATCGCCGATGGAACGATCATTGATGCTGGAAAAGTCAAACCGCTGACACCGTGACAGAATCGTGTCCGGAACCTTGTTGGGTTCCGTTGTGCAGAAGACAAACTTCACATTCGGCGGCGGTTCTTCCAGGGTCTTCAACAGCGCGTTGAAGGCTTCTTTGGTCAACATATGAACTTCGTCGATGATGTAGACTTTAAACTGAGTCCTCATCGATCTCACGCCCACATTCGCGCGGAGCGATCGAATATCATCGATCCCGCGATTGGACGCACCGTCGATTTCCAGAACGTCGACATCATTTCCGGCAGAGATGCCGTCGCAGATTTCACAATGATTGCACGGAACGCCGTCCACAACATTCGGGCAATTCAAGGCCTTGGCCAGAATTCGAGCTGTCGAAGTTTTTCCGACTCCTCGTGCTCCCGTAAACATATACGCATGAGCAACTCGGCCAGCACGAATGGCATTCCGGAGTGCTCGTGAAACATGTTCCTGTCCCACGACGTCGTCAAACGCCTGAGGCCGAAAACGCCGAGCCAGAACGGTGTAATGGGAACCTGTCGTCACTGCGATGTACTCAGTTCGGTAAAATAGAAATCATCCGGCCGTCAATCTGGTCGCCGAACTAATGCTCTGTCATTGAGGAATCAAGGAATCGTCAGCGGGCGAAGCTTCCGCGCTCCGGGGAGCGAGAACGACTCATCCGCTTCTATTCAACTCTTCAACCGACCATTGACGGAGCACCAGGACGTCTCCCCGGGGTTCGTCGTCTACGCCGTATTGTGCAGCAATTGGGTTGATTCATCCACCCTGGTCCAGCCAATGATTGGCAATTCGATCAGTACTCCCGCTTTCCCGAGGATTCTTCGTGAATCAGGTGCGGGCGCGAGACGGCACAGTCACGAAACGATCAGGGCGCAGGATTTTTTCGCCGTGATGTCGATAGGCCGTCAGCATCCCGTATTTGGCGACGCTGTAGTCAAGGCAAGCCACATTGACGGCCAGAGGCGCCGGACACTCTGCGAATAACCAGTAATGCCCAATGAAGACGGGAGGATTCGTCGCAGCATACACGGCTGGACGCACAGTCGACGGAACGGGCAGGAACGCCAATGTTGGATCCTCCATCGCCGGCCAGGAATACGACGCGAGAGTATGCTTCTCAGGAGAATCGTACCAGCGAATTCGAGTTCGTTCCCTCCGCGCCCCTTCACGGTCGACCAGAAAACTTCCTTCCGGAAGCTTCATTTCCGGGCCTTTCATCGAACGCTCGATAGCACGCAACACCGGATCTCCGGTTTGAGTTGCATGGACCAGAAACTCGGGCGTCATGTGACCATATTGAGCTGATGCCTCAGCGAGCGTCCGCAGATCTCTGTCGTCCCAACAGGCATGAACAACGCGCAGGGCACCCAGATCCAGTGAAACAGGCAACGTCCGAAACCAGTTCAATGCCGCTTTCAGATCCATCGCATCCAGTTGCGTCAAAGTCGCTGAATGTTGCTTGACGTTATGGTCGGTATGCCTTCGCAGGAACTCATCAGGCTTTGTGGGATGCGGTGTATGGAACGCCAATGCATTGAGTTCATGATTGCCCATAACAGCGGCCGCCGCGCCGGATTCACACATCGACCTCACGATGTTGATCGTGTCACGAATGCGCGGCCCCCGATCAATCAGGTCGCCGCAGAAGAGCGCCTTTCTTTCGGGATGGCGGAATTCACCGGACTCGTCGGAGTACCCGAGTTTGTGCAGCAATTCCACCAGTTCATCCGCATGGCCGTGAATGTCACCGATGATGTCGTACATGTCTGAGAGGAATGAATTGCTGCAAATGGAATGGGAATGAATCTATCAATAGAAGTCGCCCGGAAAATGCCGCAAGCCATGCTGTGATAAGATCACCAGCATGGCTTGGGCAGATTTCGCGAGTTCACAAATCAGACGTCGCAGACCTGAATCGCCTGCTTGAGACCTTCCAACGGATCCCGAGTCGGAATGAACTCGTGCCCGACAAATCCCTTGTAACCCAATTCCACCAGCTTTCGCAGAATCGGCGGGAAGTTAATTTCCTGGTTCTCATCCAGTTCGCAACGGCCGGGATTGCCCGCGGTGTGAACATGGCCGATCACGTCGATATTCTCTTCCAACCTGCGGATGACGTCACCATTCATCAGCTGCACGTGGTAGATATCAAACAGAAGTTTGACGCGGGGCGAGCCGACTCGACGAACAATGTTGGCGACATAATCAATATCGTCGCCCTGATACCCCGGATGGCCCTTCATCGGATGAGATCCATCGCGAGTATTCAGATGTTCGAGGCAAATTGTGACGCCCATTTTCTCTGCATGCACGGCCAGTTTCTTCAGACCGGCGACGCAGTTGTCAGCACCTTCTTCAAGAGAAATCTCACCACTGTTGGGATCTTCCGCATCGCGCCATTTGTAGCCTGTGAAAGCAATGACGCTCGGCATACCGTACTTGGCACACTCATCGATCATCTGAGTCGTGGCGGCGATCACCTGATCGTGATAGGCGAGGTTATTCAGACCCTTCATAAACGGCGCGCCAGGCATTCCGTTTGCAGCCAGGGCACAGGTCAGGCCGTGCTTCTTGATCGATGGGAATTCGGCTGGACCGCAGATTTCCACGGACTCACAGCCCAGGCTTTTGGCAATTTCGCAGGTCTTGTCGATATCCCACATGTCTCCGGCGATGTTAAAGCACCAGAACACAACAGAGTGCCGAATATTTCCCTTCATGGAGACTTCCTGAACTTCAAAACAAAGGAACGCCAGGCCCGACATCGGGTCCCGGCTGGTGGATTTTACGTGCGATACAACGTTTCTGAGTGCAATGACCGCGAAAAGTTATCGGGGCGACTGCTGCATTGCAAGTCGTCCGATGTTGCGACCGCCCTCAGGGAGGTGTCGGAGCTGACTTTGGATTCTGTCCCAGTGGACTGCCGCAGACAGCTGTTATGGAGCAGTCCCGAAACAACATCCTGTTTTTAATGACGCGAGAAATCACAACCCGGAACATCAGTGAGGGATTGAGCTGTAGCGCTTTACCAGTGTTGCCGTAAGAACCCTCGCTGACGCGTTTTGAAGTTGCGCGTTCGCGACTGTCCCAACCCGCTGCGTCAGCGAGGGATCATGCTTTTGCGTTTTACACATTGTTCGGGAAAATCCCTCGCTGACCGGCGTGTTGATTTAATGAGGTTTCACAACCCGAAACGTCAGTGAGGGATCAAAGTTGCCGCGTTTTTCAACAACAATCCCTCGCTGACGCAGCGGGTTATGATGAAATCAACACGCTGTGACGCGTCGGGTTATGATAATCCCCTGTGTTTTCGCGCCCCTTGGTCTTCTTTAGTCCGGAAATGCGCAACGTCAAAACTTACGCGTCGGACGATTTTCTCTCCAGCGAACTTCCGGGCGAGCAAACAGCTCACGAACACGACACGGAAACGCTGGTGCTGAATGCCGCTAAGCGGGGCGTTCTCCGAGCGACCGCCGATGCCAAGGTACGCTGAGTCTACCTGTCGACTGCCAGGATTGAAGGCCCGGGAGGAATAACTACTTTGCGTTCTGTACGACATCAAACCTTTGATCGACGCTCGCTGCTGACACGGACTGCGTGAGCCCATCCGGCCATCGAATTGTGACATCTTTCACGGAGTCGACTTTGCCAAGTCCAAATGTGACGGGCAATTCGACCTGCGATTGATAGCTGCGAGTCGGCATCACAAGACGAGTCAACACGGCTCCATCTGGCAACGTGACTTTCACTTCAGCTCCAATTGCGTCGCGATTGCAGCTTGTGCCCTGCAATTTGAATTGCAGCCAATGATGCCCGGACTTCTGGTCGTTGCGGAGCAGTCGAGGCCGCCCACCGGAGCTGAACAATGCGAGATCCAGATCGCCGTCGCGATCGATGTCCGCCATCGTGGCTCCTCGTCCGACCATCCGTTTCTGGAAGTCGGCTCCTGTTTTGGCTTCCGGCAGCATCACAAACTCGTTTTCGAATTCCGTGCCGCAGTTCCAGATCAGGTGAGGAGGTTGTTCATATTGCTGACTGGCCTGAATCACTTTGATGTCTTCTTCAAGATGACCATTGTTTTCAAACAGATCCAATCGGCCGTCGAGATCTGCATCCAAAAACAACACGCCAAACTTCAGGTCCGTTCGAGTCACTGGCCCGATGCCGTTGGACACCGCTTCGTCACGGAAGATCGGGATCTCGGCACCAGGAGTCTGGCAGACATACAACGCCGTCATCTCGGTGGCAAAGTTTCCAATCGCGATTCCCAAAGCATCCGTGTTACGAAAGCAGCCGGTATCGATCCCCATCGCGCCGCGAGCCATTCCGGCGTTGTCAAAGGCGACTCCGGAGGTGGCCCCGGACTCCAAAAATGTCCCATCGGCCTGACTGATGAACAGCAGATTCTGAACAGTGTCGTTGGCAACGATGATGTCCAGCCGCCCGTCGGCGTTCACATCACAGAACGTGGTTCCCAGAGACTTGGAAGCCGGGACCTTCGTATTCGGATCGCGAACCTGAACGCCGGACTGTTTCGAGACATCCGTAAAGCGCCCCTCGCCTTCGTTACGATAGAGATACGGAAATGCTCCTGTGAAATCAGTGGGACGACCATAGGCTCGCAGAGTTCCATCCAGCGTAAACTCCATCGATAAGTCCAGTTCACGGGACCATTGAATATAGTTGGCCACGAACAGGTCAAGGTCACCATCGTTGTCGTAGTCGAACCAGCCGCAACTGGTACTCCACTCGGTATCACCACCGCCGACGCCCGATTCCGATGTGATATCCGAGAACTTGCCGCCGTCGTTACGAAATAAATAATTCCGTCCAAGGCAACTGATAAACACGTCAACATCGCTGTCGTTATCGAAGTCACCACAAGCCACACCATTGCCGTACATGGCAACATCAAGTCCCGAACCGGCCGTGACGTTGGTGAATTTTCCGGTTCCATCATTAGCATACAATGCCGATGTAGGAAGCGTCTCAGGTTGCTGTTTGGCCCACGGCCAGACACTGGAATTAATGCACAGCAGATCCTGATCACCGTCGTTGTCGAAGTCAAAGAACGCACCTCCGCCGCCCATGGTTTCCGGAAGGAGCTTTTCGCCATCGGCACCATTTTCATGAACGAAATCAACGCCCGCTGCGTCCGTGATTTCTGAGAAGAACACTTCTGGGATTTCCAGTGTCGGCTTCAGTCGTGCCGCAGGTAACTCCGTCGGTCCTGCCTTTTCAACGACAACTTCCGGAGGCTTTTTCGTCAACAGCCAGATTAATACTCCCGCTGCCAACAACACGAGAAGGACTCCGAACGACCACTTGATCGCCGAACCAACGACTTCGTCGTTCTGGGTTTCTTCGGACTCTGCTTGGTTCGGCTGATTCATGTTTGGTTCGTTCATATTTCTGGAATTAGCGAGTGGCAGCGAAGTGGAGTCTTTAAATTCACTGCGCACGTTGATCATGTTCAAAGTACGTCCTTTCTGCCGGAAAGGACTTTCGCCGCAAGGCGAACCTGTGCGACGCTGAGACATCTGGAAGGCTGCTAACTATGGATCACGGCTATTCAGGTCGCGGCGAGTTGCGACGTCCTGCCGGCAGGCAGGACCTAACAAAAACTGCTGCGGGGCAGGCAGGACCTAACAAAAACTGCTGCCGGCAGGCAGGACTTAACAAAAACTGCTGCGGGGCAGGCAGGACCTACTGAAAACAAATTCACTCGGAGGACTGACGCCCTGCCGCTCGCCGATGCTATTCCTCCGCCTGTGCGGTCGCCGGTTCTGTTTTTTGTTTCCTTTGCAAATCATAAATCACCAAAGCTTCCGATGCGAAATCCGCCGCCGGATACTTCTGACGCGCTTTGCTGACAGCTTCTCCACGAGCAGTATCATCGATTTTGTACTTCTCGTGCAGTTTCTGATGTTCAGCGGCCTTCTCTTTGTCGTTCAACTGAGCATACAACTGGCTCAGATTGTAATGAGCGTCGACGTTCTCCGAATCGATGGCGAGCGTTTTCTGGAAAATCTCCATCGCCTCACGCAGACGAGCCGTTCGTTCTTCAGATCTTGATTCGCTGCGAATCTGAAGTGCTCGGTCAAAGACAGTTTGTCCCAGCAGATTGATGACTTCGTAATCTTTGCTGAAGTCAAACTTTCTCTTGATTGTTTCCTCGGTGCGATACTCCAGCACCTGCCGAAAGTTCGCCTCCGCTTGTTCCAGCGCGCCTTGTTGACGATTGATGACACCGCTCAACCAGGCCATCGTCCATGGCGGTGCGGGAGGATCTTTATGCATCGCCGCTCGCTGCACAGCCGCGGCTGCGGCATCCAATTGCCCCGGCCCGGCTTCTGCGACCAGAACACGAGCCAGATTGAGTGGCCCATCGAAACGCCCCAGCTCTTCGACCTTCGTAAATGCCTCTGTCGCCTGCTTCAGCTCCGCCTTGCCCTTGAGAAACATCCCAATCCCATAATCATTCCATCGCTGCCATTCGGGAATTTCTCGTTTCGGATTGGTAACTTCAGCAGCGACGCCTTCAACGGGGAACGTCACTTCGTCTTCCGCGAGGACAAGAATCGGAAGTTCGTTGCGATACTTCTCACCCTCTTTGTGACCTCGAATTGGTCGTCCCAGTTCCTTCGTCTTTCGATCCACAAAATCCATGTAGATCGAATCAAACTTGCGATACAGCAGCCTGACGCGTGCCTTCACCGGGGCCTTCACCTCGTTGGGCATTGTGAAACTGTAATGCACGGTCTGTCCGGCACCGGGCGGAATCTGATGCACGTAGAGCGGTACAAAAATATCCTGAGCATTTCGGCGATCGACGCGGTTGCCATGTCGATCCAACATAAAATTGTTCACGAAATGGGACCAGGGATCGACGCTGTTATCCTGCTCCATCATGCCACTCGCGCCGATCTGCTGATCGCCCGCATTGACGGAAACCTCCAGCCAGATTTCGTTGGAATCAGTTGTTCCCTGAGTAAAGTGGTGGCCCATTTTGACCGTGCGAATGACGGTCTCCAGCAAGTACCGATTGCCGGGCTTCAGTGTGGGGACATCAGGTCGCAGGGGAGCCGTCAACTGACCTTCGATGGTCCCGCCCTCACGAACCCCAAACAGGTCGACTCGCATCGTGCCTTTCAAAAACTCATCGTGAGCTTTGATGACGTCATCATTATGAGTGAGCCAGTTCAGGCCGGAATTGGCCGATGGAAAAAGGTGATTGTGAATCTTGAGCTTTCCGGATTCGTCAAAGTACTTCGCCCCGAAGTCTGCGGATTCTTCCAACGGCATATGGCAGCCATTGCAGTCGACCTGAGCCTTCTCGGGATAGTAGAAGCTGCGAGCTCCGTGGCCGGAAACACCGCTCAGCAACCAGCTGTCGTAATGGTTCTGACCTCGCAGCCAATCTTTATAATGATTCAGAGTAAACGGCAAATTCACTTTATGGCACGCGCCGCAGAACTCGGCTGTTTTATGCAGAGGCTTCAGGAACGTCTTCTTGTGAAACGACGGTTTCGCTTTCACCAGCTGATTGTTGATCCACTGCAGAACGGTATTGTCGCTTTTCGCGAACGGATAGTGAATTGGTTCTTCGATGGTGTAGTCCGCATTGCCCATATTGCTGTTCACATGGGTAATCGCGTGACACACAGTACACGAAATCCCGGATTGTGAAGTTGGATGATTCAGCATGTCGAACTTCGGATCATCAAAGGCTCCGCTGAAAAATGGGACCGGGTCATGACAACCTGCACAGAATCTTGACCCCTGCACGTTGCCGTCTCGCTTGAATGACACTTCGCGAGTTTCTGCAACGCTCGCCAAATAGGGAGGATTATTGAACGAACTGAATCGGTGAGCACTCTTCGCCCAGTCGGCATGCGAGTCCTTGTGACATTTCAGACAGTAGTCGTTCATGTCGAGCGTCTCGGCGTTGATGAAGTTGCCCGTCGCAGTTCGAGCCAGAGAAGGCTCAAAGTACTTCGTGCCTTCTTTCGGTCCCACGACATTCCATTCCCGCGGGTCCTGAGCCTGCCACCAGATCATTCCCAGAGCCGCCGCGGCTGCAAGTCCAGCCCAGACCAGTCCTTGTTTCCATCGCATCTTCGGCCCAACCAAACGATGCATCCAGTAGAGCCAGCCACCCACCAGAGGCGTAACGACATGAGCCCAGTAAACGGCGCTGCGCGCGGCCGGGCTTTTCAGATCGATCAAGCCGTCAATTCGCAGCAGCAGAAACCCCGAGATCAGCACCACAATGCAAACAGCGAACAATGCATAGCCAATCATCACGGTTCGGCGAATCTTGCGGTCCTTGGTGTTCAGCATATGAATGACACCAAACACCAAAAATGGCACGACAATCAGCAGTCCCAGTACGCTGTGAAGCAGAAACATCCATGAATAAAACAGGTCTTCATAAGTCTGCGACGTCCACCACTGCAAGAATGTCACACCGCCCAAATAAGCACTGTTCGCGCCGATCAGGGCGAGCAGCGCAAGCACGATGTTGAATACGATGCGAAGCTTCGGGCCAATCGCTTTGCGTACGACCTTCTTCGGCGCGGGGTTCGTTGTTGCTGCCGTGCCGTTGCCGCCATCCATACTGCTGAATGCAGCATTGTTTGATGAAGAGGAATCCGTCATGAAAAATCGCCTTTTGATCCCAAACTCAAATATAAGAATGATGTGACGGAAGAACCGGGCTCAACTCTGATGAGCCGGAACGCGTTCGCGTCCGGTTCCGTCTGCCTTCAGCGTGAAGCGGAACGGCGCAAACCGTCTTGTCTGAGCGGGGTATTGAATGCCGTCACCGGAATGCTTGCGCTGTTTCGCGACAGGTGATTGGCAATGGGCTCTTTCCGGCAGAAAGGTTGCAATGATCGTCGCAGACGATCATCCGGCAACACAAAGCAGGCTCGCGCCCCGCGACAGCTGCGTCAGACACATTCCGGGGGCACATCGATCTGAGCGGGAAATCCACGAGCCATGAGTGCGCTGGGGACTCGCAGGAAGGCTTCCTCGGGGGCAGACGATTCAATCAGGATTCCGAGATCGACCATCGCCCAATCGGGATTTCGCACCACGCCACCGGGCACTACAGGTGGAATCGATGGTGATCGAGGCATCGAACGACACTCTGGTCCTGAGCACGGAAGCTTGCGTTCGTCTTCCTCTCCAAACGTCGGCGCAGCTGCGTCATTGGCCACGGAGACAGCGGGAGATGACGTCCGCGTATGCAAATAGTCTCCGCAGGACGCGAAAGCTCGATCGGATGAAATTACGGCGACAATTCCAATCAGCAGCAGCCGACCGAGTGACCTGCCAAAATCCCCGCCACGGCGCAGCGCGACCGAAGATTCACAGCAATCAATGCTGGAACCAGACGTTGCGCTTTTATCGAACTGCTGAAAAACGGCCATCGGGGGACCTGTCGTGGGATGAGGTCAGCTCAAGTGTATCGTACGTCGCTCAATCAGAATTCCGCCAGCAGATTTAAAAGGTTCCGCAGAATTCTTTCCGATACGGGGCATGCTCGACCGGGAAGATGATCAAGAAGTAGGCTCGCATCGACGGGACAGAATTGCCAGCTCCCCACACACGAAAAAAAAACGCCCCGGACCTTTTGGAACCGGAGCGTTCTTCATGACTTTCGTCGCGGCGATACTCGCCGCAATCGCCAAAAACGGTCAGACGGCCGCTGGAGCGAACTCGCGAATGTCTGTGACGTGGCCCTTGATGGCGGCTGCAGCCACCATCGCAGGACTCATCAGCAGAGTTCTCCCAGTCGGACTTCCCTGTCGTCCTTTGAAGTTACGATTGCTGGAGGACGCACAGACTTCGCGGCCCTTCAGCTTGTCCGGGTTCATCGCGAGACACATCGAGCAGCCTGCTTCACGCCATTCAAACCCGGCCGCTTCGAAGATCAGATGCAACCCTTCGGCCATCGCCTGTTTGCGGACCAATTGCGATCCCGGAACAACAATCGCCTTCACGGTTGGAGACACATGGTGCCCCTTCACAACCCGAGCTGCCTCACGGAGGTCAGACATACGTGAATTCGTGCATGATCCAATAAAGGCCACGTCGATCTTTGTACCGCTGATCGGCTGCCCTTCCTGAAGCCCCATGAATTCCAGAGCTTCCTTGATCAGCTTCTGCTCTTCAGCGGCGACTTCGCTGACCTTTGGCAGAGGCTGGCTGACGCCGACCGACTGAGCCGGTGTAATGCCCCAGGTGACGGTTGGTTCAATATCCGCCGCATTGAATGTCACGACGTCATCAAACTCCGCATCCGGCGCTGATGCAAGGCTCAACCACCACGCAGCCGCTCGATCAAAGTCCGCACCCTTTGGTGAGAACGGTCGGCCCTTCAGGTAATCGACTGTCTTCTGGTCCGGATTGATATACCCGCAACGAGCGCCCCCTTCGATGCTCATATTGCAGACCGTCATGCGTTCTTCCATCGACATCGCGTCGAAAGTTGAGCCCGCAAATTCGTAGGCATGTCCAACGCCGCCCTGAACACCCAGCTTCTGAATGATGAACAGGATCACGTCCTTGGCATAGACACCGGGACGCAGTTCGCCATTCACGACGACTCGTCGAACTTTCGGTCGATTCAGGAACATCGTCTGAGTCGCCAGGACTTCGGCCACGTTGCTGGTACCGATCCCAATGGCGATGCTGCCGAAGGCTCCGTGAGTACTCGTGTGACTGTCGCCGCATACGATCGTCATGCCGGGCTGAGTCAATCCCTGTTCAGGGCCCACAACGTGCACGATGCCCTGACGGTCGTCTTTCAGGTCGAGCAGCGTGACGCCGAAGTCTTTGCAGTTCTTTTCGATGGCCGACATCATCTGCTCGGCCAGATCATCGAGGAACGGACGAGCCTGATTGGCGGTCGGCACGATGTGGTCGACCGTCGCGATCGTGCGCTCAGGGAATGCCACTTTCAGCTTGCGGTCGCGCAGAATCTCAAACGCCTGCGGACTGGTCACTTCGTGAATCAGGTGCAGACCAATGAACAGCTGCGTCTGGCCTCCGGGCAGATCCTGAACGGTATGAAGATCCCAGACTTTATTGAACAGATTACGCTTGTCGGACATTGAAACGATTCGTCACTGAAGAATTCTTGGCAATAAAGAAACTCACGCCGGTCTCCCATTGTAGCGACATTCCAGAGCCGAGTCAGCGATTTGAATGGCGAAGAATCTCAGTTTCAGCCTGTGAGATTCCACAATCCCGGCAGATTCAGGACTTTCCCGCCCTAATTCCCAAAACCGATCCCCCGGTCGCGCGACCGATAATCGCGTTTGTTAAATTGGCGGTTTACGCAGTTCTGCTTCCTGTTATCAATGTGGGGCGAGGCTTCATGGAAATTTGGGTTGATGCCGACGCCTGCCCGGTGGAGGCCAAGGAAGTCTTGTACAAAGTCTCCAAACGCCTGCAGATTCACATGACTCTGGTTGCCAATCAGATGATGTGGACTCCAAAATCGGATCTGATCAGTTTCGAATTGGTCGGTGCAGGAGCCGACATTGCAGATCGGCGAATTGTAGAACTCCTGAATGCCGGAGATCTGGTCATCTCCGCGGACATCCCGCTGGCCGCTGCCGCCGTCGCCAAAGGTGCCACAGTCCTGGATCCTCGTGGTGAAGTTCTGGACGCACAGAATGTTGGTTCACGTCTGGCGGCGCGAAATTTGATGGATGAGTTGCGGGGATCGGGACTGCAGACCGGTGGGCCGGCCGCTTACAGCGCGAGGAACAAACAGGACTTCTCCAATCAACTCGACCGACTTCTCACCAGACTCACGGCAGCTCAGAAACGTCGCCCCAGTCCGTGATTTTTTTTCGAAGACCTGTGCCCAATCAAACGTGCCGATGAGGATGAACAAACAGTCCGGAAATCACGTCCGACCGGGTTCAACCGGGGCATTCAAGCGGCACTGCCCATCACTTGGCGATCTTGTACAGAGTTGTGTCGGTCCGCAGATACATCGCGCCATTGGCGAAGGCCGGAGTCGCGAACGTTCTTCCAGGAACCTCGTTCTGACCGAGTGCCTCGAATTCGACTCCTGTCTTGACCCACGTCGCAATTCCGGCTTCATTCAGAAACAGCACTCGATCGTTCGCAAGTACAGGCGACGCCGAGAAGTTTCCTCCTAATCGTTCCATCCAATGTCGCTCCCCGGTCTTTGCATCCACACAGGAAGCGATACCGTTATCCGCGACAAAATAGAGCTCATCTCCCACCAGCAGCGGCGAAGGTGTGCTTGGAGCACCGCGATTAATTCGCCACGCGACATGCGTGTCGGTGATATCTCCGGAACCACCAAGACGCACCGCCATGAGTTCCGGGTTGTCGTAATCATGATTATAGAAAACCAGTCCGTGTCCAATGGCGGGTTGAGGAACCACTGACCAACCCGGTGCTCGCACTTTGCAGATCTCCGTGCCGGTCTCCAGATCGTAAACCGCGAGATGATCCGGACCAGGCGCGAAGACTTGCGCCTGGCCGTCGACAACTGCCACAGCCGCCGTGACGAAGGAGTGAGTCATGCGAGCAGCGACTGAACGAGGAGTACGCCACGCGATTTTTCCTGTCGCGGCATCGACTGCGGCCACAAAAGGATCGGAAGTGCCATCACAGGAGACGACGAGTTTGCCATTCATCAGAACCGGAGAACCGCCACTGCCGTGCAACGGATTGTACTGCAGTTCGTTATTTAGCCATTGGATGCTGCCATCTTTAGCGGACAGGCGAGCCATGCCGAGTGCACCAAAATGGACGAACACACTGCCGTCATGAATAATGGGCGTCGGGCTGGCATGACTGTTCTTCGTATGAATCGACGGGACCGATTCGATTCTTCGGACTTCGCGATCCCAGATGGTTTGCCCCGTTTCTGCATCCAGGGCAAGGGCTCGCAAGGAAAGCTGATCGCCTTCCTGCACCGCGGTCGTCAGGAAGACTCTGTCACCAGCCACCGAAGGCGAAGACCAACCCAGCCCCGCGACGGGAACTTTCCACGCCACGTTTTCAGTGTCGGACCACTTCAGCGGAGTTTCTGTCCCTGTGACGTGCCCGTCAGACTTCGGTCCTCGAAACTGCGGCCAATCGCCCATCACCAACAGGGTCACCACCGTAATCGCTAGTTTTAACATCGAACAATCTCAGGCAGGAAAAATCGCGGGGATGCCGAGCGATCGTCAGCATTCGATGATGCTTTTCTGCACGCTGGCAGGCAAATGAAATCTTGTTGCCGGAAGTTTGTCGAAAGCGAAATCGATTTGCAAACAGGCGGATGGAAACGGGGCTGCATCACCGCAATGCTGAAATTCAGGAGATCTCAAGCTGCGGATCTCAGTCTGCAAGTGAATTCCAAACTGCACGGTCCCTCGCAACCGCCCATGAACCTTGATAATTCTGGCGTATTCATTCCCGCCGTATTCATTTGCCACATGTTTTACTGGGCCGTAGAGGATTCGCCGCGAAGTGTTTTTCCAGGCTGAGACTTGTGTATACTCTTAAACTTCAGTCTCGTCAGCGTTCCTGGCATTTCAATCACAGCCTCGACGCCGAGGGACTTTCGAGTCACGGTGATCACGACCTTGTCGCGATTCGTATGGCCGGAGAGCATTCATGACAACTCGCAGAACATTAATGAAATCGGCCGTCGGCTCGGCTGCCTTGGCTTCGCTGATGCAAACCGCCGGTCGTGCGGATGTTGGGTTGACTCATTTTGCTCCCAAAGCGAAAAGAGTTGTCTACCTGTTTCAGTCGGGTGGGCCGTCGCATCTGGAACTTCTCGACGAGAAGCCGGAACTGAAGAAGCTGCACGGAACGGAGTTGCCTGATTCGATTCGTCAGGGACAACGGCTCACCGGAATGACGTCCGGCCAGTCCAGTTTTCCCGTCATCGCACCGAAATTTGGTTTCAAGAGCTGCGGGCAATCCGGCCTTCGAATCAGTGAACTTCTGCCCTACACCGGAAAAGTCGCCGACGATATCTGTGTGATTCGCTCGATGCACACCGAAGCCATTAATCACGATCCCGCCATTACGTTGATTCAGACTGGGTCGCAACAACCCGGACGCCCATCACTCGGAGCATGGGCCAGCTATGGCTTGGGGAGTGAAGCAGAAGATTTGCCGGCCTTTCTGGTCCTGATTTCACACGGCAGCGGGGCCGACGCCAATCAGGGACTTCTCGAAAGACTTTGGGGCAGCGGTTTTCTGCCATCCAGCCATCAGGGCGTCAAACTTCGCAGCTCAGGCGATCCGGTGTTGTATTTGTCGGACCCGAAAGGCATGAATCGGGGCCTGCGACGCAAAATGCTCGACAGCATTTCTTCGCTGAACCAAAAACAACTGCAGGAATCCGGCGACCCGGAGATTGCCACGCGGATTGCTCAGTACGAAATGGCATTTCGCATGCAATCGTCAGTGCCAGACCTGATCGATACATCGAAAGAAACGGAGTCCACATTTCAGCTTTATGGGGAAGAGGCGAAGAAGCCCGGCACGTTTGCCGCCAACTGCCTGCTGACTCGACGACTCTTTGAAAAGGGTGTGAGATTCGTGCAGCTCTATCACAGAGGCTGGGATCAGCACGGCGGACTTCCGACCAATATGCCAAAGCAGTGCCATGATATCGATCAGCCACAGGCCGCATTGATCACTGATCTCAAGCAGCGAGGAATGCTGGAGGATACGTTGATTATCTGGGGCGGTGAATTTGGCCGCACGGTGTATGGCCAGGGAGGACTTCAGGAAAACTACGGCCGCGATCATCACGGCCGATGTTATTCCATGTGGCTTGCCGGCGGCGGTATTCGTCCGGGACATGTGCACGGGCAAACCGACGATTACGGCTATAATATCGTTCGCGACCCCGTGCATGTTCACGACATCAACGCGACCATTCTGCACTGCATGGGATTTGACCACGAACGCCTGACATATCGCTACCAGGGCCGGGATTTCCGCTTGACGGATATCCATGGCAAAGTCGTCGAATCAATTCTCAGTTAATCATCAGCGACTACGGTCACGCTATTTTCGCACCGTTCGAATGTGGTTGTGACAATCGAAGCAGCTTTTGTTGGCAGACAGCCATTCCAGCTGAGCCGATGCGAATTCAGACTTCTGAGCCGCTTCGTCCAGTCGTCGAATCGCGATGCGAAATGACTGAGTATGCTCCCGATATTCAGTATCACGCAACACTTGCCAGACTTCTGCTTTACTGATCGCAGTCAAAGCCTCAGCGCCTTCGTGAATTAGTTCTTTGTCTTCCAAAGCCAGCCCCTCCAGCACTTTCGAAGTTGCTTCCAGCTTGGAACGCATGCTGACCTGAATCGGCCCCTTCTTCGTTTCGTCCTGAGACTTTGCAGCAAGAGCCGCAGGCAGAATTGCCCCTATGCACAGCGTGCAAAGGATTGTTCGTTTGGAAAAAAACTGAAATGGCGCGGATTGAGTTCTCATGATTGCTCCTTCGTTGGTGGGGACCTGATGGCGTGTGTTGACGCACAATGATGACTGTGGCAATCAGTGTGCCGAGACAGAACATTCTGGAACCGGATCGCCGTTGAGGCACACATCCTGCCTGCCAAAGTGCGACAATCGCACGCTGTGACATTTGATTTCTGCCCGTGGTTTTTCGCAGGTTCGCCGCGATTACGAAAAGAGAACCATGGCAAGTGGCGACATTCTGTTCGGTCTCACGTTCTGTGCACATCGCTCAAGTCAACCATGTCATGATGTGCGGAAGCGATGCGCGAGGTCACCCCACAGGTGTGCGAACGGGGGTTGCGTGATCAGCAGGAACGCCTTGAGGTTTCGATCGTCAGGAGAATGGCTTCGCTGAGAATCAGTCAGCTAAGGAACGGTCCCGAAATAAGTTCCTGTGGTAGCCGAACTCGTGAGAGTTCGGACTGAAGTCTCACGACTTCAGCTACGGAAGTTATTACGGGACTGGGCCTAAGTGCCACTCAGATTTTTCTGCAGGGCATTCACGAGGCCGTCGCTGCGTGGTCCAGTGCCCCGAAACTGAAATTCTCGTGAGGTCTCAGCGACCTGTTGAATTCTGATCTCCAGATAATCGTCCGGCAGCGCGTCGGAGATGCGATCAGCCCATTCGATGAGGCACAGCCATTCTTCGGACAGCAGGTACTCATCGGCCCCGATCGACAGGAACTCGTCCAGGTCGCCGAGTCGATAAGTGTCGAAATGAGCTACCGGGATTCTTCCATCCGTATACAACTGCATAATCACAAACGTCGGACTGTTGACGAGAGCCGTGTCGATGCCAAGTCCGCTGCAGAGTGCTCGAACAAAACGAGTCTTTCCGGAGCCAAGTTGCCCATTGAGCGCAATCGGCAGACCATGCGTGATCACTCCTGCGAGCGCATGGCCCAGTGTGTCGGTCTCGTGTTCGCTTTGGCTCAAATAGGTCAAAGAGCTATTCATGATTCGACGAATCAGATTCGGCCGCAGGACTGACTGAACTTCCCGGGGCCGGATCCTCGTTGGTCATGGCCGGAATCTTTGGATCGTCAATCGAGAACAGAGCGTCATCGGTCCGGTTGGGAGCTTCCTGATAATTCCAACGCCAAAGCCGGTGCGGTTGAAGTTCATGAGTGATCGAACTGCAACCCGTGGCTGACAGGAATAACAGGGCGGGGGCGATTTTCTTCATGGACGAACGTCTCCTGACAGAATCCAACAATGGCAGGAAGATAAGCCTCGTCGCGGCTGCCTGGAATGCGGATTCCGATGCCATCGCAGGTCTGCCAACGATTCCTCAACTCGAAAGCAGCGATCGAATGCAATTAGCGGCGATTCCTGCCGCTGGCGGAAATCAACCGCCGAAGATTTCAGGTTTCTCTGCATCTCTGACGAACACTGTTTTCGAGGACGGTGCTGGCGTGGATTCAGTTCCTGTCATCGCACGGACTTAGTCGCGGATGCTGGTCAAGGTTTGCGATTTCTGCCGGAAAGAATTCTTGAAATGTCGCCAGGCGAACGGGGATGCCGGCACATGTTGCATGGCGGTGAGGGGCACCTTTTCGTCTGCAATCTGTCGTGTCGTGAGTAGGACTCATGCTCAAGTGGGCTGAAGCCCACACTACGATTGATTCTCCGTAGCGTGGGCTTCAGCCCACACAATCGCGGCAAGCCGCGAAATCCTCCCCTGCAAGGAGGATCTACGAATTCCGCGACTGCACCCTCATCCCACGTTGTTCTGAAGACCGGCTTTTCTCCTGCGGGAAAGCACGGTAGCATCATCGAACGATGCCCCCATTTTTTGTTCGTTCGTGTGAGCTTCCGATGAGTCCCGCTTCCCGACGAGAATTCCTGAGTCAAACCGGCGGTGGATTTTCCGGACTGGCGGCGTCTGTTTTGCTTTCGGAAGAATCGCGAGCGAACAACGTCAGCTCACGAATTGATCCTCTGCATCCGTTGGCCGAGCGGTTGTCGAACGTTGCTCCGCACGCGAAGCAGGTGATCTTTCTGTTTCAGTATGGCGGTCCGGCGACGATCGACCTGCTGGATTATAAACCGGAACTTATCCGCCTGCATGGTCAGCCTGTCCCTCCATCATTGAAGGCGAATCCTGACAAAGTCGGAGGTGTATTCAATCACTGCCACGATGAATTGATGGCAGGCCCCTGGCGATGGTGTCAACACGGACAGTCCGGTCAATGGGTTTCCGATCTGCTGCCGCATACCGCGAAACACGTTGATGAACTCTGCCAGATTCGTTCCATGTACAGTGATAGTTCCAATCATGCCCCGGCAACGTACTTGATGAATACCGGAGCGATTCTGGGAGGCAAGCCAAGCCTGGGCTCGTGGGTCACCTATGGCCTGGGTTCGGAGAATCAGGATCTGCCCGGTTATGTACTGCTTTACAAAGTCGGAGGACTCGGAGGATCGGCCAACTGGAGCAATGGTTTTTTGCCGGCGGCATTTCAGGGAACTCAGTTTCGTTATGAAGGTTCGCCGGTTTTGAATCTGCAACCGCCCGCAGCATATGCATCATCACAACGCAGCACGATTGATTTCGCGCAGGCGATGAATCGTCGCCATGCAGCGCGGCGACCGGGGATGCTGGATCTTGATGGTCGTATTGCGTCGTACGAATTGGCGTATCGCATGCAGTCGGAAGCGATTGATATTGGTGAGCTGTCGCAGGAGACGAAGGAAACTCAGGATGCTTACGGTTTGCATGACGAGGCGAAAGACAAAGCTCTTTATGGGCGTATGTGTCTCCTGTCGCGGCGACTGATCGAAAAGGGAGTTCGCTTCGTTCAGCTTTATAACGCTGTTGATAAGCTTGGCTGGGATGGCCATGACAAGAGCAATGAGTATCATATTCGCAACGCCGCTCAGACTGATCAGCCGATCGCGGCATTGCTGGATGATTTGAAGCAGCGAGGATTGCTGGACACAACTCTGGTGATCTGGGCCGGAGAATTTGGGCGAACTCCAATGCGACAAGGAGCCGAAGGCCGCAATCACAATCCGTACGGCTTTACCGTCTGGATGGCCGGCGCCGGAGTTCAAGCCGGCAGCGTCATCGGAGCCACCGACGATATTGGCCTGCGTGCCCAGGAGGATCCTCAGCCGATTAAAAATCTTCACGCCACAATTTTGAAGGCTTTGGGAATAAACCCTGATGACCTGTTCTTTGAAACCAACGGCCGCCAGGAGCGGCTCACCGGCGTCGCTCAATGCTGGGACGTCATCCCGGGAGTGCTGAAAGGTTGAGTGACCGGCAAGGCAAAGTTCGCGGGGCAAAATGATGAGTACAAAATGATGAGTACAAAATGATGAGTACAAAATGATGAGTACAAAATGATGAGTACAAAATGATGAGTACAAAATGATGAGTACAAAATGATGAGTACAAAATGATGAG